>JAIYDJ010000020.1 GCA_027487575.1 Rhodobacter sp. | reverse complement strand
GTGCCATGATGACCCCTTACCAGCGGTAATGGCTGAACGCTTTGTTTGCGTCGGCCATCTTGTGGGTGTCTTCGCGCTTCTTCACGGCGGTGCCGCGGTTCTGCACGGCATCGGCCAGCTCGGCGGCCAGACGCTCTTCCATCGTGTTCTCGTTGCGCTTGCGGGCCGCGATGATCAGCCAGCGGATCGCCAGCGCCTCACGGCGTTCGGTGCGGACTTCGACGGGGACCTGGTAGGTCGCACCGCCGACGCGGCGCGAGCGGACCTCGACCGAAGGCTTCACGTTGTCGAGCGCTTCGTGGAAGGCTTCGACAGCGGGGCGCTTCAGGCGGGTCTGGACGCGGTCAAGCGCGCCGTAGACGATGCTTTCGGCGACAGACTTCTTGCCGTCGATCATCAGGTTGTTCATGAACTTGGTCAGAACCTTGTCGCCATATTTGGCGTCCGGCAAGACTTCGCGTTTTTCTGCGGCGTGACGACGTGACATGCTTTATCTCCTCACTTCGGCCGCTTGGCGCCGTATTTCGAACGACGCTGACGACGATCCTTGACGCCTTGCGTATCCAGAACGCCGCGCAGGATGTGATAGCGCACACCGGGAAGGTCCTTGATACGACCGCCGCGGATCAGGACCACGGAGTGTTCCTGAAGGTTGTGCTTTTCGCCGGGGATATAGCAGATCACTTCGAAGCTGTTGGTCAGACGGACCTTGGCAACTTTCCGCATGGCCGAGTTCGGCTTTTTCGGGGTGGTGGTGTAGACTCGGGTGCAAACGCCCCGTTTCTGCGGGCAGGATTCCAAGTGCTGCGACTTGGACTTCCGCACGTTGGGCTCCCGCGGTTTGCGGATGAGCTGTTGAATCGTCGGCATTCACGTTCCTCGTGTTCTGCTGTCAATACTCGCCCCCCGGACCTGAGGGCGCTGCTTCTCGACGACGCCTTGCCCGTATGACAAAACGCCAAAACCGCAGACGTCCCCTGCGCATGGGGACGACGCGGTGGAATTCCAGAGGATCGGGGCGCAGGCCCGGATCATGACCACTACATTCATTCGTTGCCGGGTGCCGGACAGACGTCGCAACACCAAGTAGGCGGGCGTATAGGGGGAGTCGCTGGGGTTGTCAACACGAGCCGGCGGCGCCGGTTCCACGATCCTGTTCGTCGCGGTTGCCCGCAGAAAAGGCCGTGCATGGCGCGAATCACTTGCCAATTGCGGCGGCCCCAAGCCGCGTCTCCGCTCATGCGCGCGGCTTGCCAAGCTTCACTGTCCGCTGGATGGCAACAATAGGGCGATGCCTGTCAGGATTGCAAACGTGCTTTTCGCGAAAAAGGCCAAATAGCGGCCAAGACTATGGTTTTTTCTTGTCGGGCGGCAGCGGGTGAGGCAATAAAAAGAAGGGGTTCTTGTTAGGAGTGCAATCATGAATTGGTGGAATTGGTGGACTTACAGCGGCAGTTCTGGCGGTCACCACGGTACGACCACGTCGGTCCCCGAGATTGACGCATCGACGGGCTTGCTTGCCGTGGCCGCGATCATCGCGATTCTGGCTTTTGCCTGGGAACGCCGTCGCCGTCAGGCCTGACCTGTCGGACCGGACTCGACCGTCAGATCAGGCTGAAATCGCCGTGCCAGGCCGCGGCCAGCCCGATCAGAACATTCGCGACGACATGCGCCTGAACGGCAGAGGCGACACGCCCCTGCCGTATCGCCAGAAGGGCGAAAACCATACCGGCCAGTCCCGCCTCGATCCAGCGGCCGTGCATCGCCGCAAAGGCCGCTGATGACAACGCGATCGCAACGATCCGCCGCCAGCCGGGTCCATCGAGCCGCGTCAGCATGTAGCCGCGAAAGAACATTTCTTCGACCAAGGGCACAAGCAATGCCGTGCCCAGCAGCCGCAGGACGACCCAGCTGACATAGGAGGCCGGGGTCATCAGGGCCAGCATCGCCGAGAGTTCGGGATCGCCCGGCCCTGACAGCGCGATCCACATAACGCCGATGCCCAAACCCGCACCGACTGCCAGCGGATCGAACCGCCAGGACATGCGCCGATAGGCCGGCCAGAACGCCAGAACGACCAGCAACAGCGCCAGTGCCTTGACCGGATAGCCAAGGTCGGGATGCGGGGCAAGGGCCGACACCAGCGTCGAGATGATCATGAACAGGATGAATGGCAGGATTGCGGCCGCGACCGCGTCCTGCCGCAACGGATCCCCCTGACGCGACGGGGTTCCCTTGTGCAACCACGGGCTGATCTGCACGACTGCGACCAGCCCCAAGGCCAGAAGCGTGAAAAACAGCCATCCGGCATAAGAGTGAAACCCGTTCACGGCCACGGTTGGGGACAGGTTTGCCCCAACAAGGATCAACGCCCCGATCCGCACCACATTCAACAGCCAGCTCAGGACAAGCGCCGCCGGAAGCACCACCAGGAGGAAGCGCCCCATGCGCAGGCTGCTGCGAAAGATGACGGCGTAGATCGCAACGAAGGCCGTCACCAGTGCAAAGCCTTCGACCCCCGAACACTGACGCGAGATGTGCACCGCAAAGTCCTGGACGCCGATCACGTATTCGGCCGGGTTCGCCACGCTGACGGTGGTGATCGCCCCCAGAAACAGCGCGACCGCGTCAAACGTCATGGCCGTCAAAAAGCTCCAGTCCCAGATCGGCCGGATCGCCTCGGCCAGATCGGGCGTCAACGCGGCGACGCCCAGGGCTGCCAAGGACACCGGGCCGAGATCGGTTGCCAGCCGCCCCCAGACGCCGGGCGGGGCCAGCCAGAACAACCCGCCAAGTGCTGCCGCCACCGCCCCGATTGCCCATGGCGCCAAGGCCGCACCGAAGGCCGCCCCCAGATCGCCCGTCCCGACCTGAACCAGCGGCAGGAACATCAGGCCAAGTCCGACCACATGCACAGCGGCCCAGCCCCATCCACCCGCCCGCGCCCCGTTCAGAAAGCGCGACCGCGCGACCGGATGCGCCATCAGCAGAACCGTTGCCACAGCCGCCACCACAATGGCGCGGGCGACCAGCGATTTCAGTCCCTCGCACAGCGCCTGCGCGCCGATCATGTGGCACTCGATCTGCGCAAAGAACTGATACGCCACCGCCAGCACCAGCAATTCGGCCAGAAACAGCACGGCAAGCCACACGGCCCGGCGGCCCGGGACGGTCGATACTGGCGCGGCAGAGTGCGAAAAGGGGCGCATGTCGGTCATGATGTACGTTCTGACCGGAAATTGCGACTGTGACGGGTCAAAACTTCGGTATTTTCGGTCAGTCCCGACGCTTTTCCACCCGGATCAGCCAAAGGTTGCGCAGATAGATCACCACACCCAGGGATTGCCCCAGAATGAAGACCGGATCAGCGCGGTGGATCGCATAGGCCAAGAGCATCAGCCCCCCGGTCAGCGAAAAGTACCAGAACGCCACCGGCATTACCGATTTTTTCGCCTTTTCCGACGCGAGCCACTGCACGATGAACCGCCCGGTGAACATCAGTTGCGCACACAGGCCGAAGAACACCCAAGCCAGCTCAGCCGGACTGTCCACATTGAACCAGGCCATCAGTGTCTGCATCACGCGCTCCCATCCCGGTCCATCGGCCGCGCCCTCTTGCGCCGCCGTGACAGCCACACCACGCCCAACAGGTCCGGCACCCCGACAATTGCGCGCTGCAGGTTGGAGTAGTTCGAACGCCCCGCCCCCCGCGCCCGGTGCGTCACGTCGACATGCACGATCTGCCAGCCATCGCGCACGAACAACGCAGGCAGATAGCGGTGCATGTGATCGAAGTAGGGCAGTGCCAAAAAGGCATCCCGACGGAACCCCTTCAACCCACAACCGGTGTCGCGCGTTCCATCGCGCAGCAGCCAGCCGCGCAGACGGTTTGCCAGACGCGACGCCATCTTCTTCGACCAGGTATCCTGCCGACCCACCCGCTGCCCGGCCACCAGCCCGATCCTTCCGGTTCGATCCGCGAGCAACGGCGCAGCAAGCTTGGGCAGTTCGCCCGGCGGGTTCTGCCCGTCCCCGTCCAGCGTCAGGATGATGTCTGACCGCGCCGCAAGAACGCCGGTGTGAACGGCCGCACTTTGTCCGCCAGAGATATCATGCCGGATCAGTCGCAGTTGCGGCAGCGTTTCTGCCCGTTGGGTCAGAACGGCCACGGTCGCATCGGTCGATCCATCATCGACGACAAGGATTTCGAACGGGGCAAGGCCGTTGAGAGCGGCAACGATCTCATCCACCAGCGCCACGATGTTGCCGGCTTCGTTGCGGGCGGGGATCACGATGCTGAGGGTGGTCATGCGCGTCCCGGCCTGTGCGGATGGCGCATCAGTAGCCCAGCCCCCCCCGCCTTGCAATCGGCCTTGCACCGGGTCACGCCCGGACGGCCCGGCGCAACGCGCGTTCCCGCCACAGCGTGAACAGGCCCGACGCCACGACGATCCCGGCCCCGATCAATGTCCAGCCGTCGGGCAGCGTGCCGAAGGCCAACCAGCCCAACAGGATCGCCCACAAAAGCGCGGTATAACGGAAAGGCGCGATCAGGCCGATGTCACCGACCCGCATGACCATGACCGAGAAAAGGTAGCCGACAATCAGGAATGCCGCTGATCCAAGGATCTGCAGCGCCTCGGCCATCCCGAACGGCTTCCACCCTTCCACGGCAGCACCGACCATCCCCATAACCGTGACCGTCACGGCGGCCCAGACCGAAACCGCCGTGGAAGGAACGTCGGCCGACAGCCGCCGGGTGGCAAGGTCGCGCACCACAACGCAAATGACAGATGCAAGGCCCAGCACCGACCAGACGGTAAAGCTGTCTGCGCCGGGGCGGATGATGACCATCACACCGACAAACCCCGCGAAGATCGCGGTCAACCGCCGCCAGCCAAGTGGCACGCCGAAAAACAGCGCCGCCGCAAGTGCGACGGCCAGCGGCACGACCTGCATGATCGCGGACAGGTTCGCCAGCGGCATCTGCATCAGCGCGGTCAGAAAGAACACGGTCCCGCCAACCTCGGCCAGGGACCGGATCGCCATCATACCCCGGTCGCGCCGTGCGGGCCACAGCCGCAACCCACCCATCGCCTGCGCGATAATCATCAAGGCAACGACCGAAATCAGCCCCCGCAGCGTGATCGCTTGAAACAGCGGCAGGGTCTGCGTGACCGCCTTCATGAAGCTGTCGTTGACCGTGAAGGCCAGCATGCTGACGTTCATGTAGATCACGCCGCGCAGGTTGTCGGATATCGCCATGCCTGTCCCCTTTGGCGGCCATCGCTAACAGGGGGGCATGGAGGGGGCCAGTGAAAAGACTGGAACCGAACGCAGCAGGCGAAAGGCAGGACAGCCGCAGCACGCCCTTGCCAGAGGGGGCCTCTCCCGATAGCTTTCCTTACACATTTTTCTTACTTGACGGGTCCTTTCAAACTATCGCGGGTCCGGTCCCGTCTGCGCTTACGTCTGTTATCTTTGACCTTTTCTTTTGAGGAGCATTTTATGGGAACGTATAGACACGACTGGGATCTCGGCCCGGTATCGGGCACCGTCACCGCACTGGCGGCGATGGCCATCCTGCAACGTCGCCCGAACGATATCTTTCCTTTCACCGTTTCAGGCCGGGGCGGCGCCACTTCGATCGTCATGGGAACAACCTACGATCTGATCGACACCGTGGGGCCGTTCAACAATATGGGCACCGGTTCGGACCCGGTCACCGTCATCGCGGTCAGCCCGTTGGCCTTCACCTTTCTGACCCACGCCGCCCATCACAGGGGCGCCGGGCAGACGATCTCCTTTGAATGCTACGAAGCTGGCGGAATCGTCAGGCTGGCGCAATACGGGACATACGTCAGTTCCTGGTCGCACCCGCTGACCTCGGCGTTCAACCTTGGTGCCAATGCTGGTGCGTCAGGCGCATGGGCGTTGCAGGCCCATAATCTGCGGCTGGCCCTTGGGATCGCGACCATTCCGGTGCGGTTTACCGTTTGGTAGGGGCGGCCGCGCCATGAAAAAGGCCCCCTGTCACGTGGACAGGGGGCCTTCCATCTTCTTGCGGACGATCGCTTACGCGTCGCGGCTTTCGACCGTATCGACCAGACCGGAGTCCGTGTCTGCAAAGTCCATCGTTTCCGTCGGCGCCGCAAGGGCGGCGGCCACCTCGGCGTCATGGCGTCGGGCGTCGATCACCGTCATGTCGCGGTCGGCGGCGATCTTCTTAATACGGCTGGTGGCGCCACCGGTGCCTGCCGGAATCAGACGGCCGACGATGACGTTTTCCTTCAAGCCGACCAGTTTGTCGCGCTTGCCCTGAACCGAAGCTTCGGTCAGCACGCGCGTGGTTTCCTGGAACGACGCCGCCGAGATGAAGCTGCGGGTCTGCAGCGACGCCTTGGTGATGCCCAGCAGGATCGCCTCGGCGCTGGCTTCGCGCAGGCCGCGGTTGCGGGCCTTCACGTTTTCTTCTTCCAGTTCCGCCTTGTCGACATGCTCGCCCTTCAGCAGCGTGGTGTCGCCGCTGTCGAGGATTTCCAGCTTCTGCAGCATCTGGCGCACAATCACCTCGATGTGCTTGTCGTTGATCTTCACGCCCTGCAGGCGGTAAACGTCCTGCACCTCGTCGATCATGTAGTTTGCCAGCGCCTCGACCCCCAGGATCCGCAGGATGTCGTGCGGAGCCGGGTTGCCGTCCATGATGTAGTCGCCCTTCTGCACGAAGTCGCCTTCCTGCACCGGGATATGCTTGCCCTTGGGCACCATGTATTCCAAGGGCGACAAGGTGCCGTCCACCGGTTCGATGGTGATGCGACGCTTGTTCTTGTAGTCCTTGCCAAAGCGCACATAACCATCGGTTTCAGCGATGATTGCGTGATCCTTCGGGCGGCGCGCCTCGAACAGTTCCGCCACGCGGGGAAGACCCCCGGTGATGTCCTTGGTCTTGGCCCCTTCGCGCGGGATACGCGCCACCACGTCGCCGGGGCGGATTTCCTGGCCGTCTTCGACCGACAGAACCGCATCCACCGACATGGCATAGCTGATCGGGTTGCCGTTGTCGGCACGCACCGGGTCGCCCGTTGCCGGGTCCATGATGATCACTTCCGGCTTGAGGTCGCTGCCCTTGGGGGCAGAACGCCAGTCCGACACGATCTTTTGGGTCATGCCCGTCGCCTCGTCGGTATCTTCGCGCACCGAAATGCCCGAGACGAGGTCGACAAAGCGCGCGACACCGGCCTTTTCCGCGATGATCGGCAGGGTGTAGGGGTCCCATTCGAACAGTTTCGCGCCGCGTTTCACCTGCTGGCCGTCCTTGGAGTGGATTTTCGCGCCGTAAGTCAGCTTGTGCACCGCGCGGTCCTGCCCTGCCTCGTCGACGATGGCGATGGACATGTTGCGGCCCACCACGATCTGTTCGCCGTTGACGTTGGACAGAAGGTTGGCGTTGCGGAACTCGATCCGGCCCTCTTGCGAGGCTTCGAGGAACGACTGCTGGCCGCCTTGGGCGATGCCGCCGATGTGGAAGGTCCGCATCGTCAGCTGGGTGCCGGGTTCGCCGATGGACTGCGCGGCGATGATGCCGACAGCCTCGCCGATGTTCACCAGCGTACCACGGGCCAGATCACGGCCATAGCACAGTGCGCAGACGCCTTCCTCTGCATCGCAGGTCAGCGGCGAACGGATGCGGGCGGACGCCACACCGGCCTGATGGATCAGGTCGGCCTTGCGCTCGTCGATGATCTCGTCACGGTCCACGATCACCTCGTCGGTGCCCGGAACCATGATCGGATCGGCGGCGACCCGGCCCAGCACGCGTTCCGCCAGCGTCTGCACGACTTCGCCGTCGTTGACGGCAGTGTCGGCGGTGATGCCGCGTTCGGTGCCGCAGTCGTGGCTTCGCACGATGCAGTCCTGCGCCACGTCCACCAGACGGCGGGTCAGATAGCCCGAGTTCGCCGTCTTCAACGCGGTGTCCGCGAGGCCCTTGCGGGCGCCGTGGGTCGAGTTGAAATATTCAAGAACGGTCAAACCTTCCTTGAAGTTCGAGATGATCGGCGTCTCGATGATCTCGCCCGACGGCTTGGCCATCAGGCCGCGCATCCCGCCCAGCTGCTTCATCTGGATGACCGAACCCCGGGCACCCGAGTGGGCCATCATGTAGACCGAGTTCGGCTCCTTCTCGGCGCCGTTGGCGTCGAAATGGGTGGCCGAGATGGTCGACATCATCGCCTCGGTGACCTTGTCGTTGCACTTGGTCCAGGCGTCGACAACCTTGTTGTACTTCTCGCCCTGGGTGATCAGGCCGTCCATGTACTGCAGTTCGAAGCCGGTGACCTGCTCGCGCGTTTCGTTCACCAGGTCCCACTTGGTTTCCGGGATCACCATGTCGTCCTTGCCGAACGAGATGCCGGCCCGGAACGCCTCACGGAAGCCAAGGGTCATGATCTGGTCGCAGAAGATCACCGATTCCTTCTGGCCGCAGTAGCGGTAGACGGTGTCGATGACGGTCTGCACATCCCGTTTCCGCAGCAGGCGGTTCACCAGCTCGAAGGGTGCCTTCGCGTTCAACGGCAGAAGGTTCCCCAACCGCAGGCGGCCGGGAGTGGTGTCGAACCGTTTCCAGACGATGTTGCCGGTCTCGTCGACCTGCCGCAGACGCGCCTTGATCTTTGCATGCAGGTGCACCGCACCCGCCGCAAGGGCGTGTTCCACTTCTTCGATGTCCGAGAAGGCCATGCCTTCGCCGGCCATGCCCTTGCGCTCCATGGTCACGTAGTAAAGGCCCAGAACCATGTCCTGCGACGGCACGATGATCGGGTTGCCGTTGGCGGGGCTGAGGACGTTGTTCGTCGACATCATCAACACGCG
>JAIYDJ010000115.1 GCA_027487575.1 Rhodobacter sp. | reverse complement strand
AGCGCCATGTCGGTCAGCATGTCCAGATCGGCCGGATTGACCCCCATCGCGGTCAGGTTGGCCGGGATGTTCAGCGTCGCACGCAACTGCATCACCTGATCGCGGAACCCGGCATAGCCGCCCGTGAACCCCAGATAGGCCGCAGCGCGGGTCAGACGTTCTTCGATCTCGACCTTGTTGAAGTCCAGCACCATCGGCATGACCACCGCGTTCGTCGTGCCGTGATGCGTGCCATAGACCGCGCCCACCGGGTGGGACAGCGAATGGATGGCCCCCAGCCCTTTCTGGAACGCCACGGCCCCCATCGCCGCTGCCGACATCATGTGCGCGCGGGCATCCAGATTGCCCGGATCGGCATAGACCAGCGGAAGGTTTTCGAACACCAGCCGCATCCCTTCCAGCGCGATGCCTTGGCTCATCGGGTGGTAGAAGGGCGAGCAGTACGCCTCAAGGCAATGCGCCAGCGCGTCCATGCCGGTGCCTGCGGTGATGAACTTCGGCATCCCGACCGTCAGCGCCGGGTCGCAGATCGTGACGACGGGCAGCAGTCTGGGGTGGAAGATGATCTTCTTCTTGTGCGTGACCGAATTGGTCAGAACCCCGGCGCGCCCCACTTCGGAGCCCGTTCCGGCAGTGGTCGGCACCGCGATGATCGGGGCAATCTTGCTGGCATCGGCCCGCGTATACCAGTCGTCGATGTCTTCCAGATCCCAGACCGACACCGTCTGATCGGCCATCAGCGCGATCATCTTGCCCAGGTCCAGCGCCGAACCGCCGCCAAAGCAGATCACCCCGTCATGCCCGCCCGCCTTGTAGGCGGCAATGCCCGCGGCCATGTTGATTTCGTTCGGGTTCGGGTCCACGTCGGAAAACACCGCCCGCCCCAGCCCTGCGGCGTCCATCACGTCCAGCGCGGCGGCGGTGATCGGCAGGCTGGCCAGCGCCTTGTCGGTCACCAGAAGCGGGCGTTTCAGCCCGGCCGCCACTGCGAGATCGCCCAGTTCCGCCACCCGGCCCACCCCGAACTTGATCGCCGTCGGGTAGGACCAGTTGCGGTTCGGAACAGCATGGGTCATTTCGTCACCTTCTTCAGATGGTAGGATTTCACCCGGGTCACCGCATGGAACCCGAGGTAGGACAGCGATCCGCCGCGCCCGGTGTCCTTGCATCCGGTCCAGCACAGCGCAGGGTCAAGGTAGTCGCAGCGGTTCATGAACACTGTTCCGGTTTCGATCTGCGCGCCGATGGCGGCGGCGGCATCGGCATCGGCAGTCCAGATCGAACAGGTCAGGCCATAGGGGCTGTCGTTCATCAGCGCGATCGCCTCGGCGTCGTCCTTCACCGGCATGATGCCGACGACCGGGCCAAAGGATTCCTCTTTCATCACCCGCATCGAATGGTCGACATCGACCAGAATTTGCGGCGCCAGATAGGCCCCGCCGTCATCCGCCGGAAAGTCGGCTGCGTCGATCAGCGCCTTTGCCCCCGCCGCAATCGCCTCGGCCGTCTGGGCGCGCACCACGGCGGCAAAGCGTTTGTTGGCCATCGGGCCCAGCGTGCTGGCCGCATCGAACGGATTGCCCAGCGTCAGGGCCTTGACCCAGGCCACCGACTTTTCCACGAAGGCATCATACAGGCTTTCATGCACATAGATCCGCTCGATCCCGCAGCAGCACTGGCCCGCGTTGTACATCGCGCCGTCCATCAGGCTGTCCACCGCCGCGTCCAGATCGGCGTCGGCGCGCACATAGCCGGGGTCCTTGCCGCCCAGTTCCAGACCCAGCCCGACAAAGGTTCCCGCTGCCGCCCGCTCGATCGCCTGCCCGCCCGCCACCGAACCGGTGAAATTGACAAAGTTGAAGGCCCGCGCGCCGATCAACGCTTCGGTTGTCGCATGGTCCAGCACAACATTCTGGAACACATCCGCAGGAATGCCCGCCTCGTGAAACGCCTCTGCCAGCCGTTCACCCACCAACAAGGTCTGGCTGGCGTGTTTCAGCACCACCGCATTCCCGGCGATCAGGGCAGGGGCCAGCGTGTTGATGGCCGTCAGGTAGGGATAGTTCCACGGCGCCACGATGAACACCACGCCCACCGGTTCGCGCGCGAGGTAGCGGGTGAAGCGGTCGCTGTCTTCCACCATCTGGGGGGCCAGCGTCGCCTCGGCAATGCCGGCCATGTATTCGGTGCGGTCGTGCACCCCGCCGAACTCGCCGCCGTAACGCACCGGGCGGCCCATCTGCCACGCCAGTTCCTGAACCAGAACGTCCTTTCTGGCGATCAGCGCGGCCACCCCGGCCTTGACCAGCGCGATGCGCTCGGCCAGCGGGCGCGCGGCCCAAGCCTTTTGCGCAGCGCGCGCCCGTGCGGCGGCAGCCTCGGCCTCGGCCCGGCTCAACGCGGCGCGCGCCACGTAGACAGAGCCGTCAACCGGCGAAATCAGTTCAATAGACGTCATGTCATCCCTCGTAGGGCGGGGTTCACCCCGCCGTGTTCGCAAATGCCGGGGCGGCGTGGCCCCGACCTATGCGCGTTCCAGCAGTCTTTGCACCTCGAAATCGGTCACGACCCGGTCGGTTTCCGAGATTTCCCACTGTGCGGCGTGGTGATAATGGTCAACCACGTCATCGCCGAAGGCCGCGCGCAGCATGGCCGACCCGTGCAGCAGCGTCGCCGCCTCGCGCAGGGTCTTGGGAATTTCGCGGATTCCGGCGGTGTTGTACATGTCGCCCGACATCTCGGGCTCCAGCGCCATCTTGCCCTCGACCCCCGCCAGCCCCGCGGCCAGCAGCGCGGCGCAGGCCAGATAGGGGTTCACGTCGGACCCCGGAATCCGGCATTCCACCCGAACCGCCTTGGACCCCGTGCCGCAGACGCGGAAGCCCGCCGTGCGGTTGTCGGCGCTCCACACCGCCTTGGTGGGGGCGAACATGCCCACACAGAACCGCTTGTAGCTGTTCACGTAGGGCGCCAGAAAGGCCGTGATCTCCTGCGCATGGGCCAGTTGCCCCGCCAGATACTGCTGCATCAGCGCCGACATGCCATGCGGGCCATCAAGGTCGGCAAAGGCGGCCTTCCCGTCGGGGGTCCACAGGCTCTGGTGGACATGGCTCGACGATCCTGCCCGGCGGTGGTCGTACTTCGCCATGAAGGTGACCGACTTGCCCTTGCCGAAGGCGATTTCCTTGATGCCGTTCTTGATGATCACATGGTTGTCGGCGGTGTCCAGCGCGTCGGAATAGCGATAGTTCACCTCTTCCTGCCCGGCTTCCGCCTCGCCCTTGGAATTCTCGATCGGGATGCCCGCGCCATAAAGCCCGTTGCGGACGGCGCGCATCACGTCCTCTTCCTTGGTGGTCTGGAAGATGTGGTAATCCTCGTTGTAGGCGCTGACGGGTT
Source organism: Rhodobacter sp. (assembly GCA_027487575.1). Taxonomy (GTDB): domain Bacteria; phylum Pseudomonadota; class Alphaproteobacteria; order Rhodobacterales; family Rhodobacteraceae; genus JAIYDJ01. The sequence goes on along the minus strand of JAIYDJ010000115.1, from coordinate 18,995 downwards.
TCAGGTCGCGGAAGCCGCTGTCGCGCAGATCGGCATAGGAATTCTCGAACAGATAGAATTCCAGTTCGGTCGCCAGCATCGGCTCGAACCCCATCGCCCGCGCCCGGGCCACCTGGCGTTTCAGGATGGCGCGGGGGGAATGGGGCACCTCGTGTCCGTGATGGTCAAGCGTGTCGCCCAGCACCAGCGCGGTGCCCGGCAGCCACGGGATCAGCCGAAGGGTGGCCATGTCAGGCTTCAGCACATAATCGCCATAGCCGGTCTGCCAGCTCGACGATTTGTAGCCCTGCACCGTCGTCATCTCCATGTCGACCGTCAGCAGGTAGTTGCAGCAATGCGTCTCGTGCCAGCCACCGTCGCAGAAGAACCGCGCGTGAAACCGCTTGCCCATCAGGCGGCCCTGCATGTCGATGCCCGCCACCAGAACCGTATCGATCTCGCCGCGCGATACGGCCTCTTTCAACGTATCGAGGGTCAGGTTTCCGGGCATTTCCATCTTCTTTGTGAAAGGGTGTTTCGGGTCTGGCATCGGGCGGGATCGGCCTGCAAAAAGCGCCCTCTTCCCCGTCCCGACGCGGCGCAGAGGCTGTTCCTTGGCGATGGCACTGTCAAGAATGTTTCCGACACCGCGGCGTCGCGATCAGTACCCCAGTCTGCGGTCGACCAGATGGAGGAAGGGCAGCCCCGCCTCGCCCCGCGCGATGTTTTCGGCAATGACGCGGGCCGCGCTGCCCGGTCTGGTGTCGGCGGCGATATGCGGTGTGACCGTCACGCGCGGGTGGGTCCAGAACGGATGCCCCTGAGGCAGCGGCTCGATGCGGAACACGTCCAGCGTGGCGTGGCCGATGTGCCCCGCGTCAAGGGACGCCAGCAGGGCCTCATCGTCGATCAGCGCCCCGCGTCCGGGGTTCAGGATGACCGCGCCTTGCGGCAGGCGGGCCAAGGTGGCCGCATCCAGCAGGTTTTCGGTATCGGGTGTCCGGGGCAAGAGCGTGATCAGGATCGCCGCACGCGACAGGGCCACCGCCAGCCCGTCCTCGCCCTGCAAGCAGTCGATGCCAGGCACCGCCTTGGCTGTCCGGCTCCACCCCGTGACGGGAAAGTTGAGCGCGGCCAGCGCCCGCGCGCAGGCCGTCCCCAGCGCGCCCATGCCCAGCACCGTCACCGGCCGGGTGCGCGCGAGGGGGGGGCAGGTCGGGTCCCAGACATGGCCCGGATTGACGATGTGCCGGTCCATGCCCAGATGATGCCGCAGCGTATGGCCGACCACCCATTCCACCATGCCTTCGGTCAGCCCCGGATCGACCATCCGGCACAACGGTTGCGTCAGTGTGGGGTTGCCCACGATCCGCTCGACCCCGGCCCACAGGTTCAGCACGGCCTTGCAGCGCGTATAGGGGGTGAAATCCTGCAGCGGGCTGGCGGGGGCGTAGACGATATAATCGACCGCCTCCGGTGCAGCCTCGGTCACCAGCGTCACGTCCAGACCGCGTTCGGCCAGTGCGGCACGCAACGGGGCGGCAAACTCGTCCCACAGGGGCGGAACGGCAAACAGGACGGTCAGGGTCATCGGTGGCAACCTTTGCGGGGTTCTGCCTGTCTAGGACCCCGCCCCGCCCAGAACAAGCCCGGCATTGACCGCCAGTGCAAGGATCACCGTGTTGTAGAAGAACGCCCCCACCGCATGCAGAAGCACGAGGCGCCGCAGCGGTGTGCCTGTCACCACCACGTCCGACACCTGCGCCGTCATCCCGACCCCGAAGGCGAGGTACAGGAAATCCCAGGGACCGGGTTCGGGGGTGCCCGGAAAGGTCAGGCCGGGTGTCGCGCCACCGGCATAGTACAGGTGCGCATAGCGATAGCCCGCCAGCGTCTGCACCATCGCCCAGCCAAAGGGGACGGCCGTCAGTGACAGCAGGCTGGTCAGCGCGCCCTGTCCGGGGGTGGACAGCACCTGCAGGATCGCTGCCAGACTGACGGCCACGGCGCCCAGTGCCAGCGCAAGGATCAGGACGATCCCCTCGTCATCCTCTTCCGCGCGCCGTTTCAGCGTGGCGGGCGAAGATTGCAGTGTCATCCGCAGCATCAGGGCCAGATAGCACAGGAAGAACCCGTTCACCGCCAGCAGTGCAGCTTCGGGATGGCCCAACGGCAGGCTGACCGCGCCCACTGCCGCCCCAAGGGCCAGGGCCGCCAGAAACCGCCCGTGCCGCGACAGAACGCTCATCGCGGCCGGTGCACGATCGCGCTTTGCACCAGCCCCACCGCGACCAGCAGCACCAGCGTCGCCGACCCGCCATAGGACAGGAACGGCAGCGGCACCCCCACCACCGGGGCCATCCCCATCACCATCGACAGGTTGACCGCCAGATACAGAAAGAAATTCACCGCGACCCCGATGATCAGCAGGGACGAAAACCGGTCCTTGTTCTGGATCGCCGCCACCATGAAGAACAGCAGCACCAGCCCGTACAGCACCAGCAGCGACATCGCCCCGACAAAGCCGAACTCCTCGCCCAGCGTGGTAAAGATGAAGTCGGTGTGCTTTTCGGGCAGGAAGTTCAGCCGGCTTTGTGTGCCCTGCATGAACCCCTTGCCCGTCCACCCCCCCGACCCCAGCGCGATCTTGGCCTGGATGATGTTGTAGCCCGCCCCCAGGGGGTCCGCTCCGGGGTTCAGGAAAGTGTCTATCCGGGTGTACTGATAGTCGTGCAGCAACTGCCACGGCGTCCCGCGCGAGGTGAACACCGCCGTCACGATGCCCCCGACCATGGCGCCGACGGCAGCGAAGTACCACAGGCTGACGCCGGCCGCGAACATCACCGCCGCCCCCGCCGCCAGCAGCATCACCGATGTGCCAAGGTTCGGCTGCATCAGGACCAGCACCGTAGGTGCCACGATCAGCAGCACCGGGATCAGGACCCACAACGGGCGCGAGGTGCGCTTGTCGTCCAGCCAGTCGTAATAGGCCGCCAGCATCATCACCAGCGTGACCTTCATCAGTTCGGACGGCTGCAGCCGCATGAACCCCAGATCGATCCAGCGTTGCGCGCCCATGCCGACCGCCCCGAAGAATTCGACCAGCAAAAGCAGCAGCATCGCCACCAGATAGGCCACCCCCGACATGTTGCGCCAGAACCAGATCGGGGTGAACGCGACCGCGAACATCACGACCAAACCCAGCAGATAGCGCTTCATCTGCGGTTCGGCCCATTGTCCGATGTCGCCGCCCGCGATCGAATACAGCATCAGCCAGCCGATCGCCGCCACCGCCGTGATGACCATGATCAGCGCCCAGTTCAGGTACAGGACCTTGGACAGCCCGGCGGGCACCGTCTTGACGTTGTATTCCAGAAAACTCATCTGCGCTCTCCGGCAACAGACGGCGACGGCTGTAGGCTCCCTTGACGGCATCTTGCCGGGCCTGTGCGCGATATGTCCTGCCGAGCAACGGGCAGATGAAGCCCGATCCCGTCGAGACCGCCTGCGGCAACAAACCTTCCGTCGTTCCAGACAGGCCCCATCCGCATCATGCCCTCGACTTTGCCGATTGCGTGCCGTCGGGCAGCCGCAATTGCAGATCCTTCAGCAGGGACTCCATCCGTCCGCGCTGGCTGGCCGGATAGGCGGTCAGGGGCGGCATCCCGCCCGTCAAGGTGCGCAGCAGCGCATCGCGCGCGATGGGCGCGGCCACCGACGATCCGCCTCCGCCATGTTCGACCACCACCGACACCGCATAGCGCGGTGCCTCGGCCGGGCCAAAGCAGACGAACAGCGCATGGTCGCGGCGGTTCCATGGCAGATCGGCGTTCGACACCACCCCCGCCGCGCGTTCGGCGGCGCTGATGTTGCGGACCTGGCTGGTGCCCGACTTGCCCGACATCAACATCAACTCGTCCGCGACCCGGCTGCCATAGCCGGTCCCGGCATCCGAATTGACCACATCGAACATGCCGGACCGCACGGCCCGCAGGATCGATCCGTCGATGCCCAGCGGCGGCGCTTCGGCCACCTCGGCATCGCGCCCGTCGACCTGCCGCACGATGCGGGGCACCACGGCCCGCCCGCTGGCGATGCGGGCCGTCATCACCGCCAGTTGCAAGGGCGAGGCCAGCACATAGCCCTGACCGATGCTGGCGTTGATCGTGTCGCCCACCCGCCAGTCCTGCTGATGTTTCTCCATCTTCCAGGCGCGGTCGGGCATGTTGCCCTCGGCAATCGCCGACAGCGGCATGTCGTGGCGGATGCCCAGACCCAGACGGCGGCCCATTTCCGCGATCTTGTCGATGCCGACCCGCTGCGCGATGTCGTAGTAATAGACGTCGCAGCTTTCCGACAGGCTGCGCGCCAGATCGACCGACCCGTGCCCGCCGCGCTTCCAGCAGTGAAACCGGGTGTCGCCGTATTCCAGATAGCCGGGGCAGCGCACGCGGGTGTTGATGTCGATCACCCCGGCCTCGAGTGCGGCCAGCGCCGTCACCATCTTGAAGGTCGATCCGGGCGGATAGACCCCCTGCACCACCTTGTTGGCCAGCGGGCGGTGGTCGTTTTCCAGCAGGCTGGAATAGTCGGTCTGGCTGATGCCGCGCACGAACAGGTTGGGGTTGAAGCTTGGCGATGACACGGCTGCGATCAGGTCGCCGTTGTTCACGTCCATCACCACGCAGGCCGCGCTTTCGATCCCCATCCGCGCCTGCACGAAATTCTGCACGTCGGCGTCGATGGTCAGGCGCATGTCGTTGCCCGGCACGCCTTCGATCCGCTCCAGTTCGCGCATCACGCGGCCGACGGCGTTGACTTCGATCCGCTTGTTGCCGGCCCGGCCGCGCAGGTTGCTTTCCATCCAGCGTTCGATGCCGATCTTGCCGATCTGGAACTTCGGGATCTGCAGCAGCGGATCGGGGTTCTCGATTCCCTCCAGATCCTTTTCCGACACCGGCCCGACATAGCCCACCACATGCGCGAAATCGAGATCGCGCGGGTAGATCCGGCTCAGCCCCACCTCGGGCGACACGCCGGGCAGGGCGGGGGCGTTCAGGGCGATCTTGCTGAACTGGTCCCAGTCCAGCCGGTCCGCCACCGTGATCGGCACGAAAGAGCTGTTTCTGGCAATGTCGGCCCGGATGCGGTCCATGTCCTCGGCCGTCAGCGGAATGAGGTGGCTCAGCCGGTTCAGAACCAGATCGACATCGCCCGCCCCTTCGCGGGTGATGACCACACGGTAGTTCTGTTCGTTTCCCGCGATCAGCTTGCCGTTGCGATCAAGGATCAGCCCCCGCGCGGGCGGGATCAACCGGATGTTGATGCGGTTTTCCTCGGCCAGAAGGCGAAACGCGTCGGCCTGCTCGACCCCCAGAAACCGCATCCGCGCGCCCAGAACGGCCATCATCACCGCCATGCCGCCGCTCATCAGCAGCGCCCGGCGATTGACCTTGCGGGCCTGTTCCTCGATGTCCTTGGCGTTCCGCCTCACAGCCGCCTCCCGTAGGCGTCCACTTCGCCCATCGCAGGTTTTCGCAGGTCCAGCGCCAGACGGCTGACCATGACAACCAGAGGATAGCACAGGATCGACCAGACCACCTGCACCATCGCATAGCCGAACCCGGCCTGCGGCACGAAGGCCAGCGCGAAGATCAGACGGTAGGCCACGAACAGCCCCAGCATGATGCCCGCCACCAGCAGCCATTCGACGGCAAAGGTCAACTCGCGGGTCAGCGCGACGCGTGACCGGATGAATTCCGCAGCCAGAACGACCAGTGCGGCCCACAACCCCGGCGGGCGCATCAGAACGAAGTCCTCCAGCACCACCACCGCCGCCACCAGACCTACCGGCAGGAAGTCCGGCCGCCGCATCGTCCAGGCGCAGATCAGGCACAGCATCAGGTCCGGTCCCGGCCAACGCCCGGACCCGCCCTCCAACGGCAAAAGCCGCAGGAACAGCAGCATCAGCGCGAGGCAGACGAACAGCACCCGGTGGCCCCAGGCCGAGGTCAGGAACCCGTCACCCACCACTGGCCCCCGCAAGTTCGGGAATGGTCTGGGGCAAAGGTCCCTGCATCCCGTCCGGCAGGGCAGGGGGCGTCTCGGGGGCGATCAGCCCTCCTGCATCGGTGATCGGAGTCAGGTCATGGCTGCGCAGGACGCGCAGGAACTCCAGCCGCTGATAGTCTGCCGAAAGGACCACGCGCAGCCGGCGGTCGTTGCCAAGCGCCACCTGTCCCACCAGCAGCCCCGCCGGGAACACCGCGCCATCGCCCGAGGTGACCACCCGGTCGCCGGGGCGGACCTGATCGGCATCCTCCAGAAACTCCAGCGGCGGCGCGGCAGAATTGTCGCCCGACAGCATCGCCTTCTGCCCCGAAGGCTGCACGGTGACCGGGATGCGGCTGTTGCTATCGGTCAGCAGGATGACCCGCGCCGTCTGATGGCCCACACCGCTGATCCGGCCCACCAGCCCGATCCCGTCCATCGTGGCCCAGCCGTCGCGGATGCCGTCGCGCGCGCCCACGTTCAGCAGCACCGACTGGCGGAACGGCGACCCCGAGTCTGCCAGCACCAGCCCCGTCACATGCGTCAGCCTTGGGTCCAGCCGCACCTGATTGAGGTCCAGCAGCCGGGCATTCTTCTGCTCCAGCTGCAGGGCGGCCTCTTTCCACGCCTTCATCTGTTGCAGTTCGTCGCGCAACTGCTGGTTCTGTTCATAAAGCCGCGCGTAGGACTGGAAGTCCTCGAACATCTCGGCTGCCTTGGTGACCGGCACCAGCGCCCAGTCGAAGGACGGCACCACCCTGTCAATCAGCGCGGCGCGAAACCGCTCGACCCGCGGGCTGTCGATGCGCCACAGCAGGAACAGACCCAGCAGCGCCAGCACCAGAACACCGACAAGCACCCGGCGCAGCGGGCGCTGAAACTCTTCCGGCCCAGTGCTGCGCGCGCGTGCCATGGTCTGCCTTCACCTGCGATCAGCTGTCGTAGTCGATCACATGCCGCAATTGCTTTTCGTATTCCAGCGCCTTGCCGGTGCCCAGAGCCACACAATTGAGTGACTCGTTGGCGACCGAAATCGAAAGCCCCGTCTGTTCGCGCAAGGACAGATCAAGGTCGCCCAGAAGGGCCCCGCCACCCGTCAGCATCACGCCCCGGTCGACGATATCGGCCGCAAGGTCGGGTGGCGTCGTTTCAAGCGCCTGCATCACCGCGTCGCAGATCTGCTGCACGGGCTCAGACAAGGCTTCGGCCACCTGCGCCTGATTGATCTCGGTTTCCTTCGGCACGCCGTTCAGCAGGTCGCGGCCGCGGATGACCATGCTGGCCCCGCGCCCGTCATCGGGCATCCGGGCCGTGCCGATGCTGGTCTTGATCCGCTCGGCGGTGGACTCACCGATCAGCAGGTTCTGGTGGCGGCGCAGATAGTTGATGATCGCCTCGTCCATCCGGTCGCCACCCACGCGGACCGAGCGGGCATAAACGATGTCGCCCAGCGACAGGACCGCGACTTCGGTCGTCCCGCCGCCGATATCGACCACCATGTTGCCAGTCGGATCGGTGATCGGCATGCCAGCGCCGATGGCCGCCGCGATGGGTTCGGCGATCAGCCCCGCCCGCCGCGCGCCGGCCGACAGCACCGACTGCCGGATCGCGCGCTTTTCCACCGGGGTTGCGCCGTGCGGGACGCAGACGATGATCTTGGGTTTGCTGAAAGTGGTGCGCTTGTGGACCTTGCGGATGAAGTGCTTGATCATCTCCTCGGCGACGTCGAAGTCTGCGATGACCCCGTCGCGCATCGGGCGAATTGCCTCAATCGAACCAGGCGTGCGGCCCAGCATCAGCTTTGCATCCTCGCCTACGGCCAAAACCTGCTTTTTGCCGTCCTTGACGTGGTAGGCCACGACCGAAGGCTCGTTCAGGACGATGCCCTTGCCGCGCACATAGACCAGCGTGTTCGCCGTTCCGAGGTCGATCGCCATGTCTGACGAAAAAAGGCCCGAGAAGATACTCGACAGTATCGACATGCTGAGATGATCCTTGAACGCGAATGCAAAAGACCTGCGACTCGGGGGAACCCCCTCGGCGGGCATCTTCATATAAGGACCACCGGGGGGGAACGAAAGGCAATAAAACCAAAGCAAAGCGCCATTCCGCTTGGACTGTCCGGGCCATATCAGGGAATGTCGCGTTAGTGGCAGCGGCCAGCATTGACCGGGCAAGAGCGGCGTGTCGGATGGTTGAAAAATGCAATCGCGCAGGGAAGGGGAGCGGGCGGACAGACCGCCCGCCCGCAGAGCGGTCAGGACGCGTCGCGGAAGTTGACCGACTTCACGTCGGCATCTGGGGCCGATTTCTGCCGCCGCTGGATCAACCGGTTCAAAGCGTTCACATAGGCCTTGACCGACGCCACGATCGTATCGGTATCGGCGGACTGTCCGGTCGCGATGCGGCCGTCCTCCTCGATCCGCACCGAGACCGTGGCCTGCGCATCGGTGCCCTCGGTGACGGCATGCACCTGGTAAAGCTGCAACCGCGCGCCGTGCGGGTACAGCATCTTGACCGCCTTGAACGCCGCATCCACCGGCCCGTCGCCCGTCGCCTCGATGCTGCGGTCCACCCCGTCGATGGCCAGCGTCAACGCGGCCTCCTGCGGGCCATCGGTGCCGCAGACCACGCGCAGGCGGCGGACTTGCAGGGTGTCCTGCTCCTCCTGCCGCTCTTCGTCCTGCACCAGTGCGATCAGGTCTTCGTCGAACACCTCCTTCTTGCGGTCGGCCAGCGCCTTGAACCGCACGAACACGTCGTTCAACTGATTGTCGGCCAGATCATAACCCAGGTCGCGCAGCTTGGACCGCAAGGCCGCCCGCCCCGAATGCTTGCCCAGCGGCAGCGAGGATTCGGACAGGCCGACATCGACCGGGCGCATGATCTCGAACGTCTCGGCGTTCTTCAGCATGCCGTCCTGATGGATGCCGGATTCATGGGCGAAGGCGTTCTTGCCGACAATGGCCTTGTTGAACTGCACCGGAAATCCCGAGACGGCGGCGACCTTGCGGCTGATGTTCATGATCCGTGTGGTGTCGATGCCGGTGCGGTAGGGCATGATGTCATTCCTGACCTTCATCGCCATCACGACCTCTTCCAGCGCCGTGTTGCCCGCCCGTTCGCCCAGACCGTTGATCGTGCATTCGATCTGCCGCGCGCCGGCTTCGACGGCCGCCAGCGCATTGGCCGTCGCCATGCCAAGGTCGTTGTGGCAGTGCGTGGCGAAGATCACCTGATCCGCACCGGGAACCCGTTCCAGCAGCATCGCGATCAGCGCGGCGGACTCGCGCGGAGCAGTATAACCCACCGTGTCGGGAATGTTGATCGTGGTTGCCCCGGCCCGGATCGCGATTTCCACCGTGCGGCACAGATAGTCATGTTCGGTCCGCGTCGCGTCCATCGGCGACCACTGCACGTTGTCGCACAGGTTGCGCGCGTGGGTCACCGTATCGTGAATCCGCTCGGCCATCTGATCCATGGTCAGGTTCGGAATGGCGCGGTGCAGAGGCGACGTGCCGATGAAGGGGTGGATGCGTGGCGACCGTGCGTGCCGGACGGCGTCCCAGCAGCGGTCGATGTCCTTGAAATTGGCGCGGGCCAGACCGCAGATCGTGGCGGTCTGCGCCAGTTTCGCGATTTCCGATACGGCCGCGAAATCGCCTTCGGACGCGATGGGAAATCCCGCTTCGATGATGTCGACGCCCATGTCGTCCAGCAGGGCGGCAATCTCCAGCTTTTCGGTATGGGTCATGGTCGCGCCGGGCGACTGTTCGCCATCGCGCAGGGTGGTGTCAAAGATGACGACGCGGGGTTGATCGGCTTTGGTCATGGATCGAATCCTTCGGGGAGGTTTGCTTCACGTCTCCGGGCGCTGTCCCCTCCGAGCGGTCGCGCCCGGGGGCACGCTCAGAGCAGCGTAAGAAGCAGAAGGCCGCGCGGGGCGGCGAAGGTGTGTCTCCGGTCCATGGGGCAGTTATACGTGGGACTGCGGGTTTGGGAAGGGGAATTTTTGCGCAAGGGCGGGCCGTCGCGGGGGGCATCGAGCCCCCCGCGACGGCGTCCCCCGCGCAAGGGGCGCGGCGAACCGCCCCGCCCCGGCCGCGGGGATGGCAGGGCGGCCAGACCCATTGGCGGGAATGTTTTTGAACAGGACACGGCTGGCGTTGCGGGCCAAGCAGGCTAGTTGCCCTTTCGGGATGCGGAGGGTTGGATGCGGTCTTTGGTCGTGGGGGCGTCGGGCGGGATCGGCGCGGCTTTGTGCGAGGCATTGGCCGCGCGGGGCGAGGTTCTGGGGGTTTCACGCCGCAAGGACGGGCTTGACGTGACAGACGAGGCTTCGGTTGCGCGCGTGCTGGGCGGGCTGGAGCAGGGGTTCGATCTGGTGATCGTGGCAACCGGGGCGCTGGCGCTGGACGGGGTCGGGCCGGAAAAGGCGCTGCGCGCCCTGGACCCCGCCGCGATGGCGGCCCAGTTCGCGCTGAACGCGATCGGCCCCGCTCTGGTTCTGAAACATGCGCTGCGGCTGATGCCGAAGGACCGTACGGTGCGGTTTGCGGCGCTGTCGGCGCGGGTCGGGTCGATCGGGGACAATGCGCTGGGCGGCTGGTATTCCTACCGGGCGGCGAAGGCGGCGCTGAACCAGCTGATCCACACGGCGGCGATCGAGGTTGCACGCAGCCACCGGCAGGGGATCGTGGTGGCGCTGCATCCGGGCACGGTGGACACCGGACTGACGGCGGTGCACGGGGCGGGGCATCCGGCGGTCGCGCCCGCTGTCGCGGCGGCCAACCTGCTGGCGGTGCTGGACGGATTGACCCCGGCAGACACCGGCGGGTTCTTCGACTGGTCGGGGGCGCGCGTGCCATGGTGAGGCTGATCCTCGTTCTGGGCGACCAGCTGACGCCCGGTGTGGCGGCCCTGCGTGCGGCGGACAAGGCGCAGGATGTGGTCGTGATGGCCGAGGTAGCGGGCGAGGGGGCCTCTGTTCCGCACCATCCGCAGAAGATCGTGCTGATCCTGTCGGCGATGCGCCACTTCGCGGCCGACCTGCGGGCGGACGGCTGGACTGTCGCCTATTCGCAACTGGATGACCCCGAAAACAGCCAGACCCTGTCGGGCGAAATCCTGCGCCGGGCGGCAGAGTTCGGCGCGGACGAAGTCTTGGCCACCCATCCCGGCGAATGGCGGGTGCTGGCGGATCTCGAGGCGCTGCCGCTGACCACCCGCATCCTGCCCGACGACCGGTTCCTGTGCTCGCACGCCGACTTCGCCGCCTGGGCCCAAGACCGCAAGGCGCTGCGGATGGAGTTCTTCTACCGCGAGATGCGCCGCAAGACCGGGTTGATGATGGAAGGCGACAAACCTGCCGGGGGCCAGTGGAACTTCGACCACGACAACCGCAAACCGGCCAAGCCCGACCTTCTGCGCACCCGACCGCCCCGCTTTGCGCCCGACGCGGTGACCGATCGCGTGCTGGACCTGGTGGCAGACCGTTTCCGCCATTTCGGCGCGCTGCGCCCGTTCGGCTGGGCGGTCACCCGCCCCGGCGCCCTTGAGGCGTTGCAGCATTTCGTCACCCACGCCCTGCCGCGCTTTGGCGACGAACAGGACGCGATGCTGGCGGGCGATCCCACGCTGTCGCACGCCCTGATCTCGCCCTACCTTAACCTTGGCCTGCTGGACCCGATGGAGGTCTGCCGCGCGGTCGAGGCGGAATGGCGCGCGGGCCGGGTGCCGATCAACGCCGCCGAAGGCTTCATCCGCCAGATCATCGGCTGGCGCGAATTCGTGCGCGGCATCTGGGCGCTGGCGGGGCCGGACTACATGACCCGCAATGCGCTGCATCATGACAGGGCGCTGCCGCCGCTGTACTGGGGCAAGCCCACGAAGATGGCCTGCCTGTCGCATGCCGTGGCGCAGACGCGCGACATCGCCTATGCCCACCACATCCAGCGGCTGATGGTCACCGGCAACTTCGCGCTGCTGGCAGGGGTGGACCCGGCCGAGGTGCACGAATGGTACCTTTCGGTCTACATCGACGCCTATGAATGGGTCGAGGCACCCAACACCATCGGGATGAGCCAGTTCGCCGACGGCGGCATGGTCGGATCGAAACCCTATGTCTCGTCGGGGGCCTACATCGACCGGATGTCGGATTACTGCCGGGGCTGCGCCTACAAGGTGGCCGACAAGACCGGGCCGGATGCCTGCCCGTTCAACCTTCTGTACTGGCATTTCCTGATCCGCCACCGGACGCGCTTCGAGGGCAATCCCCGCATGGCACAGATGTACCGCACCTTCGACAAGATGGATGCGGCGCGCCGAGAAACCGTGCTGTCCGAGGCCGACGCGTTCCTTCAGCGGCTGGAGGCGGGTCAGCCTGTATGACCCCAAAACGGACCTTGCGTCATTTTCTGTCTGCAAATATCCCACGGGGGGTCCGGGGGGTGTGAAACCCCCCGGCGCTTGCCGCAGGACCGGACCCCACAGGATCATGCCATGCTGACGTTCCGCCCCGCCACGCCCGATGACGCGACCGACCTTGCCCTGCTTCTGGATGCCGCGTCGCGGCGGCTGGTGTCCTGGCGGTGGAGCACGCTGGCCAGCCCGGGGCAAAGCTGGTTCGAGGTCGGCCGCGCCCGCATCCTGACGCTGACCGGCAATCAGGCGCATTACGGCAACTGGCTGGTGGCGCAAGAACGGGGTCACCCGGTGGGCGCGCTGAACGCCCACAAGGTGCCCGACAACGTCGAGGACACCGACCTGACCGGCCTCGACCCGGTGTTTCATCCGCTGGTAGCCCTTGAACCGCTGACGGCGGGCACGTTCTACATCATGGCGGCGGCCGTCTTTGCCGAACACCGCGGGCAGGGCCACGGCACGGCGCTGCTGGAGAAGGCCGCCGGACTGGCGCGGAACGTGGGGTTGACCCGGCTGACCCTGATGACCGAAAGCTTCAACGAAGGCGCGCGGCGGCTTTACCTGCGCAACGGCTTTCGCGATCTTGACCGCCGCCCCTTCGTGCCGTTTCCGGGGTCGGGTGAAACCGGCGACTGGACCCTGATGGCAAAGGACCTGTGACGGCCGACAACGCGGCACCTTGACCCCCGCTGCCCGCTTTCACCCCCGCTGCCGTGCGGGACGCCACTGCCGCCGCCGGTTCAGGGCACAGCCTCTGCATCCGGTGTTGCGGGGGCCGGAAGGTCGATCCCGAAGCGGACGCCGGGGCCTGCGACGGGCCGCTCTACCGTCAGCCGCGCGCCCAGAAGCCGGGCGATTTCCCGCACGATCGCCTGCCCCAGACCCGTGCCCTGATCGGCCGAAGGCACCGATGGACCGCGGCGCGGCCCCGACGCACCCTGAAACGCAGCAAGTTGCGCCTCGGTCAGGCCCGGCCCGGTATCCTCGACTTCCAGCCTACACATCTGCGGCAGTGCCGTGACCCGGACCGTGACCTGCGCCCCGGACCCGGCATAGCGGATCGCGTTGTCGATCAGGTTCTGCAGCATTTCCTGCGCAAGAACCGGCTCGGCCACCGCCATCGCCGTGCCCGGCCCTTCATACCCCAGATCGATGCCGCGCCGCGATGCCTCGGGCACCATTTCGCCGGTCAGGTTGCGCGCCATCACCGCGATGTCGGTCGGGGCAAAGACGGCATCGCGCGATGCTGCATCCACCCGCGCCAGAACCAGCAGTTGCGCCAGCACGCGTTCCGCCCGCGCCAGCGCCGCATCCGCCTTGTCGGTCGCGCGGGCCAGGTCCTGCGGATCGGTGCTGCGCTGGGCCATTGCCAGTTGCGTGCGCACGGTCGCAAGGGGGGTGCGCAACTGGTGGCTGGCGTTGCCGGTAAAGTTGCGCAACGCCTGCACCGCCAGATCCAGCCGCGCCATGAAACTGTTGATCGCCTCGACCAGACCTTCCACCTCGCGCGGGGTCCTGCCCTGCACCGCGCGCAGATCGTCGGGCGACCTTTGGGCAATCGCCTCGCCCAGCCGGTTCAGGGGCCGCAGCGCCAAAGACACCGCAAGCCACACCACCACCGCCGCCGACACCGCCAGCAGGATCAGCCGCAACCCCGTCCTCCACAGGATGGCGCGGGCCAGCTGATCGCGCGCGCGCGTGGATTCTGCCACCGTCACCGTGAACCCGATCGAGGTCCGTCCGTCCGATACCTGCCGGTCCAGCGTGGCGACCCGCACCGGCACCGCCCCCACGAACCCGTCCGAAAACCGCAGCGCCGCCGCCCCGGCAGGCAAGGGCAACAGCATGTCATAGCCCGTCAGAAACCCGGCAGGCCCGTCCACCCGGTAGAACACCTGATCCTGCGCGGTCGAGGTCAGCATTTCCAGCGCCGAATAGGGGATGTCGACCTGCAGCCCGCCACCCTCGTCCAGCGTTACCCGCTCGGCAATCGCCAGCGCAGATCCCGCCAGCACCCGGTCCGACACGCCCTGCGCCGTGCGCCGTGCCTCGTTCCACGTGTCGGCTAACGCGATCACGCCCAGCACGGTCGTCGCGGCGAAGAGCCACAACAGCAACCGGCGGCGTAGCGAATAGCCGGTCATCACGCCGCCGGTCCGCGTTCCAGATAGTATCCGATCCCGCGCGCGGTGCGCAGCACCAGCCCATAAGGCGCCATCCGCCGCCGCAGACGCGAGATGTACTGCTCGATGGCGTTGTCCGACAGGATGTCGTCCATCGAGGTCAGCGATTGCACGATCGCCTCCTTGGCCACCACCTTGCCCGCCCGCATGAACAAGAGTTCCAGCAGCGCCCGTTCGCGCGGGGGCAGGTCCAGCGCCGCGCCTTCGGCGCTGAACTGCCGTGTGGACAGGTCCAGCGTCAGCGCGCCCAGCACCACCTGCGCCGACTTCAGCCCGGCCTGCCGCCGCAGGATCGACCGCACCCGCGCCTCGAATTCCCCTATGTCGAAAGGCTTGATCATGTAGTCGTCCGCACCAAGGTCCAGCCCGCGCACCCGGTCTTCCGGGGCTCCCCGCGCCGTCAGAATCATCACCGCCGCCGGGTTGGCCCGGCCCTGCGCCCCGCTGCGCATCGCGCGCAGCACCGCGAGCCCGTCCAGTTGCGGCAGGTTCAGGTCCAGGATGACCAGATCAAAGGTTTCCGCCCGCACCAGAGCCTCGGCCGACGCGCCGTCGTGCACACAATCCACCGCATATCCCGACCCGGCCAGAAGCCCTGTCAGCGCCTCGGCCAGCGGCAGATCATCCTCGACAACCAGTATCCGCATCCCGCCTCCCCGATCCGCAGCCTAGGGGATCGCGCCCGCGTTGTGAACCGCCGTCGCCTCTGGCAGGCTGCGGGGATGAACCCGCTGTGCCGCGCCCTTGTTCTGCCCTGCCTGTTTGCCCTGACTGGGGCGCTGACGTCACCGGCCCGGGCCGACGTCTATGCCTATCCCAGCCCCGGACCGCAGACCGACAGCCTGACGATCTATTCGACACTGGACGCGCCGCTGGCCACCGCCCTGATCGCCGCCTTCCAGACCGCCCACCCCGGCACCGCCGTCACCTATGAAGACCTGCTGGCGGGCGAGATCGCGGCGCGGGTGGTGCAGGAAACGCAAACGGCGGGGGCCACGGCGGATTTCGTGTTTTCCTCGGGCATGGACGCGCAAGTGAAGCTGGCCAATGACGGGTTCGCCCGCCCGGTCACCCTGCCGGAAAGCGCGGATTGGCCCCGCTGGGCCAACTGGCGCGACATGGCCTATGCGCTGACCTTCGAGCCGGGCGTTCTGGTCTATCACAAACCGTCGTTTCCGGATGGCCCGCCGCAGACCCGGCTTGACCTTCTGGACTGGCTGCGCGGACCGGGGCAGGCGATGCCCGGCCGGATCGGCACCTATGACATCGAAAGGTCCTCGGTCGGCTATCTGTTTCTGGCCCGCGACGCCGAGCATTTTCCCGATATCTGGTCGCTGGTGCGGGTGATGGGGGCGGCGGGGTTGCAAACCTTTCCCACCAGCAACCAGATCATCGACCGCGTGGCCGACGGGCGGCTTGTGCTGGGGTACAACATCCTCGGCTCCTACGCGGCTGATCAGGCGCGGTCGCGTCCCGATCTGGGGCTGGTGCTGCTGCGCGACTTTACCGTGGTGGTGTCGCGGGTGGGGCTGGTGCCGCGGGCGGCCCGGTCGCCCGGCGCTGGAACCGCCTTCCTGCAGTTTCTGATCAGCGACGCAGGGCAGACCGTGCTTTCGGATCAGTTGCGCCTGCCCTCGGTCAGCCTTGAAGTGTCGGGCGCGGGCAGTGCGGCCGCCATGGTCGCGGCACTGGGCGAACAGTTGCGCCCGGTGCCGGTCAGTCCGGGGCTGCTGGTCTATCTCGACCAGGCCAAGCGGCGGAACCTGATCAGCAGATGGCGCGCGGCCCTCGCCGGGAACTGATCCAGGGCCTTGGTGCCCTGCCGGACCTGCCGGGTCCGCGGGTTGATCGAATCGTTCCCAATCCGTCAGGTTCCTGACAGGTTGGTGTGATGATCTGCCGCGCAGGTTGGCACGAGGAGGTGCCGCCCATGCGTTCAAGGGCACGAACACCGTGCCACAGGGAGGAGACTGCGATGAAATTCACCATGTACGGCATGGCGCTTGCGGCCATGCTGGCCATTCCGGCCCATGCGACGGACTACATGATCATGGCCCCTGCGGCCCCGGGCGGCGGCTGGGATTCGACGGCGCGCAGCATGCAGGAAGTCCTGCAGTCGGAAGGCATTTCCGGCAATGTGCAGGTCCAGAACGTCCCCGGCGCGGGCGGCACCGTGGGCCTTGCGCAGTTCGTGTCCACCGCTGCGGGTGATCCGGCCCAACTGATCGTCGGCGGCTATGTGATGGTCGGCGCGATCCTGACCAACGCCTCGCCGGTGTCGCTGGCCGATGTGACCCCGATTGCCCGCCTGACCGGCGAGGCTGTTGCCATCGCCGTTCCCACCGCCTCGCCGCTGCAAACCATCGGCGATCTGGTTGACGCGATGAAGGCCGATCCGGGCGCTGTCAGCTGGGCCGGCGGCTCGGCGGGCGGTGTGGACCACATCACCGTGGGCCTTCTGGCCAAGGCTGCGGGGATCGACCCGACCAAGATCAACTACGTCGCCTTTTCGGGTGGCGGCGAGGCGCTGGCCGCCATTCTGGGCAATCAGGTCACGGCGGGCATTTCCGGCGTGGGCGAATTCCTGCCGCAGGTCGAAGCGGGCACCATGCGCATCCTCGCCGTGTCGACCGCCGAACGCTGGGCCGGAACTGACGCGCCGACGCTGAAGGAATCGGGCTTTGACGTCGATGTGCAGAACTGGCGCATGGTGGCCGCTGCCCCCGGCCTGACCGACGAACAGAAGGCCGCCGTCACCGCCGACATCGACAAGCTGGCGATGTCTGCAGGTTGGAAGTCCATGCTGGAAACCAAGGGCTGGGCGAACACCTATATGTCGGGCGCCGATTTCGACGCGCAACTGGCCAAGGAAGTTGAAGCCACCACTGCGGTCCTCAAGGACATCGGTCTGGTAAAATGACCGGGCTTCCCGGAACCGGACGCCGCCCCGATGGGGCGGCGTTCATCATCGCGGTCCTGCTGGGCTGTCTTGGCGCAGTTCTGATCCGCGAGGGCGGCCTGTTCCCGGACCGGGCAGGATATGCCGGGGTCGGTCCGGGCGGAATGCCGTTCGTCGTCGGCTGGGTGCTGGTCGGACTTGCGCTGTGGACCGCGATCGACGGCCTGCGCGGCAAACCCGACGCGCGCGATCCGGTCGAGATCGTTCCCGTCCTGTGGATTCTGGGTGGCCTCGCCCTGCAGATCGCGCTTCTGAAACCGGCGGGCTTCATGGTTGCCTCGGGCCTGCTGTTCGCCTGCACCGCTTTTGCGTTCGGCAAACGCAATCTGTTGTTGACCGTGCCCATCGGCCTCGTGTTCGCCCTTGGCGTCTATGGCATCTTCGACGCGCTCTTGCAGTTGAACTTGCCCGGCGGTCCCCTTGAAACCCTGATCTTCGGGGGCTGAACCCATGACGACGCTCGATTTCCTGCTGCAGGGCCTTACCGTCGCGCTTGACCCGATGATCCTGCTTTACGCGCTGATCGGCGTGGTGCTGGGCACCGCCGTGGGCGTTTTGCCGGGGATCGGGCCCGCGCTGACCGTGGCGCTGCTGCTGCCCGTCACCTATGGCCTCGACCCCGCCGGATCGCTGATCATGTTCGCGGGGATCTACTATGGCGGGATGTACGGCGGTTCGACCACGTCGATCCTCTTGAACACACCGGGTGAATCCGCATCCATCGTGACCGCGCTCGAAGGCAACAAGATGGCCCGCAAGGGGCGCGGCGGCCCGGCGCTTGCCACCGCCGCCATCGGGTCTTTCGTGGCAGGCCTGATCGCCACGCTTCTGCTGGCCTTCCTTGCGCCCTATGTCGTCAAGCTGGCGCTGATTTTCGGCCCGCGCGAATACTTCGCCCTGATGGTTCTGGCCTTCGTCACCGTTTCGGCGGCCTTCGGGTCGTCCACGCTGAAGGGGCTGACCTCGCTGTTCGTGGGCTTGGCGCTGGCCTGCATCGGCATCGACCAGTTGACCGGACAGGCGCGCCTGTCCTTCGGCGTGCCGCAACTGCTGGACGGGATCGAGGTGACAACCCTTGCCGTCGCGATGTTCGCTTTGGGCGAGGCCCTGTTCGTGGCCTCGCAGGGCGCGCGCGGGGCAGAGGTGGTGGAGGCTGTCAAAGGATCGGTGTGGATGAGCCGCGACGACTGGAAACGGTCGTGGAAGCCGTGGCTGCGCGGAACGGCTGTGGGCTTTCCTATCGGCGCGATGCCCGCAGGCGGCGCAGAGATTGGAACCTTTCTGTCCTATTCGATGGAAAAACGGTTGGCCAAGAATCCTGAAGAATTCGGTCACGGTGCCATCGAAGGCGTGGCAGGCCCAGAGGCCGCCAACAACGCCTCTGCCGCCGGAACGCTGGT
>JAIYDJ010000003.1 GCA_027487575.1 Rhodobacter sp. | reverse complement strand
GGGTCGTTGGCCGCCTCGATGCCGCGCAGGGCGGCCAGCGCGGCGCGCAGTTCGCCCAGTGTCATCGTCTCTTCCGGATCGACGACCGCACGATCCTCGCGGATCGCGGACTGCGCGACCATCATCATGAACACAAGGACGGCCGGCAGCAGGTCGATGGCAATCGCACCGGCCCAGGACGGAATGAAGTCACCGGCATAGCGCAGGACCGCGTCGGCGGACGAGATCGGCTGATAGGTCGTCTCTTCGGCGGCAGGCAGCGACATCACCTCCTGCGCGGCGGTGCGCAAGGATTCCGCCCGCTGCCCCAGAAGCTGCAGGACCGACTCGATGGTCGTCTGCTGCGCGCCCCGGATCGTGTCGGTCGAACCGTCGAGTTCGGGCAGGACCACCGACGCTGCCAGGTCGCGTGCGGCGCGGTCCACCACCGGGGCCACCGAAAGCTGCCGCAACCGGGCGATCAGGCCCGCCAGCCGCACGGATTCCTCGGCAAAGATCACCGACCGTTCGTTCACCGGCCCCGCCGCCGCCGTCAGTTCGCGCATCCGGGTCAGGATGGCGTTGCCTTCGGCAAAGGCCGCCTCGATCAGCGGACCCTGCGTTGCGATCTGGGCTTCGAGCGCGGCCAGTTCGTCGCCCTTCGACGTCAGCACCCGAAACACCGCACCCCGCCCCGAAGTGCCCGACAGATTGCCGTCGGCCTCCTGCGAGGACAGATCCTCGAAGGACTGCCGGGCGCGCGACACGTCGAGTTGCAGCCCCTGCCCCGCGACAGCCACCCGGTTGGCCTGCTCCAGCTCGGTCTGGTAATCGCGCACCGTCAGCGCCAGATGCTGTTCAACCGCCGCAGAACCTGCCAGCGCCGCGGCGTTCAGCCAGGACGACATGGCCACGATGGCGAATGACCCCAGCGCCATCGTCAGCATCATGCCAAGCCGCGCCCGCGCCGTGCGCATCGCGGGCGTGAGGCGGATCATGTAGCTCCAGAACACAAAGATCGCGACCGACACCGCAAGCGAATAGGCCACGGCGGCAAAGAACGTCAGCGCGCCCGACCCGTCAAGCTGCGCCCGCACGCCAAGATAGGTATAGATGCCCGATGCGACCGCCAGCACCCCCAGGGCCAGCGGCGCAAAGCTGTCCAGCGCCTTGAGATGCCCTTCGATCTCGCGCGCCTGGCGCAGCCCCTGCGCCTCGGCCCGCGACGGTCGCTGTCCCTGCTGATCGTCCATCCTGTCCCCCGCACGCCATCATGCCCCCAAGATAGGCGTCCGTGCGCCCGGTACAAATGGCAATCTGCACCGATGCCGCCGGATCGCGGGAATGCGGGTCCGTGACGCCCGGACGGACACGGGGGATTGATGCGGACATCCATCTCAAGGCTGCCCAAAGCCCGGCGTCAGTGCTAGACTTTTCGCATCAGGACAGGGGTACTTTCATGAATCACGCCATCCAAAAGGGTCCGGGCAGACCTGCGCTGTCCGTTCTGGCGATTCTGTGCGCCCTGGTCATCCCCCTGCCCCTGCATGCCGAATGCCGGGACCGCCCCGAGGCTGCGGTGGACTGGACGGGCTGTTCGAAAGAGCGTCTGATCCTGAATGACGCCGATCTGACGGCGGGCATGTTCGAGAACGCCTTCCTGTCGGGCACCTCCTTCGAGAACACCCTGCTGGCGGGGGCAAACCTGCAGCGGACCGAGCTGGTGCGCAGTTCGTTCGTCAAGGCGGACCTGACCGGGGCCAATCTGGAAAAGTCGCTGGCCAGCCGGTCGGATTTCAGCGGTGCCACCTTGCGCGACACCCGGATGGTCAAGGCCGAATTCCTGCGGGTCAGTTTTGTCGGGGCCGACCTGACGAACGCCGACCTCAGCGATGGCGACTTCTATCGCAACGATTTCACTGATGCCGAGATGACCGGCGCCAACCTGAATGATGCGATCCTGCCGCGCACGGTGTTCCGGGGCGCTGTAATGCAGGGGGCCAATCTGGCTGGCGCATTCCTGCTGCGCACCCGGTTTGATGGCGTGAATCTTTCGGGGGTGACGGGTCTGACCCAGGTGCAACTGGATCAGGCCTGCGGTGACGCGGCCACCGTGCTGCCCGCGGGCCTGAACGCCCCGGCGCACTGGCCCTGCGCCGACGAATAACGGCCTGCCGTTCTGACCCTGATCAGATGCGGCGCATCGCCCGCAGAGTCCGAAGGCTCCACGGCCAAGCGTCGGCGGGCGTGCCAGGCTCAGGCCGGCCGGACCGGGTTGGACCAGGCCCGCTTGCCTGCCGCGTCGGTGACCACCACGCGCAGCCAGTCGCCCCGGAAGCCTTCGACCGACAGGCTGGCACGCGTCATGCTGGTGCCCGACTGCGTGACTGCGCGGGCGCGCGGACCAAGCA
The DNA here is from genome assembly GCA_027487575.1 of Rhodobacter sp. Lineage (GTDB taxonomy): Bacteria > Pseudomonadota > Alphaproteobacteria > Rhodobacterales > Rhodobacteraceae > JAIYDJ01. The sequence continues at coordinate 7,765 of JAIYDJ010000003.1, read as the reverse complement.
GCGTGACCCGGTCAACCGCGGAACATTCGACGATCAACTGGTCGTCTGCAATTTCCAGATGATGCAGGTCCGGGCCCTGGCTGGCATAGAAACGGCCCGCCTTCAGCGCCGCAAGCAGGGCGTCGGGGGTCAAGGTTTCGGACCTGACCATGACCCAGCCGCCAAAAGCATCGGCATTGGAATGGGTCTGATCGCGGAAATGGGCATCGTCTGTCGCGATGGCATTCAGGTGCAGACCGTCCAGCAGCATCTGGTCCAGAAGATAGGTCCCGTCCGGGCGGTCGGCCTGCACGGCGCAGGTGTGGTTGTAAACCTCGATCGCGTCGGCGAAGGCCAGCGTGCGGGCATCCTCCAGCGTCAGGCCGTACCATTGGGGGTGGGCGATGGCGACAAAGGCCCCGGCTGCCTGGGCCCGGCGGGCCAGGTCGGGGCCGGACTCCTCTGCCATCGGCGGGGCGAAACCGACCGGCAGCCCGACGCCAAGGATATGCCAGATCTCGCCGTTCAACAGACCCGGCGCATGCAGTTCCGCGCCGAGGATCGTGGTGAAATCGGCAGAGCGCGAGGCGGTCGTGTCGGTGATGGGATAGCCGAACTCCTCCATGAAATGGTCGGACTGGCAGTAAAAGTGATACCCCGCCGCACGGTAGCGGCGCGCGACCTCGTCGGGCGGCAGCGCGCCGTCCGACCGGGTGGAATGGCAATGCAGGTTGCCCCGCCAGAAGCGGCCGGGTTGGTCAAAAGGAGACAGGATCATCGGGGTTTCCTATGTGTTGCAATGGGTTGGAATCTGGATGGGCGCAGGGCTGCAAGCGTCATGTTTTCGGTCGCCGGGTCCCGAAACAGCGCGCCGCCGGTGGCCAGCGAAGGCACGCGCTAGCGCATCCGCCCGACCTTCAGGTCCTGGCCTGACGGCCGGGAGAACGCGGCCCGGCCCGGTCGCCTGCGGTCCTGCAGACAGGCGCTTTGCAGACGGCGCTAGACTGCTTGGGGATAGGGCCGCTTGACGATTTCATAGTATCCGTGCGGCTCGGTATTGCCCCAGCTTGCGATGTCATGGGCGATCATCCAGCGCGCGCTGTGGCGCTGTGTGGTAAAGGCGGTCCCGTCGAACTGGTGCACCAGGAACCCGACACAGGCGGTGCCGCCGTGCCCGCCGCCAGACGTCATGAAGGACGTGGCAGGTGCCCACTGATAGACCACACCGTTGCGCTGCGCGCGACGATCTTCATGCAGATGCCCCGATGCCACCAGCCGGACGTTGGGATGCGCGTCGATCAGTGCCAGCAGGGCCGCGCGGGCGTCGGGCAGGACCACGGCATGGCTGCGCGCGGGGTCGGCGGGATCATCCAGATAGACCGGGTAATGCAGGAACAGCGCGGTAGGCCGGTCGGTTGCAAGCGTCGCCGCCAGCCAGTCGTGCTGTTCGGCCTCGGCGGGCAGTCCGCTGCCCAGAAGCTGGCTGTTGATTCCGATCAGCCGCCAGTCGCCGATCTCGTGCACAAAGCGGTCCGAACCCATGACGTCCACATAAGCCGCGAGGCGCTCCGGGGTGATCGGCTGGTGCAGTCCGCCCTGAAACGGCACAAGCCCCAGATCGTGATTGCCGGGCACCGCCGACCACGGCGCGCCAAGGCGATCGAACTGGCGGGCGGCAAAGGCCACATCGGCGATGTCATCGGGGCCGTTCAGGGCCAGATCCCCGGTGATGACAATGTGATCAGGGGCGATGTCGGCCATCGCCTCGATCACCATTTCGAAGTTGAACTGGAAGAACGGGCGCGAGCCGCTCAGATGCGTGTCGGTCAACTGGACTAACGTGAATTTGGTCATGGATCGCCCCAGGGAAAAGGGGCCGGAAGCAGGAACCTCCGGCCCGGGTTGCGTCAGATCAGGCCCTGCGTGTCGGCCACCATCTTGGCCAGAACCTCGGCCACCGGCATTTCACCGCGCATGGCCAGGTTGATGTTCTCGCGCTGGATATCGATGATCTTGTTAGAGTTCTTGCCGGGATAACCGAACCATTTGCGCGCGACCGGGATCTGGCCGACGCTGGTCGTGTAGTTCGGGTTTTCCTTGTAGAAGGCACCCAAGTATTGTTCCTGCTCGGCCACAAGGCTGGTGGGCATGTAGCCCGAAAACTTGACGGCGACGGTCTGTCCTTCGGGTCCGGACACCCATTTGGAAAAGCGCCAGGCGGCATCAAGCTTGGCCGGATCGGTGGTCAGGATGACCTGCGCGTTGCCCCCGGTCGGCAGACGGCCATTGGTGGCGTCGGCCAGAGGATAGCGCGCGGTGCGCAGGGTGAAGTTGGTGCCGACGCTGTCGGTGGTGGCGCGCAATCCGGCGGTGGACTGCACCAGAATGCCGGTCTTGCCGGCATAGAACTGCTGCACGCCCTGCTGGTTTTCGCGCAGGTTCATCTTTCCTTCATCGACCATGCGTTTGGTCAGCGTCAGCGCCGCAAGCCCTTTTTCATCTCCAAAAGCGACCGTCTTTTCGGCGGCGTCCATCAGCTCGCCCCCGTTGGAATAGACCAGCGCCTGCCAGAACCAGTCGCCCGCCTCGGTGTGGATGCCCATGTAGAAGCCGTCGACATCGTCACCCAGGGCGTCGATCTTGGCGGCCAGTTCGAACACGCCTTCCCAGGTGTCGGGGAAGTTTGCGGGGTCGCCCCCGGCCTGCGTCACCAGCTCTTCGTTGAAATAGAAGATCGGGGTCGATGTGTTGAAGGGCATCGCCATCTGCTTGCCGTCGAAGTTGCCCAGATCAAGGATGCGCGGCGAATAGTTCTCGGTCTTCCAGGCGTCGCCTTCGGTGGCAAGGAAGCTGTCAAGGTGGGTGATCTGGCCGCGTTCCGTCAACTGGCGCGACAGCGGCGGCAACAGGTGGAAGCCCGAATAATAGACGTCGGGCAACTGGTTGGTCAGCGCCTGACGCAGGATCAGCGAGTGGCCCTCTTCATAGGTGGGCGGCGAGTTGGTGAAGCTGATCTTCACGTCCGGGTTGGCAGCCATGAAGGCATTCGCGATCTCGGTGTGAAACCCGTCGTGGCCCGGAAAACAGTGGGTCACCACCAGTTCCACGCCGCTTTGCGCGCGGGCGATCATCGGGGACATCAGGCCAAGGGCGGCAAAGCCGGCAGCGGACTGGAGGAGCGTTCTGCGATCCATCAAAAACCTCATTGGTTGGGGGGGGAACAGACGGGGTTACTTCACCCCGGTCATGGTGATGCCGCGCACGAACTGGCGCTGCGCGAACAGGAATACGAGGATCAGGGGGGCCGTGATGATCGCGGCACCGGCCATCAGCGCGCCGTAGTTCGACCCGGTTTCCTGATCGCGGAAGATCATCATGCCCAGCGGGGGCGTGGCGTGATCGGCCGAGGTCGTCACGATCAGCGGCCAGTAAAGATCGTTCCAGTGCGAGGTAATCGAGAACACCGCAAAGGCCGCGATGGCGGGCACCGCCGACGGGGTGATGATGCGCAGGATGATCTCGGCCTCGGTGAACCCGTCCAGCCGGGCGGCGTGGATGATCTCTTGCGGGAAGCTTTTGAAGAACTGGCGGAACAGGAATATCCCGAACACCGACAGAAAGAACGGCAGCATGATCGCGAAGTAGGTGTTCAACAGGTTCAGGTTCGCCAAAGCGATGTAGATCGGCAGGGCGGTCACCTGGACCGGCACGGTCAGCCCGAACAACACCAGTCCGAAAACAACAGGCTGCGCGCGGAACGACAGTTTGGCCAGGGCATACCCCCCCGGTATGGCGACCAGAAGCTGCACCGCAAGAATGCCCGCGCAAACCAGAACGCCATTCCACATGTATTGCAGCAGGGGCGATTTGGTCAGCGCCTCGGAATAGTTGGTGCCGGCGGCAAAGCTGGAGGGAATGGGGTTGAAGCCCGCGGTGAACACCTCGGACGCAGGCCGGATCGAGGTCAGCAGCATCCAGACGAAGGGCAGTAGGATGAAGCCCGCGCCCAGCATCAGGAAAAAGTGCGATATGACAGAGCCGATCAGCCGGTCGGTGCGGAGCGGGGCGCGTGCCATCAGTAATGCGTCCTCTTGTCGATGATGAAGGCCTGTGCCAGCGCCACCACCAGCACGAAAACCAGAAACGCGATTGTCATTGCCGAGGCGGGGCCCATGTTGAAATCCTGGAACCCTACCTTGTAGAGCGTGTAGAGCAGCACATCGCTGCGACCCTGCGGGTTGCCGCGGGTTATGACGGCCACGGTGTCGAAGACCCGGAACGCGGTGATGGTGGTCGTGACCACGACAAACAGCGTGGTCGGCCCCAGCATGGGCCATGTCACGCGGGCAAAGCGGTCCCACGCGCCATCGGCCCCGTCGATGTCGGCGGCATCGTACAGGTCGCGCGGAATGGCCGTCAGGCCCGCCAGAAACAGGATCATGTTGAACCCGACCAGTTGCCAGATTCCGATCACGGCAAGGCCCACCAGCACCAGATCGGGGTCGCCGAACACGTCGAAATCGCTGAACCCCAGGGCGCGGGCCAAGCTGGTCACCGGCCCCAGCGCCGGGTTCAGCAGAAAGTGCCAAACGACCGACATGGCGATCAGGGTGGTGGTGACGGGAAGAAAGAAGATCGTCTGGTAGATCGCCTTGGACTTCGTGCGTTCCTGTACCAGAATGGCCACCACCAGCCCCAGGATCACCGATCCGGGGACCACGATGGCCACGTAGATGAAGGTGTTGCCCAGGGACCGCAAAAAGACCCGGTCGCCCAGCATGTCGGAATAGTTGGTCAACCCGACCCAGGACCAGTCCAGCGCGCCCAACTGGTAGTCCGTCAGGCTGAGAAGAAAGACCACCACGATGGGGGCGATCAGCAGGACGATGATCAGGATCAGCGCCGGGGTGGCGAAGGCATAGCCCGCCAGCGCCTCGGCGCGCATCTGGGCATTCCGGCCGGGTGATACCCGTGCGGTGTTCAGCGCGACGGTCATGCGGGCACCGCCACGCGCTGAGCGGCGCGGCTTGCGTGATCGACGCGGTGCCCCGCCCCGTCGAACACCAGCGCGCGCGCGCATTCGACGCCAAGCGCCACGGCTGCCTCCAGACGGGTCTTGTGGCGCTCGTAGTCCTGCAACGTGGCTCGCAGCACCAGCGGCGCGCCCGACTCCTGCAGCGCAAAGTGCAGGAACACCTCGGCCCCGAGGTTTTCAACCCGCGTCAGCCGTGCGGCGACATGCGGACGACCCGCAACCGGATCAAGCGACAGCGCCTCGGGACGCAGTCCGACCGACACCACTTGCCCCGCCGGGCAGGAAACCGTGATCGGCAACAGCGCCTCGCCCACCCGGATGCCTTGGCCCGTGGTTGTGCCCGACACGATGTTGATCTGCGGGCTGCCGATGAACCGCGCGACCCGCAGGTCCGACGGGTTGTGATAAAGGTCCGACGGCGTGCCAAGCTGGACGATGCGGCCTTCATCCATCAAGGCCACGCGGTCCGACATCGTCATCGCCTCGACCTGATCATGGGTGACATAGATGAAGGTCACGCCCAACCGGCGGTGCAGGTCGGTCAACTCGGCCCGCATGTGGACGCGCAGCTTGGCGTCCAGATTGGACAGCGGCTCGTCCATCAGGAACACGTCCGGATGCCGCACCATCGACCGACCCAGGGCGACGCGTTGCCGCTGCCCGCCCGATAGCTGCGCGGGCTTGCGCGTCAGCAGCGCCTCGATCTGCAACTGCCGCGCGACGGTATCAACCTCTGCGGCGATCCCGGTCATCACGCGGCGGCGATTGGGGCTGAGCCTGCCGATCAGCGGCAGGCGCTCGGCCAGGTTCAACCGCTGCATGACCAGCGGCATCGACATGTTTTCGGCCACGCTCATGTGCGGGTAAAGCGCGTAGGACTGGAACACCATCGCCACGTTGCGCTGCTTGGGGCGCAGGTGGTCCACGCTGCGACCCCCGATCTGCACGCTGCCGCTGTCCTGCGGCTCCAGCCCGGCGATGACCCGCAGGATGGTGGACTTGCCGCACCCCGACGCGCCGACCAAAGTCAGGAATTCGCCGTCGCGCACCGAAAGCGAGACATCGTTCAGCACCCGGGTGGTGCCGAAGGATTTGGACAATCCGGTCAGTTCCAGATGAGACATGCTGTTCTCCAATTCCTGTTGCGCATCACGCCGGCACGAGGCGATCGGCACTGGCCTGCGCCGGTCCGGTGAAATGCAGCGGCACCGCAGCGCCGGTCGCGTCGAAAAGATGCAGCGCCGTCTGCGCCGCGCTCAGCGCCACGGGCTCGCGCGCCCGCACCGCCCAACCGCCCGGCACGCGCGCGGTCATCACCGTGCCGGGCGCGCCCTGCACCGCGAACTGGACAAGGGTTTCGGCCCCCAGATGCTCGACATGTTCGACGATGCCGGAAATTGCGATGCGGTTCGGTCCCGGCGGCAACCTCTCCAACGCCTCGGGGCGCAACCCGAGGGTGACCTGGCCGGGCGCACACCGGACGGTCCCGGCAAGCCGCAGGTCAAGGCCCGCCGACAGAAAGCGGATTTCGCCATCGGCATGGCGCACCTCGCCCGGCAGCAGGTTCATCGCGGGCGAGCCGAGAAAGGTTGCCGCAAACAGGTCGACCGGGTGATGATAAAGGTCCATCGGGGTGCCGATCTGGCGGATGCGCCCCGCCTCCATCAGCACCACGCGGTCGGCCATCGTCATCGCCTCGACCTGGTCGTGGGTGACATAAAGCGTGGTGATCCCCAGCGACTTCTGCAACCGCGCGATTTCGATCCGGGCTGTGCCGCGCAGTTTGGCGTCAAGGTTCGACAGGGGTTCGTCGAACAGGAACGCCGCAGGTTCGCGGACGATGCAGCGGGCCACGGCGACGCGCTGGCGCTGCCCGCCGGACAACTCTTTGGGGCGGCGGCCAAGCAGATGCCCGATGCCCAGCCGGTCCGCGGCGCGCTGCACGCGGTCCTTGATGGTGGCCTTGCCCAGCCCCTGCAACGACAAAGCAAACCCGATGTTTTCCGCCGCCGTCAGATGCGGGTAAAGCGCGTAGGACTGGAAGACCATCGCAAGGTTGCGCTCGCGCGCGGGCAAGTCCGTGACGTCGCGCGCGCCCACCATCACGCGGCCGGCGCTGGCCTCTTCCAGACCGGCAAGCATCCGCAGCGACGTGGTCTTGCCACAGCCCGACGGGCCGACAAGGGCGACGAATTCGCCTTCCGCAACGTTCAAGGTGAACCGGTCCACGACCGTGGCCTGGCCGAAACGCTTGCTTACGTCATGGAAGGAAAGTCCGGACATCCGGCACGCGCCCCGCTGTTCAGTCGGGTCAAGACGATGCGATGGAGGATTCAATCGGGTGCCAGTTCGACAAACCTTTCGTGAAAACCGCTGAACGGCGTTCAGCAGATTTCACAGAAGGTTCGCGGGCGGTTCAGACGGCTGATGTGGCGGTCAGGTTGGGTGGCGGAACAGCCATCGAAGCAGGGATTCGCCGTGATGACCGAGCAATGCGCGCAGGCGGGGTCGGACCTGCCCCGGGGGGCCATCCTTGCCGCACAGCCGAACCTGCGCTGCCTTGGGGGGTTGGCCACGCAGGATGGACGCCGCGTGCGGCGCGGGTTGTTCCTGCGTGGGCCGGTGATCCGGTCGCTGGCTGCGGATGGACAGGACGTCATCGCAAAGCTTGATCTGGCGCTGGTCGTGGACTTCCGCCAGCCGGACGAGGCCGCGTCGGCCCCCGTGGCCATTGCCCCGGAACAGGGTGCC
>JAIYDJ010000022.1 GCA_027487575.1 Rhodobacter sp. | reverse complement strand
TGAAGCTGAACGCGGCGGTCGAGATGATGCCGATCACCTGGCCCGAATTCGGCAGCCTTCACCCCTTCGCCCCGAAGGATCAGGCGCTTGGCTATGCCGAGGCGATCAGCGACCTGTCGACCAAGCTCTGCGAGGTGACGGGCTATGACGCGATGTCGATGCAGCCCAATTCGGGCGCGCAGGGCGAATATGCGGGCTTGCTGACCATTCAGGCCTTTCACCGCGCGCAGGGGCAGGAACAGCGCAACGTCTGCCTGATCCCGGTGTCGGCGCATGGCACCAATCCGGCCAGTGCGCAAATGGCGGGAATGCAGGTGGTGGTCGTGAAATCCGCTCCGAACGGTGATGTGGACATGGAGGATTTCGCAGCCAAGGCGGCGGCGGCGGGCGACCGTCTGGCGGCCTGCATGATCACCTATCCGTCAACCCATGGGGTGTTCGAGGAAACGGTCCGCAAGATTTGCGAGATCACCCACCATCACGGCGGGCAGGTCTACCTCGACGGGGCGAACATGAACGCGCTGGTGGGGCTGGTGAAACCGGGCGAGATCGGATCGGACGTCAGCCACCTGAACCTCCACAAGACCTTTGCCATTCCGCATGGCGGCGGCGGGCCGGGCATGGGGCCGATCGGGGTCAAGGCGCATCTGGCGCCCTATCTGCCGGGGCATCCCGAAACCGGCGGCGACGAAGGGCCGGTCAGTGCTGCCCCCTATGGCAGCGCGTCGATCCTGCTGATTTCATGGGCCTATTGCCTGCTGATGGGCGGGGCGGGGCTAACACAGGCGACGCGGGTGGCGATCCTGAACGCCAACTACATCGCGGCGCGGCTGGCGGGGTCCTATCCGATCCTGTTCATGGGCAACAAGGGGCGGGTGGCGCATGAGTGCATTCTGGACACAAGGCCCTTTGCCGAAGCCGGCGTCACGGTGGACGATATTGCCAAGCGTCTGATCGACAACGGATTTCATGCGCCCACGATGTCGTGGCCGGTGGCGGGCACGCTGATGGTGGAACCGACGGAGTCCGAGACGAAGGCCGAGATCGACCGGTTCATCACCGCGCTACTGGCGATCCGCGAGGAAATCCGCGCGGTCGAGCAGGGCGAGATCAGCAGCGACAACAGCCCCCTGCGCCATGCGCCCCACACGGTGGAAGATCTGGTCGCCGACTGGACGCGGCACTATCCGCGCGAACAGGGCTGTTTTCCGCCCGGCGCGTTCCGGGTCGACAAGTACTGGCCGCCAGTGGGCCGGGTGGACAACGTTTATGGCGACCGCAACCTTGTCTGCACCTGTCCGCCGGTCGAAAGCTATATGCAGGCGGCCGAATAAGGCCATCTGTCTGCTGTGCCCCGCCTTACACAACCCTATCTGACCGAGGTTTCCGATGCTGACGCATGATCCCGCCGCTTTCCTGCGCGCGCTGTTCGACCGGGCGGTGGAGGTGGCAGACCCGATGCGGTCCTTGGCGGCGCATCTGCCGCCGCGCCCGGCGGGCCGGGTGGTGGTGATCGGCGCGGGCAAGGCCAGCGCGCGGATGGCCGAGGCGGTGGAGGCGGCATGGGGGCCGTGCGACGGGCTGGTGATCACGCGCTATGGGTACGGTCGCCCCTGCCGGGGGATCGAGATTGTCGAAGCGGCGCACCCTGTGCCCGACGCGGCGGGGCTGGCGGCAACCGCGCGGATGCTGGAACTGGTGGCGGGTCTTGGCGAGGGCGACTTCGTTCTGGCGCTGATTTCGGGAGGGGCGTCGGCGCTGCTGGTGGCACCCGTGGCGGGCGTTTCGCTGGCGGACAAACAGGCGGTCAATGCGGGCCTTCTGGCTTCGGGGGCACCCATCGGGGCGATGAACACGGTGCGCAAGCATCTGAGCCGGGTCAAGGGCGGGCAGTTGGCGGCGGCAGTCTGGCCTGCGCGGATGCTGGTTCTGATGATTTCGGACGTGCCGGGGGATGATCCGGGGATGATCGGATCGGGGCCGACGGTCGGCGAGGCATCGAGGCCAGCCGAAGCGCTGGACCTGTTGGTGCGCTGGGGGGTGGCGGTGCCGGGGTCGGTGACGCAGGCCCTGTCAGGCGGGTCGTCGGTGGTGGCACCGGAAGACCCACGATTGGCGCTGGTCGAAAACCGGATCTATGCCGCCCCGGCGCAGTCGCTGGCGGCGGCGGCGGTGCTGGCGCAGGGCTGCGATGTCCGGGCTTTGGGCGACGCGCTGGAGGGCGAGGCGCGGGTCGTGGCGGCGGCGCAGGCGGACATGGCGCAGGCAGTGCGCGGGGCAATGCGGCCGGGGGACAGGCCGGTTCTGCTGCTGTCGGGCGGCGAATTGACGGTGACGCGCACCGGGGCCGGGGTCGGCGGGCCGAACGCGGAATTCTGTCTGGCGCTGGCGCTGGCGCTGAACGGGGCAGAGGGCATCCATGCGCTGGCCTGCGACACCGACGGGGTGGATGGCGCGGCAGAGGTGGCGGGCGCGGTGATCGGGCCACAGACGCTGGCAGCGGCGGCGGCGGTTGGTGTCGATGCTGCGGCGGCGCTGGTGGCGAACGACGCCCACAGCTTTTTTGCGGCGGTGGGCGGGCAGGTCGTCACGGGGCCGACCCTGACCAACGTCAATGATTTCCGCGCGATCCTGATCCTGCCGCCGGATCAGTCCTCGTCGGATGCGACCGCTTTCAGCACCTGACCCCGGCCCATTGCGCGCAGGATGATCGGCAGCACCAGTGCCGTGGTGGCCAGCAGCAGAAGAACCGCCGCAATCGGGCTTTGCACAAGGGTGGTCCAGTCTCCTTGCGCAATGGCAAGCGCGCGGCGCAACTGCTGTTCGGCCATCGGGCCCAGGATCAGACCGACGACCACCGGCGCGATCGGATAGCCGTAGACCCGCATGCCAAAGCCCATCAGGCCGAACACCAGCAGCATGGTCAGTTCGACCGGCGACGGGTTCGCGCCGATGGTGCCCAGTGTGGCGAACAACAGGATGCCCGCGTAAAGCCAGGGGCGCGGAATGGTCAAGAGTTTGACCCAAAGACCGACCAGCGGCAGGTTCAGCACCAGAAGCATGCAGTTCGCGATCAGCAGGCTGGCGATCAGCCCCCACACCAGTTGCGGCGAGGTGATGAACAGCAGCGGCCCCGGTTGCAGGCCGAATTGCTGAAATCCGGCCAGCAGGATGGCGGCGGTGGCTGACGTGGGCAGACCCAGCGTCAGCAGAGGCACCAGCGTTCCGGCGGCAGAGGCGTTGTTGGCGGCCTCGGGGCCTGCCACGCCTTCGATGGCACCGTGGCCGAACTCTTCGGGGTTTTTCGCAAGGCGCTTTTCCATTGAATAGGACAGGAAGGTGCCGATCTCTGCGCCGCCTGCGGGCATCGCGCCGATGGGAAAGCCTATCGCCGTGCCGCGCAGCCACGGCTTCCACGACCGTTTCCAGTCGTCGCGGCTCATCCAGACCGAGCCTTTGACCGCCTCCACCACCTCTGCCCCGCGCGCGCCCTGCGAGGCCACGAACAGGGCCTCGCCCAAAGCGAACATCGCGACGGCAAGGGTTGTCACCTCGATCCCG
>JAIYDJ010000097.1 GCA_027487575.1 Rhodobacter sp. | reverse complement strand
CACGACCACGCAGGGTTGCCAGCGCCGCTGGATTGCCCAGGCCAGCCCCATGAACAGCACCACGACGACCCAGGCCGGGGGCCATTGCAGCACGGCTGTCAGGCCTTCGATGGCGTCTTCGGTCGCGTCGCCGAACGCGTTGAACCCCTCGCGGAAGTTCGCCTTGAGCCAGTCAAAGACGATCTTCGCCGTCGCACCGACCGGAATCTGCCACTGGGTAAGCCAGTCCATCCGTCCCCCGAACCCGTTGCGGGCCTGCGGCCCCGGATCGCTCCGGGGCCGGTGTGTTTATTGCAGCGCCGCGGCCACGGCGGCCTTGGCATCGCCGACGTCCTTGGTCGTCACGCCGTCCAGCCAGGCTTCCCACGTGGCGGGGTTGGCCGCCAGCCAGGTCTTGGCCGCGTCGCGCGGATCGGCGCCGTCATTCAGGATCGCGCCCATGATCTCGTTTTCCATGGCCAGCGTGAAGGACAGGTTCTGCAGCAGCTTGCCGGTGTTCGGGCATTCGGCAACATACCCGGCCCGCACGTTGGTGGCGACCGTCGCCCCGCCGAGATTCGGCCCGAACACATCATCGCCGCCGGTCAGATAGGTCAGCTTGAAATTGGCGTTCATCGGATGCGGTTCCCAGCCGAGGAAGATGATCGGCTCGCCCGCGCCGGTCTTGCTAGCCACTTCGGCGAGCATCCCCGATTCCGACGATTCCACGATGTCGAACCCGTCCAGCCCGAACGGCCCGCCCGAGATCATCTCGGAAATCAGACGGTTGCCGTCATTGCCCGGCTCGATGCCATAGATCTTGCCCTCCAGCGCGTCCTTGTGCTTGGCGATGTCGGCGAAATCGGCAATCCCCAGCGCGGCCCCCGCCTCGTTGGTGGCCAGCGTGTACTTCGCGCCCTCCAGATTGGTGCGGACCGTTTCAACGGTGCCTGCATCACGGTAGGGGGCGATGTCGGCCTCCATCGTGGGCATCCAGTTGCCGAGGAACACGTCGATGTCGCCTTCGGCAAGGCCCGTATAGGTCACCGGCACACCAAGGATCTTGGTGTCGGTCTCGTATCCCAATGCCTCCAGCACCAGCGTGGTCGCGGCGGTCGTGGCGGTGATGTCGGTCCATCCGACGTCCGAGAAGGTGATCTCGTCACAGTCCTGGGCCTGGGCGAAACCGGCAAGGGCAAAGGTCGCGGCCGTTGCCAGAAGGGTAGAGCGAAGGGTCATGGGCGTTCCCTGTTTTTTGTTGATTGACGAGTCAATAAACTTCACGCTTATTCGGTTTGGCAAGAGTTTTCTCCTTTTCGGATCGATGGAGGTCGCGCCGCAGATGCCGAAGCTAGGGATGGAGCCTATCCGAAAGGCGGCGCTCGTCAAAGCCACGATCACCGAGATCGGGCGCGCGGGGTCGCTGGACGTGACGGTTGGCCAGATCGCCAAGCGGGCGGGCATGTCGACGGCGCTGGCGCACCACTACTTCGGGTCGAAGGAAGAGATGTTTCTGGCCGCGATGCGCCACATCCTGACGCTGTACGGAGCCGAGGTGCGTGGCGCGCTGGCCCTGTCGGAAGGCCCGGAAGGCCGGGTGCGGGCGGTGCTTGCGGCGTCCTTCAGCCCGGCCAACTTCCGCCGCGAGGCGGTGGGGGCATGGCTGAACTTCTGGGTTCTTGCGCAGACGGTTCCGCAGGCCAGACGGCTGCTGGCCATCTACCAGCGGCGGCTGCGCTCCAATCTTCTGGCGGGGCTGCGCCCGCTGGCCGGGGCGCGCGCCGACGAGATTGCCGATGGTCTGGGGGCGCTGATCGACGGGCTTTACCTGCGCGAAGTGCTGAAATCCGGCTCGCCGGACGGGCGCGCGGCGGTGCGGGTGGCGCTTGACTATCTGCGCGGGCGGTTGGCGTCACGGCCGGGCTGACTGCGCGAATTCTTCGAAACAGACAAGGAATGACCGGTCCTGACCGGCTGGAGACGGGAATGAACGCTGATTTTGTCATCGTGGGCGCTGGGTCCGCCGGGTGTGCCATGGCTTACCGTTTGGGCCAGGCGGGTGCATCCGTCATCGTGATCGAACATGGCGGTTCGGATGCCGGGCCGTTCATCCAGATGCCGGGGGCGCTGTCCTATCCGATGAACATGGCGACGTATGACTGGGGCTTTCAGACCGAACCCGAACCGCATCTGGGCGGACGCAGGCTGGCCACCCCGCGCGGCAAGGTCATCGGCGGGTCGTCGTCGATCAACGGCATGGTCTATGTCCGGGGCCACGCGCGCGACTTCGACACATGGGCCGACCTTGGCGCGCAGGGATGGTCCTATGCCGATGTGCTGCCCTATTTCAAGCGGATGGAAAACTGGCACGGGCAGGACGATGCCGCCACCGATGCCGCCTTTCGCGGGCAGGATGGCCCGCTGCATGTCACCCGCGGCCCCCGGTCCAACCCGTTGTTCGATGCCTTCATCGCCGCCGGGCGGCAGGCCGGCTATCCCGTCACCCCCGATTACAACGGCCAGTCGCAGGAAGGCTTTGGCGCGATGGAGGCGACGATCTGGAAGGGCCGCCGCTGGTCTGCCGCCAATGCCTATCTCAAGCCTGCGCTGAAACAGGGCAATGTCCAGGTTATCCGCGCGCTGGCACGCCGGGTGGTGATCGGATCCGGGCGCGCTGTGGGGGTGGAGGTGCAGCGCGGCGGCGAAATCCGGGTGATCCGCGCCGGGCGCGAGGTGGTGCTGGCGGCCTCGTCGATCAACACGCCGAAACTCTTGATGCTGTCGGGCATCGGCAATGCCGCGCATCTGGCCGACCACGGCATCCCGGTGATCGCGGATCGTCCCGGCGTGGGGGCGAACCTTCAGGACCATCTGGAACTATATCTGCAGTTTGCGGCAAGCCAACCGATCACGCTGTACAAGCACTGGAATCTTTGGGGCAAGGCCACCATCGGCGCGCAATGGCTGTTCACCGGGCGCGGGCTGGGCGCGTCGAACCAGTTCGAGGCCTGCGCCTTCATCCGCAGCAAGGCCGGAGTCGAATACCCCGACATCCAGTACCACTTTCTGCCGATTGCCGTGCGCTATGACGGCAAGGCGGCGGCGCAGGGCCACGGCTTTCAGGCCCATACCGGCCCGATGCGCAGCCGGTCGCGCGGGGCCGTCACCTTGCGGTCATCCGACCCGGCGGCCCCGCCGCGCATCCTGTTCAACTACATGTCGCATCCCGATGACTGGACCGACTTCCGCCGCTGCATCCGCCTGACGCGCGAGATTTTCGGGCAGGATGCGTTCAAGCCTTACCTCAAATCCGAAATCCAGCCGGGCACCGGGTTGCAGACCGATGACCAGCTTGACGGATTCATCCGCGACCATGTCGAAAGCGCCTATCACCCCTGCGGCACGGCGCGGATGGGTCGGGCCGATGACCGTCATGCGGTGGTGGACCCGGAATGCCGGGTGATCGGGGTCGATGGCCTGCGCGTCGCCGACAGCTCGATCTTTCCGCAGGTCACCAACGGCAATCTGAACGCGCCGTCGATCATGGTCGGTGAAAAGGCCGCCGATCACCTGCTGGGCCGCACGCCGCTGCCCCGGTCCAACCTGCCGCCCGCGATCAACCCGGCTTGGCGCACGGCGCAGCGTTAGGCCGTGCGGGTGCGCGACAGGACTTCCAGCCGGTGCTTCACGGCGGCGAACCGGTCGCGGACCATGTGCCTGGCCTGATCTTCCCGGTCGCGCATCAGCCGGTCGACAAGCCCGGTCGTTTCGAGCGTGCCGTCATAGCTCAACGTGCAGCCATCCTGTTTCGGCGCAAACGTCAGGAACAGCGACAATATCGCACCGCCCGCCATCATGTGCCGCGCCTTCGCGGCAAAGCGGTAGCCAGACCCTTCGGGGATCACGGTCAAGGTACCCGGCAGCCGAAGGGTGATCAGCTTGGTCTCCTTGATGATGACAAAGCCGAACGTGCCATCGCCGGTGCGCGTCAGTTCCGACCCGCCCGGCAGGAAGGTGGCCAGCGTGTCCGCCTCGTGAAACCCGGCCACGGCGACGTCCGGCCGCACGGCCAGCCCCAGGGTCCCGTTCAGGTTCATGCGTCAGATCTCCCACATTTCGGCAGGACCGTACCCGCCGCGCGGGGTGGCTGCAACCGGATCAGTCCGCGATGTCATAAGGCAAAAGCCCCCGGCGGTCGGGGTCCACCCGCAGCCGCCGCTCCAATGGCGGGACCGACCGCTGATGACAGTCGCGCCGGTCGCAGATCCGGCAGGAAATGCCGATCGGCTCGAACACACCCTTCAGGTCCAGCCCGTCGGCATAGACCAGTTTCGCCGCATGGGTGATCTCGCAACCCAGCCCGATGGCAAAGCGCCGCACCGGTGCCCCGAAGGCCCCGCCCGGTTTCGACACGTCGCGCGCCAGGCACAGATAGCGCACGCCGTCCGGCGTTTCGGCCAGCTGCCGCAGAAATCGCCCCGGCGTTTCAAAGGCGCTGTGCACGTTCCACAGGGGGCAGGCCCCGCCGAACCGGGCGAACTGCAGGCGCGTGGCCGAATGCCGCTTGGTGATGGTGCCCGCCTGATCCACCCGCACGAAGAAGAAGGGTATCCCCTTGGCCCCCGGACGCTGCAGCGTGGACAGCCGGTGCGCAACCTGTTCGATGCTGGCACCGAACTGGTCGGCCAGCCGTTCCAGATCGTGACGACATTCCAGCGCGGCCTCCTGGAACGCGGCATAGGGCAGCAATGCCGCCCCTGCGAACGAGTTGGCCAGCCCGATCTTGGCAATGTCGCGCGCCTCGGGCGTCTGGAACCGGGCAAGGTCCAGGGTCGCCTCCAGCAGATCGTTCTGGGTCAGCAGCGCCGCCTGAAACCAAAGCTGGAACGTCTTGGTCGATGCGGCGGCGCGGGCCGAAATGGTCAGTTGCCGCAGTGCCGGATCATAGCGCCGCAACACCGGATCATTCGAAAAGCGCACACTGACGCCCCGGCTTTCCAGAACGGCCGCGGCGGCGATCAGCGGGTCTTTTCCGGGGGCTGCGCTGCGCGCCAGGTGTTCGGCCGCACGGTCCACTGCATCGACGTAATTGTCGCAGTAGTGAAAGAAGTCGCGCACCTCGTCCCAAGGCGATGCACGAAGCGCGGCATCGTCGCGCCCCAGCGCCTCGTCCAGCGAGGCCAGCCGTTCGTGGCTTTGCCGGTAGGCGCGGTGCAGGTCCAGAAAGGCGCGGGCCAGCGCGGGCGCGTTGCTGGCCGCCAGCCGCAGGTCTGCCAGGGGCGGCGGATTGGAGAACACCGGGTCGGCCAGTGCCTCGCGCATGTCCGAGACCAGCCGCGCGCCTTCGCCCACCGCAAGTTCGGTCACGTCCATCCCGAATTCGCGCGCCAGTGCCAGAACCACCCCGGCCGACACCGGGCGATGGTTGTTTTCCATCTGGTTCAGGTATGGCAGCGACACGCCCAGTTTGGTCGCGAACAGCCGTTGCGTCAGCCCCAGCCGACTGCGCACCTCGCGCAGCTTGGCCCCGGCATACAGCTTCTGAATGGCCATCGTGCCCCCTTTGCAACAGCGTTATCGGCTTTGCAAAGTGCCGCCGTCAAGCGGTCCGGTCAGGCCGCCCCGACCGCCCGCGCCCGCCGGATCACCCAGACCGCGCAGGCCACCGACATCAGAGAGGTCGCCAGCATCAGCAGCACCAGCGGCAGCGGCCCGGTCGTCGGCCCCAGCACCGCCCCGGCCAGGGCCGACAGCGCCGCCCCCCCGCCGATCATGAACGCCCCGCCCAACCCCGACGCCGTGCCGGCCAGATGCGGGCGCACCGACAGCATTCCCGCGTTGGCCGAGGGCAGGGCGATGCCGTTGCCCATCCCCAGCGTCATCATCATCGCAAAGAACACCGGCGGCGTGACCACGTCGGCCAGCGTCAGAACGGCCAGACAGGACAGTCCGACGGTCGACACCAACCCGCCCATGAGCATCATGCGGTTGACCCCGACCCGCACCGAAAACCGCCCCGACAGGAAGTTGCCGACGAGGTACCCCACCGCAGGCGCGCCGAAGTAGAAACCCAGCGTGGCACTGTCCAACCTGAAAAAGTTCGTCCCCACATAGGGCGCGCCGCCCAGATAGGCAAAGAACGCCCCCGACGCGAAGGCCGACCCCAGACAGTACCCCCAGAACCGCTGTGACCGGAACAACTCGGGGTATTGGCGGACCTGCGCCGCGAAACTCGCCGTGCTGGCCCGCGCCGTTTCGCCCATGTCGGCCCAGACCAGTGCGAACAGCCCCACGCCCGCCACCGCCAGCAGAACGAAACTCGCCTGCCAGCCAAAGGCCGCGTCCAGCGCGCCACCGATCACCGGCCCTACCATCGGCACCACCGACATGCCCATCGTGACATAGCCGATCATCGATGCCGACCGGTCCTGCGAGAACATGTCCCGCACCACGGCGCGCGACAGAACCAGCCCGGTCGCGATGGCCGACTGGACAAGGCGGCAGGCCATGAACACCTCGAACGTCGGCGCAAGGATGGCGCCCACCGTAGCCAGCACGAACACCGCCGTGGTCGCCAGCATCACCGGCCGACGGCCATAGCGGTCGGACACCGGGCCGATGAACAACTGGATCAGCGCCGTGGCCGCCAGATAGCCCGACAACGACAGTTGCATCAGGCTGTAGTCCACCCGGAAATACGCCGCCATCGACGGCAGCGAGGGCAGGAAGATGTTCAGCGACAGCGCCGACAATCCCGCAATCAGGATCAGCGTGACGATGTGCGGCGGGGTGCGGGCATCCAGAAACCGGACGGGGGCTTGATCGGACATGCGGGGGACCTAGGCCCGTGCCCCGGCAAAGTCCAGCCTCAGACCCATCTGTGAAAGATGAAGAACCCGCCCACCGCAATGAAGCCGAAGCCCAGAAGATGGTTCCAGGCCAGGGGCTCTTTCAGGTAAAGCACTGAAAAAACGGCGAAAACGGACAGGGTGATGATCTCCTGGATGGTTTTCAGTTCGGCAGCGGAATAATGCCCGTGGCCGATCCGGTTCGCCGGCACCTGCAGCACATATTCAAAGAACGCGATCCCCCACGAGACCAGAATGACGATCCACAGCGGGGCGGATTTGTAATTCAGGTGCCCATACCAGGCGAAGGTCATGAAGATGTTCGAGGCCAGCAGCAGGCCGATGGTTACAAAGGGAACGGGCAGCGACGACATGGGGCACCTCTGGCAACTTGACCCGGTCTGCATAGCCGGGGCCGTCCGGACGGACCAGCCAGTTTGCTAATCTGCAATTTGCGTATGTGACCGTAGCATCACTATGCAAATTTTCCACATTCCGCTTCCCGCCCCCGGTCCGCCCCTTTAGGATGCGCCATCATCCGGGGGGAACCATGCACGACATTCTCAGCCAGCTTGAGGCGCGACGCAGCACCGCACGTCAGGGCGGGGGGGCACGGCGCATCTCCGCGCAGCATGCCAAGGGCAAGCTGACCGCCCGCGAACGCATCGAGCTTTTGCTGGACGAAGGGTCGTTCGAAGAGTTCGACATGTTCGTGACCCATCGCTGCACAGACTTCGGGATGGACGCCGAACGCCCGGCAGGGGATGGCGTCGTGACCGGCTGGGGCACCGTGAATGGCCGCATGGTCTATGTCTTTGCGCAGGACTTCACCGTCATGGGCGGATCGGTGTCGGAAACCCACGGCGCGAAAATCTGCAAGATCATGGACATGGCGGTGCAGAACGGCGCGCCGGTGATCGGCATCAACGATTCCGGCGGGGCCCGAATTCAAGAGGGCGTGGCCAGCCTTGCCGCCTATGGCGAGGTGTTCCAGCGCAATGTCCTCGCCTCGGGCGTCGTGCCCCAGATAAGCCTGATCATGGGGCCCTGCGCCGGTGGTGCGGTCTATTCGCCCGCGATGACCGACTTCATCTTCATGGTGAAAGACAGCTCCTACATGTTCGTGACCGGCCCCGATGTGGTCAAGACCGTCACGAACGAGGTGGTCACCGCCGAAGACCTTGGCGGTGCGTCCACCCACACGAAGAAATCCTCGGTCGCGGATGCCGCCTTTGAAAACGATGTCGAGGCGCTGGCCGAAACCCGTCGGCTGATCGACTTCCTGCCGCTGAACAACCGCGAAAAACCGCCCGTGCGGCCGTTCTTCGATGACCCGGCCCGGATCGAGCCCAGTCTTGACACGCTGATCCCCGCCAACCCGAACCAGCCCTACGACATGAAGGAACTGATCACCAAACTGGCGGACGAAGGTGATTTCTTCGAGATTCAGGCGGCCTTCGCCTGCAACATCATCACCGGCTTCATCCGGCTGGAGGGCCAGACGGTCGGGGTCGTGGCCAACCAGCCGATGGTGCTGGCGGGGTGTCTGGACATCGACAGCAGTCGCAAGGCCGCGCGCTTCGTGCGGTTCTGCGACGCGTTCGAAATTCCAATCCTGACGCTGGTCGACGTGCCCGGCTTCCTGCCCGGTGTCGCGCAGGAACATGACGGCGTCATCAAGCACGGCGCCAAACTGCTTTATGCGTTCGGCGAGGCAACGGTGCCGCGCGTGACCGTGATCACCCGCAAGGCCTATGGCGGGGCTTACGTCGTGATGGCCTCCAAGCATCTGCGCGCCGATTTCAATTATGCCTGGCCAACGGCTGAAATCGCGGTGATGGGGGCCAAGGGGGCGGTGGAAATCCTGTACCGGTCCGAACTCGGCGATCCCGAAAAGACGGCTCAGCGCACGGCGGATTACGAGCAGCGCTTCGCCAACCCGTTCGTGGCCGCCGAAAAGGGCTTTGTCGACGAGGTGATCATGCCCCATTCCACCCGCCGCCGCATCTGCCGCGCCTTTGCCAGCCTGCGCGGCAAGAAACAGACGAACCCGTGGAAGAAACACGATAACATCCCGCTCTGACGCAGCGCACGCCAAGGAGCCATGATGCCCGACTTCCACCTTGTTCCCACCGGCCCCCGCCCCGTAGGCCCGTTCTGCCATGCGACCGAGGCGGCGGGCTGGGTCATGCTGACCGGCCAGATGCCGACCGACCCCGCCGCCCCCGACGCACCGCTGCCCGATGGCATCGCGGCGCAGGCGACGCGGGTGATGGACAATCTGGGCCTCGTGCTGGCGGGTCTTGGATTGTCCTGGGCCGATGTGGTGCAATGCCGCTGCTACCTGACCGACCTGCCGCGCGACTTTGACGCGTTCAACGCGGTCTATGCGGGCTACTTTCCCGCCGACCGCCGTCCCGCCCGCACCACAATCGGCGTCACCGCGCTGGCCGTGGGTGCCCTGGTCGAGGTGGACTGCACCGCCCGCCGCCCCGGAGTGCCCGGATGAGGTCTGCCGCCCTGCTTTTTCTGGCACTGCCCGCCTGCGCCGAAGACGCTGTTCCAGTGCCGTCCGGGCAGACCGTGCTGTTTCAGGACGCGATCCTGAACGAGGC
Source organism: Rhodobacter sp. (assembly GCA_027487575.1). GTDB lineage: Bacteria > Pseudomonadota > Alphaproteobacteria > Rhodobacterales > Rhodobacteraceae > JAIYDJ01. The sequence goes on along the minus strand of JAIYDJ010000097.1, from coordinate 13,287 downwards.
AGGCCCCGACGGCCAGACCGCCCGCTTCCGCTTTGTCGCGCCCGACATCGCGCCGGGTGGCAAGGTCGGCTTTGACACTGCGGTCGCCGACATGCAGCACCTTTGCGACACCTATGCCCTGCCGCGAGTCACCGGAAACGTGCCGCTGCCGCAGCAGATCATCATCTCGCTGTCCGCCGAAGCGGTGCCGTTCGGCGAGGCGGCCCCCGCAGTCACCCAGTTTTTCGAGGCGTACAGCCTGCAGGATGGTGCCTGCATCTGGGAGGTATTCTGATGTCCCTACCATATCTTGCGTTTGTCCCCGCGCGCGTCTGTCCCCCTGATGTAGCGGTGCCACAGGGGCGGCTCTTGGGCGAAATCGCGTGTCAATTCGCAGATTTATCGGCTATTGTTAACCAAGGCCGAACCCAAGCGGCCTTTACGGGAAGACGGGTGTCGGCAGCACGATCGGCCCCCCAAGAACATAGGAGTAGAGGATGTCGAGCACCAAAATCACCCTTCTTGCTTTCGCGTTTGTTGGCACCGTTGCCGCATGCGCCCCGAAAGCGGACGAAGTTGTCTATGTGGACCAGCCGACCGTCACGGTCGAGCCGACCTACACCGGCAAATACAAGTGATCTGAACGGGCAGGCGGCGCCGAACGCAGCGGCGCTGTCTGTCCGACTTTCTTTTGCGGCGAAAGCCGCTGATATCCACACAGACCTGTTTGCACGTGCGGCAGGACCCCTCTATGCTCGCGTCGTCAAATCCGACGCACCCTGGAGGTTTTCATGCGGTCCACTGCCCTTATTGCCATTCTTCTCGTCTCTGTCGCCGGCGCCTGCGCCAAGAAGACCGAAGTCGTCGAAGTCACCCCGGTCACTGTCGAGCCGACCTACACCGGCAAATACAAGTAAGACTGCGCACGCCGTCCTGCACCGGGCGCGCATCGTCGCGCCTGCAGAATTCCAGAGGGCCGCATCATGCTGAAGCATCGCGGCTTTCCGGGGCGGCTTCCGGGCACGGATTTCCAGTTCGTCATTCGTCGGGCCAACCACAAGGATGGTCCGACGAAACTGATCAAGCGGGAACGGTTCAAGGACCGCAAGACCGCTGACCGCAAGGCCGACGAAGGCTTCATGGCGGCGCTTTGGCAGCAGTTCGGCGAAGAGCCGTTCGAGCGTGGCAATCTGGACGCCGGGCGTTTGTCCTGGCTTTTCGGCCGCGAAGTCGTTCCCGCCACCGATCCTTTCGATCCTGAAGATTACGAGGCGCTGCTGCGCATCAACCTCAAGGTCGCGCAGGTCAGCTTTCCCAGCGTGTTCGCCGCAGATGCCGAACCGATGGTCTGGGATGACGAAGACGAGGATCAGGCATGATCCCGGCCACCTGTCCACCCCCGGCCGCGCAGGAAACCGCCGCCCTGTGGACAACCAAGAATTTCGTTTTCCCTTCAAAGACAAATGCGCTAGAATCAGCCTCAATAAAAACACCAACCCGAGGCAGATCATCATGCACAAGACCATCGCGCTTTTCGCGCTTCTTACCCTTCCGCTGGCCGGCTGTCTGGAAGACCCCGCAACGCGCGGTCTGGCCGGTGCTGCGGGCGGTGCCCTTGTGGCCGACGCCTTCAACGGTGACGTTCTCACCGGTGCCGTCATCGGCGGCCTGGCCGGTGCTGCAACCTGCGGCGTCAACGTGGGCCTGCCGCCCTGCTATTGATTTCCTGACCGGTCTTTCCGGTCCCAATTTCACCCCAAAGGCCATCCGGGCAATCCGCCCGGATGGCCTTTTGCATGTCTGAAAGGCCCCGTTCGATGTTCAAGAAGATTCTGATTGCCAACCGGGGCGAGATTGCCTGCCGCGTCATCAAGACTGCACGCAAGATGGGGATCGCCACCGTCGCCGTCTATTCCGACGCCGACCGCGACGCGCTGCATGTGGGCATGGCCGACGAGGCGGTGCACATCGGCCCGTCGCCCGCCGCGCAAAGCTATATCGTGATTGAAAAAATCATGCAGGCTGTCCGCCAGACCGGGGCGGAGGCCGTGCATCCGGGATACGGTTTCCTCAGCGAAAACCGCGGTTTCGCGGCAGCGCTGGAGGCGGCAGGGGTGGCCTTCATCGGCCCGCCGTCCAGCGCGATCGAACAAATGGGCGACAAGATCACCTCGAAGAAGATCGCGCAGGCGGCTGGCGTTTCCACGGTTCCGGGCCACATGGGCCTGATCGACGATGCAGATCATGCTGCAAAGATCGCCTCCCAGATCGGCTATCCGGTGATGATCAAGGCCAGTGCGGGCGGCGGTGGCAAGGGCATGCGGATCGCCTGGAACGACACCGAGGCGCGCGAGGGGTTCCAGTCGTCAAAGAACGAGGCGGCGGCCAGTTTCGGTGATGACCGCATCTTCATCGAAAAGTTCGTGACCCAACCCCGCCACATCGAGATTCAGGTCCTGGGCGATCAGCACGGCAACATCGTCTACCTGCACGAACGCGAATGCAGCATCCAGCGCCGCAACCAGAAGGTCATCGAAGAGGCTCCCTCGCCGTTTCTCGACCCCGCCACCCGCAGGGCGATGGGCGAACAGGCTTGCGCCCTCGCGCGCGCCGTGGGGTACACATCGGCGGGCACGGTCGAATTCATCGTGGACGGTCAGCGCAACTTCTACTTCCTGGAAATGAACACCCGCCTGCAGGTCGAACATCCCGTCACCGAACTGATCACCGGTGTCGATCTGGTGGAACAGATGATCCGCGTGGCGGCGGGTCAGCCGCTGCCTTTCGCGCAGAGTGACCTGAAGATCAACGGCTGGGCGATGGAAAGCCGCCTTTATGCCGAAGACCCCTATCGCAACTTCCTGCCCTCCATCGGGCGGTTGACCCGCTATCGCCCCCCGGTCGAAGGCCCCACCGCCAACGGCGTCGTGCGCAACGACACCGGCGTGTTCGAAGGCGGCGAGATCAGCATGTTCTACGACCCGATGATCGCCAAGCTGTGCACCTGGGCCCCGACGCGGGCCGAGGCCATCGAGGAGATGCGCATCGCGCTCGACAGTTTCGAGGTCGAGGGGATCGGGCACAACCTGCCGTTCTGCGCCGCCGTGATGGACCACCCGCGCTTTACCTCGGGCAACATCACCACGGCCTTCATCGCCGAAGAATTTCCCGACGGCTTCACCGGCACGACGCTCGACCCCGTCACCCTGCGCCGGGTCGCAGCGGCACTCGCCGCGATGAACCGCGTTGCCGAAATCCGGCGCACCCGGATCAGCGGGACGATGGACAACCATACCCGCAAGGTGGGCGACGACTGGGTGGTGACGGTGCAGGGCGAGTCCTTTGTCGTGAAGATCGCGGCGGACCGCGACGGATCGACCGTCCATTTCCCCGACGGCAGCCACCACCGCGTCACCTCGGACTGGCATCCGGGCCAGCCACTTGCCAAACTGCTTGTGGACGGCACGGCGCTGGTGATGAAGGTCGCGAAAATCCCCTCGGGCTTTCGTCTGCGCCTGCGCGGGGCCGATCTGAAGGCCCATGTCCGCAGCCCCCGCGCCGCCGAACTGGCCCTTTTGATGCTGGAAAAGACCCCGCCCGACACCTCGCGTTTCCTGCTGTGCCCGATGCCCGGTCTGGTCGTCTCGGTCGCCGTCGCGGCGGGGGATGAAGTGCAGGAAGGTCAGGCGCTGGCCACGGTCGAGGCGATGAAGATGGAAAACATCCTGCGCGCGGAACGCCGGGGCGTGGTCAAGCTGGTGAACGCCAAACCCGGGGCCAGCCTGCGGGTGGACGATGTGATCATGGAGTTTGAATGACCCGCCGGTCCTACCGCCCCGAGGGATACCGTTCCAGTTCCTCGATCATCGCGGTCGGGAACTTGTCGATGGCATTGCCGATCTCGCGCACGGCCCAGGGCAGTGGCTTGCGCAGGGTAGTGCGGCCGTCCTTGTCCATGATGACAAGACTGAACCCCCGCGGGCGCAACCGCCTGCGCACGTCCGACAGGGCGGCAGGGTCGGTGTCGGTAATCACCACCACATCGCGTTCGTCCAGACCCGCCGGGTCCTGCGCCAGCAATTCCATCTGGCGGATGAAATTCGGATCGGCGGGAGAATCGGCGAAGACCACGACAGGCCGTTTTTCGTACAGCAGGTCCGCCAGCACCACCTCGGAGGCCGCACGCGGGGCAAACGCGGTCTGCGCCTCGGCCACCGTCGACAGAAGGCATGTAAAAACAAGGATGTATAGCGGCTTCATGGGTCCTCCTGTCCTATCGATATAGGGCGGTTTGCCGCAAAACCCAAGCGTGACAGCCGGATCATTCCGGGCAAAGGAGATCAAGATGTCTGACAAACGCGCCCTGTGGGAAACGCTGGTGACCCGCGAGCTTTCGGGGGCCGCGCCCGACAGCCTAACCTGGGACACGCTGGAAGGCATACCGGTCAAGCCCCTGTATACGCAGGCAGATATCGCACATCTCGACCTGAACGAAGTGCCGGGTGTTGCCCCCTTTACCCGTGGCGTCCGGGCCAGCATGTATGCAGGCCGCCCCTGGACGATCCGGCAGTACGCGGGCTTTTCCACCGCCGAGGAAAGCAACGCCTTCTACCGCAAGGCACTGGCCGCGGGTCAACAAGGCGTGTCGGTCGCCTTCGATCTGGCCACCCACCGCGGCTATGACAGCGACCACCCCCGCGTCGAGGGCGATGTGGGCAAGGCCGGTGTCGCCATCGACTCGGTCGAGGACATGAAGATCCTGTTCGACGGCATCCCGCTGGAAAAGGTCAGCGTGTCGATGACGATGAACGGCGCGGTGATCCCGATCCTTGCCAATTTCATCGTGGCCGGGGAAGAACAGGGCGTTCCGGTGGCGGCATTGTCGGGCACCATCCAGAACGACATCCTGAAAGAGTTCATGGTCCGCAACACCTATGTCTACCCGCCCGAACCCTCGATGCGGATCGTGGCCGACATCATCGAATACACCGCCGCCCACATGCCGAAGTTCAACTCGATCTCGATTTCCGGCTATCACATGCAGGAAGCGGGGGCGAACCTGGTGCAGGAACTTGCCTTTACGCTCGCCGACGGCCGCGAATACGTGAAAACCGCCATCGCGCGCGGCATGGCGGTCGATGATTTCGCACCTCGCCTGTCGTTCTTCTTTGCCATCGGCATGAACTTCTTCATGGAGGCCGCCAAGCTCCGCGCCGCACGCCAGCTCTGGCACCGGATCATGACCGAATTCGGCGCGAAGAAGACCGGCAGCCTGATGCTGCGGACCCATTGCCAGACGTCGGGCGTGTCCCTGCAGGAACAGGACCCCTACAACAACGTGATCCGCACGGCGTATGAAGCGATGGCGGCGGTCCTTGGCGGTACGCAAAGCCTGCACACCAACGCGCTGGACGAGGCGATGGCCCTGCCCACAGACTTTTCCGCCCGCATCGCCCGCAACACCCAGCTGATTCTGCAGGAAGAAACCGGCATCACCCATGTGGTGGACCCCCTCGCGGGCAGCTATTACGTCGAAAGCCTGACCGCGCAACTGGCCGAGCAGGCCTGGGCCTTGATCGAAGAGGTCGAGGCGATGGGCGGCATGACCAAGGCGGTCGCCTCCGGCATGCCGAAACTGCGCATCGAGGAATCGGCGGCCAAACGGCAGGCTGCGATCGACAAAGGCTCCGAGGTGATCGTCGGCGTCAACAAATACCGGCTGGAAACCCAGGACGCGATCGACATCCTGTCGATCGACAATGTGGCCGTGCGCGATGCCCAGATCGCCCGCCTGCACACCATCCGTGCCGGGCGCGACCCCGCCGCCGTCGCCGCAACCCTCGAAGAACTGACCCGCCGCGCGGCCGAAGGCGGCAACCTGCTGGACGCCGCCGTCGCCTGCGCCCGCGCCCGCGCCACGGTGGGAGAAATCAGCGACGCGATGGAAACCGTGTTCGGCCGCCACCGGGCCGAGGTGAAGACCCTCGCAGGGGTTTACGGCGCGGCCTACGAAGGCGACGCCGGCTTTGCCGAGATTCAGGCCGATGTCGAAAGCTTCGCGGCCGAGGAAGGCCGTCGCCCCCGGATGCTGGTGGTCAAGATGGGGCAGGACGGCCATGACCGGGGCGCCAAGGTCATCGCCACCGCCTTTGCCGACATCGGTTTCGACGTGGACGTGGGCCCGCTGTTCCAGACCCCGGAAGAAGCCGCACAGGACGCCATCGACAACGACGTGCATGTGATCGGCATCAGCAGTCAGGCGGCGGGGCACAAGACGCTGGCCCCGAAACTGGTGCAGGCGCTGCAGGCGGCCGGTGCGGGGGACATTCTGGTCATCTGCGGCGGCGTGATTCCGCAGCAGGATTACCAGTTCCTCTACGACGCCGGCGTCAAGGCGATCTTCGGCCCCGGCACCAACATCCCCGATGCCGCCCGCAACATCCTTGCCCTGATCCGGGCCAACCGTTGATGCATTTTCTGTCCCCAAATATCCCGCGGGGGTGAGGCGCAACGCGCCGAGGGGGCGCGAAGCCCCCTGATTTTTCGCAGAAAAATCGCTGCTACAGCTCGATCTCGGGCGCGGCCGGGTCGTCCAACCGCATCTCGGGTTCTGACTTGCGCCGGATCAGGATGTCGCCGTTCGGCAGACGCTCGGGCGCATGGTAGTTGCGCAGGTCGCCCGCCATTTCGACCAGGTCGCGCAGCATCGGTTGCAGATCGCGCAGCGCCGGCTCGATCTCGGCCAGCGCATCGCCCATGCCCTCCAGCGCCGGTTCCATTTCGGTCACCAGACCTTCGAACAACAGCTTTACGCCGCGCTCCATCAGGCTCCAGCCTTCTTCCTCCGGCGGCGGGGCCACCGGCTCCTCGGCATGGACCGGGGTCATCAACAGCAAAAGGGCAAGCGCGGTACGGTACATGACCCCAATATGGGCGCAGCCTATGACAATTTCAAATCACGATGGCAGATCGACCGTCACCGGAAAATGGTCGCTGGCGGAAAGCAGCGCATCGCGCAGGTCGGGGCCGATCTCGGGGTCGTTGAACGGATGCCAGATGCGCCACGCCGCTCCGGGCACCAGATCGGGCGACAGCATGATGAAATCCAGCAACGCCTCGAAATACCGCTTTTGCGGGGCCAACCAGAACCGCGCGGTCGTCGGCGTCAGCCCGATCCGGCTGGCAAGCGCCATGTCGGCGTGCGGATCGTGCAGCCGGGGCGCGTCGGTTCCCAACACGATCTCCACCCCCGAACGGCCGAACAGCCGCTCGTAGGTGTCCAGCCCCGGCCCGTCGTTGAAATCGCCCAGCACGATCAGGGACTCGCCTGCGGCCAGATGGGCCTCGGCGCGCGCCCTGATCCACAGGCATTGCGCCAGTTGCTTGCGCCGGTTCTCGATCGAAATGCGGGTGAAGTCGGCCGCGCTGACCCGGCCGTGCGGCGCTTTCGATTTGGCATGCACCCCGATCAGCCGCAGATCGCGCCCGCCCGAGGACAGCGCCAGTTCCAGCGGCGGCTTCGAGAACCGGATCGCTTCGGACACCCCGTCAGCATCCAGATCATAGCGATAGGTCCCGTCGAACGGCGGGACGCTGCCGCCCTGCGGGTCGTGGCGCACAGACAGCCGGTCGGGGTCGTAAAGGAACGCGATTTCCTGCTCGCTGTCCGACGGATAGCCATGCACCGCCTGCCGCGCCCGCAGTCCGGCCCAGGCGGCAAAGGCCCGAAGCGCCTTCACCGTCGAGCGCCTGCCATTCGAGTCCGGCCCTTCGACCACCAGAACGCCATCGGCATCCACCGCGCGGAACACGGCGCGCAGGGCGTGCAACTGTTGTGCCCGGCTGGTCTGATGGCGCGCCGAGGGCTGGTCATCGGCCATCACGCGGCCCTGATCGTCGAACAGCGCATTGAACCATTCGACGTTGTAGGTGGCCAGCCGCATCAGGCCGCCCGCCGCGCCGAAATCTCGTCCCAGGCGGCATTGACCGCAATCAGCCGCCGTTCTGCCAGCTTGATCGCCTCGGGCGGCACGCCCCGCGCGATCATCACATCCGGGTGGCTGTCCTTCACCGCCTGCCGCCAGGCCGCGCGCACCGTGTCGAGATCGGCGTCATGCCCGACTCCCAGCAGGTCATAGGGGTCGCGCGCCTCGCCTTCGGTCAGCCGCGCCCGAATCGCGCGATAGCAGCGGGCATCGAGGCCAAAGATGTCGGCCACATGGTGCAGAAACTCGTCCTCTGCCGCGTGCAGCGTGCCGTCGGCCAGCGCCACATGGAACAGCCCCTCGATCAGGTCGATGAACAGTTCGCGGTTGTCGCCGGCCCCGAACATCTTGCGGATCTTGCGGGCATAGGCATCGAACCCCGCCACGTCCTGCCGTGCCAGATTGAACACCCGCGCTGCGTTGTCCTCTTCGTCCGGGTCGATGACGAAGATCCGCCGGAACGCCGTCACCTCGTCACGGGTCACCGTCCCGTCGGCCTTGGCCATCTTGGCCCCCAGCGCGATCACGGCAATGGTGAACCCGACCGAGCGTTCGGGCGCGGGGGCGCCGCGCAGCCGGTCGAACACGGCCGACAGGCCCTCGCCGGTGGCGAGGACAGACAGCGCGTCACGAATGCGGGTCCAGATCGACATGGGCAGCACCTTATCCCAGCCGCGCCGCCCTGTCAGGAGAGGAACTTCTGCATCAGCACAAGATCAAGCCAGCGGCCGAACTTGAACCCCGCTTCCCGGATCACTGCCACGCGGGAAAAGCCGCAGGCCGCATGAAAGGCCTGACCATCGGCATTCTCGCCGCTGACCCCGGCGAACAGACTGTGTGCACCGCCCGCGCGTGCATGGGTTTCGATCGCCGACAGCAGCGCCCGCCCCACCCCCCGGCCCCGCGCCGCAGGCGCCAGCAGGATCGAATGCTCCATCGAGCGGGCATAGCCCGCGCCAGCGCGGAACTGCCCGTAAGTCGCATAGCCCAGCAACGCGCCGTCCGCCTCGGCCACCAGCACGGCATGCCCCGCCGCCGCCTTGTCGGCGATCATCGTCACGATGTCCTGCGCCGTTTTCGGCACCGGGTTGAAGGTAACCGTCGTGTCGGTGATCCACGGGTTGATCAGCGCCGCCAGCGCGCCTGCATCCGCCGCCACGGCATCGCGCAGGATCATCCCAGCACCCTTATCCCGTGGGGGGTGGCAAATTCTGCCCGCATCCCGCGCGGTCCCGCCGTGAAGATGATCCGCGGCTCTTCCAGCCGTCCGGCAAGGGCCGCGCGCAGTGCGCCCGCCTCGGGATCGTGGATGTCCAGCCGCAGCAGCCGCACACCGGTTTCGGGCAACGCGGCGGCCGGGTGCAGGTCGCCCGCCCACTGCATCAGGGCCGGAAACCCGCCACCGAAGGGCAGCACGCCATCGCCCGGAACCGCCATCTGCCAGCGGTAATCGCCACGCTGCAATGCCACCGGCACCCCTACGCCCGCCGGACCGCGCGCCACCTCGGCTGCCAGATCATCACACCGCGCCACCCAGTTGGTCAGCCGGGGCACCCCGGAAAACCGGTCCAGATCAAACCAGCGCGGCCAGACCGGGGCAGGGGCTGCAGGGTCCACCGCGACCACCTCCAGATACAGGTCGCCAAGGCCCAGCAGCCGGTTGTGCGTACCCATGTGCGGATGCTGTCCGCCGCCCGCCATCGGCACCCCCAAAGCCGCCTCGACGAAGGCCACCCCTTCCGCCAGCGATCCTGCCGCCACGGCCAGATGGTCAAGCCGCAGCATCACGCGGCGTCCAGCACGCGCGGCTGCGCCCGCATCGCCAGCGCCAGCGAGACGAACCTTACCTGCGCCACCTCGCCGAACAAATCGCGGCCCAGCGGTGTCAGCTCCAGCTCCAGCAGCGATTTGCGCGGATGCCAGTATAGCCGCCCCGCCTGCGCCGGATCGCCGATCGAAAACATCGCGGCGAACCGCATCGCCTTGCCCAGAACTTCCGCTTCCTGCATCTCGTCCTCGGTCAGCAGGCGGAACAGCGGCTCCATCCGGCTGCCGGCGCGGCTGTTCTTGTAGCGGTGCAGCAGCGCCAGACCCAGAAACACCCGCCCCGTGTGGTCAAGCCCGCCCAGATTGGCGCGCGTCGCATTGTCGAAACAGGCCTCGGCGCGGTAGTCAGGGTGGGCGCGCCATGTGGTGTCGTGCAACAGACAGGCCGCCTTGATCAGCCGGGTCCGCTCTTTGCTGGCATCACGGAAAAGCGGCGTCAGGAATTCGAACAATTTCTTGCCGAACCCCGGAATCCGCGCCTGCGTCATCTCGGCCATCCGCGCCGCCTCGATCAGCGGGTCACGCTCGCGCAGCATCTGCGGCATCTGTTCGTACAGCAGCCCCTCGCGGATGCCATAGGCCGACACGTCGATCTCGCTGGGCTTGAACACCGCCAGAAGCTGACGCAGCACTTCGGATGCCAGCGGGACCAGTTCCATCCGTTCGCTGGAGGTGCCGGTCCGGGCGCGCAGGACCGCCGCGTCATTGGCCGCGATCCAGTCCAGCGTGTCCAGGAGGTTGCGTTCGGTCATCCGGTATTCGTGTAGTACGGTTAGCGGATAGTTCCGTCGTTCCATGTCCAGCCGCGCGATCACCCGCCAGGACCCGCCCACCAGATAGATCCGTTCGCCTTCCGACTTCAGGACGTCCTGAGCCTCCTTCAAGACGCGCGCGATGCGCGAGGTCAACTTTTTCGGCCCGCCTTCGATCTGCTGCAACCGGAAGGGCCCCAGCGGAGTGGTCAGCCGCTTGCCCACCTTGCCGCCACCGATCCGCGCCAGTTCCATCGAACTGCCGCCCATGTCGCAGACGATTCCCTTTGCATCGGGCCAACCCAGCAGAACGCCCTGCGCCGACAGCCGCGCCTCTTCGTCACCGTCGATCACCCACAGCTTCAGCCCGGTCTCGGCCAGAACCTGCGCCTCGAAATCGGGCCCGTCCGCAGCCTCGCGCGTCGCGGCGGTCGCCACCACGGTCATCGTCTGGATATCCATCCCTTTGGCAAGCAGGGCAAACCGCTTCAACGCCGCAAGGGCCCGCGTGCGGCCCAGCGGGTTCAGCCTGCCGGTTTCGGCCAGCCCCTTGCCAAGTGCGCACATGATCTTTTCATTGTAGAAATAGGCAGGCGACCGCGCCGCGCCGTCGAACACCACCATCCGGACCGAGTTCGATCCCACGTCCACCACCCCCACCCGCGAAAGCGCGCGCGCTGAAGGATGGTCGAACAACGGCCGCCCGAACGGCCCCCAGTCCTCGCCGGTGTGCGGCGGTGTGGTGTCGGCGGTCATGGTCTATCCCCGGTTGGCAGTGCGCTTGGTATCGGCTTGACGGCAGGGCGGGTCAAGTGGGGTGTGCTTGCGCGAACCACCCCAGGTTGCATGACGGCCACTTGCCGGGTTCGAATGTCAGGACTGCGGCCCCCCCTTGCCGTTCCAGATCGGTCCGACGGTATGGAAGTCGGCGATCAACCCGCCCTGCTCAGGCCAGTCTGGGCACGTCTTTTGCCCCCGCCGTCCCGCGTCCTGACAGGCTGGGATTCTCCATGAAGAAGCGGTGGCAGTTGAACAGCTTGCCACCCGGTTCACCCAGATCGCGGGAATAGCTGCCATCCGCAGCCAGAACCCAGCTTTGCGCCTCGTCCGCCAGATTGGCGGCCATGATCTGCCCCACGATCTGCGCCTTGACCGTCGGGTTGATCGCCTCGACCAGCGTTTCCACCCGCCGTGTCAGGTTGCGCCCCATCCAGTCCGCCGAGGAAAAGAACACCCGCGCCCGCGTCGACGGCAGACCCGCGCCATTGCCGAAACAGACGATCCGGCTGTGTTCCAGAAACCGCCCGACGATGGATTTGACGCGTATGTTCTCGGACAGTCCCTTGATGCCGGGCCGTACCCCGCACATCCCCCGCACGATCAGCGAAATCTTCACCCCGGCCCCGCTGGCGGCATAAAGCGCGTCGATCACGTCGGGCTCGATCAGGCTGTTCACCTTGGCCCAGATTTCCGCAGGCCGCCCGGCCCGCGCATGGTCCGCCTCGGCGGCGATCATCTCGAGCAGGCGCGGCTTCAGGCTGATCGGTGAAATTGCGAGGTTTTCCAGCCCCTGCGGCTGCACATAGCCCGACAGGTAGTTGAACACCTTCGTCGCGTCCCGCCCCAGTGCCGCGTCGCAGGTGAAGAACGACAGATCGGTATAGATGCGCGCGGTGATCGGGTGATAGTTGCCTGTGCCATAGTGGGTATAGGTCACCAGAGTGTCGCCCTCGCGCCGGACGACAGTGCTGATCTTGGCATGGGTCTTGTAGTGGATGAAGCCGTAGACCACATGTGCGCCGGCCCGTTCAAGCCTGCGGCTTTGCCGGATGTTCGCCGCCTCGTCGAACCGCGCCTTCAACTCGACCAGCGCCGTCACCGACTTGCCCGCCTCGGCCGCCTCGCACAGCGCCGCCACGATCGGGCTGTCCTGACTGGTGCGGTAGAGCGTCTGCTTGATCGCCAGCACGTCGGGGTCGCGCGCGGCCTGCTGCAGGAACTGGATCACCATGTCGAAGGTTTCATAGGGGTGGTGCAGCAGCATGTCCTTCTGCCGGATCGCTGCGAACATGTCGCCGTCATGGTCCTGAACCCGTTCGGGCACGCGCGGCGCGAAGGGCGGCCACAAAAGGTCGGCCCGCGACCCCAGCACCAGTTCCTTCAGGTCGGCCACGCCCAGCAACCCGCGCACGTCCACCACTTCGTCCTCTGTCACGCCCAATTCGGCCATGATCAGCGTGCGCAACTGGCTGGATGCCCCGGTGGAGATCTTCAAGCGGATCACATCGCCCCGCCGCCGCCGCTTCAACGCGGTTTCGAACTCGCGCACCAGATCTTCCGCCTCGTCCTCGACCTCCAGATCGCTGTCGCGCAGCACGCGGAAGGTGCAGTGCCCCCGGTCGGTATAACCCGGAAACAGCATGTCGAGATGCAGCAGCAACAGTTCCTCCAGCGGCAGGAACCGGTTTTCGCCGGGCTTGCCCGGCAGCGGCACGAACCGGGCGATCTGCTGCGGAATGGGCAGCAATGCCTGCAGGGGCCGGTTGTCCGACGCGCGTTCCAGCTCCAGCGCAAGGCAGAACCCTGTGTTGGGGATGAAGGGAAACGGATGCGCCGGATCGATGGCCAGCGGCGACAGCACCGGAAAGACCTTGTTCAGGAAGTGGTTTTCCAGAAACTTCAGGTCGCGCAACGTCAGCTTGGACCGCGTCAGAAGGATGATCCCCTGCGCCTCCATCTCGCGT
>JAIYDJ010000109.1 GCA_027487575.1 Rhodobacter sp. | reverse complement strand
GACGCCGGGCCGCGGCGCATCTGGTCCAGAAAGCTGCGCAGAAGAGGCACGCGCCGGGGGCGGAAACTGTCATTGGTCGGCCGGACGTCGGTCATGGATTGCAGATGGAAGCGGCGGAAATCCTGCCGGTCGGTGCAGAACGCAAGGCACATCAGGCTCCGGTCGAGGAAGACCACGGCAAGGGGCCAGATTCGCCGGGCCGTCACGCGGCCTTCCCGATCCGTGTAGCGCATGTCGAGCGCGGTTTCCGCCCAGGCGGCCTCGCGCACCAGCGCCATGTGGGCGGGTGCGGCCGGGCGCCGTTCATTGCGGTAGACCTGATGCGTCGCGTGGATCGCCTGTCGCTGCACGCGTTCGGGCAGGGTCGCGGTGATCTTGGCCAGCGCCACATCGGCAGCGGCGGCCAGTGCGGCATCGCCCGCCAGCCGCACCTCGGCCAGACCCAGCACCAGCGCTTCGACCTCCAGCCTGGTAAACATCTGCGGCGGCAGGGCAGGGTCTTCGGTCAGGGTATAGCCGACGCCCGCCGCCCCGTCGATGCGCGCGCCCGCGCCGCGAAGGCTGTCGATGTCGCGGTACAGCGTGCGGGGGCTGACCCCGGTCTCGACGGCCAGCCGCGCTGCGGTCACCGGCGCGGGCAGGCGTCGCAGCGCATCGAGAAGCCGGAACAACCGGTCTGCGCGGGGCATGGCCTGCATCCTGCTGACGGGAACTGTCAGCACTGTCGTCGTATCCTGGGCCCGTCGCAAGCCTGAAAGGACATTCGAAATGCTGACACTGTACCACTCTGCGAACAGCCGGTCCTCCGGCATGATCACCCTGATCGACGAAATGGGTCTTGAGGGTCAGATCGCCATCCATCCGGTGACGATCGGGCGGATCGACGGGTCGGGGATGCGCGACCCTGCCAACCCGCATCCCGAAGGCAAGGTGCCCGTGCTGGTGCACGACGGCGAGGTGATCACCGAACGCGCGGCGATCATCCTTCACCTGTGCCAGCTTTTTCCGCAGTCCGGTCTGTCGCCTGTCCCCGGAACGCCGGAGTGGGGGCGGTTCGTGTCGTGGCTTGTCTGGTACCAGGGCGTTCTTGAACCGGTCCTGATCCATCAGGCGGCCGGCCTGACGCATCCGATGCTGGCGGCCACATTCCGTGATCATGCCGCAGCGGTCCTGCGGCTGCAGCAGGCGTTGGAGGCGGGACCGTGGCTGATGGGCGGCGCTTATTCGGCAGCGGACCTGCTGGTCCATTCGCCCTATGCGTGGTTCGCGGATTTCACCCCTGACGATCCGCTGATCCGCGACTGGGTGGCGCGGTGCATGGCGCGACCGGCCCGGGCGCGGACGATGGCGCGCGATGCGGACTGGGCTGGTCAGCCATCAGCCTAGCCGCGCCGCCAGCCACGCACGCAGGGCGGGGTCCTCGGCCAGTCCCAGCGCGCGGGACAGGGCGGCCGGGGTGTCGGGGTTCCCGGCCCGGCGCATCGCCTCGGCCCTCAACGCCCAATAGGGTTGGTAGGTGGCGGTGTCGGGCAGGCTGTCCAGCGCGCGAAGGCAGGCGGTCGGGCCGTGGCATTCCAGTGTCACGGCGGCAGCGGCGACCGACCCGCCTACCGTCGGGTGCAGACGGTTCAACGCGGCATGCAGGGTTTCCAGCGCCGCCCAGTTGGTTCGGCCGGTGCGCGCGCGTTCGGCATGGACCGACTGGATGGCGGCCATCAGTTGGAACCGGCCCAGCCGGTTTGCGCGGGCGGCATCGGTCAGCGCCTGATCCGCGCGGGCGATCAACGACTTGTCCCACAGGGTCGTGTCCTGTTCGGACAGCGGGATGTAGGTGACCTTTCGCGCCGGAACGCGGGCCGCTGAATACAGGATCAGCGCCAGCAGCGCCTTCGGTTCAGGGTCCTCGGCGGCAAGGCCGATCAGGGCTTCGGCCAGATACAGCGCCTCGGATGACAGGTCGGTGCGGGCCGGGTCCGATCCGGGCACCGTCTCCCAGCCAAGTGCGGCGGCGGCATGGATCGCCTCCAGCACGGCGGGAAGGCGCGGGGTGATGTCGGCGGGGTCGGGGATGTCGAAGGCCACGTTCAGCGCCTTCAGCCTGGCCTTGGCGCGTGACAGGCGTTGGCCGAGTGCGGCGGCGGTCATGAGAAAGGCCGGCGCGATCCGTTCTGCCGACAGGCCCAGAACGACCTGCAGCATCAGCGGGGTCTGGGTTGCCGCATCTATGGCCGGATGGGTGCAGGCGAACAGCAGCGCAAGGCGGTGGTCGGGGAAGGCGGGCATGGGCGCAGCCTGGTCACTGTGCAGCAGAAACAGGGTGGGCAGCGCGTCGCGGGCGGTCCGCGTCCTGGCGCGGGTGGCACCGTGGTTGCGCTTGGCCACCGTCATCAGCCAGGCCTCGGGACGGTCGGGGATGCCGGTGCGGGGCCATGTTTCCAGCGCGGCGCGGAAGGCATCGGCCAGCGCGTCTTCGGCGCTGGCCAGATCGCGGGTGCGGGCGGCCAGCAGACCGAGGAGGCGCGCATAGGACGTGCGTGCCACCTGTTCGGTCTGGGTCGCGACCGAGGTCATTCGCCCGGCATTTGCAGGACAGGGCGCACTTCCGTCGAGGCAGACGAGGAAGATGGCGCCTTGGCCGCCCAGTCAAGCGCGGTTTCCAGATCGGGCACGTCGATCACGAAGAAGCCGCCCAACTGTTCCTTGACCTCGGCAAACGGGCCGTCCTGCACCGAACGCCCCAAGGGGCCGATGCGGACGATGGCGGCGGCGTCGGGCGGAAGAAGACCCGCGCCCGACACAAAGACCCCGGCCTGCGCCAGCGTGGCCCCGTAGGCAGACCAGCCAGCCCAATAGGGGCCCGCCTTGTCCGGGTCGGCGCGGCAGGCGAAATCGGCGGCGGTTTCATAGCACAGGATGGTGTACTGCATGGCGCATTCCTTACATGCCGGGGGCGGGGACGGTGGCGCGGACGTCGATCGCGCCTGTGGTGGCGGCAGGCAGCCGTGCGGCCCAGCTTTCGGCAGTGGCCACATCGGGCACATCGATCTGGAAGAAGCCGCCGAGGATGAGGGTGGAGGAGTCGAGCCTGCCCAGCGTCGCGACCGGCACCGGAACCATCGCGGCACCGCCGCGCATCACGCCCGCGTCGGCGGCCTGTTTGCCCCAGTCAGCATAGGCGGCCCAATAGGTCGCGCCGTCAGGGCCGGTGTCGCCGCGCAGGGCGATCTGGTCGGGGGTTTCGTGGATCAGAAGAACAAAGGGTTCGGCCAGCGCGGGGCTGGCCAGAAACAGCAAAAGCAGGCATGGGTGGATCATCTTTGGCTCCATCATCGCGGCCCGCGTTTGTCGCGGTCCTGGGATGATGAGCGGCGGGCCCTGACGATTTCGACAGGGCCCGCACATTATTCTTACAAGGCGGGCACGACCACGGCAGGCGGGGTCGGCAGCATCGCCGGCAGCGGCGGCGGCGTGAAGGGCGCGGGCGTTACGGCCGGGGTGGCGGGCACTGTCGCCGCAACAGCCGGTTTGACGGCCGCGACCTTCTTTTTGGGCGCGGGCGGCGGCAGGGTCAGGCCCTTGGGCACCTGCCCGGACGCGGTCAGCACGATCACCTTCGATCCGTCGGGGACGCGGTTGTAAAGGTCGATCACATCCTGGTTGATCATCCGGATGCAGCCCGACGACGCATTCCGCCCGATCGACGCCCATTCGGGGGTGCCGTGGATGCGGTAGCCATAGTCGACGCCGTTCGTCGTCAGGTACAGCGCGCGCGCGCCCAGCGGGTTGGTCGGACCGCCCGGCTGGCCCTTTTCCCATTTGGCGAGTTCGGGCTTGCGTTCGATCATCTCTTTCGGCGGAGTCCAGGTCGGCCAGGGTTTGCGGTTGGTGATCAGCGCCTCGCCCGACCATTGAAAGCCTTCGGCCCCCACGGCAATGCCATACCGGGTGGCGGTGTTCTTTCCGGTCACCAGAAACAGGTGCTTGGCGGCGGGGTCGATGATGATGGTGCCCGGGACCTCGTCAGTGGGGTAGTAGACGGTCTGGCGCTGAAACTCGGTCGGCACCTTTTCGACGGGCACGGCGGGGATGGGGAAGGTTCCGTCCATGCTCGACGCGTAGACCCCGGTGGCGACCTTGGGTTCTGGCGGCTTGGCAAGACCCGCTTCGACCAGCGACGGATCGGGCACACAGGCGGAAAGCGCGCCAAAAAGTCCGATGGAAAGAAGGATCGCATAGAGGGGGTGGCGCATGGCACTCGCATCCGTAAGGGCCCGGACCCTGATGGTTCGGGGATTCTGTTCAAACGACGCTATCCGGGTGGCACGCCAAGGTCAAAGCCCGGTCCGGCCTGCGTGCGGAAAGCTGTTCACAAAACGGTGCAGGAACGCAACGCTGCCCCACGGTGATGCGCGCCGCGTGGTGTGCTGTCAGGTGACGCGGGCCCGCGTCTTGAACTGTGGTTGATCCCACAGGGATTTGTCCATCACCTCTGCCAGAACGGCGACGGCGGCGTCCACCTCGGGCGCGCCGATGAACAGCGGGGTGAAGCCGAATCGCAGGATGTCGGGTGCGCGGAAATCGCCGATCAGCCCGCGCGCGATCAGCGCCTGCATGATGGCATAGCCTTCGGGGTGGCGGAAGCTGACCTGACTGCCGCGCGCGGCATGGTCGCGCGGCGTGGCAAGCGTCAGGGTCGGGCAGGCGGCTTCGACCCCGGCGATAAAGCGGTCGGTCAGGGCCAGCGAGGCGGTGCGCAGGTCGTTCAGGCTGACGCTATCCCAGATGTCGAGAGAGGCTTCCAGCGCGGCCATTTGCAGGACGGGCGGCGTTCCGACGCGCATCCGTTCGATCCCGGTGCCGGGGCGGTAGGTCGTGTCGAAGGCAAACGGCGATTCGTGGCCAAGCCAGCCCGAGAGGGCGGGGCGCGCGGTGTCGGCATGGCGGGGGGCCACATAGATGAAGGCCGGGCCGCCGGGGCCGGAATTCAGGTACTTGTACGTGCACCCTACCGCGAAATCGGCCCTGCAATCGGCCAAATACACCGGAAAGGCCCCCGCCGAATGCGCAAGATCCCAGACCGTCAGCGCGCCCGCCGCATGGGCCCGCGCCGTCAGCGCGGCCATGTCATGCTTGCGGCCGGTGCGGTAATCGACTTCGGTGATCAGGGTGACGGCAACCGTCTCGTCGATATGCGCGGCGATATCTTCGGGTGCTACGGTCTTCAGGGTGTACCCGCTGCCGAGCGTGCGGCACAGCCCTTCGGCCATGTAAAGGTCGGACGGGAAATTGCCGGTGTCCGAGAGGATGACGCGCCGAGTTGGGTTCATTTCCAGGGCCGAGGCCAGCGCCTGATAGACCTTGATCGACAGCGTGTCGCCCATCACGACGCTGTCGGGCTCCGCGCCGATCAGCGTGGCGATGCGGTTGCCGATCTTGGACGGCTGGTCCATCCAGCCCGCCTTGTTCCAGCCGGTGACCAGCATCCGGCCCCATTCCCCTGTCACGGCCCGTTCCACGCGGGCGGCTGCGGCGCGGGGCAAGGGGCCCAGCGAATTGCCGTCAAGATAGATGATCCCTTCAGGCAGATCGAAGGCGGCGCGCGTGGCGGAGAAATCGGTGGACATCAGCAGGCTCCTTGTTGCGGGGACCCTGACGGCAAGCGGCGCGGGCTTCAAGGGGGGTTGCGGTGGCAGGTGGCCGTGGCAGACTGCCGCGCTGGAGGCAGGATGATGAACTGGGTCGACATGCCGCCGGTCTGGCTGGCCGGGGCCATTGCGATGGTCTGGGCGCTTGACCGCCTTGTGCCGTTGGGCGGGTTCGGGGTTCTGGCCGCGTTCGGACCGGTTCTTGTCGGGCTGGGATTGGTTCTGGTGGTCGGGTCGGTCGTGCAGATGACGGCAAGGCGGACCACGTTCATTCCGAAATCGGCCCCGGCAGTGCTGGTGTCCACCGGTTTCTTTCGCCTTTGCCGCAATCCGATCTATCTCGGCGATGCGTTGGTGCTGGGCGGGGTGATCCTTTGGTGGGACGTGCCGCTGGCCCTGCCGGTACTGCCGGGTTTCGTGCTGATCATCACCGCACGGTTCATTCTGGCGGAAGAGGCGATGCTGAGGGCGGCTTTCGGGCCTGCTTTCGAGTCATGGGCGGCGCGGACGGGGCGGTGGCTGCCGCGCGGTTAGGTTTTTTCCGCAATGCGGCAAACAGGCGTTGAAATAATGTTGCGCGATGGTATGGGTCGCAGGCTGACATCTGGACGGGGGACGGGCAGTGAAGATCGGTGCACTGAAGGAAATCTTCGCGGGCGAGAACCGGGTGGCAATGACCCCCGACTCGGCGCTGCAACTGGTGAAACTGGGGCATTCTGCCTGCATCGAGGCCGGGGCGGGGCTTCGGGCCGGGTTTTCGGATGCGCTTTATGCCGGCGCGGGGGTCGAGGTGTTGCCCGATGCGGCAGCGGTGATCGCGGCGGCGGATGTGCTGGTCAAGGTGCGCGGCCCGGAAACTGCCGAGGCAGAGCAGTTGCGCGAAGGGCAGACGCTGATCAGCTTCTTCTGGCCTGCGCAGAATCCCGACCTTCTGGAAGTTGTGCGGGCGCGAGGTGCGACGGTGGTCGCCATGGACATGGTGCCGCGGATCAGCCGCGCGCAGAAGATGGACGCGCTGTCGTCGATGGCGAACATCGCGGGGTACCGCGCGGTGATCGAGGCCGGATCGAACTTCGGCCGCTTCTTCACCGGGCAGGTCACAGCCGCAGGCAAGGTGCCGCCCGCAAAGGTGCTGATCGTCGGAGCCGGGGTGGCCGGGCTTGCCGCCATCGGAACGAGCGTTTCCCTTGGTGCCATCGTCTACGCGTTCGACGTGCGCCCCGAGGTGGCCGAGCAGATCGAGTCGATGGGCGCGAGTTTCGTCTATCTTGAGTTCGATGCCAGCGAATTGCCCGACGGCGCTGCGACGGGCGGATACGCGGCCCCGTCCAGCCCGGCCTTCGCCGCCAAGCAGCTCGCCAAGTTTCGCGAACTGGCCCCCGAGATGGACATCGTGATCACCACCGCGCTGATCCCCGGACGGCCCGCGCCGAAGCTGTGGACCGCCGACATGGTGGCGCTGATGAAGCCTGGTTCGGTGATCGTGGACCTTGCGGCCGAACGCGGCGGCAACTGCGACCTGACGGTGCCGGACCAGAAGATCGTCAGCGACAACGGCGTGACCGTAGTCGGCTATACCGACTTCCCCAGCCGGATGGCGGCACAGGCCAGCACGCTTTATTCGACCAACATCCGCCACATGCTGACCGATCTGACGCCGAAGAAGGATGGCGTGATCCACCACAACATGGAGGATGACGTGATCCGGGGGGCGACCGTGGCCCATGCCGGCGCCGTCACCTATCCGCCACCGCCCCCCAAGATCGCGGCGATTGCAGCGGCAAAGCCCAAGCCCAAGGTCGTGGAACTGACGCCAGCCGAAAAGCGCGCGCAGGAAGTGGCGGCGTTCAAGACCCAGACGCGCAACCAGGTCGCGATGCTGGCCATCGGCGGCGGTCTGATGCTGCTGGCCGGGCTTTATACGCCTGCCAGCTTCATGGCGCACTTCATCGTGTTCGTGCTGTCGGTGTTCATCGGGTTCCAGGTGATCTGGAACGTGTCGCATTCGTTGCACACGCCGCTGATGGCGGTCACGAATGCGATTTCCTCGATCATCATCCTTGGCGCGCTGATGCAGATCGGCTCGGGGTCCTACCTTGTCATCCTGCTGGCCGGACTGTCGGTGTTCATGGCCGGGATCAACATTTTCGGTGGCTTCATGGTCACCCGGCGCATGCTCGCCATGTTCCAGAAGTCGTAAGGGGCCAGCCATGGAATACGGATTCACCACGGCGGCCTACGTCGTTGCAGCGGTTCTCTTCATCCTCTCGCTTGGCGGACTTTCCGGCCAGGAAAGCGCCAAGCGCGCGGTCTGGTATGGCATTGCCGGCATGGCACTTGCCGTGGCCGCCACGCTTTACGGCCCCGGCGCGGGCAACTGGCTGATCAGCCTCGTCATGATCGCCGTCGGCGGCGCCATCGGCTGGGTCGTCGCCCAGCGTGTCCAGATGACCGAGATGCCGCAGCTTGTCGCCGCCATGCACAGCCTTGTCGGCCTTGCGGCGGTCTTCATCGGCTTCAACACCCATATCGAGATGGTCGGCATCGGTGCTGGTTATAACCGAAATCTGCGGAGACAACGTCAGAAAGGATCGATCATACTCATCTGCCTCCACCACGGTCCATTCTGCATGCTGGTCGAGCAATAAATTGGTCCCGTAATTTGTCGCTATGCCGCCTAGAAAGGCGTTACACCCTTTCCCGCTATGCTTGAGTAAATGGGCTATCATCGAACTCGTAGTAGTCTTTCCATGCGTGCCCGCCACCGCAATGCTTTTACTCTGTGCCGTGATAACTCCCAATGCCTGCGAACGCTTGATGAGTGTATAGCCTTGATCATTCAACCAATTCAACTCCTGACTATCCTTGGGGATTGCAGGTGTATAGATTACCAATACTTTCTCCTTAGGTGTATGACGCTCCACTGGCGGTATCTCAAGCACGGTGTCGTCGAAATGCACTGCAATGCCTTCCATTTCCAACTCAGTCGTAAGCGGTGTCGACGTGCGGTCGTAACCCATCACCAGCTTACCCTGCGCATGAAAATAGCGCGCAATGGCCGACATACCAATGCCTCCGATTCCCAAAAAATAATAGACCTCCGTTTCTTCAAAATTCATTGGATAGGGATTGTATAGGCTATTGCACCAGTTTTTTTACTTCTTCAACAATGCGCTCCGCCGCATTTTTTTGTGCAAGACCGTGTATTGCTGTAGCCAACGTTTGGCACTGATTATCGCTACTGAGAAGAGTGCTCACTGCATCGCCCAGCGCTGCAGTTGCGTCAGCATCCTTCACCAGTACAGCTGCGTTTTTGCTTACCAATGCCATCGCGTTCTTAGTTTGATGATCTTCCGACACATTGGGCGACGGAATAAAAATGGATGGCTTACCTACCAAACACAATTCAGAAATGCTCATGGCTCCTGCTCTGGAAACCACCACGTCAGCCGCTGCGTAGGCCAGATCCATCTCCCGTATGAATTCGTGCGCCTGCGCATGCTTCAATGCAGCCGTGCGCCGGAGCGATGCTTCAACATATCCCTTACCTGTTTGCCAAATGACTTGAAGCCCCTCCTG
>JAIYDJ010000039.1 GCA_027487575.1 Rhodobacter sp. | reverse complement strand
TCATCACCGGCGGGTACAACGTCTATCCGCGCGAGGTGGAACTGTTGCTGGACGCCGTTCCGGGTGTTCTGGAAAGCGCCGTGATCGGCCTGCCGCATCCCGACTTTGGCGAGGCGGTGTTCGCCGTCCTGACCCCGCGCCCCGGCAAGACGCTGGACCCGGCTTGCGTGCTGGCCGCGATTGCCCCCAGCCTCGCCCGGTTCAAGCAGCCGAAAGCCGCGGTCGTGGTCCCCGACCTGCCGCGCAACACGATGGGCAAGGTGCAGAAGGCGCTGCTGCGCCAGCAGTTTCAGCACCGATTTTCAACGTAGCGCGCAAAGCCATACGTCCACCATACGTCCGCCATACGTCAGACAGACGTGGTTTCAACGTCGTCCGGCCCTTCTGGCGACTTTGCCAGCTCCCCCTCCAGAAACCGCTCGAATGCATCCAGATCCACCGGTTCGAACTGCCCGAATCCCTGCATCCAGACCGACGCCCCGCGCAGCGCATCCGGCTCCAGCTTGCACCAGATGACCCGGCCGCGCCGTTCGCGGCTGATCAGCCCGGCTTCGGCCAGCACGCTCAGATGCTTGGAGATCGCCGCCAGCGAGGTTTGGAACGGCTCTGCCACATCGGTCACCGCCATGTCATCTTCCAGCAGCATGGCCAGAATGGCCCGCCGCGTCGGATCGGCCAGCGCAGAGAAAACCGTGTCCAGATCGGATGCCATGCTGCCGTTATCGCGGTGCCGCGCGCGATCGTCAACCGGATGGTTGAATATGCGCAAGGCGCCAGACCCAGCAAGCGGCCATGATGAATATAAGGATATCAGTGGTTTGCTCGGGTTTTCTGCACCCGCATCCTTGCTTGACTCCGAACCCTGCTGTTCGTATCACCCGGGCAACCGAAAGGGACTGATCCATGGCGGACGAACCCGACCCGGACCGGCTGCGCGCGTTGGAAGCGAAGCTGGCGAAGGTCAGAACGAAACCGGTCGCTGAAAGGTCGCAGACGGGCACGGGTTTCTCGCAGGGCGAGATGGCCTGGAGGATGATAATCGAGCTTTGCACCGGGATGATCCTCGGGCTGGCCATCGGTTACGGGCTTGACGTGCTGTTCGGCACGCTGCCGGTCTTCCTGATCATCTTCGCCGGCATCGGGTTCGCCGCAGGGGTGAAGACGATGCTGGGCACCGCGCGGGCGATGGGCGAAACGGACAGGAAGAAAGACTGACGATGGCAACCGAAGACCACGCAACCGGCGGGCTCGAGATCCACCCGATGGATCAGTTCATCGTCAAACCGCTGTTCGGTGGCGACTACATCGCATGGTACACGCCCACCAACGTGACCTTCTGGATGGCGGTGGCCGTGCTGGCGATCACTGTCCTCATGGTTCTGGGAACCAGCCGCCGTTCAGTAATCCCGTCGCGGACCCAGTCGGTGGCCGAGCTGTTTTACGGGTTCATCTACAACATGGTCGAGGAAGTGACCGGGCATGAAGGTGTCAAGTTCTTCCCCTATGTGATGACGCTGTTCATGTTCGTGTTCCTGTCGAACATGCTGGGACTGATCCCGACTTCTTTCACCACGACCGCGCATTTCGCCGTGACGGCCACGCTGGCGCTGCTGGTGTTCTTCGCCGTGACCATTGTGGGGCTGGTTCGCAAGGGGCCCGGGTTTCTGGCCATGTTCTGGGTGTCTTCGGCACCTCTGGCGTTGCGGCCGATCCTGGCGCTGATCGAACTGATTTCCTACTTTGTCCGCCCCCTGTCGCACTCGATCCGACTTGGCGGCAACCTGATGGCGGGTCACGCGGTGATCAAGGTCTTTGCGGGCTTTGCGGGCGTGATGGGGGTGGCCTCTGTCGTTCCGATCGCGGCCATCGTGGCGATCTACGGTCTGGAACTGCTGGTCGCAGCGGTACAGGCTTACGTTTTCACCATTCTGACCTGTGTGTATCTGCGTGACGCCGTCGGCGAAGCGCACCACTAAGGTCCTGAAATCTCGACTACAACACTCTGAAGGAGTACGGTTATGACTGGCGATATCGCAGAAATGGGCAAGTTCATCGGTGCAGGTCTGGCAGCTTTCGGGCTGGGCGGCGCTGGCATCGGTGTGGGTAACATCGTGGCAAACTTCCTTGCCGGTGCCCTGCGCAACCCGTCGGCCGCCCCCGGCCAGATGGCAAACCTGTTCGTCGGCATCGCTTTCGCCGAAGCCCTGGGCATCTTCTCGTTCCTGATCGCCCTGCTGCTGATGTTCGCAGTCTGATCCCTGCCACAAGGCAGTCGGCCGAAGGGGAAGCCCTTCGGTCGGAACATTTCAGGATCG
The DNA here is from genome assembly GCA_027487575.1 of Rhodobacter sp. Lineage (GTDB taxonomy): Bacteria > Pseudomonadota > Alphaproteobacteria > Rhodobacterales > Rhodobacteraceae > JAIYDJ01. The sequence continues at coordinate 63,579 of JAIYDJ010000039.1, read as the reverse complement.
TGAAAGGACGGCGACATGGCCACCGAAGTGGGCACAGCAGCGGGCGCGCAGGCGGAAAGCGTGGGCATGCCGCAACTGGACGTCACGACTTTCCCCAACCAGATCTTCTGGTTGCTGGTGACGCTCGTGGTGATCTATCTCATCCTGAGCCGGGTCGCGCTGCCCCGGATCGGCGCGGTTCTTGCCGAACGGGCGGGCATGATCACCAATGATCTGACCGCTGCGGAAGAACTGAAGCAGAAGGCCGTCGCTGCCGAAAAGGCCTATACCGACGCGCTGACCCGCGCCCGGACCGAGGCTGCCAAGATCGTGGCCGAGGCGAAGGTCGCGATCCAGAAGGATCTGAACGCGGCGATCGTGAAGGCGGACGCCGAGATTGCAGCCAAGTCGGCAGACTCCGAACGCCGGATCGGAGAGATTCAGGCCGGTGCCGCCGAAGCGGTTGCGGCGGTTGCACGGGATACGGCGGGCGAACTGGGCGCGGCGATGGGCGGTTCGGCGGATGCAGTTGCCGTTGCCGCTGCGCTGTCGGCGCGGCTGAAAGGGTAAGGCCATGAAACATCTTGTCATACTTCTGCTGACAGCCTCGCCCGCCTTCGCCGCGACGGGACCGTTCTTTTCGTTGCGCAATACCGACTTCGTCGTTCTGCTGGCCTTCATCGGTTTTGTCGCCGTGCTGGTCTACATGGGCATCCCCGGCAAGATCACGGGTATGCTCGATGCCCGCGCCGCCGGGATCAAGGCCGATCTGGAAGAGGCCAAGGCCCTGCGCGAGGAAGCCCGCGCCCTGCTGTCGTCCTACGAGAAAAAGCAGAAAGAAGTTCAGGAACAGTCCGAGCGGATCGTGGCACAGGCCAAGGCAGAAGCCGAAGCCGCCGCACGTCAGGCCCGGGAAGACCTGAAGGAGTCCATCGCCCGCCGCCTGATCGCTGCCGAAGAGCAGATCGCCTCGGCAGAGGCGCAAGCCCTGCGCGCGGTGCGCGAGCAGGCCGTAACGCTGGCCGTCGCCGCCGCAGGGGACGTGCTGTCGAGTCAGATGACGCCGCAGCGGGCAGCGCAATCGATCGATGCGGCAATCGCTCAGGTCGACGGCAAGTTTCACTGACAGCCGGACAAAGACCATTCCGACAAGGCCGGGCGCGTTGCCCGGCCTTTGTCATCGGGTCTGTTCGTGTTCAAACCGCTGGCGCGCGATTTCCTCGTGCTGCGCCTGCCGAAGCTGTTCGGTCAGCGACTGCTCCACATAGTCCAGATGGGCCGACACGGCCGCGCGCGCCGCCGAACTGTCGCGGGACTGGATGGCGTCGTGGATCGCGCGATGCTGGTCCAATAGATTGTCGCGTGTCATCCGGTTCTTGAACATCAATTGCCGGTTGTAGAATACGCCGCGACGCAGAAGATCGAACATCGACCGCATCATGTGCAGCATCACGACGTTATGGCTCGCCTCGATGATCGCCATGTGAAATTCGGCGTCGAGTTGCGCCTCGTCGGTTGGGTCCCGCTTCTGATGCGCCGCTTCCATCTTTTCGAACAGCGCCGAGATCACCTTCAGATCGGTGGCGGTCCCAAGGCGCGCCGCGCGTTCGGCGGCCAGCGCCTCGAGGTCGCGGCGGAAGGAGATGTAGTCGAACACCGCCTCGTCATGCGCTGCGAACAGATCGATCAGGGCAGGCGAAAAGGCCGACCCCAGAACATCGGCCACATAAACCCCGGCCCCCGGACGGCTGACCAGCAGGCCCCGCTGTTGCAGATCTCCGAAGGCATCGCGCAAGGATGGCCGCGAAACGCCCAAGCGATCCGACAGTTCGCGTTCGGCGGGCAGGCGTTCTCCGGGGCGCAGGATGCCGCGCAGGATCAGCAGTTCGATCTGCCGAACCACGGATTGCGACAGCTTTTCGGCATGGACTTTCTGAAAGGGCATCGGCAGCTCCGGATTGGTCGGAACATATGACCACTTCGCGGCGCTGCCAATGAAAAACCGGGGGCACAGGGGCCCCCGGCAGACGTATCACATGGTCGGGCGGATGATGATTTCGACCCGACGGTTCTGCGCCTGACCCTGCGGGTTCAGGTTGGTCGCGATCGGGGCGTCCTCGCCACGGCCGAACGCGGCGATCCGGGCGTTGGGAACGCCACTTTCGCGCAGAACATTGGCGACCGACACCGCGCGGCGCTGCGACAGATCCTGGTTGTAGGCGGCCGACCCGGTGTTGTCGGTATGCCCGATCACTTCGATCCGGCTGTTGGGATAGCGGATCAGGCTGGAGGCGACGGTCTTGATGTCGCGGGTCAGGTCGGGGCGCAGGGTCGCGCTGTCCACGGCGAACAGCACGTCCTGCGGCATGTTCACGACCAGATAGTCACCATAGTTCGTGACACCGACGCCGGAGCTCAGCGAACTGCGCAGTTCGGCGGCCTGCTTGTCCAACTCGTTGCCGATCGCGGCCCCGGTCAGCGCGCCGACCCCGGCCCCGATCAGGGCGCCTTTGGTCTTGTTGTTGTCGGCGGTGGTCGCCCCCAGCACGGCACCGCTGAGAGCACCGATCAGGGCCCCGTTGCGGGCGCGGGCGTTGGGGTCGTCGGGATAGGCGTTCGGATCGACTTCGCAGGCCGACAGCGCCATCACGCCGCACAGGCCAAGAAGGATCGGGGTTTTCGTCATCATTCTGCTGCCTCGTTTTCCATCAGGCCGCTGCGGACCCTGCGCTGGAATTATAGCAGGCCACGGGTCGCTGCGACAGGGGTGCCACCCGCAAGGCAGGTTTCCGCCCATCACGTTTCGCTGCGCGCCGCCTCCCAGGCCAGCATCGCGCGCTTGACGGGAAGGCCCCAGTGATAGCCGCCAAGCCCGCCTGACTTGCGCAGGGCGCGGTGGCAGGGAATGACGAAACTGATCGGGTTGCGGCCCACCGCCGTGCCGACGGCGCGCACGGCGGCGGGATGGCCGATGCTGCCGGCGATTTCCCCGTAGGTCGTGACATGACCGGTGGGGATGCGCAGCAACGCCTCCCACACCTTGATCTGGAAGGGCGCGCCGATCAGATAGATCGGCGTGTCGCGCCCGTCCGCCGACATGCCGAAGGCCGACATGGCCCATTCCTGCAGCAGAAGGGGATCATGGACCAGCGTGGCGCGCGGCCACCGCGATGCCAGATCGTCCATCGTGGCGTCTTCCCCGGTTTCGGCGGCAAAGCCGATGCCACAGATGCCCTTCGTGGTGCCCATGACCAGCGCCGGGCCGAACGGGCTGTCGAACCAGCCCCAGAAGATGGTCAGCCCCGCGCCCCCCTTGGCATAGTCGCCCGGACTCATCGCTTCCCAGGTCAGGAACAGGTCATGCAGCCGCCCCCCCCCCGACAGGCCGGTCGAAAGTGCGGTGTCCAGAACGGTGAACCGGTCGGCCAGCAGGCGGCGCGCATGGTCCAGCGTCAGGTACTGCTGATACCGCTTCGGCGAAACGCCAACCCATTGCGAGAACACACGCTGAAAATGCGATGGGCTCATCGCCATCCGGTCGGCCAACCCTTCCAGCGACAGGCCGGGACCGGCCTCGTCGATCAGGGTCAGCGCGCGCGCGATCAGGGCGTAGTGGTAAGGCGGGGGCTGGCTGGTCATCACTGTCTCCTCATGCAGCAAAGCTACTGCCGGATCGGGCCGGATGCGACCCGAAACCTGCGGCTTTCGCTTGTCGCGCGGCACGGAGGCTGGCAGAACGGGCGCATGACCAGACAGCTTGAATATCCTGCGATGCAGGCCGTTTTCGCCCGGTTCCGGGCCTTTGTGCCCGAACCGAAGGGCGAACTGGATCACCTGAATGCCTTTACGCTGCTGGTGGCCGTCGCGCTGTCGGCGCAGGCGACCGACGTCGGGGTCAACCGCGCCACCAAGGCGCTGTTCGCGGTCGCTGACACGCCGGAAAAGATGCTTGCGCTGGGGGAAGAGGCCCTGATCGCCCATATCAGGACCATCGGGCTGTTCCGCAACAAGGCGAAGAACGTGATCCGGCTGTCGCAGCGGCTGATCGAGGCCTATGGCGGCGAGGTGCCGTCCAGCCGCGCGGCGCTGCAGTCCTTGCCGGGGGTGGGACGCAAGACGGCCAATGTCGTGCTGCAGATGTGGTTCGGCCACCCGGCCCATGCCGTCGACACCCATGTGTTCCGCGTCGGCAACCGCACCGGCATCGCGCCGGGGCGCGACGAGGTGGCGGTGGAACGCGCGCTGGAAGACAACGTGCCGGTCGAATACCAGCACCATTCGCACCACTGGCTGATCCTGCACGGCCGCTATGTCTGCACTGCCCGCAAACCGAAGTGCCCCACCTGCCTGATCGCGGACTGGTGCCTGTACGAGGAAAAGACCGCATGAAAACGTATCAGGTCGTCGGCATCGGCAATGCGATCGTCGATGTCTTCACCAGCGCCGACGACAGCTTTATCGAGTTGATGGGCATCGAGAAGGGCATCATGCAACTGGTCGAGCGCGAACGCGGCGAGATGCTGTACGGCGCGATGAAAGACCGCGTGCAGGCGCCGGGCGGGTCGGTGGCCAACACGCTGGCCGGCCTTGGCAATCTGGGGCTGACCACGGCCTTCATCGGCCGGGTGCATGACGATGCGCTGGGGCGGTTCTACGCCCGCACGATGGCCGAGAACGGCACCGATTTCGTCAATGCGCCGGTGCAAGGCGGGGAGTTGCCCACCTCGCGGTCGATGATCTTCGTCTCGCCGGACGGTGAGCGGTCGATGAACACCTATCTCGGCATCTCGTCGGAGCTTGGGCCGGACGATGTGTCGGACGATGTGGCGGGGCAGGCGGGCATCCTGTTTCTGGAAGGCTATCTGTACGACAAGCCCAAGGGAAAGCACGCCTTCGAACGGGCCGTGGCGCTGTGCCATGCGGCGGGCGGGCTGGCCGGGATCGCGCTGTCAGACCCGTTCTGCGTCGACCGTCACCGCGACGACTTCCGCCGTCTGGTCAAGGACCTCGACTATGTGATCGGGAATGAACACGAATGGTCGTCCCTGTACCAGACCGATCTGTCCGCAGCACTGGAGCAGGCGGCGGCGGAGTCGGGTCTGGTGGTCTGCACCCGGTCGGGTCACGATGTGATCGTGGTGCGCGGGGACGAGCAGGCGGTGGTGCCGGTACGGCGGATCGTGCCGGTGGATGCGACGGGCGCCGGCGACCAGTTCGCCGCAGGGTTCCTTTATGGGATGGCGACCGGGCAGGCGCTGTCTGTCTGCGGGCGGATGGGCTGCGTTGCGGCGGCCGAAGTCATCAGCCATTTCGGCGCGCGGCCCGAGGCCGATCTGAAGGCGCTGTTCCGCAGGGAAGGGCTGATCTGACCGGGGGCGGCGGCTTGCTCAGGCCCCGCCGGGGCCATCGCGCGCCGCCATGGCCCCGGATCGGTCGCGGGCGGCTGTTGCGGTAACGGCGGACTGGGGGTTTTGCACCCCCAGACCCCCGCAGGATACTTTTGCAGAGAAGAAGGTGAACGAGAAAGGGTCCGGCACCCCCGGCAGGAGACCCGGTCAAGCCGCGGGGGTGCCTTCTCCTCTGGCGGTCATCGGCGTCCCCGCCTGTACCGCAGTCCATGTCTTTCACGGCAAGGTTAAGGAAGGATTTCCCTCGTCCCTGAGCGAATACCCCGCGGGGTAGTCCGTTGGTTTTGCTATTGGTCGAGAGACCAATGGACCGGGAGGTGTGAACCCCCCGCCTTTCCTCGACGGACCGTCAGTCGCCAAGCTTGGCGTGCACCTCGGCCAGGTCGATCTCGTCGACCGGCATCTTGTTGGCGGGGTTTTCGAAGTCGTATTTGAACACCTGGAAATCGCGCTTGTAGATTTCCCACACCAGATGCATCGACAGATCGTCGAAGTAATCCTCGACCGGATGCGCGCGTTTGGGGCCGTGGCCTTCGCTTTCGTTGAATCTGGGGATCTTCTTGAGGTCGACCTTGTGCTTCTGCTTGGTCCGTTTCAGGACGACGCCCATGCCTTCGTCGAACTTCTCGGTAAAGAAGATGTGGTCATAGCGCCCGCCGTTGACGATGTAGGTCGACACATGTCCCGACATCGCCGACCAGTGGATGTCGGGTTCCATCGGCTTTTTCCAGCGGATGGTGTCGCGGGCGAACAGCAGGAAGCGGCGGAAACTGGCGATCTGGTCGAAGTCGTCGCGCCCTTCGGGGCCGCCCACATCGACGCCGTACTTTTGCGTCAGCAAGGGCACAAGGTTGCCGCGATAGCGTTTGCCGTTGCGCTGGATGCCGCAGATCTTGTCGAAATAGGACGACAGGATGCGCGTGTAGGGGTTCCGGACGCAGGTGAAAGCGAAGGACTTGTGCCCCTTCACATTCCGCTCGATCAGAGGCTGGCTCGCTTCCTGCGCCCATTTGTGCAGGCCGGTGGTGCTGTCGTGGATGTCCCCGTCGAAGAACGTGCCGTGGTCGGCATAGAACATGATCTGTCCGATGGTCGAGCACGCACATTTCGGCACCACACGATAGACCATGCTTTCGCTTTCCGTCATCCAGGTGCCCGGAAATCCCATACGATGTCTCTCCCTTGTGCCCGGATCGCTTGCCGGGATCATTGTTTTGCAAAGAAGCAAAGAAAGGCTGTCTTTTCAATGTGCGATAAAGCTATTTAAGGCAACAGGGACTGCCCTTCAGGATGCAAGTGTTTCGCCCATGGCAAAGATCGCCTACATTCTGCTGTGTCACAAGGACTCGGACGGAATCATCGCCCAGGCGCAGCGGCTGACGGCGGCGGGCGATTTCATCGCCATCCACTTTGACGCGCGGGCACCCGCCAAGGACTATGAGCGGATCAGGGCCGCGCTGGACCCCAACCCGTCGGTCGTGTTCGCAGCGCGGCGGATGAAGTGCGGCTGGGGGGCGTGGAGCCTGATCGCCGCAACGCTTCAGGCGGTTCAGGCGGCGGTCGACTCGTTTCCGCGCGCGACCCATTTCTACATGCTGTCGGGGGACTGCATGCCGATCAAGTCGGCCGAATTCGCGCACAAGTTTCTGGACCGCGAGGAAGTCGACTACATCGAAAGTTTCGATTTCTTCAATTCCGACTGGATCAAGACCGGCATCAAGGAAGAGCGGCTGATCTATCGCCACTGGTTCAACGAACGCACGCACAAGCGGCTGTTCTACGCCTCGATGGACTTCCAGCGCCGGTTCCATCTGGCGCGCAAGGTGCCGTCCGACATCCAGATGCAGATCGGCAGCCAGTGGTGGTGTCTGCGGCGGCGCACGATGGAATGGGTTCTGGAGTTCACGAAAAACCGCCGCGACGTCATGCGGTTCTTCCGCACCACATGGATTCCCGACGAAACGTTCTTTCAGACCATCGTGCGCCATCTGGTGCCCGAACACGAAATCCGGACCCGTACCCTGACATTCCTGATGTTCACAGATTACGGGATGCCGGTAAACTTCTACAATGACCACTATGACCTTCTGCTGAGTCAGGATTTCCTGTTTGCCCGCAAGATCAGCCCGGATGCAAAGGACCTGAAGGACCGGCTCGGCAAGCTCTACGCGGCCAAGGGCGTGCGGTTCGGTATCTCGAACGAGGGGCGCAGCCTGTTCAGGTTCCTGACCGGACGGGGCCGGATCGGCCGGCGGTTTGCCCCGCGATTCTGGGAAACCGAAAGCAGTCTGGGCCGCGAACGGACGCTGCTGATGGTCACCTGCAAGAAATGGCATGTCGCCAAGCGTCTGGTGGAACGGGTGCGGCAGGTCACCAACCTGCCCGCGATCGACTATCTGTTCAACGAGGCGTCAACCCCGCTGCCCGATCTGGGCGGCATCCAGACCACGCTGGAAAAGCGCACACGGCACCGCCGGGCGCTGATGCGGATGCTGTTCGACTATTGGCAGACCGACAAGCTGATCGTGTGCATCGACCCGGCCAACGTCGATCTGATGCAGGATTTCTACAACGACAAGGCGCAGGTCCGGCTGCTGGAGATCGAGTGCCATTTCACCGACGACTATCTGATCGGCCACGCCAAGCGGGTGGGTCTGGCAGGGGACCGCACGCCGCAGGAAACCATCGACCGGCTTCTGCCCACGATCCGGTTCGATGTCCGATTTGAATCCGACCGCATCCGGGATGCCGGGTTCAAGGACATGTCGCGGCTACGCGAGACGGCCTCGGTGGACGAAAACACCGTGCCGCTGGCGTCGTTTCTTGATATCCCTGTCGAGCAGGCACGCGAGATTGCCGCGACCGAGTATCTTTTCGTCGATTGAAGCTGGATCGAACATGCCCTGGACCTATGACCCGAACAACATCTTCGCCCGCATCCTGCGGGGCGAAATCCCGAACAAGACGGTGCTGGACACGGCGCATGCGCTGGCCTTCCACGACATCCGCCCGTTGGCTCCATTTCATGTGCTGGTGATCCCGAAAGGGGCCTATGTGACCTTCGACCACTTCGCCGCCGAGGCAGGGGCAGAGGAGCTGCTGGATTTTCACCGGGCTGCGGCACGGGTCTGCGCGATGGCCGGGCCAGAGGGATACCGCGGCATCACCAACGCCGGCGCGTTCGGGATGCAAGAGGTGCCGCACTATCATCTGCACGTTCTGGGCGGGCGGGTTCTGGGCCGTCTGGTGGACCCCGCCTGAACCCGCAAGGATCGGGTCGCGTCAGGGTGCGGCGGGCGGTTATCGGGGCAGGGCAACAAGGAGCCTTGCCATGACCATCCGCTTTACGCCCATCCCCACCGAAACCGTGCGCGCCTACCAGGCCGGAGGCGGCGATGCCAACGGCCAGATACCGGAACGCCACATCTCTGACGGGGGCGGCAACCCGTGCCGCCATTGTCTGCGGATGATTCCCGCAGGCGCGCCGATGCTGATCCTGGCCCACCGGCCGTTTCCCGCACCACAGCCCTATGCCGAGATGGGGCCGATCTTTCTGTGTGCCGACCCCTGTGCGGCGGGGAGCGGGGCCGGTCTGCCCGATGTGCTCGCCTCACCCGACTATATCCTGCGGGGCTACGGCGCGGATCACCGGATCGTCTACGGCACCGGCGCGGTGATTTCGACCGCCGACATTCCGGCGCAGGCGGCGGCACGTCTGGCGGATGATCGCGTGGCCTATGTGCATGTGCGGTCAGCGCGCAACAACTGCTATCAGGTGCGGATCGACCGGGGTTAGTCGAGCGCCGTCAGGGCTTTCCCTGACGGAACGGCTTGGGGCGCTGCCCCAAGCCCACGCTTTGCGCCACATCGGCAATCCGCGCCGCCCGCGTCGTAGCCGTGCGGGCGGTCTTGATCCATTCCAGCGTGCCGCGCTTCACCGACTTTGGATAACTGTCCCACCCCTGCGTCCCGCCCGCCTCGACCAAGGCCGCCAGCAGATCGTCGGGGGCCTGCAAGGCATCGACATCGTTCAGGAAATCCCACATGCCGTTGGCAATGGCCGCCGCGACCTTCGCTTCGCCCGCCGGGGTCATGGCGCCTGACGCCCGCGCCCGTTCGACATGCGCCTTGTTGATCGCCGACCAGCCCGAAGTGACCTTGCGCGGGGCGATCAGGATCATGCTGCGGTCGGCATCCAGCGCGCGGGTGACCGAGTCGATCCAGCCCCAGCACAGAAGTTCTTCGACCACCGCTTCATAGGCCAGATAGTCGGGATGCGCGCGCTTGTAGGTGGCAAGCCAGTGGCCCGAAGCGGTTGCGTGATGGAGCGAAAGCCAGTCGCGCAGGTCGCGGCGGTTGCGCACGGTCACCATCGGGTAATCCTGCGCGGCGCGGGCCATCAGCGGGCATCCCAGGCCTTGAGCCACCGCTTGGGTGCCGCCTCGCGCCAGTCGCGCAGCAGGCGGGCACGGGCCCAGTCGGGGTCGATCCGGCCCGCGCGCACCAGCATCAGGTTGTGGGCGGCGTAATGCGGGTGCAGGGTGAAGGTGTCAGGGTCGGCGGCCATCAGCATCTCGCGTTCGTCGCGGGTCGCGCGAAAGACGGCGGCATCGACGTAGGGCGACCACCAGCACCACATCTTGCCATGCGCCTTGAGGCAGGGGTTACCCCAGGGCGCAGCCTCGGTCACCTCCGGCAGGCCGAGGGAAAGCGCGAGTGTCCGAAGTTGCGGATAATCCTGTATCATCAATGCGCTGCCGCCCAGTTCACCCCGCGCCCCGCCTCGACCGTTAGGGGCACGGTCAGCGTCACGGCGGGGTGTGCAGCGCCTTCCATGATGTCCTTCGCGATGGCGATCAGGGAGTCGGCGGCGTCTTCGTCGACCTCGAACAGCAATTCGTCATGCACCTGCAGCAGTATCTTCGCGGGCAGATGCGCGATGGCCTGCGGCATCCGGATCATCGCCCGGCGGATCACATCGGCGGCGGTGCCCTGAATCGGCGCGTTGATGGCGGCGCGTTTGGCAAAGCCCGCCGCGGGACCGCGCGCGTTGATTTCCGGCGTGTGGATGCGGCGGCCGAACAGGGTCTGCACATAGCCCTTGGACTGCGCGAAGGCGACGGTCTGCGCCATGTATTCCTTGATGCCGGGAAACCGTTCGAAGTACCGGTCGATGAAGCCCTGCGCCTCGGCCCGCGGGATGCGCAGGTTGCGGGCAAGGCCAAAGCCCGAAATGCCGTAGATGACGCCGAAGTTGATCGCCTTGGCGCGGCGACGGATGTCCGAGGTCATTTCGGCCAGCGGTACATTGAACATCTCGGACGCGGTCATCGCGTGGATGTCGATTCCGTTGGCGAATGCCTGCCGCAGGCTGGGGATGCCCGCGACATGGGCAAGGATGCGCAGTTCGATCTGGGAATAGTCCAGCGACACCAGCAGCTTGCCCGCCGGGGCGACAAACGCCTCGCGGATGCGGCGGCCTTCTTCAGTGCGGATCGGGATGTTCTGCAGGTTGGGGTCGGTGGACGACAGCCGCCCGGTGACGGCCCCGGTCAGCGAATAGGACGTGTGGACCCGCCCTGTGTCGCGGTTGATGTGGTCCTGCAGCGCGTCGGTGTAGGTGGATTTCAGCTTCGACAACTGCCGCCAGTCAAGGATGCGGCCGGGCAGTTCGTGTTCGGTGGCAAGGTCCTCCAGAACGTCGGCCCCCGTGGCATAGGCCCCGGTCTTGCCCTTCTCGCCGCCCGGCAGGCCCATCTTGTCGAACAGGATCTCGCCCAGTTGCTTGGGCGAACCCACGTTGAAGGTGACCCCCGCCAGTTCGTGAATCTCGGCCTCCAGCCCTGCCATCTTTTGCGAAAAGGCGTTCGACATGCGGCTGAGGGTGTCGCGGTCGACCTGAATGCCGGTCATCTCCATGTCGGCCAGAACTGCCACCAGCGGGCGTTCCAGGGTTTCATAGACCGTCGTCACGCGGGCGCGGTGCAGTTGCGGCTTGAACAACTGCCACAGGCGCAGGGTGATGTCGGCATCCTCGGCCCCGTATTTCACCGCGTCGTCGATGGCCACGCGGTCGAAGGTAACCTGCGCCTTGCCCGAGCCGATCAGTTGCTTGATCGGGATGCCGGTATGGCCAAGATACTTTTCGCACAGCGCATCCATGCCGTGCCCGTTCAGCCCCGCCTGCATCGCGTAGGACATCAGCATGGTGTCATCGATCGGGGCGACGGCGATTCCCCGCAGCGCGAGTATTTTCGCGTCATACTTCATGTTCTGGCCGATCTTCAGGATCGACGGGTCTTCCAGCACCGGCTTCAGCATCGCCAGCGCCTCGGCCATCGGCATCTGGCCTGCGGTCAGGTCCGTTGATCCGAACAGATCGCCCCCGCCTTGCCGGTGGCCCAGCGGGATGTAGGCGGCTTTTCCGGGATCGACGCAAAGCGAAATCCCCACCAGTTCGGCGCGCATTTCGTCCAGCGCAGTCGTTTCTGTGTCGATCGCGACGTATCCGCGTTCGTGGATGCGCGAAATCCATTGCGACAGGGTTGCGGCATCACTGATGCGCACATAGGCGGCCGTGTCGAAGGGCAGGCGGTCGGGCTGCATTTTAAGGTCGGGCGTGTTGTCCAGAACAAGCGGCGCTGCGGCCGGTGCTTCGGGCACCGCGATGTTCAGCTTGTCGGCCACCCGTTTGGTCAGGGTGCGGAATTCCATCAGGTTCAGGAAACCCATCAGCGCCTCGGGGTCCGGCGCGGTCACGGCCAGATCGTCCAGCCCGACGGTCACCGGCGTGTCGAGTTTCAGCCGGACCAGATCGCGCGACAGGCGGATGCGGTCGGCATGATCCACCAGCGCCGCGCGGCGGGCAGGTTGCTTGATCTCGCCCGCGCGGGCCAGCAGGGTGTCAAGATCGCCGTATTCGTTGATCAGCAGCGCCGCCGTCTTCAATCCGATGCCCGGCGCGCCCGGCACGTTGTCGACGCTGTCGCCCGCAAGCGACTGCACGTCCACGACCCGGTCCGGCCCGACGCCGAATTTTTCGACCACCTCATCCGGGCCGATGGCGCGGGCCTTCATCGGGTCGAACATGTTCACCCCGTCGCCCACAAGTTGCATCATGTCCTTGTCGGACGAGATGATGGTGGCGGTGCCCCCGGCGCGGCGCGCCATGCAGGCCAGCGTGCCGATGATGTCGTCGGCCTCGTACCCCTCCATCTCGATGCAGGCGATGTTGAAGGCGCGCGTCGCGTCGCGGGTCAGCGGAAATTGCGGGCGCAGGTCCTCGGGCAGGGGCGGGCGGTTGGCCTTGTAGTCGGCATAAAGATCGTTGCGGAAGGTTTTGGCGGAATGGTCGAACACCACGGCGATGTGCGTCGCGGCTTCGGCCTTGCGGGTGGTGTTCAACTCGCCCCACAAAAGATTGCAGAAGCCCGCCACCGCGCCGACCGGAATGCCGTCGGACTTGCGCGTCAGCGGCGGCAGCGCGTGATAGGCGCGGAAGATATAGGCCGAGCCGTCGATCAGGTGCAGGTGATGACCCGCGCCAAAACTTTTCGTGCCGGAATCCATGGTGCGCCCCTTGGTTGCTGGCGCAGTATTGCCACGGATGGCGCGGCGGTTCCAGCGGGGGGGCGGGCGATGAAGGCGGTCTTGTGGGGTTTGGGCGGGTTTCTGGCGGGGGGATTGCTGGCCGGGGTGGCGGGGTTTGCCCTGCCTGCGGTTGTACCCATCTCGCAGGCCGAGGGGGCCTATGCGATGGGCGTCGCGTTCTTCTGGGTGCCGCTTGGCGCGGTTCTGGGCTTGGTGGCTGGGGTGATCAGGGGCTTGCGGGGATAGCGTTCCACCACAGGGACAACCGCACGGACCGGGTGGTCGGCGTCCAGGCCCCGAACGGCACGCCCGCCGCGCGCAGGACCTGCCCCAGCCAGACGTTGCAGGTGCGAAACAGATGAAACCGGCTTTGCGCGCTGAAAAAGGCGTCGGTTCCGGTCTGGCCGGGGTGCGCAAGCGGGATGGGCCTTCCATTGCTGTCGCGCAGGAACTCATCCTCGATCCGGGTGATCAGCGCGGCCAGTTGGCCGTCTGCCAGAAGATGCCAGTCCAGCCCCGGATGGGTGGTCACCCGCCCCGCCACATCCAGCCGCAGGACCGACGCATCGCCGGTCACGGCGCGCCAGACCGCCTGCGCGGACAGGTCCGCATAGGTGCCGACCGTGGTGTAGAACGCCTCGCCGCCCCACCCTACCACCAGCCACTCGGCCTCCGGATGGTTAATCAGGACGCCTGCCGCAGCGGCAAAGGCAAGGCGGTTGCGAAGGTCGGGCGTCAGGGGCAACAGCAGGTCATAGTGGATGGGGCCTGCAGCAAAGCCGACCGGTTGCCGCGCAACCCCGGTCAAGGGCACGTGTGAACCGGGGACCAGCGCGCCGATCAGCGCCGCGGCAAGATACAGGACTGGCAGCAGCGGCAGCAGGCCGAGCCAGCGCAGTCGCCGCACAGGTCAATGGTCGTCGTGGGCGTGCGCGCGGTCGATTTCAAACCGCTTGTCGCAGTAACCGCATTCGACGAAACCGGTGTCGTCAGGGATGGTCAGCCAGACGCGGGGGTGGCCGAGCGCGCCTTCGCCGCCGTCGCAGGCGACTTTCCAGTGGGTGACGATCACGGTTTCCGGGGCGGCGGTGGGCATGGCGGTTCCTTTCGGGTCGGAGGCCAGTCTAGCGGGTGGGGCGGACGGGGCAAGGGATTTGGGCGCTCTCTGGGATAAATCCCTGATTTTCATCAGGAACACGCATTAGGCATCTGTCGGGTCCGCGTCCCGACAGAACCGCGCGCCGGGCAGGATGACATGGTCGGCGAATCACGTCGCGGGCCTGTTCCGACCGGGCTTGCTGTGGGCAGGCGGGCGGGCCTTTGCCGCCGCCCTGCCTGCAAGCCCCCGGTCAGGCGCCCATCATCCGGCTGCGGCCCTTCAGCGCCGTCAGCCAGGCAAGGCCGTGCACCGTGGCGCGCGCCGGGCGGTATTCGGCCGCGATCCATCCGTCATATCCGCCGCCGTCAAGTTCGGCGCACAGTCCGGTCAGATCAAATCCGCCGCCGCCGGGTTCGGCGCGGGTCGGAAAGCCCGCGATCTGGATGTGGCTGATCCGGTCGCGGTGCCGCGCCCAGACAGCGCCCGCGTCGCCGTGGATGCGCGCCGCGTGCCACAGGTCGAACTGCAACCCGATCTGCGGCAGGGCAAGGTCATCGAGGATGCGGCCCGCCTGATCGAAGTCATTCAGAAAATAGCCCGGCATGTCGTCGGTGTTCAGCGGTTCGATGCACAGCCGCTGACCCGGGGCCTGTGCGGCGGCCCAAGCCAGATTTTCGGCGAAGGTCTGCTCGGCCAGCGGCCCGCGCGCCACACCGGCCATCACATGCAGCCGCGCAGCCCCCAACCGCGCCGCCATGTCGGCCCCCCGCAGAAAGCTGTCACGGAACGCGGTTTCATCCCCCGGCACGGCGGCATGGCCCCGGTCCCCGGTCATCCAGTTGCCCGGGGGCGTGTTGATCAGTGCGACCGGTATCCCGGCCAGCGCGGTGATCCAGTCCTTGGCCGGATGGTCGTAGGGGAACAGCATCTCGACCCCGTCGAACCCGGCCTGTGCGGCAAGGCCGGGCCGGTCAAGGGCAGCCACTTCGGTGAACAGCATGGTCAGGTTGGCGGCAAAACGCGGCATTCAGGGCAATTCGCTTGACGGGATCATCGGAAAGAATTCGCCCTGCGACCAGACGCCGAACCAGCTTGACCCGTCAAGCGGTTCGTGGGTGCCAAGGTCGACGAGCCGATAAAAGGATTTGCGGTCGATCCGCGCCTCCAGCCCCTTGCGGATCAGGACGGACGGTGCGGGTTCGCCGGTCACCGCATCCCGAACCACGCGCAGCGGCAGCTCCGGGCCCGCCGCAGCCTCGTCGCCGGTCAGGGTCAGGAAGGTCAGCGTCTGGTCGCGGCCCGTGCCGGTGGCGGTGAAGTCGATGGCGTGAAGCGGCAGGTCATCGACCTGGATGCCTACCTTCTCGACGGGGGTGACCAGAACATACCGGCCATCCTCGGCCCGCAGGATCGAGGCGAACAGTTTGACCAGCGGTGCGCGGTTGATCGGCGTGCCAAGGTAGAACCACGTCCCGTCGCGCGCGATGCGGATATCCAGTTCGCCGCAGAACGGTGGGTTCCACAGGTGCACCGGGGGCGGGCCTTTCTGGGTTGCCGCCTGAACGGACGCGGCCAGCCCTTCGGCCGAAGGTTTCACGATCATTTGTCCCGTTTCGGTTTTTGCCATTTGTGCCTGCCGTCTTACTTGGGTCTAATGCGCACATAACAACGCCCGGAGCAATGTCATGACCGATCCTGCCAACCTTGTTGCCGAAATCGAAGCCCTCGGTGCGCGGTTGGGGGTGGCGAAGGCGCAGGTGAACCAGCGGTTCATCGGGCAGGACAAGGTGGTGGATCTGGTGCTGGCGGCGATGCTGTGCGGCGGTCATGCGCTGCTGGTGGGCCTGCCGGGCTTGGGCAAGACGCTGCTGGTCGATACGCTGTCGACGGTGATGGGGCTGAAGGGCAGCCGCATCCAGTTCACGCCCGATCTGATGCCGGCCGATATTCTGGGGTCGGAAGTGCTGGACAGCGGCGCGGACGGCACCCGCGCGTTCCGGTTCATCGAAGGTCCGGTGTTCTGCCAGTTGCTGATGGCGGACGAGATCAACCGCGCCAGCCCGCGCACGCAGTCGGCGCTGTTGCAGGCAATGCAGGAAAAAGAGGTGACGGTGGCAGGCGTGCATCGCCCGCTGGGCCGACCGTTCCATGTGCTGGCGACGCAGAACCCGATCGAACAGGAGGGGACCTACCCCCTGCCCGAGGCGCAACTGGACCGGTTTCTGGTGCAGGTGGACGTCGAGTATCCGACGCGCGCGACCGAGCGTGACATCCTGATGGCGACAACCGGGGCGGTCGAGGCGAAGGCTGTGGCGGTTTTTTCGGCGGAAGAACTGATTGCGGCGCAGTCCATCATCCGGCGGATGCCGGTGGGCGAGGCGGTGGTCGAGGCGATACTTGATCTGGTGCGCGCTTGCCGTCCGGGCGAACCCGAGGGGCGCGCGCTGGAGGGCAGCCTGTCGTGGGGGCCGGGGCCGCGTGCGGCGCAGGCGCTGATGCTGACGGTGCGCGCGCGGGCTTTGCTGGACGGGCGGCTGGTGCCGGGTCTGGCCGACGTGGCGGCGCTGGCGCGGCCCGTGCTGTCGCACCGGATGGCGCTGTCGTTCGCCGCACGGGCACGGGGCGAGACGCTGGGCGGGTTGATCGACCGCGTCGTGGCGCAGACCCTGCGGCTTGAGGCGGCTGCGTGAGCGTTTCCGCCGATCTGAGGGCAAGGGCCGAGGCGCTGGGACAATCGCTTCCGGCGCTGTTGGCGCAGGCCGAGCATCTGGCGGCGACTGTGATGCTGGGCGAGCATGGACGCAGGCGGGCCGGTTTGGGCGACGAATTCTGGCAGTACCGCCCGGCGCATCCGGGCGACCCGGTGCGGATGGTGGATTGGCGGCGGTCGGCCCGGTCCGACAGTCACTATGTGCGCGAACGCGAATGGCAGGCGGCGCAATCGGTGACGCTGTGGGTCGACGGGGCAAAGTCGATGAGCTTTTCGGGCGACAAGGCCCGGGGACCGAAGGCGGAACGGGCGCGGTTGCTGGGGCTGGCGCTGGCCGTGCTGCTGCTGCGGGGAGGCGAGCGGGTGGGTATGGCGGAAACGCCGCGCGCCGGGCGGACGCAGCTGATGCGGCTGGCACGGGATCTGGCCGATACGGCGGCGGATTTCGGGGCACCCGAAGTGGGCGGCATGGTTTCCCATGGGCGAGCGGTGTTCGTCTCGGACTTTCTGGGCGATCTGGCCATGGTGGAAAGCGCGCTCGCCTATGCGGCCGATCGCGGGGTGCGGGGTGTGCTGATGCAGGTGCTGGACCCGGCGGAGGAAGATTTTCCCTTTGACGGGCGAACGATCTTTGAATCGATGGGCGGCGGCATGCGGTATGAAACCCAGCGCGCAGGCGATCTGCGGGCGCGGTATCTGGCGCGGCTTGCCGAACGCAAGGACCGTCTGGCGCAACTGGCGCGCGCCGTTGGCTGGCAGTACGGCTGTTTTCACACCGGATCGGGCGCGCAGCCGGCGTTGCTGTGGGCTTACCGCGCGCTGGAGGGCGGGCGATGATCGCGCTGGCCTTCACCACGCCGTGGCTGCTGCTGGGGCTGATCGCGCTGCCGGTGCTGTGGCTGTTGCTGCGCGCCGTGCCGCCCGCCCCGATCCGGCGGAGGTTTCCGGGGGTGGCGCTGCTGCTGGGGCTGGTGGACGAGGACCGCGAGGCCGACAAGACGCCGTGGTGGCTGCTGGTGCTGCGGATGGCGGCGGTGGCGGCGGCAATCGTGGCCTTTGCCGGTCCGGTTCTGAACCCGAGGCAGGATGCGGGGGGCACGGGGCCGGTTCTGGTGCTGGTGGATGGCGGCTGGGCCGATGCGCGCGACTGGCCGCGCCGGGTTGACCGGGCCGTGGCCGAGGTCGAAGAGGCCGGGCGCGACGGGCGCACGGTTGCCGTGGTTCAATTGACCGAGGCCGTGCAGCCGGTGGTGTTTCAGGCGGCAGAAGCCTGGGCGGGCCGGGTGGCGGCGATGCAGCCTGCGCCCTGGGCGCCTTCGGACCTTGCGGCCTTGGCGGGTGCCCTGCCGGACGGGAACTTTGACAGCGTTTGGCTGTCGGACGGGCTGTCGCATCCGGGCGCGTCCGATCTGGCGGCGGCGCTGCAGGCGCGGGGGCAGTTGACGGTCGTTTCTTCGCCGCGCCCGGTGCTGGCGCTGCGTCCGCCCGCATTTGCCGACGGCGCGGTGCAGGTGGCGGTCACGCGCGTGCCCGCCGGGGCCCCGGTCACGGTCGATGTCGCCGCGCGTGGACCGGACCCTTCGGGGATCGACCGCGAACTGGCGCGGGTCAGTGTGGACTTTGCGGCCGGTGCGGACCGTGCCGAGGCGGCGCTGACCCTTCCGCCCGAATTGCGCAACCGGATCAAGCGGTTCGAGATTCTGGGGCAGCGCAGTGCCGGGGCCGTCAGCCTGACCGACGACAGTCTGAAACGGCGCAAGATCGCGCTGATCGGCGGCGGGGCGGACCGCGAGGGGCTGCAACTGCTGTCGCCCACCCACTTTCTGCGGCAGGCGCTGGAGCCGGTGGCGGAGCTGGTCGAGGGCGGACTTGCCGACGTGCTGCTGGCCAACCCGGATGTGATCGTTCTGGCCGATGTGGCGCGGCTGACGCAGACGGAAACCGAAGGCGTGCTGGCGTGGCTGGAAGAGGGCGGGTTGCTGTTGCGCTTTGCCGGGCCGCGGCTGGCGGCAAGCGATGTCAGCCGGATCGACGAAGACCCGCTGATGCCGGTGCGGCTGCGCGAAGGCGGGCGCGAGGTGGGCGGGGCCATGTCCTGGGGCGAGCCGAAGGCGCTTGCCGATTTCCCGCCGGGCAGTCCGTTCCACGGGCTGGTCGTGCCGGATGATGTGACGGTAAGTGCGCAGGTGCTGGCGCAACCCGACCCCGACCTTTCGGCCCGCACCATTGCCGCACTGGCAGATGGCACGCCTTTGGTCACGCGCAAGGCGGTCGGGCACGGGCAGGTGGTGCTGGTGCATGTGACGGCCAACGCCGAATGGTCCACCCTGCCGCTGTCGGGTCTGTTCGTGCAGATGCTGGAACGGCTGGCGGTATCGACGCGGGTCGCGGCGGGGGACGGCAGCGATCTGGCGGGCCAGACCTGGGTGCCGCAGACGCTTCTGGACGGCTATGGCGTGGAGCGCGACGCGGGCGAGGTGGCGGGCATCGCCGGGGATGCGCTGGCGGCGGCATTTGCTAGCGGGCCGGGGCAGACCGTGCCGCCGGGGCTTTATGCCGGCACCGAACGGCAGGTGGCGCTGAACGCGGTTGGGGTCGAGACGGTGCTGGAGCCTGCGGCGTGGCCGGTCGGAACCGTGATCGAAGGTCTGGAAGGTGCGCGGGAACAGGCGCTGAAGGGGGCGTTTCTGGCCGGGGCGCTGGTGCTGCTGACGGTCGATATCCTGGCTGCGCTGTGGCTGTCGGGCAAGCTGGCAGGGCTGGCGCGCGCGGCTGTGCTGGTGCTGGGCGTGTTCGTGACAGGCGAGGCGCGTGCGCAGGAACCCGACGACACGCGGGCCAATCTGGCGACGCAGGCCGTGGTGCTGGCGCATGTGCTGACCGGGGATGCGCAGGTGGACGAGGCGGCAGAGGCGGGCTTGCGGGGATTGGGCGACCAGTTGTGGCTGCGCACCTCGGTGGAACCGGACCAGCCGCTGGGCGTGGACATCGAGGCGGACGAGTTGGCCTTCTATCCGTTCCTGTACTGGCCGGTGACCACCAGCCAGCCGCTGCCATCGCCCGAAGCCTATGCAAGTCTGAACAAGTATCTGCGCACCGGCGGGATGATCCTGTTCGACACGCGGGATGGCGACGTGGCCGGGGCGGGCGGGTCTACCCCCGAGGCGCAGGCGCTGCAGCGTCTGGCGTCGGGCCTCGACATTCCGCCGCTGGAGCCGATGCCACCCGACCATGTGTTGAGCCGGACCTTCTATCTGCTGCAGGACTTTCCGGGTCGTTACACCGGCCGGACCCTGTGGGTCGAAGCCGCGCCACCCGACGCGGAACAGATCGAGGGTATGCCGTTTCGCAACCTGAACGACGGCGTGACGCCGGTGATCTTTGGCGGCAATGACTGGGCTTCGGCTTGGGCCGTCGATCTTGACGGCATGCCGGTCTATCCGGTGGGACGCGGTTTTGCGGGCGAACAGCAGCGCGAACTGGCCTACCGGTTCGGGATCAACGTGGTCATGCATGTGCTGACCGGCAACTACAAATCCGATCAGGTCCATGTGCCGGCCCTGCTGGAAAGGCTGGGGCAATGAGTGCCGTCATCTTTGCGCCGCTGCTGCCGTGGCCGGTGATCTGGGGTCTGGCGGGGTTTGCCGGTCTGCTGCTGGCCTTTGCGCTGTGGCGGGGTCTGGCGGGATGGGCGCTGCGCAGTCTGGCGGCGGGGGTTCTGGTGCTGGCCTTGACCGGGCCGTCGCTGCAGCAGGAGGACCGCAAGCCGCTGACCGACATCGTGCTGCTGGTGGTGGATGAAAGTGCCTCTCAAAGCCTCGGCGACCGTGCCGATCAGATCGCGTCGGCCGTCGATTCTGTACAGGCCGAGGTGGCCGCACTGCCCAACACCGAATTGCGGATCGTGACCTTTGCCGACGGGGCAGACGATGCCGGATCGCTGGCCATGACGGCCCTGGCCGAGGCTTTGGCCGAAGAACCCCGTGCGCGGGTGGCCGGGGCGATCCTGATCACGGACGGGCAGGTGCATGATCTTGGTCTGGTCCCCGCGCTGCCCGCGCCGCTGCAGGTTCTGCTGACCGGGCTCGAGACCGACTGGGACCGCCGGTTGGTGGTCGTCGACGCGCCGGCCTTTGCGATCCTCGGCGAAGAAGTGATGCTGAAGCTGCGGATCGAGGATCAGGGGGCGGTACCCGACAGTCCGGGCGGCTTTGCGCAACTGACCATCGCCGTCGATGCCGACCCGCCCGCGACCTACGACGTGCCGGTCGGCGAAGATCTGGAACTTCCCGTAACCCTACCGCATGGCGGGATGAACGTGCTGCAGTTTTCGGTAGCGGTGGGCGCGGGCGAGTTGACCGACCGCAACAACGCCGCCATCGTGCAGATCAACGGGGTGCGCGACCGGCTGCGGGTCTTGCTGGTGTCGGGCGAACCGCATGCGGGCGAGCGGGTCTGGCGCAACCTGCTGAAATCCGATGCGTCGGTCGATCTGGTGCACTTCACCATCCTGCGCCCGCCCGAAAAGCAGGACGGAATTCCGGTGACGGAACTGAGCCTGATCGCCTTTCCGACGCGCGAGTTGTTTGTCGAGAAGATCGACGAGTTCGACCTGATCATCTTCGACCGCTACCGGATGCGGGGCATCCTGCCGATGAGTTACATCGACAACGTGGTGCAGTACGTCAAGAACGGCGGGACGGTGCTGGTGTCGGCCGGGCCTGAATATGGCGCGGTCGACAGCCTGTGGCGGTCGCCTCTGGCCGAGATTCTGCCGGTGGAACCGACCGCGCGGGTCGTCGAGGAAGGCTTTCAGCCCGCGCTGACCGATCTGGGGCGGCGGCATCCGGTGACCGAAGGGCTGGAGGCGCTTGCGCCCGAAGGCGGCTGGGGCCGGTGGCACCGGCTGATCGAGGTCAATCCCCTGCGCGGGCAGATCGTGATGTCGGGGCCGGGCGACCGGCCGCTGCTGGTGCTGGACCGGGTGGAACAGGGGCGCATCGCGGTGCTGGCGTCGGACCAGATCTGGCTGTGGGGTCGCGGCTATGAAGGTGGCGGCCCACAGTTGGAGCTGTTGCGGCGGCTGGCGCACTGGATGCTGAAAGAGCCAGAGCTTGAGGAGGAAAGCCTGACCGCGACGGCGAAGGGGCCGGTTCTGACGATCACGCGGCGGTCGGTGCAGGATGTGCCGCCCGGCGATCTGACGGTCACCGGGCCTGACGGTGCCGAGGTGACACTTGTGCTGCCCGAGGTCAGTCCCGGACGCTATCAGACCGACTGGGCGGCGTCGCTGCTGGGCCTTTACCGGCTGGAACAGGGGGACCTGACCCGCGTGGTGGCTGTCGGGCCGCAAGCGCCGAAGGAGTTCGAGGAAACCATTGCCACCGGCGACACGCTGGCACCGCTGGCCGCGCCGACCAATGGCGGCGTGCTGCGGCTGGAGGCGGGCAACCCGGACATCCGCGCGGTGCGCACCGACCGGCAGGCCTATGGGCGCGGCTGGATCGGGATCACGCCGCGCGGGGCCTATCTGACCGAGGACATCCGGGTGGCATCGCTGATGCCGGGGTGGCTGTATCTGCTGCTGGCGGCCGGGTTTGCCGTGGCGGCCTGGCTGATCGAGGGGCGGCGGCGTCGGCTGGCCTGAGGAAAGCCGGGGGTTTCACACCCCCGGACCCCCGTGGGATATTTGTAGACAGAAAATGAGATAGGCGGGCGCGCCGCCCGGTTCAGGAGCCGCTCAGCCAGTCGGGATGGGACAGGCCCAGCGCCTCGGGGTCGGTCAGGTAGACGGCCCCCGCAATCAGCACGATCACCAGGACGACTGCGAAGGCGATCTTCCATGCAGAATAGGGACGTTCGCCCTGCACTTCGCCGGTCTGGCCGTTCACAAGGAAGCGATAGCTTTTGCCGTTGTACTTGTAGGCCGCCATCCAGACCGGCAGCAGGACATGCTTGAACGTTTCCTGCGCGTAGTCGGTGCTGATGCTGTCGACCTGCTGTTCGTCGCCGCCGATGTCACGCCGGACGTCCATGTGGATGACCTGATCCATCTTGATGCGGGCACCCTGATGCCCGTCGCGCAGGGGCACCGTGTAGCTTTCAGCCTGAAATCCGGCAAGATAATCGGGGCTGTAGGCGGTCAATGCGGCAAGGTTCCAGGGTTCAAGGCCGTTGGCCAGCGCGGGGGGCAGCGAGGTGGAGGCGATCACCACGACATCATCGAAATTGCGCGCGACATGGCCCGAGGCCGGATACCAGCGGGTCTTGCGCACCTGTTCCTGCCGCTGTTCGCGCTTGCCGTTCACCGTGACGGTCACGGTGCGCGTTTCATAGTAATGCTCGCCGCGCTGGCCGCGATAGCGGCTGCGGGTGGCGGCGTCGAAGGTCCAGTAGGGCACATAGATGCCGGTCATCGCGCGGTTCTTGCGGGTGTATTCCAGCAGTCGGGACGGCGCGAACCACAACCGGCCCAGCCATGTCGTCAACTGGTCGCGGGCCTGCCCTTCGGCAAGGGCAAAAGGGATCAGCGCCTGAGGCTTGATGACCCGATGCGCGCCTGTATCGACAACGACCGGACTGGCGCAGAACGGGCATTCGGTGGCGTGACTGGCCCCCTGAAACTCGATCACGGCACCACAGGACGGGCAGGAGGTTGATCTGACTTCGGTCGTCGCGGTGCCGGGCAGATCGTCCTGCAGGCCGCGGCGCAGGTCCAACTCGCCCAGTGCCTTGACGCGGACATCCTCGGGGGCTTCGCCGATCGTCTGTTCATGGCCGCAGTTTTCGCAGGTCAGCACGGTCTGGCCCGGCGCAAAGCGCAGGGCGGCCCCGCATTGTGCGCAAGGCCAGCGGTGTTCTTGCGCAATGGCCATGTCAGATGCCCGGCAGCGGCGGCGGGACCATGGCGAAAAGCCGGGACAATTCGGTGTCGGCGGCGGGTTTCCAGCCGTCCTGCCCGGCGGTCCAGACCTGGCTGGTGCGCGTCAGGCTGCCCGAAGCGGCCATCTTGGCAAGGTCGGCCTCGCTGAACGGACCCGTGGTCGCGCCATTTTCGGCCACATGCCAGGCCCGTGCGGCGGGCGGCGGCGGCGGGGGTGGCGGCGGTGCGGCGGCGGTGGCACCCCACGGGCCGGGCTGCGCCATCTGGTTGGCCATGTTCATGCCCATGGCAGCCCCCATACCGGCCGTCATCGCGCCCCCGGCACCCGACTGCGGATTGGCCATCGCCTCGGCCGCGTTGAACTGCATGTACTTGTTCAGGTCGCCCGCGACGCCCACGCTCGTGCGCTTGTCGAGCACCTTTTCGACTTCTTCGGGCAGGCTGACGTTCTCGATGTAGAATTCCGGGATCGACAGGCCGTAGTCTGCGATCTTGGGTGCGATGGCGGTCGCGATCAGGCGGCCGAGGTCCTGCGTGTTGGCAGCCATGTCCAGCACCGGGATGCCCGATCTGGCGATGGTGACGGAAAACTCCTGCACGATGATGTTGCGAATCTGCAGGCTGATCTCGTCGGCGGTGAATTCGCCGTCGGTGCCGACGATTTCCTGCATGAACTTGGCCGGATCGGCGACGCGCATCGAATAGGTGCCGAAAGCACGGATGCGCACCGGGCCGAATTCGGGGTCGCGGCACATGATCGGGTTTTTCGTGCCCCATTTAAGGTCGTTGAACCGGGTGGTGTTGACGAAATAGATCTCGGACTTGAACGGGCTGTCAAACCCGTGATCCCAGTGCTGCAGCGTCGTCATGATCGGCATGTTGTTGGTTTCAAGCTCGTACATGCCGGGGCCGAACACGTCGGCCATCACCCCTTCATGCACGAAGACCGCCGCCTGTCCTTCGCGGACGGTCAGCTTGGCCCCCATCTTGATCGCATTGCCGCGCCGTTCAAAGCGCCAGACCATCGTGTCGCGCGTGTCGTCGAGCCAGGTGATGACATCGACGAATTCGCCGGAGAGAAAGCCGAATACCATGGTGCGCTCCTTTGCCCGAATCTGTCGGGCCTAGCTTTCGCCACCGGTCAGCCGGCTGGCAAGGGTTGTGATGATCGGGCGGGCTTCGTCCTCGGTCATGCCGGGGCGGAGGGCGGGGTCGTAAAGCATGCGCAACAACAGCTCGTCCTGACGGGTGAGCAAGGCAAATTCCTCGTCATCGTTGAAGATCGAGGGCCTTGCGGCGGGGCTGTCGTTGGGCAGGCCCAGCCCTTGGGCGATTTCCTCGTGCAGGCAGGACAGGCGCAGAAGATCGGGGTGTTCGGCCCGGATGACGGCGAAGGCGCCGACATAGGTTGAATTCATCCCTTCGGACTGCGCATAGACCAGACAGTAGGTGGACCGCGCCATGTTGGTCATGCCCGCCACATCCGCCGCAGCAACGCCGGGCAAGGCTGCGCGCAAGGCGGGGCCAAGGGCCTGGCGTTCTTCCTCGTTGACGATGTGGACGAAGAAATTCGGGTTGCCGTCGTCCAGCCGGATCGGGTGGCCGGTGATCCCCTGCAGACGCGCCAGATAGGACGCCACGCGGGCGCGGTCCGTCGCCTGTTGCGAGGCGGGGACCGAGGCCCCGAAACGCAGGCCGACACGCACCGGGGCAGCCCAGCGGCGCAGATGGCTGACGGTCTGGCGCTGCACCGACGCGCCACCGGAATCGCGGCCATATTCATCGAACAGGGCGATGCGCACAAAGTTTTCGGCCAGCATCCGGTCGGTAAAGGGCGTATCCTCACCCCCGCCATCCGTCCGCAGCAGGCCCTGCGACAGCAGCGCCTGCTGGACCTGCGCATAGTAACCCTGCGCGGCGGCGCTTTGCGCGGTTTGCGGCACCGGAGCCGCGGGAGCCGCCACGGCGGGGGGCGGCGGCTGGCCAGAGCCGCTGGGGGCAGAGGTGTCGCAACCCAAAAGGCCGAACGCCGCGACCAACAGGACCGCGACGGTGTATCGTTGCAGATGGGGAGCGTGACGCGACATCAGCCTTGCAATGCTTCCCCGGTCGCGGCGCCGAGTCCGGTCTTGCGGGCCGATGCCGACGCCAGAGTATCGCGCAGTTCGTGTTCCATCTTCGTCAACTCGGATTCGGCGGCCGCCCGGCGGGCCTTGCCTTCGTCCGCGATGGCCAGGCTTTCGTTGATGGTGGCGATCAGCGTGGCGTTGGCCTTCTTGACCGCCTCGATGTCGAACACGCCGCGTTCCATCTCGGTGCGCACAACGCGGTTGGCCTGTTGCAGGTTCTCGGCATTCGCGGTCAGCAACTCGTTCGTCAGGTCGTTGGCCGAGCGCACCGCCTCGGCGGCTTCCTTGCTGCGCTGGATCGTCACGGCCTGCGCCAACTGGGTTTCCCACAGCGGCACGGTGTTGACGAGGGTGGAGTTGATCTTGGTGACCAGCGACTTGTCGTTTTCCTGCACCAGACGGATCGAGGGCAGCGACTGCATGGTGACCTGACGCGTCAGTTTCAGGTCATGCACCCGGCGTTCCAGATCGTCGCGCGCGGCGCGCATGTCGCGCAGTTGCTGGGCGATCTTGACCTGATCGTTCTCGGGCGCGGCGGCGACTTCGGCTTCCTTGCGCGGGATGTCGACGCTGTCGACTTCCTTCAGCTTTGCCTCGCCGGCCGAGATGTACAGCGCCAATTCGTCATAGAACCGCAGGGTCTTTTCATAGAGCATGTCGAGGGACTTGATGTCCTTCAGCAGCGTGTGCTCGTGTTTCAGCAGGTTTTCGGTGACCTTGTCGATCTGGCCCTGCACCGTTTCGAACCGCGCGACGAAGTTGGCAAAGGGCGCAGCACGGCCGATCAGCTTTTCCCACCACGACCGTTCGCGCCGAACGTCCAGTTCGGTGATCGAAAATCCGCGGATGGTGGTGACGATCTGGCGCAGGCTGTCGCCCGCCGGGCCCACATCCTTGTTCTTCACGTCCGACAGCATTTCCTGGCTGATCACCTGCAGTTCGGCCTGGGCGGCGGACCCGAACGAGATGATCGACTGGGTGTTGGTCATGTCAAGCTCGGCCATCCGCTTGCGGATGTCATCGGCGACCGGGGCGGGGGCGGCTTCCAGAGCCACAATGGCGGTGCCGGGTTCCGGAAGGATGGTCGCCGTGACCGCCTCGACGTCGGCAAGGGCGGTGGCGGCTTGGGCACGAATGGAATTGGTCATTGCTGTCTCACTTGTACGGGCCCCTTCGCGGGGACGTGGGTGGGGTCGGGCAGGGCTACCCTTCCAGCTTCAATCGGTCACGTAACACGGCGATCTCAACATCGAGATCGGCATGCGAATCTGTCAGCAAAGCCTGCGTACGGCTGGCAAAATTGGTTTCCAGATCGGTCAGCAGGGCGTCATAATCGGCGCGGGCCTGCGGGTTGCGGTTGCGGGCGTAGACATCGGCGAATTTCACCGTCGCGTCGCGGGC
Organism: Rhodobacter sp.; assembly: GCA_027487575.1. GTDB lineage: Bacteria > Pseudomonadota > Alphaproteobacteria > Rhodobacterales > Rhodobacteraceae > JAIYDJ01. Next base: position 36,380 of record JAIYDJ010000039.1, on the reverse strand, counting down.
GCCCATCAGGTAGACCGACAGGTACTTTCGCGCCGCCGTCAGGTCGCGCGGGTCGCTTTCGACGGTGCGGAACATGGTGCGCGCGGTGGTGGCAAAGCGGTCCACCCGCGCCGCAAGCTGCCGGTCGCCTGCGCGCAGGATCGCGTCCTTCATCGCCGTAACATGGGCCTCGGCCTCGGCAATCGCGCGGGCCACACGGTCGGTCTGGAACTGGTCGACGCCCTCCATCCCCTTGTCGGACAGCGGGTCGGGGCCGAACGAGGCAAGATGCAGCGCAGCCCCCACCACGCCGAACAGGACTGGATAGGTGTAGCCCGTGGCCCACATCGACGTGCCGATGCCAAGCCCGACGCCATTGAAAAGGGCCCCCGCGATCTTGCGCGGAAAGGCGGGGCGGCGGGCGATGCGGCGCGCGTCGAAGGCCCCCTGCGCAAGGATGCCCTCGCGCGTCAGCCAGGCGGACAGGATCAGAACCACCCCGGCGGCGAGGCCGACAAACAGGTTCGTGGTCGAACTGAAGAAGGCCGGGATCAGGAACAGGAAGGGCGTGACAAACAGCATGAACGAGCCGAATCCGGCCCGGATGCGCGGTTCCCGGACGAAAGGAGCCGCATCGGCCTTGCCCGGACCGGCGCCGTTGGGGCTGTACTTGCCGCCGTACCGCTGCGCCATCAGACGCTCCCGCCGATGGCGGCGTAAAGCGTCAGCGCCAGAAGGCCCGCAAAGGCCAGACGCTGTAGTGCCTTGCCCGTCATCTGCCGCCCTCGCGTCCGCATCCGTTGCCGACTGATAATAGGTGATGACTGCGGGCCGTGCCAGAGGCGGCGGCGGCAAACCGCCGGTTTCTTGCGGACGCTGTGCGTTTAGCCGCGCGGTCTGGGTTTGCGTGGCGGGGCCCCGTCGCTGCCGGGCGCTGGTTTCGGCCGGGCCGGCGTCCGTCGCGGGGTGGTTGCCTTGGTGAAGGTGTCCGACAACTGTTTGAGAGCAGAAGCGCCCGAAACCGGTGCCGCGTTGCGCCGTGCCGGGGTCTTTGCAGCCGGTTTGGCGGCGGTTGTCTTGGGCGATGCGGGCTTTGCGGCCGGTTTGCCACCTGCGGGTTTGTCGACCGTGCCCTGTGGCGCACTGCGGCGCGGGGCGGGTTCCCCCTTGCCACTGCGCGGGGCGGGCGAGGGCGCGCCGGGACGCGGCGCGCGGGTCTTGCGCAGGGCGGTGCCCACCGGTTTTTCCATCGGGTCCTCGCCCAACTGTTCGCGCAGCGTCTTGGTCTTGATCTCTTCGACCTGCCCCGGTTCCAGATCGCCCAGCCGGAACGGGCCATAGCTGACCCGGATCAGCCGGTTCACCGTCAGGTTGATGGCCGACAGCGCACGGCGGATTTCACGGTTCTTGCCCTCGCGCAGGCCGACCGTCAGCCAGGCATTGGCCCCCTGAATGCGGTCCAGCGCGACCGCCATCGGCTGAAACCGTTCGCCATCCACCGTGATGCCCTTGCGCAGGGGTTCCAGCGCATCGTCCGTCGGATTGCCGTTGATCCGCACGCGGTATTTGCGCAGCCAGCCGGTCGAAGGCAGTTCGAGCCGCCGCTTCAACTCGCCGTCATTGGTCAACAGCAGCAGCCCTTCGGAATTGAGGTCGAGCCGCCCGACCGACATCACCCGCGGCAGTTCGGGCGGCAGGTTGTCGAACACCGTGGCGCGACCCTTTTCATCCGAGGCCGAGGTCACCAGACCTTCGGGTTTGTAGTAAAGCCAAAGGCGGGCCGGTTCCGCCTCGGCCAGGGGCTCGCCCCGCACGGTGATGCGGTCGGCGGCGGTGACGTTCAGCGCGGGGCTGTCGATGGTCTTGCCATTGACCGCAACCTCGCCCAGTTCGATCATCCGTTCCGCCTCGCGCCGGGACGCCACTCCGGCGCGGCTTAACACCTTGGCAATACGCTCGCCCGCAGGCGGGGCTTTTGCGGCGGGTTTCTTCGGGGTTTCACTGGTGGTCATCGGGCTTCCTCGCGTTTACTGTCTGCGGGCGCACCGGGGGCGACCGCCGGGGATTTTGCACCCCCGGACCGCGACAGGATATTTGAGCCGGGCTGAAAGGGCAACGTAGGGTGTTCCGGTCGTTCATGGACATGGCGCTGGACGAGGCGCGGGCGGCGGGTGCGCGGGGCGAGGTGCCGGTCGGCGCGGTTCTGGTGCAGACCGGGGTTGTCGTGGCGCGGGCCGGCAACCGGGTGCGCGAATGGCGCGACCCGACGGCCCATGCCGAAATGCTGGTGATCCGCGCGGCCTGCGGGCAGGCAGGGTCGGAACGGCTGGCGGGGGCAGACCTTTACGTGACGCTTGAGCCCTGTGCCATGTGCGCGGCGGCCATCGCGGCGGCCCGGGTGGACCGGCTGTACTACGGGGCGGCGGACCCGAAATCCGGCGGCGTGGCAGTGGGTGCCCGCGTCTTTGCGCATCCGCAATGCCACCACGTCCCCGAAGTGTACGACGGAATCGGCGCGGCAGAGGCCGAGGCGATGCTGAAGGCCTTCTTTGTGGAGCGTAGATGAAGTCGGCAGTGTTGCCTTGGCAAGCCCGTTAGGTCACTGCTTGAAAAAGACTGGATACCGCTTCAGTCAATATCGGATTCTGAGGGGCAAAGGAGCAGATATGAATCGTATTTTTAGGGTGCTGGTCGCAACCAGCGTCGTTGTATCCTGCGGTACTCCAGAATTTCAGGCGGAAAGAGCGTCCTGTCAAACCATCTGGAACCAAAAGATCCCACCTGTTTATAAGCAGCAACTCGTAACGAGAACCCGATACGAACAGCAGCCCACCGGTCAGGTTACGTGTACGACCTTCGGCATTACCACAAACTGCAATCAGGTTATGACAACAGTGGCGATCCCGTACACGGCTGTAGAAACCGTGGACATCTATCAGTCACAAAGAGATGTTCAGGTTCGCGCCTGCTCGGCTAACGCCTGTCAACAGAAGTACGGGAACCCCGAGTGCAAACCGGCAAAGTGATTGCCCTCACGGTTTGCAGAAGTGGTTTTCGTCGTGGTGTCTGTCCGTCATCGATGTATTGTAGCGTGGCGTTCTTTTGAACAAGCGCAGCGAAAATACCGGGGCGGGAGGCCCGCCCTGGCAAAGCCGATCAAAAGACCATCGGCTCCATCACCTGCGGCTCGATCACCTCGACGCCGGGCAGGCCCAGCACCAGATCCGAGGCTTCCTGCGCCAGAAGCGGGAAAGTCCGGTAGTGGCAGGGGATGACGGTCTTGAAGTTGAAATACCGCCGCGCCGCGAAGGCTGCGCGTTTCATGTCCATGGTGTAGTGCCCGCCCGTGGCCAGCAGGCCGATGTCGGGCTGGTGCAACTCGCCCATCCAGCCCATGTCGGCCATCACGTCGGTATCGCCGGACACATAGATCGTGTGCCCGTTGCCCGCGATCATGAAACCTGCCGCGTCACCGGCGGGGACCGGCGGTCCGCCCAGAAAGTCGATCGTGCTGGAATGGCAGGCGTTCACCATCGTCACCCGCGCCCCTGCCAGATCGACCGTGCCGCCCTTGCCCATCCCGGTGGTCTGCGCGTCGGTGTTGGCCTTGTACCATTCCGACAACTCGTGAATGCACAGGATCGGAATCCCCAGTTCGGTTGCAAGGCCCGCCGCGTCGCTAGCGTGGTCGCCATGGGCGTGGGTCAGCAGGATATGCGTGGCACCCGCAATAGCCTCGGCTCGGCGGTCTGCCGGAAACATTGGATTGCCGGTCAGCCAGGGATCGACCAGAAGGATGGCCGTTTCAACCTCGATGCGAAAGCCGGAATGGCCGAGCCAGGTGATCTGCATGATGGTTCTCCAGTTGCGTCTGTGCGGGGGACTTTAAGGCGGTTGCGCCGGAAGGGAAGGTCCCGGCACCAAGGCAAGCCGGATCGGCGGATCAGGGCATCTCGTGACGGCGGGCCAGCGCGGCGATGTACAGACTTTGTCGTCGCGAGGCATACTTTTCATGTCTGTTTCGCGCCTATCTGTGCAGTCTGAGGAAAACGAATGCAGGCGCGTCGACCCCGCCTTGGGCGGCGCTGCAAGGGAGGATGGATGGACTGGCTGGCGGCAGTGGACGGGTATTGCGAGCGGTTGGGGCCGGAGTATTGGGCAGAGCCGTGGAATGCGGTGACCAATCTGGCCTTCGTGATCGCGGCCGCGGTGATGTGGCCGCGGTCTGCCGGGCTGGGTCGGGCGATGTGCGTCGTGCTGGCGGTGATCGGGGTGGGAAGCTGGCTGTTTCACACCCATGCCAACCGGCTGACCGGGCTGATGGATGTCCTGCCGATTCTGGTGTTCATCCTGCTTTATGTCTTTGCCGCAAGCCGCGACATGCTGGGGCTGAAGGGGTGGCAGGCTGCCTTGTGCGTGCTGGCTTTCTTTCCCTATGCGGCGGCGACCGTTCCGCTGTGGGGGATGGTGCCCGGGCTGGGGTCGTCTGCGGGCTATGCGCCGGTGCCGGTTCTGATCCTGTTCTATGCCTGGCTGATGCGCAGGCAGCCGGACACCGCGCGGGGGCTGGCGCTGGGCGCGGGGATTCTGGTGGTCTCGCTGACGTTCCGCACGCTGGATGAACCCCTTTGCGGGAATGTGCCGATGGGCACGCATTTCCTGTGGCATGTGCTGAACGCCGTCATGCTGGGCTGGATGATCGAGGTTTACCGCCGTCACAGGCTTGCAGCGTCTGGGGCGCGGGGCTAAACGGGATCGATCTTTACGAGGTTGCCCATGTCGATTGATACCGATACCGCCCGCAAGGTGGCAAAACTGGCCCGGATCCGTGTCGAGGAGGCCGATCTGCCCGCGCTGGCCGGGCAGTTGTCGGGCATTCTGGGCTTCATGGAACAGTTGAACGAAGTCGATGTGACCGGCGTTGAACCGATGACGTCGGTCACGCCGATGCGTCTGGCGCGGCGGGCGGATGTGGTGACGGACGGCGGTCAGGCCGGCCGGGTGCTGGCCAATGCGCCCGATGCGCGCGAGGGCTTCTTTGCCGTGCCGAAGGTGGTGGAATGAACGCGAACGAACTGACCATCGCGGCGGCGCGGGATGCGCTGCGCAAGGGCGATCTGACGGCGGTCGATCTGACGATGTCCTGCCTGACGGCGATGGATGCGGGCGACGGGTTGAACGCCTTTGTTCACAAGACGCCCGAAATCGCGCTGGATCAGGCGCGGGCGGCGGATGCGCGGCTTGCACAGGGCGATGCGCCTGCGATGTGCGGCATTCCGCTGGGCATCAAGGACCTGTTCTGCACCAAGGGGGTTCCGTCGCAGGCGGGGTCGAACATCCTGAAAGGCTTCCGGCCCGAGTACGAATCCACCGTGACGACCAGGCTGTTCGAGGCGGGCGCGGTCATGCTGGGCAAGCTGAACATGGACGAATTCGCCATGGGGTCCAGCAACGAGACGTCCTGCTATGGACCGGCGGTCAACCCGTGGAAGGTCGATGACCGGCAGCTGACCCCAGGCGGGTCTTCGGGCGGATCGGCGGCGGCGGTGGCGGCGGATCTGTGTCTGGCGGCGACGGGGACCGACACCGGCGGGTCGATCCGCCAGCCGGCGGCGTTTACCGGGATCGTCGGAATCAAGCCGACCTATGGAAGGGTCAGCCGCTGGGGGATCGTGGCCTTTGCGTCCAGCCTTGATCAGGCCGGGCCGATGACCAAGACCGTGCGCGATGCGGCGATTTTCCTTCAGGCGATGGCGGGGCATGATCCGAAGGACAGCACATCGGCAAACCTTGCGGTGCCCGACTTCGAGGCGGCGCTGACCGGCGACATCCGTGGCACGACCATCGGGATTCCAAAAGAATACCGGATGGACGGGATGCCCGACGAGATCGAGGCGCTGTGGGCCAGGGGCATCGCGATGATGAAGGATGCCGGGGCGCGCATCGTCGACATCAGCCTTCCGCACACGAAATATGCTCTGCCCGCCTACTACGTGATCGCGCCTGCCGAGGCATCGTCCAACCTCGCGCGCTATGACGGGGTGCGCTATGGCCACCGGGCCAAACTGACGGCGGGGGATGGCATCACCGAGATGTACGAAAAGACCCGCGCCGAAGGGTTCGGGCCGGAAGTTCAGCGCCGGATCATGGTGGGCACCTATGTGCTGTCGGCAGGCTTCTATGACGCCTACTACAACCGCGCGCGGCGGGTGCGGGCGCTGATCAAGCGCGACTTCGAACTGGCCTTTGCCGAGGGGATCGACGCGATCCTGACGCCCGCCACCCCGTCCAGCGCCTTTGGGCTGGGCGAGATGGCCAGCGCCGATCCGGTCGAGATGTATCTGAACGACGTGTTCACCGTAACGGTCAACCTGGCCGGGCTGCCCGGCATTGCCGTTCCGGTCGGGCTGGACCGGCGCGGCCTGCCGCTGGGGTTGCAGTTGATCGGGCGGCCCTGGGCCGAGGGCGATCTTCTCAATCACGCCCATGTGCTTGAGACGGCCGCGGGATTCGTGGCGAAAGCCGACAAATGGTGGTAGGCGGCGGAAAATCGGGGATGTCCTTGGGTCGGAACAACATGCGCGCAGTCTTGCTGATATCGGTGCTGGCAACGGCTGTGGCCTGCACGCCACCTGTACCCGAATCCGGTGTCGGGTTTCAGGACTACAACTCGTATCTGCGCAACCGCGAGGCGCAGGCGACGGCGCCGGTGACGCCCACGCCGCTGTTCCCGCCCGCCGCGAACGCATCGCCGGGGTTTTCGACCGACAGCGCCGCTGCGGCGATCGACCGTGCCGAAGGTGTGGGCACGGCACCGCTGCCGGCCGCGCCTGCGCCGGTCGCCTCTGGTGGTTTCGAAGATGACCGGCCGCGTGGAGACGCCCCGGCCGGGATTCGGGTCGAATCGGGCGAGGTGAACCCGCGTCCCGGCACCGTGTCGGATGAACAGGATTTCGAGGCCGTGTCGGCCCGCGAGACCATCGAAAGCGACCGCGCCCGGATCGAGCGCAACCGCGCGCAGTACACGGTGATCCAGCCCGGCGCGCTGCCGGTCAGGCCGGGTGACACCGGGCCGAACATCGTGGCCTATGCGCTGGCGACCAACAACGCGCTTGGCGTGGCGCTTTACCCGCGGTCCCGGCTGCGGACAGGCAATCCGCAGGCGGCCTGTGCGCGCTATGGATCGCCCGACCTGGCGCAGGAAGCCTTCCTGGCCGCAGGCGGGCCGGACCGTGACCGCAAGGGGCTGGACCCCGATGGCGACGGGTTTGCCTGCTCGTGGGACCCCAGCCCGTTCCGCACCGCGTTGCAGTAGAGTTGCCTGCGTCGCCGAACTTTGGCGAGCGGCGCGGCGGGTTGCGGCCGTCTCTGGTCGTGCTTCATTACACCGGCATGGACAGTTGCGAGGCTGCCCGCACGCGGCTGTGCGACCCTCAGGCCGAAGTTTCATGCCATTGGCTGATTTCCGAGACGGGCGGGGTCGAGGCGCTGGTGGACGAAGAGATGCGGGCCTGGCATGCCGGTGCCGGGGCATGGGGCGGCGTCGACGACATCAACTCGCGGTCCATCGGGATCGAACTGGCCAACACCGGCGCGCAGCCTTTTCCAGAGCCGCAGATGGCCGCGCTTGAAACCCTGCTGACCGGGGTGATGGCGCGGTGGGACATCGGGCCTGCGGGCATCATCGCGCATTCCGACATGGCACCGGGGCGCAAGGCCGATCCCGGCGGGCGGTTCGACTGGCGCAGGCTGGCGCGGGTGGGGCTGTCGGTCTGGCCGGTGCCGGGCGCGCCGGGCGATTTCGCCGCCGATCTGGCCGCGTTCGGCTATCCACCCGCCGCGCCGGAGGTCCTGCTGAAAGCCTTCCGGCTTCGGTTCCGTCCCTGGTCCTCGGGACCGCTGGACGAGATCGACCGGGCACTGGCGGCGGGTCTGCTTGACGCAGGCGCGGGCGGCGCGTAAGCCCCGCTTGCGCGGATGGCTGGATGACCGCGGGGGGAAACCTTCGAGGAAAGTCCGGACTCCATGAAGCAAGGGTGCCGGGTAACCCCCGGCGGGGGCAACCCCAGGGAAAGCGCCACAGAGAAGAGACTGCCATGGTGCCGGTTTCGGCCGGTGGGTCCATGGTGATGGTGAAACGGTGGGGTAAGAGCCCACCGCGGACCGGGCAACCGGGACGGCACGGCAAGCCCCACCCGGAGCAATGCCGAATAGGGGCCTTGCGTGGGACCGGTCCGACAGGATACCGCCACAGGGACGCTTCAGCCCAGAGGCCCGGGTTGGCAGCTTGACCGCCCTGGCAACAGGTGCGGCAGAGGAATGGTCATCCATGGGGGCGTCGTCGCAAGGCGAGGCACCCGGGACAGAATCCGGCTTACAGGCCATCCGCGCAATCTACGCCTATCAAAAGGCGCCGCCCAGGGGCGACAAGATCTGGTTGGGTCCGCGCATCGCGCGAGGACCGGTCTGCGCCAGAGGCGCAGACGCCTCTGGCAGGGATATTTGAGGACAGAAAATGCGGTGGGCGGTTTTGCTGTTGACTCTGCCGGTCGCCTGCGTAAAACGCGGGCTTCACCATTTCACCGGGGCCGTGGGCATCCGGGCGGCAGGAGACTGGGACTATGGCCAAACCGGCGACGATCAAGATCCGTCTGAACTCGACGGCAGGCACCGGGCACTTCTATGTGACCAAGAAGAACGCGCGGACGATGACCGAGAAGATGACCGTGAACAAGTATGATCCGGTCAAGCGGCAGCACGTGGAATACAAGGAAGGCAAGATCAAGTAAGGATCCTGCCCGGTCTGCAGACAAAGGCCGCGCCCCGTGCGCGGCCTTTTGCATTCGGAATTGGTTTCGGTCTGACGGCAGTTGCAGGTGTCGGGACCGGCCTTTTCCTGACGGCTATTCCGGGCTTTCGGCAAGCTGTTTTTCGGATTGTCTGAAGCAGATGTGCGTGGACGGCGACGTTCCATAGCAAAAGGGCCGGGGTTTCCCCCGGCCCTTTGCATCTCAGGCGGTGCGGTTATTCGCGGTTGCCGAGGAACTGCAGCAGGAACATGAACAGGTTGATGAAGTTCATGTACAGGTTCAGCGCGCCCATGATCGCCGATTTTGCCAGCCATTCGTCGTCCATCGACTGCGCATGCTCAAGATAGGTGTTCTTGATGTTCTGCGTGTCGAACGCGGTCAGGCCTGCGAACACCAGCACACCGATGGCCGAGATCGCGAACATCAGGGCCGGCGACTGCAGGAAGATGTTCACCAGCGAGGCAACCAGCAGACCGATCACGCCCATCATCAGGAAGGTGCCCCAGCCCGACAGGTCTTTCTTCGTGGTGTAGCCGTACAGCGACAGGCCCGCGAAGGCGATGGCGGTCACGAAGAAGGTCTGCGCGATCGAGACGCCGGTGAAGACCTGGAAGATCCAGGCGAGCGACAGGCCCATCACAGCCGCAAAGGCGTAGAAGAACAGTTGGGCCGCAGCGGCGGACAGGCGGTTGATCATTGCGCCGAACGCGAACACCATGATCAGCGGGGCGAACATGACCACCCAGCCGAGAATGTTCGGGCGCATCGTGATCGGGTCGCGGAAGATGGCGATCAGCGCGTCGCTGGAGCCGACGGCCCAGGCCACGGCGCCAGTCAGCACCATGGCGACCGACATCAGGCCGTAGACCTTGTTCATGTGCGCGCGCAGGCCGGCGTCGATCGTGGCAGAGCGGGTGCCTACCCCGATCGGGCGGGCGGATTGGTATTGAGCCATTGTGAGCCTCCAGTTTGACCAAAGGTCAGCGCGGGGGCCCGCGCTGCCGTATGCACGCAATATTGGGAACCCCTGTCAGGTTTTCAAGCATATCTGCATGAAAACCGGACCGGGGGCCGCGACATTCTGTGCAGGATGGGTCAGTGGCGTCCGTCGGCCGGGATGTCCCACAGGGGACGGTTGGCCTCGGCTTCGGCCTGAGCGCGGGTCAGACCGATGTCGGCCAGTGCCGCATCGTTCAGCACGGCGAGTTTCCGGCGCTGGTCATGGACGGTGAGGGCAAGCCGCAGGTTGGCGAACAGGCCGTCGAAAATGCCGCGCGACTGCACGCGACGAACCGTCAGCGTGGAGGTGTGGAGCGAGGCGAACATGGTCTTATCCTTTCAGGGTTTCATCGTCGTCGGTGATCGGGGCCGTGGCACCATCGGATCACTTGCTTTCAATACCCGAATCAGTGACATTCTTGAAATGAATGCTTTTGACTGCTCGCATCAGGATTTGTGATATGGTTCGAAATCTGGACATGACATCGCTGCGGTCCTTTGTGGCCATCGCCGATGCCGGCGGGGTGACGCGGGCGGCCGGGTTTCTGAACCTGACGCAATCGGCGGTGTCGATGCAGATCAAGCGTCTGGAAGAGATGCTAGACGTTGACCTGCTCGACCGGTCGGGGCGCAAGGTGGCCCTGACGGCGGCCGGTGAGCAGTTGCTGGGATATGCGCGGCGGATGCTGACCCTGAACGACGAGGTGTTCGGGCGGATGACCGAAGCCGCGCATCACGGCGAGGTTGTACTGGGGGTGCCGCACGATCTGGTCTATCCGGCGATCCCGCAGGTGATGCAGCGGTTCGCCAAGGATTATCCCAAGATGCGGATACAACTGATCTCAGCCTTCACGCGCACGCTGAAGGCGCAATTCGCACGGGGGGAATGCGACATCATCCTGACGACCGAAGACACGGTGGAGCCGGGGGGCGAAACGCTGGCCGATGTGCCGCTGGTGTGGATCGGGGCGCCGGGCGGGCAGGCGTGGCGGCAGCGCCCGTTGCGGTTGGCGCACGAGACGAACTGCATCTTCCGGCAAGGCGTGCAGGCGGCGCTGGACGATGCGGGGATCGCATGGGAAATGGCGGTGGAAAGCGACAGCACACGCGCGGTCGAGGCGACGGTCAGCGCCGATCTGGCGGTCCACACCGTGCTGGCGGGATCGGAACCCCCCTATATGGAACAGATCGCGCATCACGGCCTGCTGCCCGATCTGGGACGGATCAAGGTCAATCTGTATGTGGCCGACCCTGTGCATTCGCAAGCGGTCGAGGCGTTGGCGACCCTGATCCGGCGGGCCTATGCGGTTCGGGCCGTGCGCGGCCCAGTGGAGGTCACGGTTCCGGAACGGCAGGCAGGGTAAGCACGACCTTGCCGGTGGCCGCGCGGGTGCGCAGCAGGTCCAGTCCTTCGGGCAGGGCGTCGAACGGCAGGACATGGCTGATGTGGGGGGTCAGGCCCCCTTCGCCGAACCATTGCAGCAGGGTTGCCAGACTGTCGGTCAGCGTCTTTGGCCGGAACGCCAGATAGCCGCCCCAGTAGAGGCCTATCACCGAAAGATTCTTGACCAGCAACAGGTTGGCCGGAATTTGCGGCACGGTGCCGCTGGCAAATCCGATGGCCAGATAGCGGCCTTCGGGGTGCAGGCTGCGCAGGGCCGGGTCGAACACCGCCCCGCCGACGGTGTCATACACGACGTTGCAGCCGCCCATCGCCTTCAGTGCGGATTTCAGGTCGGGCGTGTCGCTGTCGATCAGGTCATGCGCGCCGACCGCTTTTGCCACGGCCAGCTTGTCAGGCCCGCGCGCTATTGCGATCACCCGCGCGCCCATCCGCGCCCCGAGTTCGACCGCGGTCAGTCCGACACCTCCGGATGCGCCGGTGACGAGCAGGGTTTCCCCCGCAAGCAGATGCGCGCGGTGGTCCAGGGCCAGATGGCTGGTGCCATAGGCCACCGGAAACCCCGCAGCCTGTGCGAAGGTCATGTTGCCCGGAATCGGCAGGACGCGGGCGGCGGGCAGACACAGGGCCCCTGTCAGTGCCCCCGGGGCGAAGGCAACAACCCGTGTGCCCAACGCGGGGCCGGAGGTGTCGGGCCCAATCGCATCGATCACCCCCGAACATTCGAGGCCAAGAGTGAAGGGTGGCGTTCGGGCTTCCTGATAGCGGCCTTCGATCATCAGCAGATCGGCGAAATTCAACCCGCAGGCGGCGACGCGGATGCGGACCTGTCCCCTTTCAGGAACAGGCAGATCGGTCTCGGTCAGGACCGGTGGAAGTCCCGTTCCGTTCACGCGCCATTCCCGCATCGGACATCCTTTGCTGTAAAGTCTGCAGCATTCTAGCGTCTGCCAGACGCCGTATCCACCGGTTCCTTTTTTTGTATTTGCAAAGAAAATCTCAGATTCATTGCAAAATGCAATGCAATTCGAAATAGTCCCGGAAGGCGAGTGGCACAACGCAGGAAAACAATTTGTCTAATTTTGACAACCATAGGCAGTTTTCTTGTTCACCTGTATAATTGGACATATCCAAAAAGACAGGTTTCGCCTATGCACACATCTAAGGCCACAAAACACATCGTCAGGCCGAGACTTGGCACGGTTCTTGCTTTTATAGCGGTAACAGCATCACGAAATCGGAGAATTTGATGAAGCACCCTGTAGACGCCCATGTTGGCAAGCGCATCCGGCACCGGCGCTGGATGGTGGGGATGACCCAGCAACAATTGGCCGACAAGGTCGGAATCAAGTTCCAGCAGATCCAGAAGTACGAAACCGGCATGAACCGGGTCAGCGCATCGCGTCTGTGGGACGTGGCCGAGGCGCTTGGCGTCACGATCAGTTTCTTCTTCGAAGGCCTGAACGAGGCCGCCAATACCCTTCCGTCGGGCGGAGACATCCTTGCCGACAAGGAAGCGCTGGACCTGGTCCGGTCCTACTACGCAATCCCCGAGGCGCAGCGCCGCCGGTTGTTCGATCTGGCCCGGGTGCTGTCGGACGCGGCCTGAGGGGACAGCCTGCTTGACCGGGTGGCCCTGCGCGATTAACGCCGGGACATCAGGGGCGGCACGCCCCTTCAGGCAGGGCGGGACCGATGGTGCGGACGGATTCGGAAGACATCTTTGCGACGGCGGCCGAACTTGCCGACGCCGCGCGGGCCGCGACGCTGCTGCATTTCCGCAGCGCGGGCCTGACGGCCGAGACGAAGGAAACCTTGCGGTTCGATCCGGTCACGGTCGCCGACCGGTTGTCGGAACAGCGGATGCGCGACATTCTGGCGCGCAGGCGCCCCGATGACGGAATACTGGGCGAGGAATTCGGCAAGCTTGACGGGACGTCCGGCCTGACCTGGGTGCTGGACCCGATCGACGGAACGCGGGGCTATCTGGCCGGAACGCCGACGTGGGGGGTTCTGATCTCGGTCCGCGACGCGCAAGGCCCGGTCTATGGCCTGATCGACCAGCCCTATATCGGTGAAAGGTTCGAGGGCGGGCTTGGCCGGGCGCAGATGACCGGCCCGCTGGGCGCACGTGCGTTGCGCTGCCGTGCGGCCCGGCCGTTGTCCGAGACCATCGTGATGACGACTTTCCCCGAAGTCGGAACCGCCGCAGAAGGTGCTGCCTTCCAACGTGTGGCCTCCAAGGCGCGGTTGGTGCGTTATGGGATGGACTGCTACGCCTACGCCCTGATCGCGGCCGGGCAGATCGATCTGGTGATCGAGGCGGGTTTGCAGGCCTATGACGTTCAGGCGCCGATCGCGGTGATCGAGGCGGCGGGCGGCGTTGTGACCGATTGGCAGGGCCGCCCCTGCCCGGAGGGCGGGCAGGTTCTGGCGGCGGCGAACCCGCAGATCCATGCCGAGGCGATGGCGCTGCTGAACGGCGGATGAGCCCTTTGCCAGCGGGGCAAGGGGGGCTGTCTGCCCCCCTCGGCCTGCGGCCTCACCCCCCGAGGATGTTTCTGGACAGAAAATGAGGATTGTGCAGGCCCGCTGTCGGGGTAGGCTGCGGGCTGGGGCATGGGTCCGGGGGTGTGATGGCCGAAATTCTGATCCGCGGGGCGGTAGCGGTCGTCACGATGAACCAGAGGCGCGCGGAGATTGCGGGTGGCGATGTCTTGCTGCGCGATGGCGTGATCGCCGGGGTCGGCACCGGGCTTGCCACGTCGGGACGGATCGTCGAGGCGGCGGGTTGCGTCGTGACGCCCGGGTTGGTGAACACGCATCACCATCTGTACCAGACCCTGACCCGCGCCGTGCCGGGGGGGCAGGATGCGCTGCTGTTCGGCTGGCTGAAAACGCTCTACCCGATCTGGTCACGCTTTGGCCCGGACGAGATGTTCGTTTCGGCGCAGGTGGGGCTGGCGGAACTGGCGCTGACCGGGTGCACCCTGACATCCGACCATCTTTACCTTTATCCGAACGGGGCGAGGCTGGAGGATACCATCCATGCCGCTGCCGAGGTGGGTTTGCGGTTTCACCCGACGCGGGGGGCGATGAGCATTGGCGAGTCCGCTGGCGGCTTGCCGCCCGACAGTCTGGTGGAGCAGGAGGCAGCCATTCTGGAAGACATGATCCGGGTGGTTGACGGGTTTCATGACGCAAGCGAAGGGTCGATGTGCCGTGTGGGGCTGGCCCCCTGTTCGCCCTTCTCGGTCAGCCGCGACCTGATGCGCGAGACGGCATTGCTGGCGCGCGACAAGGGGGTGATGCTGCACACCCATCTGGCCGAGAATGACGAGGATGTGGCCTATTCTCTGAACCGCTTCGGCTGTCTGCCGGGGGAATATGCCGAAGGGTTGGGCTGGACCGGGCCGGATGTCTGGCACGCCCATTGCGTCAAGCTGACCCGGGCCGAGATCGACATGTTCGCGCGGTCGGGCACCGGGGTGGCGCATTGCCCCTGTTCCAACTGCCGATTGGGGTCGGGAATCGCGCCGCTGCGCCTGATGCGGGACCGCGGGGTGAAGGTGGGGCTGGGTGTGGACGGGTCGGCCAGCAATGACGCAGGGTCCCTGATCGGCGAGGCGCGGATGGCGATGCTGCTGGCGCGGGTCAGCCGGGGCGCGGACGCGATGAGCGCGCGCGAGGCGCTGGAGATTGCCACGCTGGGCGGGGCGCGGGTACTGGGTCGGCACGACTGCGGCGCGATCGAGGTGGGGTTGCGCGGGGACGTCGCGGTGTGGGATGTGAGCGGGGTGGAGGCTGCCGGGTCCTGGGACCCGGTGGCGCTGCTGCTGGCGGGGCCTGCGCGGGTGCGCGACCTGTTTGTCGAGGGGCGGCAGGTCGTGGACCGGGGGCAGATCGTGACGATCGACCTGGTCCGGGTGGTGGAACGGCAGAACCGGCTGGCGCAGACGTTGAGGGAGTAGAGCATGTCGCACAATTACGAAACGCAGCGGAAGGACACCTACGCGACCTTCGCGCAGTCGAAGGGTGTGAAACTGCCGAAAGAGGCGGTGGTGGATTTCCTGTTCTTCATCGAGGAACTGGATGCCGACTGGGCCGCGCTGGAAAAGGCGCTGCGGGCCGAAGGCTTCAAGACGCGGCGGCTGGAGGATGGCGAGACGCTGGTGGCAAGCTACGGCCCGATGCCAGTGACGCCCGAGGCGATCTGGTTGCAAGAGCGTGCCGCGACGACGATTGCCCTGAAGCACGACTTCTATCCCGATGGGTGGGAACTGGCAGAGTGACGCCTGGGCACTGTTGCAGGCCGGGGTGGTGAGTTCCGGTTCGGGGTGCCCTTGCGGGTGAACCAGAAAAGGGCGCACCGTTCACCGGTGCGCCCTTTGGCTTGAGGTCGAGTGCGGGGCGCTTCTGACGCCGCGCGGTCGGATCAGAACCGGTAGGTGGCGCGAACCTGGATCATGTCTGTCTCAAGGTCGATCCCGGCGCCGATTTCATCCTCGAGAACGTCCGAGAAATCGCTGCGCGAGTATTCGAGGCCGAGCGAGATATTGCTGGTAACCAGATAGTCCGCGCCGATCCCGTAGGTGAAGCCTGTTTCCGACCGGCTTTCGTCGCCGCTGTCCAGCGACACCCGCGCGACGCCTGCAGTCAGGTAAGGCTGGAACTTGCCCATGTCATAACCGGCACGGGCGCGCAGACGCATCAGGTCGCCATCGATGTCTTCCGCATCCGTGTCGATCATGTTGTAGTCGAATTCGCCGCCAAGGATGAACTGTCCGAGGTCACGAAGGTACCCGGCGTGCACGCCGTAGGCATCGAAATCGGTCAGTTGGGCCGACTCTCCCATACCGGAGATGTCCGACGAACCCTGGCCGTATTGCAGGCCGGCGTAAAAGCCGGTCCAGTCGTTGGAGGGCGCTGCCTGCATGACAGGCGCTGCCGGGGTCGGCTCCATGACGGGTTCGGCATAGCCGCCCGCGAAGGCCGACGTGGACAGGACAATCGTACCGAGGGTGAATGCAAGCAACTTCATGATCTGGCTCCAGTTGTGGTGAGGATCGAGGGGTTGCCGGATGTGAGGACGGACCGCAACCGCTGCAGGAGCCTGCGCCATGGGTTGTGGCATATGGGATACTGATAACGTCTGAGTTGAATCGGCCGGGGCGCACGCCAGCACGATGGTTCAGGGCTGTGGAAAAGCGCGGTTCCGGCCAATGCCACAAGCGATTTCGGTCGGGCGGACGGACTGAAGATTGGCGTCGAAAACCGTTGTGCCGCTCGTGCGGAGCCCCGATGGGCCGGGAAGCCATCGTGTGTGATAAATTTTTTAGGCGCATCAAGGTCTTGTGATGGAACCAATTCTTCAATGCTGTCAAACGCATCAGTTGCGGCGGGTCGTGTCGGCGCAAAGCCGCGGGTGATCCCGGAAAACCAGAGCGATTGTCTGGTCGAGTGCGCGGCGCGTCAGGCTGGGTCTTGCGTTGACCGGCCGAGACCGGTTTGCTGTCAATGCGTGGCTTCTGGAAGGGATCGATCCATGACATCGGCATACAACCCTCGAGCCTTGCCGGGATCGGCGACATGACGCGTCGGTTGCGGTGGGTTTCTGGCGCGGTGGCCATTTGCATGATCGCCCTGTCGGTCTGGATGCTGGAGCGCGGGCGGTCGGGGCTTGTCCAGCAGGCGATGACCATCGGCACCACGCCGGCGACGCTTTACCAGTTGCCGGGGCAGGCGGGGCCGCTGGTGGTGGTGGCGCACGGCTTTGCCGGATCGCGGCAGTTGATGCGGGCCTATTCGCTGACGCTGGCGCAGTCGGGCTACACCGTTCTCGCCTTCGATTTCGAAGGCCATGGCCGCAATCCGGTGCCCATGTCGGGTGACGTGGACGCCATCGAAGGCACGACGATGCGGCTGGTCGACGAAACGCGCCGTGTGCTGGAGGTGGGGCGGACCCTGCCCGGCGCGGGCCCGGGCGTGGCCCTGCTGGGTCATTCGATGGCGACCGACATCATTGCGCGGGCGGCCATCGCGGATGGCAATGTCGATGCGGTGGTCGGTATCTCGATGTTCTCGCAGGCGGTCACGGCAGATCAACCGGCGCGGTTGCTGGTGATTTCGGGTCAGTATGAAGGGATTCTGCGGGCAGCGGCACTGGAAATGGCCCGACTGGTCGATCCGGCGGCTGTCGAGGGCGAAACGGTCGGCACCGACGGCACCACGCGGCGGGCGGTGGTCGCCCCCGGCGTCGAGCATGTCGGCGTCCTTTACAGCGGAACGGGGCTTCGCGAGGCGCGGGACTGGCTGGATGCGACCTTCGGGCGGACCAGCACGGGGCCGGTGGTCCAGCCGGGGCTGTGGATCCTGCTGTTGCTGGCGGGCATCGTGGCGCTGTTCCGGCCTGTGGCGCGGCTTTTGCCCGTGACGGACGCAGGGCCCGACGTGCCGCTCCGGCGGTTTCTGGCGGCGGTGCTGATTCCCGCGTTGGCTGTGCCGGTTCTGGCCGTGGTGGTCTATCGGCCGTTTCTGCCGGTGCTGGTAGCGGACTATCTGATGATCCATCTGGCGCTGTTCGGTGTGCTGCAACTTGCGATCCTGCGGGTCTGGCCGCTGCCGCGCGTGGTCTGGGTGGCGGCGGGGGCGCTTGTGGTCTGGGGGCTGGCCGTGTTCGGGCTGGCGATCGACCGCTATGCCGCGTCCTTCGTACCGACGGTGGAACGGCTGGGGATCATCGCGGCGTTGGCGGTGGGAACGGTGCCGTTCATGCTGGCCGATGCAACGGTGGCGCGGGGCGGTTGGCGGCGCGGGGTTGCGCGGCTGGGGTTCAT
This sequence comes from Rhodobacter sp., assembly GCA_027487575.1. GTDB lineage: Bacteria > Pseudomonadota > Alphaproteobacteria > Rhodobacterales > Rhodobacteraceae > JAIYDJ01. The sequence continues at coordinate 18,354 of JAIYDJ010000039.1, read as the reverse complement.
CGCGTCACTGACGGCGGCGGCGTTCATGGATATGGAGCGGTTGCTGTTTGTCCTGATCATCCTGCCGGTGATCGTGCTGTTCTTTCTGGTGCTGGGGCCACTGGGCCGCTGGGTTGCCCGGCAAAGCGGGGCGGGGGCGGCGGGGCTGGGGCTGGGGGTCATTCTGGCCTGGGCGCTGGGTGTCAGCTTTCCCTTGTTCGTGGCAGGCTAGGGCTATCGGCGGTCGGCCCCGGCAGAATTACTTGTAGACCGCGCGCCGGTCTGCAAAGCGGCGCAGGCGGCGGCGCCACGCGCGATAGCTTCCGGGGGCCAGATGGCCACGCATCAAAGCCTTGACCTGATCTGGACCCAAGCCATGCAGCGATCGGATCTGGGCAAAGCTGACATGGTCGCTCAGCGCCATTTCGATGATTTCCCCGATGGTTGCGTCATCATGCAGGGCATCGCCCCCGAGCGCGGGCCGCGTTTGGGGTTCTTCTGACGCTGCCTGCTGACCGGAATCGGGCTGTTTCATGCCCGGTCTGTTGCAGCCGCCATGTGAAGTCGCCCCCCGATCCAGACTGCGGTGATCGCGCGATCGTCGCCCAGCATGATGGTGGGGAACAGCGCCTGCCAGATGTCCTCTGCCCGGCGCGTCGCCTGATCGATGGCGGGGGTGGAGGCAAGGTCCACGATCACCAGATCGGCCTCGAGCCCCGGTGCGATGTTTCCGATCCGCGTCTCGGCATGCAGGGCGCGGGCCGAACCCACGGTGGCCAGCCACCACAACTGACTGGGATGCAGGGCCTCGCCGCGCAGTTGCGCCACTTCATAGGCTGCGGCCATCGTGCGCAGCATCGAAAAGCTGGAGCCGCCGCCGGTGTCGGTTGCAAGCCCGGTGCGCAGGGTGCGGGCAAGCGTACTGTCGAACAGGCCCGAACCGATGAAGGTGTTCGAGGTCGGGCAATGCACAAGTGAAGCACCCGCTTCGTGAAGTCGGTCCTTCTCACGCGGGGTGAGGTGGATGGCATGACCATAAACGGCTCCGGCGCGCAGCAGGCCCTGCGCCTCGTAGGTGTCAAGATAGTCGCGCGATTGGGGGAAAAGGTCCTTCACCCATGCAATTTCGTCTGTCTGTTCAGACAGATGCGTCTGCATCAGGCAGTCGGGATATTCGCCCCAAAGCGCACCAAGGGCTGCCAGTTGTTCGGGCGTCGAGGTGGGCGAAAACCGGGGGGTTATGACATAGGACAGCCGGTCCACCCCATGCCAATGCTGTAGCAGGCGCTTCGAATTGTCATAGGCAGATTGCGCCGTATCGCGCAGGCCGTCGGGCGCATTGCGGTCCATGCAGGTCTTGCCAGCCCAGGCGCGCAGGCCCCGCGCGCGGGCGGCGGCAAAGAAGGCGTCGACCGAGGCGGGGTGGATCGTGGCATAGCTGCACATGCTGGTGGTGCCGTGTGCAAGCGCCAGATCAAGATAGCGGTCGGCAATCTCTGCCGCATAGGCGGGGTCGGCAAACCGCATCTCTTCTGGAAAGGTGTAGCTGTTCAGCCAGTCGATCAGCCGCTTGCCCCAACTTGCGATGATCGCCGTCTGCGGATAGTGCACATGCGCGTCGATGAAGCCCGCCGAGATCAGCGCGCGGCCGTAATCCGCTACCACCGCCTGCGGATGCGCCGCGCGCAGATCGCGGCCGTCCCCAACCGCAACGATCCGTCCCTGATCGATCAGCACACCGCCATGGGTCAGGTGCAGGGCTGCCCCCGGCCCGGCATGGAAAGGGTTGCCGGTGAAGGACAAAACCTGCCCCAGAAGAAGATCGGCCATCATGCGCTCCTTGGTTGGCCACAGGTTAGCCGGTTTGCGTGGCCGAGAGAATGCGGCCATCGTCTCTGTTTCAGCGAAACAGCCTCGGGTATGGTCGGGGAAACGAGAGGTGCCCGATGCCGCAGGATCTGACCATATTGGACGAGGACGGGCTGGACGTCCGGCGGGTGGCGGCGATTGTGGACGCCGTGGATGCGGGCGACGTGGCGCGGATCGCCACGCTGATGGAACCCCTGCACGCCGCCGACATTGCCGACCTGCTGGAACAGATCGGCGGGGCGGATCGCCGGGCGCTGCTGGCGCTGTGGTCGGTGGGGATCGACGGCGAGGTGCTGTCGGAAATCGACGATGCGATCCGCGAAGAGGTGATAGAGGCGCTGCCTGCATCGGTGGTGCGCGACGCGATGCGCGAGCTGGACAGCGACGATATCGTCGACATCCTTGAAGATCTGGATGGACCCAAACAGGGCGTCATCCTGGACGGTCTGGACGTCGCGGATCGGGTGGCGGTCGAGGCGGCATTGGCCTTTACCGAAGGATCGGCAGGGCGTCTGATGCAGCGCGAGGTGGTGGTGGCCCCCTCGCACTGGACGGTGGGCGAGGCCATCGACTATCTGCGCGCTGCCGAAAGCCTGCCTGATCAATTCTACCACGTGATTCTGGTGGACCCCCGGATCAAGCCCGTAGGCTATGTGACGCTGGGGCGGATCTTGTCCTCGGCGCGCGGCGTTCGGCTGGACGCGATTGTCGAAGACAGTTTCCGCGTGATCGACGCGGTGGAGCCCGAGGCCGACGTGGCCTATCAATTCAACCAGTACCACCTGATCTCGGCCCCGGTGGTCGATGCGGCGGGGCGGCTGGTGGGGGTGATCACCATCGACGATGCGATGAACGTTCTGGATGAAGAGCACGAGGAGGACATGCTGCGCCTGGCCGGGGTGGGTGACGACAGCAGCCTGTCGGACGGGCCATTCGAAACGGCAAGGCTGCGCTTGCCTTGGCTGGTGGTGAACCTTTTCACGGCCTCGCTTTCGGCGCTTGTGATCACCGCGTTCGAAGGCACGATTTTGACGCTGGTGGCGCTGGCCGCCCTGATGCCGATTGTCGCGTCGACCGGCGGGATCGCGGGGACGCAGTCGCTGGCCGTGGCGGTGCGGGCGTTGGCGACGCGCAGCCTGACCTCGGCCAACGCGCGGCGGGTGGTGTTGCGCGAACTCGGGGCGGGGCTGCTGAACGGGATCGGGCTGGCGGTGATTCTGGGGGTGGCGGGGTTCGTGGTGTTCGGGGACTGGAAACTGGGGGCGGTGCTGGGGATGGCGATGATCGTCAATCAGGTGGTGGCGGCGTTGGGGGGTGTGCTGGTGCCGCTGACGATGAGCCGGGTCGGTCTGGACCCGGCGCTGGCCTCGGGGACCTTTGTGACCACGCTGACCGACGTGATGGGCTTCTTCGCCTTTCTGGGCCTTGCGACGCTGGTGCTGATATGAGCGGCGCGCCATTGCAAAGCCTGTCCGAAATCAAGGCCGAGGCCCGCAAGGTGGCGTTCGCAGTGCGCAAGGCGGCCTTCGCGGCGGGGCAGGGGCAGGCGGCAGGCCTTTTGGCCGATGTGCTGGCAGGGCATCGGGGGCGGGCGCTGGCCGGGTATATGCCGATGCGGACAGAGATCGACCCGCTGCCCGCGATGGCTGCACATGACGGCCCGGTGGCGGTGCCGGTGATCATCGGCAAGGGTCAGGCGCTGCGGTTTCGGGAATGGACGCCGGGGTGTGCGATGGTGGCGGGCGAGTTCGGAGCGCTGATTCCAGCCGAAGGCGCATGGATCGAGCCGGAGGTGCTGATCGTGCCGCTGCTGGCATTTGACGCGCGCAGCTACCGGCTGGGCTATGGGGGCGGGTTCTATGACCGGACGTTGCAGATGCTGCGCGCCAAGGGGCCAAGGCTGGCCATCGGGTTTGCCTTCGCGGCGCAGGAAGTGACGCTGGTGCCGATCGACGACACGGATCAGCGGCTTGACATGGTGGTGACGGAAACCGGCGTGCGGGATTTCATCCGTTTCTGACCTCCGGGAGCCGCAGCCTTCTTGTACGGAAGGCGCCCCCCACCCCCCTGGTGGGGAGGGGGTGGGGGCTTGCCGCCTACTTCGCGATCTTTTCGTCGCGCACGAACATGTTGCCCCAGGCGCGGTCGATCAGATCGGGGGTCATCTGATAGGGAATACCTTCGAAGTTGCAGATGGAAATCATCTGGTCGATCAGGAACACCGGCTGGTAGTTCGCGTAATTGTTGTTGATGGTCGGGTACTTGACCTTCAGAAGATGCACTAGAGCCGCCTCGTCCAGCGGCATCTTCTTTTTCCGGGCCACCATCGCGAAGATTTTCAGGAAGTTTTCCTGATTGGGTCCGTCGATCTTGATCTTGAAGAAGATCCGCCGCAACGCCGCGCCGTCGAAAATCTCGTTCGGATGGAAGTTGGTCGAAAAGATCACCAGTGTGTCGAAGGGCACGGTGAACTTTTCGCCCGATTGCAGGGCCAGAATGTCCTTGGCTTCCTCCAGCGGCACGATCCAGCGGTTGACCAGTTTCTGCGGCGGTTCGGACTGCCGGCCAAGGTCGTCGACGATGAAGATGCCCCCGCTCGACTTCAACTGCAGCGGGGCCTGATAGGTGCGCGCGGTGGGGTTGTATTTCAGGTCGAGCATGTCGAGCGTCAGTTCACCGCCTGTGATGACGCTGGGCCGTTCACAGTAGACATAGCGGTTGTCGAACCGGTTTGAGGTGCGGCGCAGTTGCGTCGGGTCGTCGACGTTCTCTTCGGCTTTGGAGTGCACGATGGGGTCGTAGACGGTGATAACCTGCCCCGAATACTCGATGGCGCGGGGGACATAGATCTTGTCACCCAAGGCGGCGCGGATGCCGTTGGAAATGCTCGACTTTCCGTTTCCGGGCGGGCCGTACATCAGGATCGACCTTCCCGAAGTCACGGCGGGCCCAAGGTTGTCGATCAGGTCGGGCGGGAGGATCAGATGGCCCATGCCCTGCATCAGCTCGGGGCGCGTCAGGCGGATGTTGCGCACCGACTGGCGTTTCATCTGTTCGGCATAAGACGCCAGCGGAACCGGCATCGCCCCATAGTATTCCGACTGGCTGAGCGCATCCAGAGCGCGGCTTTTCCCGCCATCGGTCAGTTGATAGCCCATTTCGGTGCCGGAGGTGGCGTGCAGGGTGCCCATCGCCTCCAGCAGTTTCTGACTGCGGGCAAGATCGACCAGTTCCTGCGTCACCGGGACGGGCAGGCAGATCACCCGCGAGATGTCGCTGACCAGATCGATGTTCATCCGGAACATCGTCTTCAGCAGGATGTCGCGCATCATGACGCTGGTGAGACCGGTTTCCGCAAGATTGCGGGCGGGGGGCGGTGCCTGAACGGCCGGGGTCGTCTGTATGTTCATTGCAGCACCTTTCTGTTGAGGCAGTCTGCGCGCAGGGACGTCAATATTCGATGAAACCGGTCAGAATTGCAGCAGCATCGTGGCCAGAAGATAAAGGATCAGCGTGCCCGACAGCGCGAGGCCCATCGGGAAATCCTTGTTGGTCCAACTCGCCCAGTCCGCCGTCGCCCTGCGGAACGGCGTGACCAAACGCATCCCGCGATGGCCGACGAAAGCCCCCAGCAGGCAGGCGGCGAACAAGGCGCAGACAAAGCGAATGTCCGCCGAAATGAAGAACGGGGCCATGGCGGCGGCGAACTTGGCATCGCCCGCACCGATCAGGCCCGCCACGGTGGCAAGGAAGGTGATCACCAGCACGCCCGCGCCCAGCACCCAACCCCAGAGCCAGGTTTGCAGCGGAAGTTGCTGAAAGATCACCAGCACAAGCCCGACGACCAGCCAGACCGCGGCCAGCGCCATGACGGCCTTGTTGGGAATCTTCATGAATTTCATGTCGCTCCACGACACCCAGATGCCGATGGCAAGGACGAAGGGCAGGAAGGCCATGCTCGCCATGTCAGCCTTCCAATGCGGCCAAAGACCGGGTTGCGGCCTCGAAGAACTGCGGATGGGTTTCGATGGCCTGCTGAAGCAACCCCTTGCCAACATTCGTGTCGCCCTGTTTGACCGCCGCCAGCGCCAGCGTGTACATCAGTTCGGCGCGTTCGGTCTGGCTCATCGATACGACCGGCATGTCATACTTGCGTTGCGCCGACCGGGCCAAAATCAGGTTGTTCTTGGCGGTGAACAGGGCAGGGTCATAGGTGATCGCCTCGATGAACAGCTTTTCCGCGCCGGGCGCATCGCCGCGCGTCAGCTTCGAAAAGCCCCAGTTGTTCAGAACTCCGGCCGGTTTCGTGGTCAGTCCTGCCGCGATTTCATAGAAACTGTCGGCCTTCTTCCAATCCTTCTTGCTGTCGGCGACCATCGCCTCCAGCCGGTAACGCGCAAAGGTTTCATGCGTGGGGGGGATCGTGTTCAGCGTCTCTTCGGCGCGGCTCCAGTCATTGGTGCGGATCAGCGCATCGGCCAGGTCGACCCGGTCGTCGTTCGTGCCTTCGGGCGAGGCGACGATCGCCGCCCAGATGCCGATCGCCTCGGTCGGCCTGTTGGCACGGATCAGCGATTTCGCCAGACCCCGCTTCAGGTCGATCCGGTCCGGGTTCTGGTCAGAGGATTTCTTGAAATAGGCCACCGCCTCGTCCGGGTCGCCCACCGTCAGCATGATGTCGTTCAGATTGCTTTCGTCGATCACGTTGACGGATTCGATGGCGCGGGCCACATCGGCATCGGTCTGTTTCTGGCACGCGGCCAAGGCCACCGTGCCGGCCAGGCACAGGGCAACAACGACAGGGTGGCGCATTTTGCGTCCTTTTTACTGCTCGGTCTTGAAACGGCCCGTCAACTTAAAGCTGCGACAACAGGACGTAGCTGCCCTGACCCCGCCTGACGAGCGAAAATTTCGGCTCTTCCACGGTTGGATCATAAACAGAAACCTCGGTCTTTTCTATTGCGGACTGCAGATTTTGCCGGATCGAGTCCGATTGGCCACTGTCCAGTGCAAATGCCTGCTGGAACACCACCCGCGCCTCGCCCGCCTTGCCGCGTTCCATCAGCACCACGCCCAGATTGTTCAGCGCAGGCACAAAGACCGGGTCCAGTTCCAACGCGCGGCGCAGCAGTTGTTCCGACTGGCCCAACCGCCCCAGCGCCAGATTGGCAGACCCCAGCGCCGACAGCACATCGGCATTGATGCCCTGTTCAGACGCGGCGCGCAGATAGGCCTTCAGCGCCAGATCGGGTTCGTTCGCCTCGAGAAGGCGGTGGCCGACCAGCAACCCGTCCACCCCCTCGCCCCGCCGGTCCGCACCGGGTGGCACGTTGCGGGAGGCCTCGGACGGGCCAAGGCCGCCAGTGTTGCCACAGGCAGCCAGAAAACACAGTGCGGCAATGGCCGTTCTCTTCACAAAGGGTCAGCCCCCGCCACCACCCAGCATCGTCGAAATCCCGTGCACCGACGGCCCGATCAGAATGATCATCAACGGCGGCACCGTGAACATCATTGTGCCCAGCGTCAGCTTGGTCGGCAAGGTGTTTGCCTTCTCTTCGGCGCGCATCACGCGTTTATCGCGCATTTCGGCCGAATAGACGCGCAGGGCCTCGGCGATCGAGGTGCCGAACGTGGCCGACTGCACCAGAGTCGTCACAAAGGACGACACATCGGGAATGCCGACGCGTTCGGACATGTCTTTCAGCACCATTACCCGTTCCTTGCCAGCCTTCACCTCATGCGCGACAAGGTCGAACTCGTCGGCAAGCGCCGGATAGCCGGCGCGGCTTTCGCGGGCCACGCGGTTGATCGACTGATCCAGCGATTGTCCGGCCTCGACGCAGACCAGCATCATGTCCAGGGCATCGGGAAAGCCCGAGATGATTTCCTGCTTGCGGGTTTCCGCGCGGCGGGTGACCCAGTATTGCGGCAGATAGTACCCGGCCGCACCCGGCCCGATGGTCGAAAAGATCATGAACTGCGTGCCGACCTCTTGTTGAGCCGAAATCACCAGCGCGTAGATCACCCCGCATCCCAGAAAGCCCAGACCCAGAACCAACTGGGCAAAATGGAACATCCGCACCGAATTCTTGGCGCGATACCCCGCACGCAGCATTTTCAGCCGCGCGGCAGTCATCGTCTCGACATCCTGCGGTTCGAGGAAGGCCGAGAACTTTTCAAGCTTGTCGACCTTTTCGCCGCGACGCAGGTCCTGGCCCGGGCGGGCCGCGGCTGCGGCCACGGCCGAACTGCGCTGCGCCTTCAGCTTGCCAAAGGCGTCGGGCTGTTTTTTCAGCATGGTCGGCAGCGCGATCAGGGTCAGCAGCAGACCCAGGCCCCCCAGCACCAGCAGCGGGCCCAGAGGGCCCAGCGTATCGGTCAGCATCGTGTTGATTTCAGACAGGAATTCCATCACGCGTTAAACCTTGATATTGACCATGATCTTCATGAAGATGACGTTGACCACCAGAAACACTGCCACCGCGAGCGCCGCCGGGATGAATTCGGGTGTATCGTAGACATCGTCATAGTAGTTCGGCTGGATCACGTTGATCATGATCAGGGCGCCGATCGGGAAGGCCGACAGGAACATCCCCGACCATTTGGCCTCTGCGGTGATCGCCTTGACGCGGCGAAACAGCTTGAATCGTGCGCGGATCACCTTGGCCAAACCGTCGAGAATCTCGGCAAGGTTGCCGCCTGACTGCTGCTGGATCGTCACGGCGACGGCAAGGAAGCGCAGATCCTGACTGTCCATCCGCTCGGCAAAGGCCTTCAGGCTTTCGGCGATGTCGCGGCCATAGGCGGCCTCGTCGGCGATCACGCCGAACTCGGTGCCGAGCGGATCGGCCACCTCTTTCGACACGACGCCGATCGCATTCGAGAACGGATGCCCGACACGCAGCGACCGCACCATCAGTTCGACCGCATCGGGAAGCTGTTCTTCCAGCAGGGCCATGCGTTTCTTGGCCTTGTTGTTGACCCAGGTATAGACGCCGCCGATGCCCATGCAGATCGCGACAAGGATACGGATCGGCAGGGCCGCTTCGGTGCCGATGGTCAGGCCGATGTAGGAAAACACCGCGAGCCCCGCCATGATTCCGATCAACTGTTTCGGAGTGAAGGCGATGTTGGCCTTCTGCGCCTTGGTCGCCAGAATCGAATAGATCGGGATACCGCGCGAATTCAGGTGCTGCGACATCTCCTTGCGCAGTTGCGCCAGCACCTGTTCGCGGTTCTGGTTCTTTTCCAGCAGGGCCAGCCTGCGGCTCATCCGGTTGTTCAGACTGATGGATTTTCCGAACACCGTCAGATACAGGCCTTCGACCAGCAGGACGACGGCGACAAAGATCAGGATGTAGATCAGCGGCGCGGCTGAAATCTGCATGTCATGTCCTCAGATGATGGGTTCATAGATCGAGGCGGGCAGATCGTAGCCCCACTGGCGGAAGCGTTCGGAATAGTGGCTGCGCACGCCCGTGGCATTGAACCGGCCGATGATCTTGCCATTGGGTTCGACGCCCAGACGTTCATAGCGGAACACCTCCTGCATCGAGATCACCTCGCCCTCCATCCCGGTGATTTCGGTGACCGAGACCATGCGGCGCGATCCGTCCTGCAGGCGGCTTGCCTGCACGATCAGGTTGACGGCGCTTGCGATCTGCGCGCGCACGGCCTTCAGCGGCATCTCGATTCCGGCCATCGCGACCATGTTTTCAAGGCGGCTGATTCCGTCGCGGGCAGAGTTCGCGTGAATCGTGGTCATTGATCCGTCGTGGCCGGTGTTCATCGCCTGCAGCATGTCGATGACTTCCTCGCCACGGGTTTCGCCCACGATGATCCGGTCGGGGCGCATCCGCAGCGCGTTGCGCAGACAGTCGCGCTGGGTGACGGCGCCCTTGCCTTCGACGTTGGCGGGGCGGCTTTCCATCCGGCCCACATGAACCTGTTGCAACTGAAGTTCTGCGGTATCCTCGATCGTCAGCACACGTTCGGTGTTGTCGATGAAGCTGGACAGGGCATTTAGCGTCGTCGTCTTGCCCGAACCCGTACCGCCCGACACGATGATGTTCAGCCGACAGGACACCGCCGCCTGCAGATAAGCGGCCATTTCCTCGGTGAATGCGCCGAATTTCACCAGATCGCCGATGGCGAGCTTGTCTTTCTTGAACTTCCGGATGGAGACGAGGCTGCCGTCCACCGCTACCGGCGGCACCATCGCGTTGAAGCGCGATCCGTCGGCAAGGCGGGCGTCGACATAGGGGTTGCTTTCATCGACACGGCGGCCCACGGCGGACACGATCTTGTCGATGATCCGCAAGAGGTGGCGTTCGTCCTTGAAGGTGATGTCGGTCAGCACCAGCTTGCCGCCGCGTTCGATGAAGATGCGGTTCGGGCCGTTCACCAGAATGTCGTTGACCGTGTCGTCCTTCAGCAGGGGTTCCAGCGGGCCAAGGCCCATCACCTCGTCGTAAAGCTCCTGATTGAGGATGCCGCGGTCTTCCTTGTTCAGGGAGACGGCCATTTCTTCCAGGCCTTCGGACACGATGGTGGCGATTTCGACTTTGAGGTTCGCTTCGGTCGCGTGTTCCAGCGCCGCAAGGTTCAGGTTGTCGAGCAAACGCTTGTGCAGTTCGACCTTGAGGTCGGACAGGCGTTCCTTGCGCTTTTTCTCTTTGTCCATCGCAGCCACTTCGGCGGCGGGGCGCACAGGGGCTGCAGCGGTGGGCAGGGGCCGGGTCGTGGCGACGGGTTTGACCGCGGCGGCAGGCGCGCGCGCCGCTGCGTTGCCCGAACCGACCTGACCCAAGGCAGTGGGCTTGACCGGCCCGTCAGATTTCTTGAAACGCGAAAACATACTTCAACCCCTTCGCCGATCTCAGCGTTTGCCGGACTCGACTGCCTTGTTCAGATCAAACAGCGACTTGGCGAGTTTCTGGATTTCTCGCCGCAACACGTTCTTGGCCGCCGACTCCGACAACGGCAGCCCGTGATCGTTGGCCTGTGTGACCTGCGACCCGCCGTCGGGCAGTTGCACCTCGATCGCGATGTCCAGGCTTTCGGCCATCCGCTTGACCCGGGATTTCGCCGACAGATCGGTGAACTTCGGCGCGCGGTTCAGCACATAGCGCAGCTTTTCGTGCGGCAGCCCTTCGGCCTTCAACGCGCGGACCAGCCGCAGCACGTTCTGGGCCGACCGCAGGTCAAGTTCCAGCAGCGCGAAATAGACATGCGCGCGCGACAGCACGGTTTCGGTCCAGGACACGATGGTTTTCGGCATGTCGACGACGACGAAATCGAAATTCGCGCGTGCCATGTCGATGATGCGGCCGATATCTTCGGGTGTGACGATGTCCAGCGGCAGCATGTCGGCAGGTGCGGTCAGCACATGCAGCTTGTCGTTGAAGGTCAGCATGGCCTGCAGCAACTGATCGCTGTCGGCATTGCCGGTGTCGGACAGCAGTTCGAACACCGCTTCCTTGCGCGGCAGGTCAAGGTAGGTCGCGGCAGAGCCATATTGGAAATCCAGGTCGATCAGGCAGACGCGGGGCGGGTTCTTGTCGATGGTCGCCAGTTCCCAGGCCAGATTGGTGGCAAAGGTCGAAGCGCCGGACCCGCCCGCCAAACCATGGACCGGCAGAACCACGGCGTCTCGGTCACCCTTGGCCTTGAACACCGGGCGCGCCTCGTCCTGTTCGGGGGGGGCGGCAGCCGCGGCCGCAGGTGGCGCGGCGACAACGGCGGGTTTACGCATCCGCTCGATCGCCTCGTGCAGCGCGCCTTCGGGCAGGGGATAGGGCACGAAATCATCTGCGCCAAGGCGCAAGAGCTGATGCAGGGCAATCGGGCTGACCTGATCGGCGATCAGGATCACCTTGATCGAGCGCGCCTTGGCCTGCCGGATGATGTCGGTGATTCGGGTCAGATCGGCTTCGTCTTCGCCGTTGACGGCGATGGCCACGAATTCCAGCGTCGCGGCATCCGGCTGTCCAAGGAACACCGCCGCATCCTCGAACGACAGATCGCCCCAGCTTTCGCCGAGTTCCAGTTCCATATCGTCGATCAGGAGATCGAAGTTCTGCACGTCGCGCGAGATGGTGCACGCTACGATGGGGGCCGGTTCCGGCGCCAGATTTGCCACGCTCGTCATCGCCTCACGTCCTTCCAAAGACAGACACCCTGCGGCCCGAAGATCGCACAATGCGCTGTGCATGGCCAAATGGCCGATGCGACTGTTCCCGTTGGAGAGAAACTGCTGCCTGATGGTGGCGAGAATGGGGCTAAAAAACCGTTAATCTTTGATTTTTACGCGAATGCGAAACAAAGAGGTGACTGCACGCGACCAAAGGGCTCGCGCCGTCGCACTTTACTGGCCAGGATCGACCTCGGACGCGGTCTGAGCCACTTCGGGGTGCTGACGTGTCGCGCCTTCGACGTATTCGCGGAAGATCACGGCGGCATATTTGCCGTTCAGCAGCATCGGATGGCCTTTGACGAAGCCGGTCACCTCGGTCACCGTGCGGCGGTTGCGCTCTTCCGGGCCCGACGTCTGCACAACGGGCTGCGTCTTTCCAAAGGATGCGACGGCTTCCAGACGGCTGGTCGAGATGCCCAATGTCGATAGATAGGCCACGGTCGCCTTGGCCCGACGCAGTCCCAGCGCCTTGTTGTAGCCGTTCGATCCGACAAGGTCGGTATGACCGTAAACCCGGAAGCGGACTTCGGGGAACTGGCGGATCCAGTCGGCCTGTCGGCGCAGCGTGGTCTGCGCCTCAGGCGTCAGCGCGGCCGAGTTGAACGGGAAGGTGATCGTCGAGGGAACCTCGCGGGCGAATCGTTCTGCAAGGGCAACGGTATAGCTCGCTTGACCTGTCATCAGCAGGGTGTTGTTCATGTTCGGGTTGCCGAACCCGCCCTCGTCAACCTCTGCGCCCGCTTCGCGCAGGAAATCGTTGGCGCAACCCGATAGGGCCAGTGCCGCAGTCAGAACGAAGACCAGACCGGAAGTGCCGCGCATCGTCCTCACTCCATCACATAGCCATAGGAACCGCTGAAATCCTGCCGGGCCACCTCGCCCGCAGGGCCCTTCTGGCCGGCCACCTTGCCGAACAGGAACAGGTCTTTCTCGGTCGGGATCTTGATCCGGTCGGTCGGCAGCGCCAGCGCCTCGCCGCGCGTCGGGGTCACCAGATGCGGGGTGACTATGATCACCAGTTCGGACTGGTTGCGCTGATACTCGGCGCTGCGGAACAGCGCGCCAAGGATGGGAATGTCGCCCAGCCATGGCACCTGCCCGGTCAGGTCGGTGAAATCATCCTGCAGCAGACCGGCGATGGCAAAGCTTTCCCCATCGCGCATTTCCACCGTGGTCGATGTTTCGCGCCGTTTGAACGCGTTGATCGAAAAGCCCGAGGTCGTGGACAGCGTGGTCGATGTGTCGATCGATGACACGGCGGCGTTGATCGTCAGGTTGATGATGTCGCCATCGACCACCACTGGCGTGAAATTCAGTTCGACGCCGAAGGGTTTGTATTCGACGGTGATCGTGCCGTCGCCGGACGCGACCGGAATCGGATATTCGCCACCGGCAAGGAACTTGGCCTCTTGGCCGGACAGGGCGGTCAGGTTGGGTTCCGCGAGCGTGCGCACGACACCTTTCGATTCCAGCGCCTCGAGCAGAACGGCGAATTCTAGCGATCCGGCCGAGAAGCCAAGCGCAAAGGCCCCTTCGGACCCGGCCTTGGCGGTAACCCCGGTGTCGATGCCGTTGCCGGGCGCAAGCCAGGTGCCGGTCTCGCCGTTTACGCCCACATCCGTGCCACCCTGAATGGCCAGCGAGGACGACAGGCTTTTGGACACGGACCTGTTCATTTCGGCGAAGCGGACTTTCAGCATGACCTGCTGGGTTCCGCCGACGCTCATCAGATTGGACACGCGTTCGGGGGCATAACGGTTGGCAAGGTCCAGCGCGCGGTCCAGCTTGGCAGTGGAAGACACGGTTCCCGACAGCACGATGCCATCGTTGGCGGTGCGGACTTCGATGTTCTCGCCCGGCAGGATCTGCTGCAGGCGCTCCTTGAATTCGGCAATGTCGGGGGTGACGTGGACTTCGACGTTCGCGATCAGACGGCCGTCCGGCGACAAGAGCGTCAACGTTGTGCGACCCGGGGTTTTGCCCAAGACGTAGATCGACCGGTCCGAGAGGGTCGAGATGTCGGCGATTCCGGGGTTGGCAATCGACAGTTCCGCAAAGGGTTCGTCGCTTTCCACAACGACGGCGCGGTTCATCGGCACCTGCAGGGGGGTCGAGGCAGAGCCGGTCATCACCCGCAGGGTCTGAGCAAAGACGGATGGCGCGGTTCCGAGCGCGAGGGCGAAGCCCACCACACCGGCCATCAATAGGCTGCGCAGTTTCATGTGTCCTGCCCTTCTTTTCTCGCCTCTGGTCGGGTCTTGGACGCCCGATCCATCCCTAAAGTGCCCGAGTTCCGCTTTTTAAGCAAGAATCAATTGGTTAAAGCAGGTTTCTTATGTGGATAACCTGCAACAGCCACCCACCCGTTGGCGATGCGCGGAAACCCACCCCCAGATCATGTGAGGGTGGGCCTTGGGCGTCGCTCAATTCGTGCAGGGAATGGGCATCTCGACGATATCGGACCCTTTGCGCGTGCGGACCGAACAGACCTTTTCAGCCTCGGGGGCCGCGACTTCGGCCGTCGCCTCGATGCCGAGAAGTCCCATCTGGTCCACTTCGATCCGGCCGTTCACCGTCTCGTCGCCCATTCCGACCAGAGACAGGGCAAGCCGCCCGGTGGCCTGCGCCTGTGCCAGACGCGCAACCTCTTCGGGCGATGCCGCAACGGTGACCGTGCGCGCCACCATGGCGCCCCCGTTGCCGTTGTCGGCGGTCTGGTCGACCGCGATGATGTTCACACCGCTTTCAATCAGCCGGGTGAATTCGACCGTGGCACCGGCAACGCTGCCGGGCCCGGATCCGGTCCAGTAGATGTCGACCCGGTCGCCCGGCTGGACGAAACCCGAAACGCCGGTGGACACGTCGACCTTGATCGCGAAGGCACGCATCCCCTTGGCCAGCTGGCCCGTCAGACCGGCGGACTGGCCGGGTTCGGTGATCTTGACCGGCAGGATCGGGTCATACTTTTCCATCTGGCGCAGTACATAACGCGGTTCCTTGCCGTCCTCGGGGAACAGCAGGGCCTCGTCGCGGAAAATCCCCTCGGGCAGCGATTTTTCGGGCCAGTAGATCTTTTCGACATCGTCCTTGGTCAAGAGATCGCCATAGGCTCTTGGCTTGTTGACGACAAACACTTCGACCAGGGGGCCGGTCTTGGCGCGCATTTCCTTCTCGCGCTGCAAGGCGGTCTGCGTCTGGCTGATATAGCCCTGCGCCATATAGACCGCGAGCCCCGCAAGAGCGAGGCCGACAATCAGGACCAAACCGAACATCATACGCATTGCTTTACCTCTTTGACTGCAGGTAGCCCCACCCGCATTGCATCAGTTGCCGTAGCCCACCGGGACACCGCCGACGTAGGCGGACACGTCGTTGGTGGCGTTGGTCGTGCTGAAGGCGATCGGCATCAGGACCAACAGGCCAATGCCGATGATCGCCGCACTCAGCACCACCCAGTCGACGGTCACAGCGCCGTCTTCCTTTTCCAGAAGGGCCTTGACGTGAAACTTTGCACTCATCTTTTGTCCCTTTTGACTGGACGGATTGCAGATGCCCCCACGCTGGCCGCACTCGATCACTTTTGACACGGTGCAGGGAAATCTTGACTGAATTGGGGCAGGTGCGTGGTGTCATCGTGTCGGACGGCGACGGCCCGGACGATGGCGGAAAGAAAGGCGGGCCAACCCGCTTTGCGAAAAGAAAAGGCCGCGCATCGGTGATGCGCGGCCTGATCCGGTGTCAGGTTCGAAAGGATCAGTAGCCCGTGGTCGTCGCCGACAGGTCGGTGGCAACGGTGCTGCCCAGCGACTCGATGCCGCCGCCAACCGAGGTCATCACGACCAGGCCGAGGCCAACGATGGCTGCGGTCAGAACGACCCAGTCAACGGTCACTGCGCCGGCTTCGTCGTTCTTGAAGGATTTGAAGATGTTCAGGATGTTCATGGTATTCTGTCCCTATCTAGGAGTTGCTCTGGTTGCCTGCCGCACCGCGTTAACTCTTTCCGGCCTCTGTTCCGGTCCGATCTTCGTTTCGGCATGAGAGGAGTTTTGCCTGCCAATCGTGGCCCGATTGGGGCAGAGAAAGGGTCTTTTGGGGGTCCTTCGGCGTTGTTCTTGCGACATGCGGGCCACAGATCGCAGCTTCTTTCCGTGGGCGATGGTCAAACGGGCGTTTGTCTGGCAAGTTTTATTAAATAAAAACAACAAAAGCAGGCATTCCGGCCATGCGATTTCTGGGCAGGCTTCTGATATCCGCAATTCTGGCCGCCGCACCGGCGATGGTTTCGGCAGAGATTCTTTCCGGCGCAGACAATTTCACCTTCAAGCGCGTGAAGGTCGGGCAGGGTCCGTCCGGCAAGCGGATCACGGTGCAGATCGACCCCGCCGAACAGGCCCGTCTGCTGGCGGCCCTGCCGAAAGTCGATCCGGATGGCGTTGCCCCTACGACGCCGGACCCGGGTGCAGAACCCGCCGCGCTGTCACCGGTGACGCCCCCGACTGCGGCCTACGGCTGGTTCTGGGACGCCGTGCCAGTGGCGCAGGACGCGGTGGATGGCCGCTATCCGCTGGCCATGGCCACGCTTTCGAATGGACCGGCGGGGGCGGCGGTCCGTGCGCCACGCCTGCAACACTTGCAGGACATCGCCACGACGCATGGCACCGATATCCTGAAGGCGACGATCGGCACGCAGGTTTCGCCCGCGCTGGTGCTGGCGGTGATCGGCATCGAAAGCGCGGGTCGCACCGATGCGGTCAGTTCCGCCGGGGCAGAGGGGCTGATGCAATTGATCCCCGCCACCGCAGAACGTTTTGGCGTGACCGATTCGACCGACCCCGCGCAGAACATCAAGGGCGGGGTGGCCTATCTCGACTGGCTGATGACCGAGTTCGACCGCGATCCCCTGATGGTGCTTGCGGCCTACAACGCGGGCGAGGGGGCCGTGCGCGCCAATGCGGGCGTGCCACCCTATGCCGAGACGCGGGACTATGTGCCCAAGGTGCTTGCAGCGTGGCAGGTGGCGCAGGGGCTTTGCCTGACGCCGCCCGAACTGGTGACCGACCCTTGCGTGTTCAAGGTGAACGCGGCGGGTGGTTGACAGGAGGCCAGGTCAGACCGCAAAGGCGTCGGCCCAATCGGGATGCTTCTTGCGCGTGGCGTTCACGAACGGGCAAAGCGGCATGATCCGGAACCCTTCGGCGCGGGCGTCTGCAAC
This sequence comes from Rhodobacter sp., assembly GCA_027487575.1. Classification (GTDB taxonomy): domain Bacteria; phylum Pseudomonadota; class Alphaproteobacteria; order Rhodobacterales; family Rhodobacteraceae; genus JAIYDJ01. The sequence goes on along the minus strand of JAIYDJ010000039.1, from coordinate 1,098 downwards.
CATCCGGGTGACCAGGGCAAGACCCGCCCCGGTTCCGCGCAGGGCGTCCGGCACGCCGGTGTGGTCGGCGATGATCAGGTCCGGCGAGGTCACCGAATAGGTCAATTCCGCCTCGTGCCCGTCTGCTCGCAGCACATAGCGGCCCTTGGCGCCATCGGCGCGCACCTCGCGGGTGATCACCGGTTCAGTCAACCAGCGTCGCCTCGGTCGCGGCCCTCAGTTCGGCTTCGGTCACCCCGTCGGCCAGTTCGACGATCCGCAGCCCGCCCGGCACCACATCCAGCACGCCAAGGTTCGAGATGATGCGGTTGACAACGCCCTGGCCCGTCAGCGGCAGGGTGCAGGATTTCAGGACCTTGGATTCACCATGCTTGCTGGTGTGGTCCATCACGACCACCACGCGGCCCACGCCCGCGACAAGATCCATCGCGCCGCCCATGCCCTTGACCAGCTTGCCCGGTATCATCCAGTTCGCCAGATCGCCGTTTTCCGCCACTTCCATCGCGCCAAGGATCGCCATCGCGATCTTGCCGCCGCGAATCATCGCAAAGCTTTGCGCCGAATCAAAGAACGCGGTCTGTGGCAGTTCGGTGATGGTCTGCTTGCCCGCGTTGATCAGGTCGGCATCTTCCTCGCCCTCGAACGGAAACGGACCCATGCCCAGCATGCCGTTTTCCGACTGCAACGTGACGTTGACGCCAGCGGGGATGTAGTTCGACACCAGCGTCGGGATGCCGATGCCAAGGTTGACATAGGTGCCATCCTGCAGTTCCTGCGCCGCGCGGGCGGCCATCTGGTTGCGGTCCCACATCACACAGCCTCCTTCTTGCGCACGGTGCGCTGTTCGATCCGCTTCTCGTGGCTCCCCTGCACGATGCGGTGCACATAGATGCCCGGCAGGTGGATCGTGTCGGGGTCGAGCGCGCCCAGCGCCACGATTTCCTCGACCTCCGCCACGCAGACCTTGCCGCAGGTCGCGGCGGGCGGGTTGAAGTTGCGGGCGGTCTTGCGGAAGACGAGGTTGCCGGACGGGTCCGCCTTCCATGCCTTGACGATGGACAGATCGGCCACGATGGCGCGTTCAAGGATATAGGTTTT
>JAIYDJ010000037.1 GCA_027487575.1 Rhodobacter sp. | reverse complement strand
CAGTCCGAAGATTCCTGCCATGGCGGCGACACGGTCCGGCACGTCGCGGGGCATGCGGACAAAACGGTTCACCTGGCACCGGGTCATCCCCAGATCGTCAAGGTCGCGGTCCGTCATGCTGTCGACCTCGCGCATGGCATGCCAGCGGGCCACCAGTTCCTTGATCTGTTCAAACATCGTGATCTCCTGTCCGTTTCGGACGGAGTGGCAGTGTTTCGCGGACCCGGCATTGATCTGGCGCAACTCGCGCTATGCGGCGGCCAGTCCGGGGCGATCCACCAGCGCCACGATGTCGAACATGATGCGGTTCAACTCGAAATCCTTGGGTGTATAGACCGCCGCGACGCCCATCGCGCGCAGGGTGGCCGCGTCCGCCTCGGGGATGATGCCGCCGACGATCACCGGGGTGGACAGGCCCGCCTTGCGCAGCCGGTCCATCAGGTCGGCCATCAAGGCGATGTGGCTGCCCGACAGGATCGACAACCCGATGACATGCGGGGACTGGTCCAGCGCCTGTTCGACGATCTGTTCGGGGGTCAGGCGGATGCCTTCGTAATGGATGTCCATCCCGCAGTCGCGGGCGCGGGCGGCAATCTGTTCGGCACCGTTCGAATGGCCGTCGAGGCCGGGTTTGCCCATCAGCAATTTCAGCGGACGGCCGAGTCTGGCGGCAACCGTCGCAACCGCTTCGCGGATCGGCTCCAGCCCTTCGGTGCGGTTGGACGGGCTGCGCGACACGCCGGTGGGGGCGCGGTATTCGCCAAAGGCGGCGCGGATCGCCTCGCCCCATTCCCCGGTCGTCACGCCCGCCTTGGCGCAGGCGATCGACGGGGGCATGACGTTTGCGCCCGAAGCGGCGGCTTCGCGCAGGGACGCCAGCGCTGTGGCAACAGCGGCGGCGTCGCGGGTGGCGCGCCAGCGGGTCAGGCGGGACAACTGGTCGGCCTCGGCGTCCGGGTCGGCCTGCATGATGCTGCCGTCGCCCGCCGTCAGCGGGCTGGGTGTGGTTTCCACCCAGCGGTTGACACCGACGACGGTGGTTTGCTTGCTTTCGATCCGCCCGATCCGGTCGGCGTTGGATTCGACCAACCGCCCCTTCATATAGGCAATCGCGGCCACCGCGCCGCCCATCGCGTCGATCTGCGCCAGTTCGCCGCGCGCCCCGTCCTTCAACTCGGCCACCTTGCGCTCGATCGCCGGGTTGCCGTCGAACAGGTCGTCGTATTCCAGCAGGTCGGTTTCATAGGCGAGGATCTGCTGCATGCGCAGCGACCACTGTTGATCCCACGGGCGGGGCAGGCCCAGGGCCTCGTTCCAGGCGGGCAGTTGCACGGCACGGGCGCGGGCATTCTTCGACAGGGTGACCGCCAGCATTTCAAGAAGGATGCGGTAGACGTTGTTTTCGGGCTGCTGTTCGGTCAGACCCAGCGAGTTGACCTGCACGCCATAGCGGAAGCGGCGGAACCGGGCGTCGGTGATGCCGTAGCGGGTTTCGCACAGTTCGTCCCACAGTTCGGTGAAGGCGCGCATCTTGCAAAGCTCGGTGACGAAGCGGATTCCGGCGTTTACAAAAAACGATATTCTGCCGACCATCGAAGGGAAATCCGCTGGTGAAACTTTCCCTTTCAGATCATCCAGCACGGCGCAGGCGGTTGCCAGCGCGAAGGCCAGTTCCTGTTCCGGCGTCGCCCCCGCCTCTTGCAGGTGATAGCTGCAGACGTTCATCGGGTTCCATTTGGGCAGGTGTTTCTGCGTGTAGGCCGCAATGTCGGTGATCATCCGAAGGCTGGGCTTCGGCGGGCAGATATAGGTGCCGCGCGACAGATATTCCTTGATGATGTCGTTCTGCACGGTGCCCTGCAGGGCGGCGATGTCGGCGCCCTGTTCCTCGGCCACGGCGATGTACAGGGCCAGCAACCACGGCGCGGTGGCGTTGATCGTCATCGAGGTGTTCATCTGGTCCAGCGGAATGTCCGCGAACAGCGCCTGCATGTCGCCAAGGTGGGCGATGGGCACGCCAACCTTGCCGACCTCGCCGCGCGCAAGGATATGGTCGCTGTCATACCCGGTCTGGGTGGGCAGGTCGAAGGCGACGGACAGGCCGGTCTGCCCCTTGGAGAGGTTGCCGCGATACAGCGCGTTCGACGCGGTGGCGGTGGAGTGGCCTGCGTAGGTGCGGAAGAGCCACGGCGCGTCTTTGTGGGCGTCTTTGGTCATCGGGCGACTCGCGGATTGTAATTTTGTTACGTTGCGGATCAGATAGGCGAAATAATATGGCGCTGTCAATTCGCTGCGTTGCGGCATGAATAACTCTTGATGGACGCGCGTCGCATTGGCAGGATCGAGGCGTTCAAAGGGGGTATTTCATGCTTCATTCGGTTCTGCTTTGGGTTCATTTTGTGGGGATTGCCCTTGGGGGGGCGGCGGCGTTCGGGCATCCGGTGGTGGGTATGCTGCAGGATCGGCACCCCGAAGCGGCCCCGGTTCTGGGGCGGGTTGCAGACAGTCTGGGCAAGGTCGGGTCGGCGGGGCTGGGGGTGTTGCTGGTCAGTGGTCCGGCGCTGATCTGGGTGGCGCATGATCTGGCGCTGCTGGGGGCGGCGTTCTGGGTCAAGATGGGGCTGGTGGTCGTGCTGGTGGGCAACATCATCATGGCGAAACGGTCGGCGCGGCTGGCGGAGGCGGGCGACGCGGCGGCGGCGCGGCGGATGCCGGTGCTGACGATGACGGGGGCCGGGCTGATGCTGGCCCTGCTGGCTGTGGCGGTTGCTGCCTTTGGCTGAGCGGGGCGTGCCATGGTGATTTACGGCGGGGTCCGTCTGCCCTAGGGTCAACGCATGTGGCGCAGCGTTGAACTTCCTGTCTGGCTTTTGGCGCTTGTGCTGCTGCTTGCGGTGGTCGCGGCGCTGGACCGGATCATCGGGCCCGGGGTGCGCTGGTTCTTCCGCCGCCGGATGGAGCGGGTGGTGGCGCGGGTCAATGCGCGGCTGGATCGCAAGATCGAGCCGTTCCGGCTGGCGCGGCGCAAGGACATGATCGTGCGGCTGGTCTATGACCCGCGGGTTCTGGAGGCGGTGACCGACCACGCCGCCGAAACCGGGGTGCCGGGCGAGGTCGCCTTTGCCGAGGCACAGCGCTATGCCCGCGAGATCGTGCCGGGATTTTCGGCTTCGGTCTATTTCGGCTTTGCGACGGGGGCTGCGCGCTGGGTCAGCCGGGCAATGTACCGGGTGCGGATCGGAAAGATCGATCAGGCGCTGGGGCAGATCGACCCGAAGGCGACGGTGATCTTTGTGATGAACCACCGCAGCAACATGGACTATGTGCTGGTCACCTGGCTGGTGGCCGGGCGGTCGGCGATTTCCTATGCGGTCGGGGAATGGGCGCGGGTCTGGCCACTGAGCCGCATGATCCGGGCGATGGGGGCCTATTTCATCCGGCGGGGCAGCCGCAACACGCTGTATCGCCGGGTCTTGGCGCGGTACGTGCAGATGATCACCGCCGAAGGCGTGACGCAGGCGATCTTTCCCGAGGGGGGCCTGAGCCTTGACGGGCGGGTGGGCGAGGCGCGGATGGGGTTGCTGTCCTACATCGTGCAGGGGTTCGAGCCGGGCGGGCGGGACGTTGTCTTTGTGCCCGTGGGACTGGCCTATGACCGCGTGCTGGAGGACCGGTTGCTGACCGGCGCGCATACGGAAGGCACGCGGCGGTTCCGGGCCAAGCCGCTGTCGATTGCGGCCTTCACCTTGCGGATGCTGTGGCGGATGGTGCGGGGGCGGTTTGCCGGGTTCGGCACGGCGGCGGCGGGCTTTGGCGCGCCGGTCAGTCTGCGCGACTGTCTGGCGGCGGGATCGGATGTCGAGGCGCTGGGCGCGCGGCTGATGCAGGCGATTGCGGCGGTGGTGCCGGTGCTGCCGGTACCACTGGTTGCGGCGGCGGTGCTGCGCGGCGGCGACGGGCCGCTGGAAGAGCGGGTGGCAGCCCTTGCGTCATTGCTGCGGGATGCGGGGGCGGTGCTGAAACTGCCGCCCGCGGGCCTTGCGCCAACCCTGGCCGAAGGACTGGCTCCGCTGGTCGCTCGCGGGATCGTTCAGGCGGACGGCATGGTCCTGACGGCGGGGCTGCCCCTGTTGCGGTTCTATGCAGCGCCGGTGCTGCAGAAACTTGGGGATGATGCTGCAACGCCGCAGACATAAAATTACAAAAATGACCGCAATCCTATTGCAATGTTGCGCAATGCTTCGTACCTCTTGCGTCGAGCGCGCCGATTCCGCGGCGCAGCATTTTGGGAGGACTTGTCATGGCCCTGGATACCCATACGGCAATCGCCGCCTATGATGCCCCGGTAAAAGACCTTTATGCGGTGGGCGAGATGCCCCCCCTTGGCCATGTTCCGGCGCAGATGCACGCCTGGGCGATCCGGCGCGAGCGTCATGGCGAACCCGATACCGCGATGCTGCTGGAGGTGGTGGAAACCCCGTCGATCGACAGCAACGAGGTGCTGGTGATGGTGATGGCGGCGGGCGTCAACTACAACGGCGTCTGGGCCGGCCTTGGCGTGCCGATCAGCCCGTTCGATGGCCACAAGCAGCCCTACCATATCGCGGGGTCGGATGCAGCCGGGATCGTTTGGGCGGTCGGTGACAAGGTGAAGCGCTGGAAAGTCGGCGACGAGGTGGTGATCCACTGCAACCAGGACGACGGCGACGACGAGGAATGCAACGGTGGCGACCCGATGTTTTCGCCGACGCAGCGCATCTGGGGCTACGAGACGCCGGACGGGTCGTTCGCGCAGTTCACCCGCGTGCAGGCGCAGCAATTGATGCACCGCCCGCGCCACCTGACTTGGGAAGAAAGTGCGTGCTATACTCTGACACTGGCGACCGCGTACCGGATGCTGTTCGGGCATGAACCGCATGACCTGAAACCGGGCCAGAACGTGTTGGTCTGGGGGGCGTCGGGGGGGCTTGGGTCCTATGCGATCCAGCTGATCAACACGGCGGGTGCCAACGCCATCGGCGTGATCAGTGAAGAGGACAAGCGCGCCTTCGTCATGGGTCTGGGGGCCAAGGGCGTGATCAACCGCAAGGAGTTCCGCTGCTGGGGCCAGATGCCGACGGTGAACACTCCCGAATACAACGACTGGCTGAAAGAGGCGCGTCGGTTCGGCAAGGCGATCTGGGACATCACCGGCAAGGGCGTGAACGTCGACATGGTGTTTGAACATCCCGGCGAGGCGACCTTTCCGGTGTCGGCGCTGGTGTGCAAGAAGGGCGGCATGGTGGTGATCTGCGCGGGCACCACCGGGTTCAACTGCACCTTCGACGTGCGCTACATGTGGATGCACCAGAAGCGTCTGCAGGGATCGCACTTCGCCCATCTGAAGCAGGCGTCGGCGGCGAACAAGCTGATGCTGGAGCGGCGTCTGGACCCCTGCATGTCGGAAGTCTTTCCCTGGGCCGAGATTCCGGCGGCCCATGTCAAGATGCGCCGCAACGAGCACAAGCCGGGCAACATGGCCGTGCTGGTGCAGGCCCCCCGCACCGGCCTGCGCACGTTCGAGGATACGCTGGAGGCCAGCCGGGCAGACTAGCGCCCGGGCCTGTCACCGATGACCACGTGCCACCATTTCGGACGCGGGGTGACATAGGAATGGGCCACCGGGGCAAACTCGACCCGGTTCGGCGAATCGAAACTGCCCAGCACAAGGGCAATCGTGGGGGCATCGTCCACGGCGCCCAGCGTGCTGCCGCAGGTCGGGCAGAACGCACGCGATGATTTTTCAGACGAACGCCACAATGCAGGCGTGCCGCCTGGACCTGTCCACTGCACGGTGGCGCGCGGAAACTCCACCCACGCCAGCGTCAGCGCGCCGGAATGGCGCTGGCAAATCTTGCATGAACAGGTGTGCGGCCAATCGGCCGGGCCTGTCGCGGTGAACCGGATCGCGCCGCACAGGCAGCCACCGGCATGGGTTCTGGGCATGGTTCCCCCCTCTTCGACGCAAATGTGATCGCCGCGGGCGGCTTTCAATCCTTTTCAAGAAAGTTCACATTTGGAACAAAACTGTTGATAACTCAGTGGATATCCTCGCCCGGCAGTTGAATGCTAGACCATCTTTGCCGGGCGTCGTGCCCTGCAAGGGGACCCCATGCGTCACGACTGGATCTTTGACGTGCTGACCGATCTGAAGGCTTATGCAGTGGCCAACCGGATGACGGCCTTGGCGGCGAAGGCAGACGAGGCGCTGGCCGTGGCGCGCGAAGAGGTTGCACGGGTTGCGGGCGCGTCCGATCCGGATGATGGGCTGCCGCCCGGGGCGACCTCGCATTAGACGGTGGGCCGCTCTGGCCTTGGGCGGTCCAGTCGCCTATGGTCCGCGCCATGCGCGATCTTGTCCCCGCCCTTACCTTTTCCGACGATCAGGCCCAGGCGTATGACCGGGTTGCCGGGGAACTGTTGGCGATGGGGATCGACCTAGATGACGGACTGACGCCGCAGGCGGAAGGCCGGGCGTCGGTGCTGGCGGTGGTGGGCAAGGCGGGGTCGGGCAAGACCATGCTGCTGGGGGCGCTTTACCGCGCGATGGTGGCGGCGGGCGTCGACATCGTGTCGGGCGACTACGAGGGGCGCAGGCGCAAGGACCGCCGCACGCTGGCGGTGCTGGCCCCGACCAACAAGGCGGCATCGGTGCTGCGTCTGCGCGGGGTGCCCGCCACGACGATCCACCGCATCCTGTATACGCCGGTCTACGACCCGCAATATGAGAGGATCGCCGAATGGCTGACCGGCGTGGGCACCCGCCCGGTGGTCGAAGGGTTGACGGATGTGGCGCTGGACCGTGCGTTTGCCTTCTTTGCACAGGTGGCCTCGATCCCGGGTGCGCTGGCTGCGGCGGGGCTGAAGGGCAGCGATTTCATCAAGGGATGGAAACGGCGGGAAGAGCCGCTGGACGTGGGGTTCGTCGATGAATCCTCGATGCTGGATGAACGGCAGTTCGAT
>JAIYDJ010000105.1 GCA_027487575.1 Rhodobacter sp. | reverse complement strand
GGCTCGTATTCCACGGCCTGTCTTGCCAGAAGGACGGTTTCTTCCGCGACCTTGGCCGCATCCACCGGGTGGCGTTCCACCAGTTGCACGATGCGCAGCAGCACCCGCCAGGCCAGATAGATGCCCCTTGGGTCCAGACAGAACGCGCGGTCTAGAAGATCGTCCGCATCGGCATAGACTTCGGGCCGCATCGAGAAAATCTGCCGCACCCCGATCCGCCCCAAAATGGAGGCGTTCAGCCGGTCGCGCGTGTTGTCCCGGTCGGTCAGCAAGACCTCGGCGTAGCTTTCGACCGCTGCATTGACCAACCGGTGCAGACTGTCGCGGTCCAGCACGCCCATGCCGGGGGGGCCATCGTCCCGCTGGTGGCCCGACCAAAGCCGCCGCCTGCCCGGCCCCGCTTCCAACGCCACCCGGAAGGCCGTGAAATCGGGTTCGATCACGGCTTCGGCGCTGAAGACATAGGCGTTCGCCCCTTGCCTGAGAAAACTTCCCGCCGAAGCATCGGAAATGTCGACCGTGAACTGTTCGGACAGGCTGCGGCTCAGCGCGTCCGCGAACAGGCTGGTGATCATCGCGGCATTGGTCGGCTGACCCGCCTGGCGCTGAATGAAAAGCTGTGGACGGTGCAAGGCCCCCTTGCGCGCCGCATCGGCATCCAGGGCTTCGACGCGCTTGCCCCGCCGCAGCCTGCGCTGCAACCGCAGCCAGGCTTCGAACGCCGGATCGGCAATTTCCAGACCGTCCAGAAAAGGGCCGCTCCCGGGTGTGGCAGGCAGGACGGTGACGCGGGACGGATCGAAGGCGATGGAGTTGCGATCGGCGCGCAGGACACCGCCAGCGGGGCCCAGTGCCTTGCGCAGTTCGGCCAGAGCCTGGCGCAGGCTGGCCGATTGCTGCTGCGGGGACCGGCTGCTCCACAGCAGCGCCTGCACGTCCCGGCGGTCGCGCCGCAGGGCAGGGTCCGCCGCAATCAGCGCGATCAACCCGATGACCTTGCGTGATCCGCTGGGCGTCAGGTCAGCGCCATCCGGTCCTTGAACCGACAGTGGGCCGTCCAACCGGATCAAGATCGACATTCCCCGGACCCCGTCTTGCAGGATTGATCGCGACCGCATGGACGCTACCGCAAATATTGCGCAAAAAGCCAGATTTTCCTAGCTGAAAGACAAGGACGTGACCTACCGTTCGACGAGTTTGGCAAGGCATCTGGGGGCGGGATGGCTGAGTACGGAAAGTCGGGCAAATCGGGCAAAAGCGGGAAATCCGGCAAGTCCGGAAAATCGGGGAAAAGCGGGCAGACCGACCATGCCGGGGGCGAGCTTTCGGCGCATCTGTCCTGGGCGCTGGCCCTTGCGCGCGACGGGATTCTGGGGGTCTGGAACGGCAGGGCGGATACGGACCGGCCCTATGACCCGTTGCCCGGACTTGACTATCTGACCCCTGCCCTGCGGGCCGATCTGATCGACCAGGAACTGGTCTCGGCGCTGTCGGTGCGGCCCGGCGCAGACGTCGCGCGGGTTCACCTTGCGACTGGTGCGCCGCTGGTGACGCTGCACCGGCCGTCGGCGGCGCAGTTCGCCCGCCAGATGCCCGCGCTGCGCTGCTATGCCGAACTGCGCGAGGATCGCCTGCCCGAAATCCTGGAACAGACCGATGACATCCTGTCGTTTTTCGCGATGGTCACGCATCTGGACGAAAGCCAGCGCAAATGGACGCTGGAACTGCTCGAGGCGGTTGTCAGACTGTGCATCGCGGTGGAAATGCCGCTGAAACACGGGTTCCGCGCGCCGCGACCCCACGCCTATTCGCACCGCGTGCAGCCCGTCATCCAGACGCCCGCCCATGCCGCCTATCCCTCGGGCCACGCGACCGAGGCCTATGCCGTGGCCACCGTGCTGGGACTGCTGTCCGGCGATCCGGCCGCCGTGGCGATGTTGCGCCGACTGGCCCACCGCATTGCGGAAAACCGGACGGTTGCGGGAGTGCATTTTCCCCATGACAGTCTTGCAGGTGCCATTCTTGGCATCACGCTGGGCGAATGGGTGGTGGCAGCGGCGCAAAGGCTACCCGCCCCGCCGCACCGTGTGGTCGGGCCGTTCGATCTGGAACCGGTTGATCTGACGCTGGACAACGGCACGACAAAGCGCATCGATTTCGATCCGGCAGACAGCTTTTCCGCCGAAGGTGTCGCGGCGCTGACATCGAACGCGGCACCCCCGGCGAACGGCGACGTGGCACCCGAACCGGCCGGACATCCCATCCTTGCCGAATTCTGGCAGAAGGCGCAGCTTGAATGGCGGCATGCGGCCCCATGATAACCGCACAGCAGACGCAGGCATCGGGCTGGCCGGACCTTGATGCATCGGCCTATGTCAACTGGTGGAAGCAGGCCGAATACCGGACCGATGCAGGCGGACCATGCGATGCCGATCTGGGCAGTGCCCTGAATTTTGCAAAGGTCCGCGCCTTTGCGAAAAAGGCAACGGCAGGAAGCGGTTCAGAGAAAACCGCATCCGTCGCCGCCGCTGAACAAACCCCGCGCCGCACCGTTCCGCTGTGGCCCATCGCCCTGCCGCCCGTAGCGCCATCGCCTGGCGATCCCGCGCAGCAGATCGTGCTGACCCCGATCCTTGATGCCGAATTCGGCCAGCCTCTTGCCGCCCCGACGTGCCGCCCTGCAGCGGTGATGGTCGTGATCGACAAACATATCAACCCCTTGCACGAACAGTTCCGCGACGAAGAAGCCCGCCCGCGCATTCTGGCGCAGTGGTTGATGGAAGGGGCCTGGCGCGCCGATACACGTGTGCCCTTTGGTCGTGAGGTGCGACAGGACGATTTTCATCGCGCGGCCGATCTACCGACCGAAGACGCCGGATTGCGCGATCTGGGCGTCGCCAATCTGGTCGAGGCGTTCGCCTCGCGCGGGGCCATGCTGACATCGGCGCACGGCACCAGTGTCCTTGCCCTTGCGGCAGGCACCGACCCTGAGGATCGCTCGCCCGAAGCGGCGGCGTTGCGGACTGTGCCGATCCTTGCTGTTTCCCTGCCCTCGAACCGGCTGCTGTCGGCTTCGGGCGTTTTTCTGGACGTGTTTGTCGATCTGGCGCTGGAATGGGTTGACGCGCGGCTGACCGAACTCTTTGGCAACGCGCCGCCGCCTGTTGTGGTCAATCTGTCCTACGGGCTGGCTGCCGGGCCGAAGGATGGCACGGGCGATCTGAACGAACGGCTGCGCGGCTGGCTGCAGGCCTGTCCGCAGGTGCGCCTGTTCATGCCCGCAGGAAACGACGGACTGGCGCGCGGCCATGCGGTTCTGGACATGGCGCAAGGGAAATCCTCCATCGGCTGGTTCGTTCCGCCATCGGACCCGCTGTCGACCTTCGCCGAAGTCTGGTTTTCCCATGCCGGACCCGACTGTCGGCTTCACCTTTGCCCACCGGGACAGGACGAAGCCCTGTCGCTGCCGATGGTGCCGGGGGCCGTGTTCGATCTGGTGGCAGGCTCGGGCGGCGCGGCCGAAACGATCGGCCGCGTGTACATCCTGCCGGGGGAAAGCACGTTCAAGAAAATCGGCTGCCTTGTATGCATCGCGCCGACAGGGCCGCGCCGGATTGGTTTTGCCCGTGCACCGGCCGGTATCTGGGAAATCTCGGTGTCCGGTACGGGTGACCTGCGGGCGGCCGTCTCGCTGCAGTCCGAGCGCAGCCTGACGCCCTACAGCCGTGAAAGCCCGGCCGCCAGACTGGTGCGCCTGACCGACGCGGGGGCACGCCCGCAACGCGACGGAACGCTGAACGCCATCGGGCCCGGTACCGGGGCCGTGATGGTCAACGGGCTGGACCTCGCGGCGGTGCGCCAGATCGGGGCTGACACCGAAACGTGGCCCCCCCCTGGCGAAGAGGCAGAGATGCCCACCGCGTTTGCGGCACTGGCCCGCTGGACGTCGCGCGGCGATCCGCTTGGATTTCCGCCGACCGCGGACGGCGTTCCGTTTCACGCCGACCGGTCACGGACCTTGTCGGGCCTGCTGGCACCGGGATACCGGTCGGGGACGACCGCGACGGTCGAAGGCACCAGCTTCAGCACCGCGCTGGCCAGCCGTGCCGCGCTGCTTGCGCTGATCCAGCCCGGCTTTTCGGCACCACGGGAAGACTGAAAACCCCTGTCTGCGATCCCAAAGGAACAGCACCGAAACGGTCCGTTCGGCGACGGATTGCGGCCCAACGGCACTTTGCGTGAATTCAGCGCAAATAAGCGGCACGGACTTTTGCGCAACTTGATTTTGCGGGACCCCGGTCGAGAGTGGTGTGCAGATTTGGTCAACGCAGGATTAGGAACATGGCAATTGTCGTCATCGACCCCGGGCATGGCGGATCGGCCACGATCCCGAGGGACTCGACCTGGAACAACGCTGTCGGCCCGAACGGCACGCTTGAAAAGAACCTGACCCTGGATATCGGCACACGGGTGATTGCCAAGCTGGCGACCGCAGGTCACCGCGCCATCGCCACGCGCACCACCGACATCAACCTGCGGCTGCGCGATAGGGCCGGCGTGGCGCGGACGGCAAAGGCCGATGTCTTTGTCTCGATCCATTTCAACGGGTCCAGAAACCACGACGCGCAGGGCACCGAAACACTGGTCGAAACCAACCACACCACCCGGTCGGCCCGGCTGAGCCTTGCTGTGCAGGATGCGCTTCTGGCGGTAACCGGGCTGCGCGACCGCAACCAGACCTTCGATCCCGCCACCCGGATCAAGCCGCAAGGCCTGGGCGTGCTGAAGCTGGGGTTCCATCACCCAGGGACAGCCGCCTGTCTGGCCGAGATCAGTTTTCTGGACCGGGCCGACGAAGAACGCCGGTTGGCCGATGCAGGCTACCGCGATGCGATCTCTGCCGCACTGGTCGAAGGCATCGAGAAACACCTTGAATCCGCGCTGCCGTCCCGCGCTCTTTCGGCCAGCTTCGGCGACGCCATCGAAGCCGAGGCCGGCGGGGTAAGCGATGCGCGGGTCCAGGCGTTTCTGGAAGTGGCAAGGCCGGCCAGAACGCGTGGGCCCGGCACCTCCAATCCCGAAGACGGCGAACGTTCCGCGCCAGAGGCCGACGCCTTTTCACCGGCATTTCTGAAGGGCGGCGGGCGCGGTCTGGGCCTGTCGCGGTCCACGTCCGGCTGGGCCGATCACGCCGCCTTCAAGGCGTTCATCGAGTCGCTGGACCTGCGGCATTTTCACCCCGACGAATTCCTGCAGCTTGGCGGCAGCAACCAGTCGGGCGATTGCAAGGGATTGAACACCTTCCCGCCCCAACACCTGTGGCCGAGGATCACGAACACCGCGCTGATGCTGGACCGCATCCGGGGTGAACTGGGCACGGCGGTCAGGATCACCAGTTGCTATCGCAGTCCGGCCTACAACGACTGCGTCGGGGGCGAAGACAACAGCCTGCATTCGCAATTCAACGCCATCGACTTCACCTGCCAGTCGGGCACCCCCGAAATCTGGCGTCGCGTCGCGGTGCGCCTGCGCAATGACGATGCGCGCTTTGTCGGCGGGATCGGCACCTACACATCGCAGAACTTCGTCCACATCGACACGCGGGGCACCGAGGCAAACTGGGCCAAACCCTGATATCCGGAAGGACACGTCATGGCACTTTGTCAGATCATCGACGGTCAGGTCGTGACCGAAAGCGCGTGGCGCAGCCGCACGATCGACCGGGACGCGCCGCGCCGCGTGGCCCTGCGCAGCCCGGTGGGCAATGCCGATGGGGAGGCGGGCGTGCCGTTTCATCCCATCGGGATTGGCAAGCCGCTCTTGGTGCAGATCCGGCACATCTATACGGGGGCCTACCCGACGGGCGGGTTTTTCAGTTCGGCGGGGGATGTGGCGGTTGTCTCGGGGGTCAAGGATTTCGATGTCTTCTCGGCCTCGGCCCGGGCGCTGAACCTGGTCCGGCGCGGGGTCGCCCCGTACAGCACCCTTGAAGGCAGCGCCTTCGAGGACGGAACCATGCTGGTCAGCTATACGCCGTCGCTGCTGAAACCCGAAGTGAAGGTCACGGTCGAACTTGCCGTTGCCGAGTTTCCCTCGCACTTCGTGGAATCGGTGCGCCAGACCCTGGACACCCTGCAGGGCCTGCCCCTTTTCATGCCCTTCCGCGGCTTTCTGCTGGGGGCAAGCCAGCTTGTCGGCATCGCCGGGGACTTCGCATCGGCGCTTTATGATGGTCCGGTGTTCAGCCAGACCGAAAAGCTGACCTTCGATCTGGCCGGCGCAGCACCGGATCAGGCCGGTTTCCGGCTGATGGCCAACAGCGCGCTGGACGTGGAGGGTTTTTCGTTCCGCGACGGGGTTGGCCTTCTGGACCGGAACGGCGATCCCTATCGCGGCGATGAGCCCTATGTGGTGTTGAGCGTGGATGGCCGGGATCAGCCCGCACTTGCAGGTTTTGCGCCCACGGCTGCCAGCACCGCCCTGCTGGAGCGGTTCTTTTCGGCCGGCACCGCAACGGGTGCGTCGCTCGACGCGCTGGTGGCGGGAATGAAGCTGGTGTCCGACATGAAATACCGCGAACGGGCCGAGGCCTTGGGCCGGTCCATCGCCGCCGAAACCAATGCCGAGCGCAAGGCCAAGCTCGAGGCCGAGCGTGAGGCGGTGCTGAAGAACATCCTGACCGAAGCCCTGCGTCCCTGAACGCGGCACGAACCACGGGAGAGGCAAGCCATGACCACAGCCATCGTGACCGCCCGCAAGGCCCTGCTGCGCGACATTCCGGGCGGAATGCCTCTGCGCACCCTGCAGCGGGGCACCGAAGTCCAAGTCCGGGGTGGTCCCCCCTCCTGGGCCGAAGTTGTTGCGGGCGACGTCGAAGGCGTGCTTTCGCGGCGCTGCTTCAGGCTGGCCGACACTGCGGATGTCGCCGGGCGTGCGCTGACGCGCGCCAAGGCTCCGCCCGTCCCGCCAGAGGCTGACGCCTCGGACATCCGGGTCGTCGGCACCTCGGTGCGGGGGCCGGGTGGGATCGTGTTCGGCAAACTGTTCAAGCTTGGGCTGTTCAACATCGGTCAGACGGCGCTGGATGCCTTCTTTGATCAGGACCCCAACGCCTTTCCGGGTCTTTCGCCCAGCCTGCAGCGGGTCATGCGCGCGGTTTCGGTCAACGAGGGTCGGATCGAGGCGATCAACACCTGGGACAACGCGGTGCTTTCGGCCAGCGTCTATCAGTGGACCGTGTCCGAAGGCACCGGCGCGGGCGAGTTGCCTTTTGCGCTGTCGGTGCTGAAACACCGCGCGCCCGCCACCTTTGCCACCTACTTCGGGGCGCTTGGGCTGGATGTCCTGGTGACCCCGGCAAAGCCCTTTGCCGTCGGGCGGGGTTTTTTCGTCCTGAACGGTACGCGGCTGAACACGGCGGCGCTGAAGGCACCGCTTCGCGGGCATCTGTGGGCCTATCGCTTCTGGCGGGCCGCGCATGATGTCGAGGTGCGGCGCGCCTATGTGCAGGCGGCGATCGACCGGATTCCGGTGTTCTATCTCGCGCCCGTGCCAGCCCTGGGGAACCGGACCCTGGCGCAATACGTGTCGTCCGAACTGGCCGTGGCGCATCTGCTGGACCAGCATGTGAACCGGCCGGGGCATGTGCCCAAGACCATCGCAACCGCGATTGCCGACGTTGCCGCCCGCCTGGGCAAACCCGACCCGGCCAAATGGGGGGACGCCGAGGAACGCGCGGTGATCGCGCGGTATCTGACCCTGCGCCACACCACCAGCATGACCGATTCCGCAAACCGTGCCGCCCGGATCGCCGACGCCGTCACCGCAGGCAGGTTGTCGGACAGGCGCGGCAGTTTCCGATGAACGCGGAACGCCAGCCGATCAGGGACGCCCGCGTGCCCACCGCCGTGCCGCGCTGGCAACAGTCGGGCTACAGCGGCACGATCATCCGCGACCCTTCGGACACGCGCGATCTGCTCTATCGTCCGACCCTCGGTCCGTTGCAGGAACGGTTCCTGTGCGCCGCCATGGCCCCGGCCAACAGCGCCTATCGGCTGAACCTGCCGATCCGCAATCAGGGGACCGAGCCGCGCTGCATCGGCGATGCGCTGGCGGCTCTGGTCGACATCCAGCGCATCGAAACCTTCTGCCGCAAGGGTGATCTGATCGGTGCGCAAAGCCGCATCCGGCCGTCCAGCGGGCAGATGCTGTATGCGATGGCGCTGGAAGTCGAAGGGATCGAACAGGGCAGGCCGTCGCAGGATGTCTACAGCCTGCGGTCCGGTCTGAAAGGGTTCTACAACACCGGCGTTTGCAGCGAAACGACGTGGAACGAGCGGCCGTTGAATGCGCTTGGCGACAATGTCGAAACGGCGTCGGTCGAGGCGATGCGCGAGGCGCGCAACCTGACGCTTGGGGCCTATTACCGGGTGCCGCCCTTCATCAACGATTACCACGCAGCGCTGATCGAGGCTGGTGCGCTGTATGTTTCGGCAGAACTGCACGACGGATGGGAAGCGCCCAAGAACGGGGCGATCGCGCCGGCCAACACGTCGCAGCGTCTTGGCGGCGGTCACGCCTTTGTCATCGTGGGCTATGACGAGTCGGGATTTCTGGTGCTGAATTCATGGGGGCCCGATTGGGGCGGATATGCGTTCGACGCAGGCCCCCCCCTGCCCGGAATCGCGCTGTGGCCCTATGCCGACTGGGCGGGCCATGTGATCGATGCCTGGGCGCTTCGCCTGGCGGCGCCCACGCCGGGATCGTTCCGCTTTGCCGTGGGACCGAAAGGCACCGCGATGTTCGGCGGGGTACAGGCGGCACAGGCGGTCCAGGCGGCACCCTCGGTGCGCCGGCTGGAGGTGTTGGGCCACTACATCCACCTCGACGACGGGCGCCATGTCACCACGGGCAGCTATCCCGACTCCCGCCATAGCTTGGAGACCACGCTGGGACACCTGATGTCGCCGGCAAAGCGAACGGTCACCGACATCCGCCTGACGTTCAACGGCGACATCACGCCCACGGATCAGGTCATGGCCCGGATCGCGCGGTCGCAGGACGAAGACCGGGTGGCAGGGGTGCATGGCTTGTCGCTGCTGTGGGTCAACGGCCTGCTGTCGGGCGCGGCGGATGCGCTGAAGCCGTTGTTCGAGGCGGCCCTTGCCATCGCGAAAGGCGACCGCGACGATGCGAACCGGCGGATCGAACAGATGTCCCGCCCGGTCGGCCGGGCGCTGTGGCGCGACGCACGGCGCGCCGCCACGACCGCCGCCGACCTTGAACCCGAAGGGGATGCCGCGTACGCGCTGCGCCAGATCGTCAGCATGTGCGCCAAATCCGGCAAGCGCCTGCACATCGTGTCCGAAGGGGCGGGCGTCCTGCTGCTCGCCGCCCTTCTGTGTGATGGCCCCGACCGTGACGCACGCGACACCCACCTGATCGAAGTGCTGGCAAGCCTGACGCTGGTGGCCCCGCTGATCACGGCCCAGGATTTCAACCCGTCGGTCGGCCGGTTCCTTGACGTCTGGCACAGCAAAGAACAGCGCCGCGCCACGCTGTTCCGCCCGCGCGCCGCCTTCGACCAGCGGCTGACCGTCGGGCCCTACAGCGGATCATGGACCGATCTCGTCTCGCGCGCGTTCGAAGAAACCCCGACCCGGCTTGTGGGCGCGTTCGATTTCCGGGGCCTCCTGCGCGGCAATCCGATCCGCAAACGGCTGGACGCCCCGGAACAGCCTGCGGGCGATCTGTCGGCCACGGCCGTGCTGCAACACGTGGCGATCAAGGCCCATCTGGCCCAGGTCATCGCCGCGTTCCGCGCAGCACCCCCACCCCCGCCCTTGATCCCAGGAGGAATTCCAGATGACCCAGAAGATTTCGGCTGAAGACCTTCTCAGGAAGATGTATGCGCCGGGCGCGAAGGTCGAAGACTTCGCCGCCTACTTCAAGGTAGAACCCGACCCGGCCGGCGCGTTTCACCTGAAGGTCACTTATGACCCGGCGCTGGTGGACATGGGCGACACGCCCGAGGCGATGCAGCGCGCGGCCCTGGCCCTGCCGGGGTTCAACGGGTTGGTCCGGTTGCTGCGCCGCGGGCAATTCGAACTGAAGCTTCTCGGCGGGTACGACGGCCCGATCCTGGTGGCCGAGGGGGATTCGTGGTTCGCCTATCCGCAACGCGACGTGGTCGGCGCGCTGAACGACACCTATGCGATTTCGCATCTGGCGGCGGCGGGCGACACACTGGCACAGATGCTGGCGCAGGATGAATACCTGAACGAGGTTCACCGGGTCGGGGCGCGGGTCCTGCTTCTGTCGGGGGGCGGCAACGATGCCCTCGGCGGCGGCGACCTGAAGACCCATCTGCGGCCCTTCGACCCGGCCCTGACCCCGGCACAGCACGTCAGGGCGTCCTATACCGGGCTGGTGGATGACGCCATCCGGCGGTTCGACAGGATCTTTCGCCGGATCGCCCGCGAGGCGCCGGGCGTGACCGCGATCTGCCACGGCTACGATTATGCCATCCCGGTCAAGGGCAAGTGGCTGGGAAAACCGATGAAACAGCTTGGGATCGTCGATCCGGACCTGCAACGCGCCATCGTGCGGGATCTGATCGACCGCTTTTCCCTCGCCATGTCGCGGCTGGCGCAGCGCTATCCGCATGTGGTGTTTCTGAACAACCGCGGCACGCTTTCGGACAAGGAATGGGCTGACGAGTTGCACCCGAACCCTGCGGGCTTCACCAGGATCGCTGCCAAATTCGATGCGGCGATCCAAAAGGCCGCAACGCGCAGCCGGTCAGGCGCTGCGGTTGCAGCCCCTGGGCGCGGCCGATCACCCTCGCCCACACGGGCCGGATCGCAGCGGGGGCAGATCGAACCGACCGGTCTGAACAAGGGATATGCCCTGCACATCGGTCTGAACAAGGTCGACGCCGACCACTACAACGGCCCGCAGACCCTGTACGGGTGCCACAATGACGCGCGCGCGATGGAACGGATCGCAGAGGCCGCAGGCTACGCCGACCGCAAGATCCTGCTGGACGGGGAAGCGACGGCGAAGGCCGTGACCGCTGCCATTGCCCGCGCCGCCGAAGAGTTGCAGGCCGGGGACATCTTCTTGCTGACCTATGCCGGGCACGGCGCGTCCGTTCCGGATTTCAGCGGCGACGAAAGGGACGACGGGCGCGATGAAACCTGGTGTCTTTACGACCGCCAACTGCTGGACGACGAGCTTTACGAAGGCTGGCGCGCCTTCCGCGAGGGGGTCCGCCTTCTGGTGATCTCGGACAGTTGCCATAGCGGTAGCGTCATTCGCAACACCGCACCGGGGCTGGTGTCGATTGACGCGGCAGCCGACCCGGATATCCGGCCCCGCCCGCGTTGCCTGCCGGACCACGTCCGCCGCGACGTCAACGCCAGACATCAGGCGCTGTACCGCGAGGTTTCCCGCGCGCTGAACCCGCAATCCGGCCAGTTTGATGGCATCGGCGGATCACAGCGGCGCGAGGTGGACCGCCCCCTGCCCTGCACCGTCCGGCTGATTTCCGGCTGTCAGGACAATCAGACCTCGGGCGACGGCGACATCAACGGGCTGTTCACAAGCCGGTTGCTTCAGGTTCTGGAAGAGGGTTTTCGCGGCGATTATGAAAAATTCCACCGCGCAATCCTGCACCTGATGCCCGAAACCCAGACGCCGAACCACTGGGTCGTCGGTCGCAAGGACCCCGGATTCGACAGCCAGAACCCGTTCGAGATCTGAACCGGCCAAAGCCACAGCCCTGGCCATTCTCGGGTCACATCGCAGCCGATACACGCGGTGATCGGTTACGCGGTCCGCAAGGGTCCTGGCCGGTACAAGCCCGACGGGTGCGCATCAATGGTGATCCTGATGGCGGGGCCGGTGCTGCGGGGGATTACAAGGCCGGAGTTTCATAAAGTGTGCGGCCCTTGGCGCGGATTTCGACATCGACCAGATAGGGGCGCATGCCTTCGGGACTGGCCGCGATGCCGAGACCGGGGGCGTCGGGCAGCACGATCTGGCCGTTCGCATCGGGCAGAAGGTGGCCGTCCGAGAGATCGGACGCGACCGCTTTCGGCGCGATCGGATATTCGCAGATTTCATGATGCTGCAGTCCTGCATAGGGTTGAAGCGAGGCCGACAGCGCCAGATGCGAGGTGAAGGTGTGGTTGACGTAGGTCACGCCCCGCGCCGCCGCATAATCCGCCACCTTCTTGGCCGGACCGATGCCGCCGATCCGGCCGCAATCGATCTGGACATAGCCGGGCTTGCCATAGTCGATCAGATGGCGCGCCATGAAGACATTGTGCGCGCCTTCGCCTCCGGCCAGCGCGATGCGGCTGCGACCGGCCAAGGCGCCGTAGGCTTCGTAGGCGTGGGCCAGAAACGGCTCTTCCAGCCATGTCGTGCGGACCTGCTCCAGCACCGGCAGCCGCAGGGCCGCCGCCTCGACATCCTCGCGCCAGATCTGCCCGGCGTCGACCAGCAGGATGCCGTCCGGGCCAAGTCCCTCGCGCGCGGCATGAAGCTGGTCGGCGTCCGCGGCAAGACTGCCGCGCCCGAACGGGCCCCAGCCGCACTTGATCGCGCGGAACCCCGCAGCGACCGCCGCCCGCGCCTGCGACAGCGTTTCGGCAGGGTCGTCACCGAACAGCATCGACGCGTAGGGCGTCTTGGGGAAGGCACGGTCATAGCCCAGCACCTGCCAGACCGGGCGGCCCTGGCTGCGGGCCAGCACATCCCACATCGCCATTTCAATGCCCGAAAAGGTGTGCGCCGTCTGCAGCAGGTCCATGCTGTTCAGTTCCAGATCGGCGGCGATCCGGGCGATGTCGTCTGGGGATGACAGGTCCTGACCCAGCACGGAATCCCGGACAGGCCGACAGGCGCCGTGCGACATCGGGCAGACATAGGCCGCAATCGACACCAGCGGCGACGCCTCGCACTCGCCCCAGCCGACCTGCCCGCCCGCCACGACGCGAACCACCAGCGCATCCTGGCTGCCATCGCCCGCATCGGTCACGACCGGCATCGAGAGGTAGAAGAAATCAACGGCTTCGATCTTCATGTCGCGTTCCTGTGGGCTGGGTGGTCGGGAAGGCCGGCAACTTGCGACGCCGACAGGCGGCAAGGAAGGGAAAGACACGCGGGGCGGGTCATGCGCTTGTCCAGTGCCGGCCGCATTGCTATTCCTGTGTTGAATGCATGTGCGCCCTCATCGCGTCGTCGCGGGTGTGTCCGGGTCCGCCATGTCGTCCCCGGCTGACGTCACGGCAACGGCCTGCCACGCGTGCAATTCCGAAATTCCGGAAAGATGTGCGGTGACGTGGACAAAAACTAGGAATGATGCGGTCGACCTGTCAACACCTGTTTGAGCGTGCCCTTGGCGAAGATCGTCTTGCAGGACAGGACAAGCATCAAATGCGGCGATCGTGGGTGTTTGCGGCATCCGGTCTCCCACGACAACCAGGCCAGGCGCGCCCTAGTGACCCGACAGGCGGCGGGACAGGCGATCCGCCGCCGCCGTGACGTCGGCGATCAGGACTGACCGGTCGGGTTCGGCCAGCCGGTGTTCCGGGACAGCTACGCTGATTGCGGCCACGCAATGGCCGTGTTCGTCGACCACCGGGGCCGCAACACACCCGGCATGATCGTTCACCTCGTTCAGTTCGATGGCATAGCCCAGCGCGCGAAAGGCACGGACCTGTTCGATGACCGTCGCCACGTTCATGCTGGCGCGCCCGGTCGGCGACGGGCGCATGGTGCGTTCCAGCAACTGCGCCAGATCGGCATCCTTCATGTCCGACACCAGCAGCCGCCCCGCCGCCGCCCAGTTGACCGGCACGCGTGACCCGATGTTGCTGATGATGCGGATGGACCGCAGGCCCTCTTCCTTCATCAGCACCTGCATGTGGTCATCGGCAAAGACCGAAAACTGCACTGTCTCGCCGGTGATGTCGCGCAGTTCTTCCACGATCTGGCTGCCATCCTTCAGCAGATCGACCTGGTTGCGATAGGCCATGCCCAACTGAAACAGCTTGCGGCCCAGAAAAAGCCCCTTGCCCCTGCCGGATGTCTCGACATACTCGGCGTCGGTCAGGGTGCGCACCAGTTCATAGGCCGTCGATTTGGGAATCCCGAGGGCGTCGATGATGGTCGCGATCGACACCGGCTCTGCCCGATCCAGCATCAGTTCAAGAATTTGCAGTGCCCGCCGGACCGAGCGCGACCCGTTCGGGTCATCCACTTCGCCGCTGCGTGCCCTGGCCTTGCCCGGCGTGCCTGCGTCCGTCATCGTTGACTTCGGTCCGGACTGCCGCGCCGGAGAGCCTGCAACCGCACGAAGGACCTTGGACATGAAATCACCGATCTGGAGCTTGCCGCCTTGCGGAATCCGGACTGGACCCGTGCAACGTTCGACGGCTCTTACGACAACTGCCTTGTCCCCGTCCATACCGGCGCTTTCGGTCGGCCCACCACCCCGCAGGATGGTGTCCCGGCCGACGCCCACCGGCGCGCGCGCCGGTCATTCGCGCATATCCTCCTGCGTCCGTCCGTCATCCGGCAGCGCGGGATAGTGAAGGCGCAGTCCGGGCACCGGCATCGGCGCGGTATGGATCGACCAGCCGCACAAGCTGGCAATGACCAGCGTCTGGCGGTCCGGCCCGCCGAAGGCGATGTTGGTGGGGGCCACCAGTTGCAGTTGCTGCCAGTCGTCGATCAACGTGTCTAGAACGCCGTCCGGCGAAAGCCGCTGGATGAGGTTGGGGTTGTAGTGGCTGATGTAGAGGTTTCCCTGATCGTCCAGCGCGACGCCGTCCGGCACAGTGCGGGGCAGGTTCACCAGCACCTCGCGCCGCCCGGCTGCACCGTCCGGGCCGATCGCGACGCGCGTGATGCAGGGCGGCGAGCTTTCCGCGACGATCAGCCAGCCGCCATCGGCCGAAAGGCACATCCCGTTGGGAAAGCCGTTGGCGCTGCGGTCCCAGATCGCCGCCCGCCCGCCCGGGGCGATCCGCCAGATACACCCGTCCTGCGCGCCAAAGCCGCCCGAATCCGACACGTAAAGGTTTCCGGCCGCGTCGAAGACGGGGTAATTCGGCAGGCGCATCGGCTGGTCCGGCAACCCTGCGGCATAACGGCTGATCTGGCCCGACGGCGTTATCCGGTGCACACAGGCCAGCCGTTCGTCGCAGGCATAGGTGTTTCCCTCCGCATCATGGGCCAGCCCCAGAAGGAAGCCGCCCGCCACCTGGGCCACCACGGCGCATGGCCCACCGGCCAGATCGAACCGGTACAACTGCCCGGCCTCGCCACCCGCAAAGATCTGCCCGTCCGGCCCCACCGCAACGGCCTCGGGATGATCGAACAGATGGCCGACATTGGTCAGCGGCAGCAGTGGCACGGCATCGGTCATCCGGGGTCTCCTTTGCGGCTTTCCCATTTCTAGCTTGACTTGATCGCGGGATCAAATCTAGCCTTCCGGAAAGCTGGCTGCATGTCCGGTATCCCGGAACTTGTTGTTTGCCCGATCTGTCTGAAGTCATTGGCGGGTCCTGTCTGGTTTTTGGCGGGCCGGAATGGATGGAACCGATGGCGCTGCTTGCACATCTTGTCTGCTTGATCACGGGCGGCGGGCAGGGTCTGGGCGCGGCGATTGCGCAGGAAATGGCGGCCGAAGGGGCGCATGTCGTCCTTCTGGACATCAAAGCCGACACGCTGGCGCAAACCGCAGCGGGCATCATCGCGGCAGGCGGCAAAGCCGATACCCACTGTCTCGATCTGACCGACGACGACCGCTATGCCGGGGTGGTTGCGGCGATCATCGCGGCGCATGGCCGGATCGACGTGCTGGTGAACAACGCAGCCATCAACCCGCCCACCTGGACGATCCTGGAGGACACAGCCGACAACTGGCGGCGGACCCTCGCGGTCAATCTGGACGCGGTCTATGTCGGTTCGATGCTGGTCGCGCCGCATATGGTTGCGGCAGGATCGGGGCGGATCATCCACATCGCGTCGGTCCAGGGGTTTGTCTCAAGCGGCAAATGCGGGTCCTACAATGCCGCGAAGGGCGGAATCCTTGCGCTGACCAGGTCGATGGCGGTGGAACTCGGCCCGCACAACATTCTGGTCAACGCCGTCGCGCCGGGGTTCATGGTCACGCCGATGACCATCGTGAACGGCATCGATGAAACCGACACGCCCGAGTTTCGCGACTGGTACGTGGCGCGCGGGCGCATTCCGCTGCGCCGGGCCGCCCAGCCCGAAGAAGTGGCGGGGACGGTCGTTTTTCTGGCTTCGGGTCTTTGCAGGTACATGACCGGACAGATGCTGGTCGTGGATGGAGGCCTGACAAGCACCTTTTGACTGCGGCACCACAACAGGAATGGAGGACAGCACGACATGACGAAGAACATGATCACGGCACCAGGGTTCGGGCGGCGCGGCTTCCTGCAAGGCACTGCAGCGACGCTTGGAGGCCTTGGCATGGGCAGCCTGCTGGGTCCGCTGCGCGCGAATGCGCAGTCCCCGGAACTGACCATGTGGTGGTGGGGCGAACAGGAACTGCCCGGACTGCAGGCCTTCGTCGACGAAAGCGTGGCCGCCTACACGGATGCCAAGGTCGCCACGATGCTGCAGGACACCGCCGTCGTCATCTCGCAGTTCCAGACCGCCGCCGCAGCGGGCACGCCGCCCGACATCCAGTATCTTTGGAACGGCATCTACCACATGGAAAGCGCGTGGCTTGGCTATCTCAAGCCGCTGAACGGCCTTGTTTCGGAAGACACGCTGCGCGCGTCCAATCCCACGATCCTCAGCAACTTTGGCGGCAATACCTATCGGCTTGGCTGGTACCCGCTGCCGATGGTCTGGTACTACAACAAGGACCTGTTCGAAAAGGCCTGGCTTGACCCCGAAGCCCCGCCCGCCACCTGGGCCGACCTTCTGGCCGCCTGCGAGAAACTGAAGACCGCCGGTTTCGAACCTGTGGGCGGCGGCGTTCAGGATGGCTACTGGAGCGAGTGGTACATGAGCCATGGCTTCGTGCAGACGCTCGACACGGTGGGCGAAGCGGTTGAGCTGTTCATCGGCGACAAGGATTTCCGCGAACCGCGCTATCACGAACACTGGGTCCGTCTGGAAGAGTTGCGCACCCTTGGTTTCCTGAACAAGGACATGCCCTCGCTGGAGCTTTACCCCGGCATCGACCTGATCGTGGCCGGCAAGCTGGCGATGGGCCCGTCGGCAGGGTCGCGCCTGCCCGCTGACAGCACGGCGACCAACGGGCGGATCGGCTGCATGGTGATGCCGGTGTTCGGCAAGGGCAAGCTTGCGGGCAAACCGATCGTCGACATGCAGGGCATCGGCATTGCCGAAGGCGCAAAGGACCCGGCCGCCGCCGCAGCCTTCCTTGAATTCCTGAACACGCCCGACCGGCTGAACGCCTTCCACCGCATCACGGGGTGGATTCCGTCTTCCAGCCGGTTCTCGTCGGACCAGATCGAGAATGACTCGGTCCGGTCGATGTGGAAGACGTGGGGCGAAAGCCCGAACATCACCAACGTCACCAACCTGATGCCCGGCCAGTTCTACGAACAGGCGGCGATCCCCACCGGCCAGCAGGTGATCTCGGGCGATCTGACCGGCGAACAGGCGGGCGAGCTTGCGGCGCAGGTCGCGCAGGAATGGCGCGAATTCAACCCGGATCTGGTGGAAAAGTATCAGCAATGGGTGGTGGACCTGTCGAAGTGACCCCATGGCGTGACGGATCGGTGCCCCGCAAGGGGTGCCGCACACCACGGGCCGAGGTGCGGGCATGACCCTGCCGCAACGGATCACGCCCTACCTTTATGTCGCGCCGCTGATCGGGCTTCTGGCCTTTGTCTTCGGCTACTCGATCGTCAGCATGGTCGAGTTCAGCTTCAAGATGGTGCGCGGCATCGACGGGCCGTGGATCGGCCTGCGGAATTACCGGCTTGTCCTTGGGCAGCCGCTGTTCTGGGAATCGGTCGGGCACAATCTGCTGCTGCTGCTGGCGATCCCGGTGATGGTCGCGATTGCACTGGTGATATCGCTGCTGCTTTATGAACGGCTGCGGGGCTGGAAACTGGTCCGCACGGTGATCTTCATCCCCTACATCCTTGCCATCCCGATCGTCGCCGTGGTGCTGAAGCAGATGTTCCAGTTCTCCGGCCCGGTGAACGAGGTGCTGCGCTGGCTGAGCCTTGATTTCATGGCGCTGGACTGGATCGGGTCGGGGGATGTCGCGCTGTGGACGGTGATGGCGCTGATCATCTGGCGCGAATCCGCACTGGGGATCATCCTGTTCCTGTCGCGGCTTCTGAGCCTTGACGAGGCGCTGACCGAAGTGGCCCGGCTGGACGGGGCCAACTGGTGGAAAAGGGCGTGGTACGTCCTGATCCCGCAGATGCGCGGGGTGATCGAGTTCTATGTGGTCATCAGCATCATCACCATGCTGTCAGCGGTCTTTGCCTATGTCTACATCATGGGCGGCGGACGGGGGGGCCCCGGCACCTCGACCATGGTGGTGGAGCTTTACATCTACAACGCGCTGGTGCGGACCAGCCTGCCCGGCATCGCGGCGGCCGTTTCGGTGATGCTGTTCGCAGTGTCGCTGCTGCTGATCTGGGTGTTGTTCGCGCTGCGCCGCCGCACCGACGACGCGGGGACCTGACGGATGCGGGCCGGGGATGCGGTCAAGCAGTCGGTCCTGATCCTTGCCTGCGTCATGGCGCTGATACCGACCGCGTTCATGCTGCTGACCGCGCTGAAATCGCAAGACGATTTCGCCGTGAACAAGACCGGACTGCCGCAGGCCTTCGTGCTGGACCACTTCCGGTCCGTGCTGTTCGACAGCCCGTTTGTGCTGTGGATGGTGAATTCGGCCGTTCTGGCCGCGGGTGCGGTGGCGCTGAGCACGGTTGTGGCCTGCCTTGCCGCCTACGCGATTGCCCGGATGCAGTTCGCCGGGCGTGATCTGATCTTTACCCTGTCGACGTCGTTGATGGCGGTGCCGCCGGTCGTGCTGATCGTGCCGCTGTTCGTCCTTTACACCCGGCTTGGCCTGATCAGCACCTTCGGCGGGGCGATCGTGATCTATGCCGGGCTGATCACGCCGTTTTCGGTCTATCTGCTGACCACGTTCTTCCGCACGCTTCCGCAGGAACTGTTCGATGCGGCGCGGCTGGACGGCGCAAAGGATTTCCGCATCCTGCGCCATGTGGTGCTGCCCCTGTCGCTGCCCGCGCTGTTGACGCTGGTCGTGGTAAACGCGCTGTTCGTCTGGAACGACCTGTTGATCGCCGTGATCTTCCTGCAGGACGATGCAAAGCGCACGCTGATGGCGGGCATCTCGGTGTTTCAGGGGCGCTACAACAACCAGATTCCGCTGACCATGGCCGGAATGGTTGTGGCCAGCGCACCGATGCTGATCCTTTACATCAGCTTTCAGCGGTATTTCATTCGCGGGCTGATGGCCGGGGCGGTCAAGTGAGCCGCGAGATCGTGCTGGAAAGTGCCGACCTGCGGGTCGTCCTGTTGCCCGAAATCGGTGGGACGGTGACCGGCATCTTTCACAAGCGGCTGCAGAAATCGGTTCTGGGCCGGGTGCCGTGGGATGTGGTGCGCGAGCCCGATCCGGACCTGTTCGCATCGGACGAGGCCATCTGGCTGACCCGCTATTCCGGGGGGTGGCCGCTGATGTTTCCCAACGCGGGCGATGCCTGCCGGTTTGGCGGGGTTGATCACGGGTTTCATGGCGAGGCGTCACTGGCCGCGTGGCACGCGACGCCGTTGCCATCGGGCCTGCGGCTGGAGCATGAGTTCCGCGCCCTGCCGGTGCGGATGACCCGCAGGTTCACGCTGCAGGGCGATGTGCTGCATCTGACCGAAACCGCCGAAAACACGGGCGATGTCGCGGTCGATGTGATGTGGGGCCAGCATGTGACGTTCGGCTCGGATCTGCTGGACGGTCCGGTCGTGATCGATGCGGGCGCGGCCCGGATCGTGGTGGACGCAAGCTTTGATCCACAGGCAAACCCATGGGTGCCCGGCGCGACCGGCCAGTGGCCGACGGTGCCCGCCAAGGCGGGGACAGCGGACGCGTCGCGCCCGACAGGGCAGATGGCATCCCTTGCCTATCTGACCGACTTCGCGCGCCCCTTCGTCGCAATCCGGCGGCTTGACGGGTCGCTTGCTGCGGCGCTGTCCTGGCAGGGCGGCGTCTTTGACTGCGTGTGGTACTGGTGCGAACTGCAAGGCACGCCCGAACCGCCATGGAACGGCCGGACACGGCTGATCGGCCTTGAACCCTGCTCCACGGCCTGTGGCCATGGCCTGACCGAGGCCGCAAGGCGGGGTGCCCGGCTGATCCGGCTTGCGCCCAACGCTCCGGTCACCTCGACGCTGCGCCTGCATGTCTTTCAAGCCGCAGGTGCGGTGACCGGAACCGATTCACATGGGCGGGCGATCGTGCAGTAAGCCAATGACCGTCGTCTGGTGCGACACGCATGGCAGGTGGCCGTCGGGCCGCCATGTTCCAACTTGGAAGCAAGGTCGCTGATCTGTGTCGTCCCACACGGGATGGACCGCAATCCCGAACAAAATCCGGCTTTGCGGGTAAAAGAAACCACTCGAAGGCCGTTCCAGTTTTTACGCCGTTCTCAGTCCGGGGACGGCTGAACGTGCGCGCCAGCAGAGTAAATGCCAAACATGACCAGTCGCCTTCGCATACCATTTGCCGCCAAGATCACCGTGGCGTTGCTTGTCGCAGGGCTTGTGCCCCTTGCCATCGTGTCGTCGAACAATCTGGACCGCACCACACGCGAGGCGGTTCGCTCTGCCGAGGTGACGCTGACATCCACCGTGTCGCTGAAACGGCAGGCGGTCGAAGCCTATTTTGACGGCATCGTGCGGGCGATGCAGACGGTTGCCACGGCCCCCGCCTCGCTGGACGCGCTGCACGGGCTGGACCGAGCGGCGGACCAGTTGCGAGAGGCACCAACCATAGCGCCCGACGAGGCCGGGATGCGGGCCCGCTATGCGGCCCAGCAAGCCGCAACCAAGGGTGCAGCCTCGGACGCCATGACGGTCTGGACCAGCGGACTGGACGAGACGACAAAGCTGCTTCAGCAGCTTTACATCTTTGGAAACCGGCACGAAATCGGGCAGAAACAGGCGCTTGTGGACGCCGGGGACGGCAGCCTTTACAGCAACCTGCACGCCAATTTCCACCCCGGATTTGCAGAGCTTCTGGTGCGGTACGGCTTTTACGATGTGTTCCTGATCGAGCCGACCGAGGGGCGCATCGTCTATTCCGTCTTCAAGGAAACCGACTTCGGAACCTCGCTGCGCAGCGGGCCCTACAGGGACACCCAGTTCGCCCGGTCGGTCATCGCCCTGATCGATTCCGGTGGGACCGAAGAGTTCACCTATGTCGACTTCACACCCTATGCCCCGTCGAACGGCGCTGCGGCGGCATTCCTGCTGTTGCCGGTGCGCGAGAACGGAAAATTCGCGGGCGTTCTGGCGGCTCAGATGCCGCAGGACTTTGCCGACAACGTCCTGCGCTTGCGGACCGGGCGGTATGACAGCGAGGACACCTACATCTTTTCGCACAGCATGCAGTTCCGCTCTGTGCCAATGCTCGGCGAAGAAACCGGCGTCGGCGACACAATCGACAGCCCGGTCGTGGACATTTTCGCGTCAGGTGAAACAACCGAGGTCGGCTTTTCCGAAGGTCTTAACCACCGGCAAGAGCTTGTCCTTGCCGCAAGTGCGCCTCTGGATCTGCCGGGGCTGGACTGGCGTCTGGTGACCGAAGTGCAGAAGGACGAGGCGCTGGCCGAGGCAACGCTCGCCGCGCGGGACGCGGGGCGCAATGCGCTGATCCTTGCCGCAGTGATCTTTGCCGCTGGACTGATTCTGGCGCAGGTGCTGATCCGGCCGATCCGCAAACTGGGTGCCGAAGTTCACCTGCAGGCCGGTCAGGTGGTCGAGGCGCTGTCCTCGGCGGCGGAACAGGCCCGCGCCGCCGCCGTCACGATGGCCGCGACAGCCGAAGAAACCTCGCGCCAGTCGCTTGCCGCCAAGGACAGCGCCCGCGAAACCGCCGCCTCGGTTGCGGCGGTGGCCAGCGCATCGGAAGAACTGTCCACGTCGATTTCCGACATTGTCGGAGGCATTTCCCGCACCGCGCATCTGGTCGAGGCCGCATCGGTCCAGGCGGCGGATGCGTCGGTCATGCTGGCGGAACTTGAGTGTGTCGCGGGCCGCATCACCGGAATCGTCGGAATGATCGACGAGATCGCCAAGCGCACCAACCTTCTGGCGCTGAACGCCGCGGTCGAAGCCGCCCATGCAGGCAACGCGGGCCGGGGGTTTGCGGTGGTCGCGGCAGAAATCAGGAAGCTGGCCGCCAACACGGTTGACTCCACATCGTTGATCGGAACCGAAATCAGGACCGTCGTTGCCTCGGTGGCGCGCAACTCGGTCGCGATCCGGTCCATATCCGCCGCGATCACCGATGTGAACGGGCAGGCGAAAACCATCTCCAGCGCGGCCGGGCAGCAGGGTGCCGTCACGTCCGGCATCGCGGCACGGATGGCCGACACCGCAATTCAGGTGGGCGAGGTCGACGCGAGCATCTCGGGTTTGCAGGAAGCGTCTGCCAACGCATCGTCAGCAGCCACGGAAGTCATGGCGATGATGCACAACGTCGACGAGGCCGCCGTGCGCATGACGGGGGCCATGTCCACCTTCGTGAAGCGCATCCGGACGATCTGAAGACGGGGCGCGGGGCTGGCGACCCTGGCCTTGCAGCCCCGCGCCGCAGCCATCACCGTGCAGCCGATCTTTTCGGGACCAGATGCATCCCTATGGCACCCGGAACTTCCCGGCGCAGCAACGGTTCACCGCCCCAGCGTCTGGACCACAAGTTCCGCCGCCGCAGCGCCTGAAAACTGCTGCTGCCCGGTGACAAGGTTGCCGTCGCGGATGGCAAATGGCTTGAACAGCCCGTTGACGACAAAGTTGGTGTCCTCGATCTTCCTGGCCTCTTCCTCTATCCAGAAGGGCTGGATCCGATGCCCGACCCAGGCGTCAGCATAGGCTTCTTCCGAATTGGCAAAACCGGTCCAGGTCTTGCCCTTGACCAGCAGATCGCCGTTCGCAAGGCGCGTCTTCAAGAGGATGCAGGTGCCGTGACAGACGACGGCGACGATCCGCCCGGCTTCATACACCTTCGCCACAAAGCCATGCAGAACGGTGTCGTCGATCATCGTCACCATGGGTGACTGGCCACCGGCAACAAAGATCGCATCATACCCGGCCGGGTCTGCATCTGCCACAGACCTGGTGCCCTTCAAAAGCGCCGCGTGCGTTGCAGACGTCTTGAAACCCAGCGAAATCAGGTCATGGGCGGAATTGTGTTTCGGCGTGCAATTTTGACCCCTTAGGCGGGGTGATCGGCGTGCAATTTTGACCCCCTGTTGATCTGTCAGACCGTTCGTTGCGGGGCAGCGGACGGAGGGGGAGTTGAAGC
>JAIYDJ010000104.1 GCA_027487575.1 Rhodobacter sp. | reverse complement strand
GCCTTGCCGCTGTTGCAGGTGCCGCTGGCCGATCTGGGACCGGGGGAGATGCTGGCCTATGACTGGCAGGGGTCCGACGGCACGCAAGACAGCGATGTCTATGCGCCAAAGCCCTACAAGACCTATGACCTTCAGCCGCCGCACATCGACGTCCGAGTGGACGGCAACCGCCTGACGCTGACGGCGCAGGCGCTGGCGCTGTTTGTCGCGGTCGAGGCGGATGTTCCGGGGCGGTTTTCTGCGAACGGATTCGCGATGTTGCCGGGAGTGCCGGTTAACCTGACGTTCACGCCTGACGAGGACGGGGCGCAGGCGCGCTTTGTCTGCCGGGATCTTCATTCCGCGACCTGCGGGTCGCACTAGCCGAAAGGGCTTATCATGATCAGCTATCAACTTTACTCCTCGCGCAACTTTCCGCCGCTGGAGGGCACTTTCGACATGCTTGCCGCGGCAGGGTTTGTGGCGGTGGAAGGATTCGGCGGGCTGTATGCCGATGCGGCGAGGCTGACGGATCTGTCGGCAGGGCTGTCGGCAGCAGGGCTGACGATGCCCACCGGGCACTTCTCGCTGGAGATGATCGAGACGCAGCCGGATTTTGTCATTGCGGCGGCGCAGACGCTGGGAATGCAGACGGTCTACTGCCCCTATCTCTTGCCCGCAGACCGGCCGACCGATGGGGCAGGCTGGACGGCGTTCGGCGCGCGGCTTCAGGTGGCGGGGGCGCCGCTGGTCAAGGCGGGGCTGGGCTTTGGCTGGCACAACCATGATTTCGAATTCGTGCCCACCCCCGATGGGGTGGTCCCGATGGAGGCGATCCTTGAAGGCGGGCCCGATCTGGAATGGGAGATGGACGTCGCCTGGGTGCTGCGCGGAGGCGGCAACCCGCTGGACTGGATCGCGCGGCACGGCCGCAGGATCACCGCGACGCATGTCAAGGACATAGCCCCCGCCGGGACCACGGCCGAGGATGGCTGGGCCGATGTGGGCCACGGGACGGTCGACTGGGCCGGTCTGATGCCCGTGCTGCGGAATGCGGGATGCGGGGTGTTCGTGCTGGAACATGACAATCCCGCAGACCATGTGCGGTTTGCCACGCGGTCGCTGGCTGCGGTGAAAGGATACTGAGATGGACGCCCTTGGCATCGGCATCATCGGATGCGGCAATATTTCGACGTCATACCTGCGGCTCGCACCCCTGTTCCGGGGATTGCAGGTGCGCAGTGTCGCGGACGTCAATCTGCAAACCGCGCGTGACCGCGGGGCGGAATTCGCCGTACAGGCGCACTCCGTCGAGGACCTGCTGGCCAACCCGGCGGTTGATATGGTCATCAACCTGACCGTTCCCGAGGCCCATTTCGCGGTGACGAAGGCCATTCTTGAGGCGGGCAAGCACGCCTATTCGGAAAAGCCGCTGGTCCTGACATTGGCCGACGGTCTGGCCTTGCGCGATCTGGCGGCGGCACGGGGTCTGTCGGTGGGCTGTGCGCCCGATACGTTTCTGGGTGGCGCGCATCAGCAGGCGCGCGCCCTGCTGGACGAGGGCGCGGTCGGCACGATCACCGCTGGGTCGGCGGGGGTTCTGAACCACGGGATGGAGGCCTGGCACCCCAACCCGGATTTCTTCTTTCTGCCGGGCGGCGGGCCGATGCTGGACCTCGGGCCGTACTACATCGCCAATCTGATCAACCTTCTGGGGCCGGTCCGCCGCGTCGGCGCGTTGACGTCAAGCGCCACGGAAACCCGCACCATCGGGTCCGATGCGCGCAAGGGCGAAGTCATTCCCGTCAAGACACCCACGAACATCCATGCGCTGCTGGAGTTTGCCAGCGGGGCCACGGTGAACCTGTCGACCAGTTGGGACGTGTGGAGCCACAAGCGGGCGCATATGGAGCTTTACGGCACGGAAGGCACGCTGTACCTGCCCGACCCCAACTTCTTTGGCGGGGTGGTCGAACTGGGCGGCAAGGACGGGGTGATCGCGGCCGTGCCCGGATGGGACCACCCGCTGGGACGGCCCAACCAAGAGCATCCCAAGCACGGCGCGCTGGCGAACTATCGCACCGCCGGGCTTGCGGACATGGCGCAGGCCATTCTTGCGGGCCGCGATGCGCGCTGCTCGCTTGACCGGGCGCTGCACGGGGTCGAGGTGATGACGGCCTGTCTGCTGTCGGGTGAAACCGGGGCCTTCGTGACATTGCAGACCACCTGCACCCGGCCTGCCGCGCTGGGGATGTCCGAGGCTGCGGCGTTGCTGGCCTAGACCCGCGATTTTTCTGCGAAAAACCAGTCCCGTCCCCTGCGGGGTGCGGGAGTTTTCGCAGATAATCCGCATCTGATGGAGGGAAACATGCACAATCCGGTCCTGCGCGGCTTCAACCCCGATCCTTCGATCTGTCGGGTGGGGGCGGATTACTATATCGCGACCTCGACCTTCGAATGGTATCCGGGCGTGCAGATCCACCACTCGACCGATCTGGTCAACTGGCGGCTGGTCAGCCGGCCCCTGCGCCGGGCAGATCAACTCGACATGCGCGGCAATCCCGACTCCTGCGGGGTCTGGGCCCCCTGCCTGAGTTGGGCGGACGGGAAATTCTGGCTGGTCTACACCGACGTCAAGCGGCTGGATGGCGCATTCAAGGATGCGCACAACTACATCGTCACCTGTGCCACCATCGACGGGGACTGGTCCGAACGCACCTACGTCAATTCATCCGGCTTCGATCCGTCGCTCTTTCACGACGATGACGGTCGCAAGTGGGTCCTGAACATGCGCTGGAACCATCGCGGGCCGGGGTCGGGCACAAATCCGGCACATGACAGTTTCGACGGGATCGAATTGCAGGAATGGCATCCCGACCGGGGGCTGACCGGCCCGGTGTTCGACATCTTTGCCGGAACCGGGCTGGGCCTGACCGAGGCCCCGCATCTGTTTCGCCGCGACGGCTGGTACTATCTGACCACGGCGGAAGGCGGAACCGGCTATGACCATGCGGTGACGATGGCCCGGTCGCGCCACATCGCCGGTCCGTATGAATTGCACCCCGACCGTCATCTGCTGACCGCGCGGTTCGACGCGGATGCCCCGCTGCAGCGGGTCGGTCATGGGCAGTATGTGGATACACCAACGGGTGAGGCCTTTCATACGTTCCTGTGCGGGCGGCCGCTGCCGGGGCCGCGCGGGGCCTTCTGCGCGCTGGGGCGCGAGACGGGCATTGCGCGCTGCATCTGGCGCGACGGCTGGCTTTATCTGGAGTCTGGCGGGCAGGTGCCGCCGGTGGATGTGCCGGGCCTTCGCCTGCGCAAGGCCGACAGGCCGATCGAGCGGGTCTTCACGATGGACACCCTGCCGGACGAGTTTCAGTGGCTTCGCACTCCCTTTCCTGAACGGCTGTTCACGATGACGGGGGCTGCGTTGCGTCTGACGGGTCGCGAAAGCCTTGGGTCGTGGTTCGAACAGGCGCTGGTGGCGCGGCGGCAGGAGCATCATGCTTACAAGGCCGAAACCGATGTCCTGGCCGACCCGCCCGGCTGGCAGCAGGCGGCGGGGTTGATCACCTATTACAACCGCCACAAGTTTCATGCCTGTCTGATCACGCGCGAACTGTCCGTGGGGCGTTGCGTGCGTGTGGTTTCCTGTCTGGGGGACTGGCCGGGCGAGGCGCTGACATTTGGCGCGCCGGTGGCCATTCCGCAGGGGCCGGTGCGGTTGGCAGTCGAGGTGGACGGCGCAGAGCAGCGTTTTTTTGCGAATGCCAAGGTGGTCGGACCCGTGCTGGATGCCTCGGTGATTTCCGACGAGGGGGGGCGCGGCGAACATGCAAGCTTTACCGGCGCTTTCGTGGGGATGGTGGCCCATGACCTGACGGGGCAGGGCTGGTCGGCGGATTTCACCCGGTTCGCCTATGCGGGGGCTGTGCAATCGGCTTGATTGCACCCGGCGTCGCGTCATAAAGGGCAGCGTGCAAGGGGCCCGGATGAACGACCTTCGAAAGATACCGACCCACGAGGTCACCTATGCGCGGCTGCGCGACATGATCCTGTTCGGCGTTCTGGAACCCGGACAGCCCGTGACGATTCAAGGTCTGATCGGCGATCTGGGCGCAGGCATGACCCCGGTGCGCGAGGCGATCCGGCGGCTGGCGGCCGAAGGGGCCCTGCTGCCACAGGGCAACCGGCGGGTGACGGTGCCGCATCTGACGCCGGGACTGCTGGATCAGGTGGCCTTCGCCCGGCTGACCATCGAGCCGAAGCTGGCCGAGATGGCGTGCGGTGCGCTGACATCCGCGCTGATCGACCGGCTTGAGGCCATCGACGACACGGTGGACCGCGCGATCCGGGCGGGATCGGTCCGCGAATATCTGGAGGCGAACCACGCCTTTCACTTTGCACTTTACGAGGTGTCGGAGGCGGCGGTGCTGGTCGACATGGCCCGGTCGCTGTGGCTGCGGTTCGGCCCGTCACTGCGCGTGGTCTGCGCGCGGGCGGGGGCTGCCGGATTGCCCGACCGGCACGAAGAGGCGCTTGCAGCGATGCGGGCCGGGGATGCGGCGGGTCTGGCCCGGGCGGTGGAGCGCGACATCGCCCAGGGTGTCGATCAGGTGCGATTGGCCCTGTCCCGCGGCGAGATTTGATCAAATTTCTTGATCACCGGATAATTTGATCATATTCTGCACGCGAAGCGTCGGGTCCGGTCCTTGCGCATGATTCCAGCGAGGTCCGCGATGAACAAGATCACCAACCACATGCCGACGGCCGAACTTCAGGCGCTGGATGCGGCCCACCACATGCACCCGTTCACCGATGCCAATGGCCTTGCGGCCAAGGGGGCGCGGGTCATGGTGCGCGGCAAGGGTGTCTGGCTGACCGACAGCGAGGGGCATCGGATCATCGACGGGATGGCGGGCCTGTGGTGCGTCAATATCGGGTACGGCCGCAAGGAACTGGCCGAAGTCGCGGCACGTCAGATGGAAGAGCTAAGCTATTACAACACCTTCTTCCAGACGACGCATGTGCCCGCCATCGCGCTGGCGGCCAAGATCGCCGAACTGGCACCGGGCGATCTGAACAACGTGTTCTTCGCCGGGTCCGGGTCCGAGGCGAACGACACCAACATCCGTCTGGTTCGGCGCTATTGGGACGTGAAGGGGCAGTCGGAAAAGCGCATCATCATCTCGCGCAAGAACGGCTATCACGGCTCGACCATGGGCGGTGGCAGCTTGGGCGGCATGTCACCGATCCACGCGCATGGCGGCAAGATTTCCGGCATCGTGCACATCGACCAGCCGGACTGGTGGTCCGAAGGCGGCACGATGACGCCCGAGGAATTCGGGCTGGAACGGGCGCAGCAGCTGGAAAAGATGATCCTCAGCCTTGGCGTCGATCAGGTGGCGGCGTTTATCGGTGAACCGATTCAGGGGGCTGGCGGGGTGATCGTGCCGCCCAGCACCTACTGGCCGGAAATTCAGCGGATCGTCGACAAGTACGGCATTCTGCTGATTGCGGACGAGGTGATTACCGGATTCGGACGCACGGGCAACTGGTTCGGATCGCAGACCTTCGGGCTGCGCCCCGACATCATGACGATCGCCAAGGGTCTGTCGTCGGGATACCAGCCGATCGGCGGGTCGATCGTCAGTGACCGCGTGGCGTCGGTCATCGCGGAAGGTGGCGAGTTCTTCCACGGATACACCTACTCCGGCCACCCGGTCGCGGCGGCTGTGGCGCTGGAAAACCTGCGTATCCTTGAGGAGGAGGGCATCGTGGACCATGTCCGCAACGTGGCACATCCCTACCTGGCCGAACGCTGGCATGCCCTGACCGATCATCCGATGGTAGGCGAGGCCAAGCTGGTGGGTCTGATGGGGTCGATCGCGCTGACGCCGGACAAGGGGACCCGGGCCAAATTCCCGGAAGGGTCGAACGTCGGTTACCGCACCCGCGAGCGGTGCTTTGCCAACAACCTGATCATGCGGGCGGTGGGCGACCGGATGATCATCTCGCCGCCGCTGGTGATCACGCCCGAAGAGATCGATATCCTGATCGACCGCGCGAAGCTGTCGCTGGACGAAAGTCTGGCGGGTCTGCGGGCGGATGGGTTGATCTGAGGCGTCATTTTTCAACTCCGGCTTCAACACAGAATGCTGCATTTCCAGACGCCAAGACATGGGCAATCATGGCCCTATCTTGGCGGGCGTGTTTCGGGGGGCATGACGGTGGCTGGTGCGGCGGAACTTGGCATGCCGTCCCGACGCTCCACCCCGTCCCTTGAGTTTGCTGCCTGCTTTGCCTACACCTGTAGGCCAAAGAACAAGGATGCGTCCCATGCGGTACTTCGGCGATCTGGCAGAGTCGATCGGCAACACCCCCCTGCTGAAGCTAAAACGGGCGTCCGAGATGACGGGCTGCACGATCCTTGGCAAATGCGAGTTCCTGAACCCCGGGCAGTCGGTCAAGGACAGGGCCGCGCTTTACATCATCCGCGACGCCGTGGCGCGGGGGGCGTTGAAGCCGGGCGGGACCATCGTGGAAGGGACGGCGGGAAACACCGGCATCGGGCTTGCGCTCGTCGGGGCGTCGATGGGATTTCGGACGGTGATCGTGATCCCCGAGACGCAGAGCCAGGAAAAGAAGGACATGTTGAAGCTGGCGGGGGCCGAGCTGGTACAGGTGCCCGCAGCCCCTTACAAGAACCCCAACAATTATGTCCGCTATTCCGGGCGTCTGGCCGAGGCGCTGGCCAAGACCGAGCCGAACGGGGTGATCTGGGCCAACCAGTTCGACAATCTTGCCAACCGGCAGGCGCATATCGAGATGACGGGGCCGGAAATCTGGGGACAGACCGATGGCAAGGTGGACGGGTTTATCTGTGCGGTGGGGTCGGGGGGCACGCTGGCCGGGGTGGCGATGGCGTTGCAGCCGAAAGGCGTGAAGATCGGGCTGGCTGATCCCGAAGGCGCCGCGCTGCATGCCTTCTACACCACGGGCAAGCTGGACAGCCCCGGCAGTTCGATCACCGAAGGGATCGGACAGGGGCGCATCACGGCGAATTTGGAAGGGTTCACCCCGGATTTCAGCTATCGCATTCCGGATGCCGAAGCCTTGCCGCTGGTGTTCGATCTGCTGGCGGATGAAGGGCTGTGCATGGGCGGGTCTTCCGGCATCAACATGGCCGGGGCGATCCGGATGGCGCGCGATCTAGGGCCGGGGCACACGATCGTGACCATTCTTTGCGACTATGGCAGCCGGTATCAGTCCAAGCTCTACAACCCCGCCTTCCTGAAGGACAAGGGATTGCCCGTCCCCGACTGGCTTGACCGGCCGCCGCACGACATTCCGGCGGTCTACGAAGACGCATGAGGCAGGCGGTGCTGGCCCTGCGGCGTCTGACCCTGGTGCTTGCGCTGGGGCTGGCGCTGCCGTGGCAGGCCTTGGCGCAGACCCCGCCTGCGGGGCCTCCGGTGGATGGAACCGGTGCGCTGGTTCCGGCCCAGCGGCCAACCGGCACAGGCGGGTCCGGGGGGGCGGGCGGGGCTGGCGGTTCGGGCGGACCGGTCAACGGCACGGCGTCGCAGGCGGTTGCCGGCGGTGCCCCTGCGGCCGCCGCGCTGGATTATGACGCGTGGGAGCGGATGGCCCTGCGTGCGGAAGCCGCCATCGAGACGGAAACCAGCACCGATGTGGGTCTGGAATTCCTGCGGGCCCAGCTTGTCGACTGGCGCGAGGCGCTGCTGGGGGCGCAGAACAGCAATTCCACCCGGATCGCGACCCTGCGCACCCAGATCGCTGCCCTTGGTCCGGCACCTGCCGAGGGCGAGACGGAGGCCGATGAGATCGCGCTGCGCCGTGGTGAACTGACCGAACAGCTGATCCGGCTTCAGGCGCCGGGCATTGCCGCCGAGGAGGCGTACCGACGGGCCGACGGGTTGATCCGCGAGATTGACCGGGTGATGCGCGAGCGGCAGGCCGATGAATTGCTGACGCTGTGGCCGTCGCCGGTCAACCCGGCGAACTGGCCGGTGGCGCTGTCGCGGCTTTCCGGGCTGGCGGTGGTGCTGTGGGACGAAACCGCGTCCAAACGGACCGATGTTCGGGCGCAAAAGGAACTGGCCGACAATCTGCCGCTGATCGTGCTGTTGCTGGTCTTCGCGGTGGCTGTGTTGTGGCGCGGACGGGCCTGGCTGGGCAGGTTCGTGGGCTGGCTGCAGATGCATGCAACGGTGCGGGGTGCGCGGGTCTGGAGCTTTCTGGCCTCGCTGGGCCTGATCGTCGTACCTACGCTGGGCATGGCGGCCCTGTCGGGGGCGTTGCAGCTTACGGGCATGCTGGGTGTTGTGGGCA
Source organism: Rhodobacter sp. (assembly GCA_027487575.1). Lineage (GTDB taxonomy): Bacteria > Pseudomonadota > Alphaproteobacteria > Rhodobacterales > Rhodobacteraceae > JAIYDJ01. The sequence goes on along the minus strand of JAIYDJ010000104.1, from coordinate 29,594 downwards.
CTGTTCTGGCCGAGGCGCTGCCCGGCATCGCCTTTCCGCTGTTTGCGGCCTTGTGGCTGGGACGCTGGGTGTTCCCGGGCGAGCAGGACACCGCAAGTTCGGTGCGGCTATCGGTCGAGCGGCGGACCGAAGGGCGCATCCTGACCTCTTCCTTCGGGGTTCTGGTGAGCGTTGATGTGTTCCGCCGCGTGGCGTTCGGGCAGATGGACCTGGATCAGACGGCGATGTCGGTCCTGACCTTTCCCATCATCGTGGTGGCGGGGTCGCTGCTGTTTCGGATGGGGCAGGTCATGCGCCGCCATGCCGAAACCGAGATCGCCGAGGATCGTCGCAGCTACCGTGGCCAGATAATCGGCATCCTGGCGCGGGGCGCAATGGCGGTGGGGTTCGTGGGGCCGGTGCTGGCTGCCGTGGGCTATGTGCCCGCGGCGCAGGCGCTTGTATTTCCCGCAGCCATTTCGCTGTGGCTGGTGGGGCTTTTGTTCGTGCTGCAGCGGCTGATCGGCGATGTCTATGCGCTGATCATGCGGACAGAGCCGGATCACGACGCGCTGGTGCCGGTTCTGGCGGGTTTTGCGCTGACGCTGGCCACGATACCCGTGTTCGCGCTGATCTGGGGCGCGCGATTTGCCGACATATCGGAGTTGTGGACGCGGTTCCGCGAAGGGTTCACCCTTGGCGAGACGCAGGTTTCGCCCACCGATTTCCTGTTGTTCGCCGTGATCTTCGCGCTGGGCTATGGCCTGACACGGCTGCTGCAGGGGGCGCTCAAGGCCACCGTCCTGCCGCGCACCAGTCTGGATCAGGGTGGCCAGAATGCCATCGTGTCGGGCCTGGGCTATCTGGGGGTGTTCCTGGCGGCGCTTGTCGCCATCAATTCGACCGGGATCGACTTGTCGGGTCTTGCGATCGTGGCGGGGGCGCTGTCGGTCGGCATCGGGTTCGGGTTGCAGAACATCGTGTCGAACTTCGTGTCGGGCATCATCCTGCTGATCGAACGGCCGGTCAGCGAGGGTGACTGGATCGACGTTGGCGGGGTGCAGGGGGTCGTCAAGTCGATCTCGGTCCGGTCCACGCGCATCCAGACCTTTGACCGCAGCGACGTGATCGTGCCGAACAACGATCTGATCGCGGGGCGGGTGACCAACTGGACGCGCTACAACCTTACGGGTCGGTTGATCGTTCCGATCGGGGTGGCGTTCGGGTCGGATACCCGAAAGGTCGAGCGTGTATTGCGCGAGATCGCAGAGGCCCAGCCGATGGCGATTCTGAACCCGCCGCCTCTGGTCGTTCTGATGGGGTTCGGCGCGGATGCGATCAACTTTGAAATGCGGCTGATCCTGCGCGACGTGAACTTCAGCCTCGGGGTGCGGTCAGAGATCAATCACCAGATCGTCGAGCGGTTCGCGAAGGAGGGGATAGAAATTCCCTTTGCCCAGACCGAGGTGTACTTGCGCAACGTCGATGCGCTGGGGCGCGCGCTGGCGGAATTGCGCAGTCCGCCGGACCTTCCACCGGACGCCAGACCTTCCGCTTTCCCTGCCCCTGCCAGACCGGAGACTTCATGACGGACCTGCTGTTTCGCGACGATCCCTACCTTGCCAGCGCCGATGCCACCGTCATCGCCCATACGCCGGAAGGGGGTCTGGTGATCGACCGCAGCATCTTTTACGCCACGGCGGGGGGACAGCCGGGCGACAGCGGGTTTGTCACGTGGGACGGCGGCCGATTGTCGATTGCCACGGCCGTCAAGGTCGAAGGGGGCGGCATCGCTTTGGTGCCGGGCGAGGCGGTGGCGATGCCTGCGGTGGGGGCGTCGGTGGTGCAGCATCTGGACTGGGACCGCCGACATCGTCACATGCGGATGCACACCGCGCTGCACCTGCTGTCGGTGGTGATCCCGCTTCCCGTGACGGGCGGGCAGATCGGAGCCGAACGCGGGCGTCTGGATTTCGACATGGCCGAACCGCCCAGCGATGTCGATGCGCTGAACACCGCGCTGAACCGGATGATCGAGGCCGATCTGGAAGTGACCGAAAGCTGGATCACCGAGGACGAACTGGACGCCAATCCGGGGCTCGTCAAGACGCTGACGGTGGCCCCGCCGCGCGGGCAGGGCCGCATCCGGCTGATCGGGATCGGGATCGGCGCGAGGCGGCTCGACCTGCAACCCTGCGGTGGCACGCATGTGTTGCGCACCGGCGAGATCGGCCGGGTGGAAATCGGGCGAATCGAAAAGAAGGGGCGGCAGAACCGGCGCGTCAGCCTGCACCTGCTGTAGCGGGAACCAGACAGTCTGCGGCCGCGCGCCGGATTGCGGCGGTCAATGGGGCCAGCGCGGGCGCGGTCAGGCGGGCGAATTGCCAGTAAAGCAGCGTATCGAGAGGTTGGCCCGGCGAGAGATCCATCAGCCGACCGGCCGTGATGTGGTCTCTGACCGAAAGGTCGGGATTCATGCCCCAGCCAAGCCCGGCAAGGCAGGCATCGACGAAAGCCTGCGACGAGGCCATCCGGTGGGTCGGGATGGATCGGGTTTCCGGCAGGCCGCCCTGTCGGAACAGCCAGCGCGCCTGCAGGCGGTCCTTTTCGGAAAACGTCAGCGAAGGCGCACGGGACAGCGCGTCGGGTGTCGGGCCATCCGGCGCCCAGCGGGACAGGAAGGCCGGGCTGGCGGTGGCGCGGTAGCGCAGCGCGCCTAGGGGGATCGTGTCGCACCCCTGCAGCGGGCCGGGATGCGCGGTAATGGCGGCAACCACTTCGCCCCTCGTCAGCAGATGCTGGCTGGTGTCCTGATCGTCGATCACCAGATCGAACAGATAGCCCGGGGTTGCCGCCAGCGCCGGGATGATCCAGGTCGCAAGGCTGTCGGCGTTGACCGCGATGCGCAGTGTGCCGGGGGCCTGCTGCAGGTTGGGCAGATCGCGGGCAAGGTCGGTTTCCAGAAGTGTCAGCGTGTCGAAGTGCCGGATCAGGCGCAGGCCGGTGTCGGTGGCGGTGCAGGGTCTGGCGCGGCGGATCAGCAGGGTGCCCGTCGCCTCTTCCAGCGCTTTCAGCCGCTGCGACAGGGCAGAGGGCGTGACATGCAGATCGGCCGCCGCAAGATCGAAAGAGCCGCGGCGGTGGATAGCGGCAAGCGCGGCCAGTTGAGACGGATCCATCATTAGCCAGCTTTCATCGGTTGCAGAAAAGTTAACTGGACTGCACACCGCAGGCGGCGTCAGGTCAAGTCAATCGGAATGGGAGAGCGGGATGGCCGGAGAAGCAAATCTGCAGCGATTGCTGCAAACCATGGTGCCGGTGCTGCACGACGCACCCTATGGGTTCGAAATCGGATCGGTGCCGGGGGCGTTTGCCACCATTGCCGAGGACGAAGGAGCCACGGTGGTGGCGCAGGCCGCGCATTTGCGGGCTGCGGGTATTGCCGTCACCGCCGAATGGGCGCGGATCAGTCTGACCGTCCATTCCGATCTGGCGGCGGTGGGGTTGACGGCGGCCTTTGCCCGCGCGCTGGCCGAAGTCGGGATCAGCGCCAACGTGATTGCCGGGTATCATCACGACCACATCTTCGTGCCTTGGGCGCGGCGGTTTGCTGCGGTGGAGGCGTTGCAGGCCTTGTCGCACGATGCTTGAGGCGGGGCTGCATGGCTATCTGGTGGCGGTCAGTCTGATTGTGGCCATCGGGGCGCAGAATGCCTTTGTGCTGCGGCAGGGGTTGCGGGCCGAACATGTGGGCTGGGTCGTGCTGGTCTGCGCGGTATCGGATGCGGTGCTGATCGCCGCGGGCGTGGCCGGGTTTGATGCAGCGCAGGCAGCGGTGCCCTGGCTGGGCGATGCGATGCGGTGGGGGGGCGTGGCGTTTCTGCTGGTTTATGGTGCCTTGCGGTTCAGGGCGGCGCTGCGGGGGGGCGAGGCGCTGCGGCCTGCGGCGGGGGCGTCGGTGCCGCTGGGGCAGGTCCTGGCGACCTGTCTGGTGCTGACCTGGGCCAATCCGCATGTCTATCTCGACACCGTCGTGCTGATGGGGTCGATCTCGGCGCAGTACGCACCCTGGCAGGCGGTCTTTGCGGCGTCGGCGGCGCTGGGGTCTTTGTCGTTCTTTGCCGCGCTGGGCTTCGGCGCGCGGCTGCTGGCGCCGGTCTTCGCAAGGCCCACAGCCTGGGTCTGGCTGGAGGTGGGGGTGGGCGTCACGATGTGGGCCATCGCGGCGGGGCTGGCGTTCGGGTAGGAAGGGGGGCCTTCTGCCCCCCTCTGGGCGTGCCGCCCATTCACCCCCCGAGGATATTTGTCGACAGAAAATGGGGGGTTGCGTTCGGTCAGGGGCTGGGGTTCTTTCGCGCCATGACGCCCCAACCGGACCTTGGCCGCCCCCTGGAGGGGGCATTGTGGATGCTGGCCTGCGGGCTATGCTTTGTCTGTCTGACCGGGATCGTGCGTTACATCGGGACCGATTTGCCCGCGGCGCAGCAGGCCTTCCTGCGCTTTGCCTTCGGGGTGCCGCTGCTTGTTCCGGCGTTGGTGCAACTGGCGCGCGTCGGAATGCCGCGGGCGGCCTGGCCGCTGTTCGGGATGCGCGGCGTGGTGCATGTGGTCGCGGTGATCTTCTGGTTCTATGCGATGGCGCGGCTGCCGGTGGCCGAGGTGACGGCGATCGGGTATCTGAACCCGGTGGTGGTGATGCTGGGCGGTGTACTGGTGTTCGGCGAGCGGTTGGGCCGGGCACGGGTCGTCACGGTGGTGGTGGCGCTGGCGGGGGCGGTCGTGGTGCTGCGGCCGGGCCTGCGCGAAATCGGGTCGGGGCATCTGGCGCAGGTGGCGGCGGCGTGCTTTTTCGCCGCGAGCTATCTCTTTGCCAAACGGTTGAGCGGGCTGGTTCCGGCGGGGCTGGTGGTGTCGATCCTGTCGGTCAGTGCTACGGTCGGGTTGCTGCCTTTCGCATGGGCGGTGTGGCAGCCGGTGACCTTGGCGCAGGCCGCCTTGCTGGCGGGGACGGCCGTTCTGGGAACGGGTGCGCATTACGCGATGACGCGGGCCTTCGCGGCGGCCCCGCTGGCCGTGACGCAGCCGGTCACCTTCCTGCAGATCGTCTGGGCGACGCTGCTGGGCAGTCTGGTTTTCGGCGAGGCGGTGGACCCCTTCGTTCTGGCGGGAGCGGCCCTGATCATCGGGGCGATTTCGGTCAGCACCTTGACCGAATGGCGGGCGGCACGGGCGGCAGCGCTGTTGCCGGAGGCCTAGGTGTTGCGCGCCACGCGGCCCATTCGTGCGCAGGGGTGACGCGGCGCTAACCGCGTCTGCCTACCGTCCGGAAACAACGCGGTTTCCGGAGGTGCCCATGCGCTACCCAACAACGATGATCCCGTCGCAGCCCGGTGGGGGGAGGCCGTGATGCGCATCACCCTGTGCCCGGTCCGGCTGGACACGCCCGTGACGTTGCAGCGCCACGGCGATGTTCTGACGATCAACGGCGAAGAATTCGACTTTGCCGGCTTGCCCGAAGGGGCGGTGCTGCCCGCCTCGGCGGTGGCCAGCCCGTTCATCGCGGGTGACGTGGCGCGCGAAGGGGGGGAGCTGTCGCTGACGCTTGTCTTGCCGCACGGGGCGATGGCCCCGCAGAAAACGCTGTTTCCGGACCCGCTGATCCTGAACGGGGATGGGCCGGTCGACCTGCCGCCCTACGAGGTGACCGATGAACATTGATTTCAGCCTGATGATGACGGCCGCGGACCGCAAGGCGGGCCTTCTGGAAACCGCGCGCATCCAGGCCCATGCCGCGCTGTTTTCGGCGATAGAACGGATGGCAGAGCAGATCACCGGGCCGGTGCCCCTGACCGAGAAACTGTCCTGGGGTGCCAAGGAGGTAGCCGCGCGGGCCGTGGCGGCGGGAACACCGACCGAGGCGCAGGCGGCAATGATCCTGGGCGAGGCCGCGCAGACCGGCGAGACGGTCGGCGCGCTGGCCGACCGGGTGATCCGCAATGCCGACGGCTACCGCGCCGTCATTGCCGCCCTGACCGGCTTGCGCCGCAGGACCGAGGCCGGATTGCAGGCCGCAGGGTCGGTCGAGGAGGTCGAGGCGACACTGGAAGAAGCGATCCGGCGGCTGTCCGAGGTGGGCCCCGGCTGATCCGGTCAGGCCGGATCCGCCATCATCACCTGCCGCTGACGGCCAAGACCCGCGATGCCGAGTTCGATCACATCGCCCGGTGCAAGATAGCGCGGGGGCTTCATGCCCATGCCGACGCCGGGCGGGGTGCCGGTCGAGATCACGTCGCCGGGGTGCAGGGTCATGAACTGCGACAGATAGCTGACAAGATGCGCCACGCCGTAGACCATCGTGCGGGTCGAGCCGTTCTGCATCACGTCGCCGTTCACGGTGAGCCACATCGCAAGGTCCTGCGGATCGGCCACCTCGTCGCGCGTCACGAGCCAGGGTCCGATCGGGCCGAAGGTGTCACAGCTTTTGCCCTTGGTCCACTGGCCCGACCGTTCGGTCTGGAACGCGCGTTCCGAGACGTCGTTGGTCACGGCATAGCCTGCGACGTGGTTCAGGGCTTCGGCCTCGGACACGTATTTGGCGGCGGTGCCGATGATGACGGCAAGTTCGACTTCCCAGTCGGTCTTGACCGAGCCGCGCGGAATGGTGATGGCGTCGTCCGGGCCGACGATCGCCGAGGTGGCCTTCATGAAGATGATCGGCTCGGGCGGGACGGTCAGACCGGATTCGGCGGCGTGATCCGCGTAGTTCAGACCGATGCAGATGAATTTGCCGGTGCCTGCGACACACGGGCCGAGCCGGGTTGCGGCGTCCACCACCGGCAGGGTCGAGGCATCCACCTGCGCCAGCGCGGCCAGTCCCGCGTCCGACAGAACGGACCCGCCGATGTCGGGCACAATGCCGGTCAGGTCGCGGATCGTGCCATCCGAATGGACGAGGCCGGGTTTCTCGGTTCCGGCGGGCCCGTGGCGCAGCAGTTTCATCGGTTGGTCCTTCCCGTTTTTCAGTCCGTCAGGTGATCTTGAATCGTCAGGTCATCCTGACTTTAGTCGCGCGCACGTTCGACATAGGAATAGTCTTCGGTGTTGATCACGATCCGCACCCCCGCGCCGATATGCGGCGGGACCATGACCCGGATGCCGTTGGAACAGATGGCGGGTTTGTAGGACGAAGATGCCGTCTGGCCTTTGACCACGGGTTCGGTCTCGGTGATTTCCACCGTGACGCGCTGCGGCAGTTCGATCGAGATGCAGACGCCCTCGAAGGTTTTCAGCGCGACGGTCAGCCCGTCGGTCAGGAATACCTTCTGATCGCCAACGACATCGGGATGCACCGCGATCTGTTCGAAGGACTGCGGCTCCATGAAGTGATAGCCTTCGCCGTCTTCATACAGAAAATTGTAGTTGCGTTCGTCGACCGTCGCCTTTTCCACCATCTCGGTCGTGCGCCAGCGTTCCGCGACCTTCACCCCGTCGGAAATGCGGCGCATGTCGACAGAGGTCGTCGGCGTGCCCTTGCCGGGGTGGAAGTTTTCCGAGTTCAGCACGACATAGAGGCGGCCTTCCAACTCGACGACGTTGCCTTTGCGCAGGGACGAGGCGATGACTTTCACGTAGCGGTTCCTTGTGGTTGCGGGCTTGGGCGGATAGGCAGCCGGGGCTTTGGCACGGGCCTTAGCGCATATCGAGCGAAATCTCCAGAGGAAGCCTGCAATGACCCCGACCCCCTGGTGGCACCCGACGTCCCACGCCGACCGCCGGCCGCTGCTGCTGGCGCGCAACCGAATTCAGGGCGCGATCCGCGGTTGGCTGGCTGGCGAGGGGTTTGTCGAGGTGGACCCTGCGGCGTTGCAGATCAGTCCCGGCAACGAAGCGCATCTGCACGGTTTCGCGACCGTGGCGGTGGGGAATGACGGGGTGGGGCAGGGGATGTATCTGCACACCAGCCCCGAATTCGCCATGAAAAAACTTCTGGCGGCAGGAGAGACGCGGATTGCGGCCTTTGCGCATGTGTTTCGCAACCGCGAACGGGGACCGCTGCACAGTCCCGAATTCACCATGCTGGAATGGTACCGGGCCGCAGAGGACTATTCGGTTCTGATGCGGGACTGCACGGCCCTGCTGCGGCTGGCCGTTCCGAAAGGCGGGCTGCTGCGGTACCGCGACCGGGAGTGCAACCCGGCGCTGGAGCCTGAACGGCTGGGCGTTTGCGAGGCTTTTGCGCGCCACGCCGGGATCGACCTGCTGCGCACCCTGGGGCCGGGGGGGCAGGTGGACCGTGAAGGGCTGGCGGGGCAGATGGCAGCGCAGGGGATGCGGGTGGGCGCGGAAGACACCTGGTCCGATCTGGTGGCGGCGGTGCTGGTCACGCGGGTCGAGCCGCATCTGGGCCTCGGGCGGATGACGTTTCTGGACCGCTATCCGATTGCCGAGGCGGCGCTGGCCCGACCCTTGGCGAGCGATGGGCGGCTGGCCGAGCGGTTCGAACTTTACGCCTGCGGGGTGGAACTGGCGAACGGGTTCGGCGAGTTGACCGACGCGGGCGAACAGCGCCGCCGGTTCGAGGCGGAGATGGCGGAAAAGCACCGGGTCTACGGCGAGCGCTACCCGCTGGACGAAGAGTTTCTGTCCGCTCTGGAAGGAATGCCTGCGGCCTGCGGCATCGCGCTGGGGTTCGACCGGCTGGTGATGCTGGCCACGGGCGCTGCGCGGATCGACGATGTGATGTGGGTGCCCGTGGCGGAATGACGTGGTGCTTGTGCCGAAGGAAAGCCGGGGGTTTCACACCCCCGGACCCCCGTGGGATATTTGGGGACAGAAAATGAAGGAAGATATCCGGAAGACGTCCGGTTTGAATGTGCCGGTTTTGCGGGCGGTTTGGCTGGTCGGGATGCGCGGGTTTGCGGCGGTTGCCGGTTTTTTCACATTGGGATGGTGCAGGGCGGCGGTCTGTGGGACAAAAAGCGGGACTGCCTCAGCGATAGGGACCTCATGTCGATCCTCGCCTCGATCCATCATCTGACCCATTACCGCTATGACCGGCCGGTGACGCTTGGTCCGCAGGTGATCCGGCTGCGTCCTGCGCCGCACAGCCGGACGCGGGTCGTCTCGCATTCGCTGAAGGTCTCGCCTGCTGATCATTTCGTGAATTATCAGCAGGATGCCTATGGCAACTGGCAGGCGCGGTTCGTGTTTCCGAACCCGGTGACCGAGTTGAAGATCGAGGTCGATCTGGTGGCCGACATGTCGGTCTACAACCCGTTCGACTTCTTCGTCGAGGACAGCGCCGAGACGTTCCCCTTTGACTACCCCGCCGACATTGCCGACGATCTGGTGATCTACCGGACGCCCGATCCGGCCGGCTCGCTGCTGTCGGCCTTCGTCGCGTCGGTGTCGCGCGAGCCTTTGCGGACCATTGATTTCATCGTGGGGCTGAATGCGCGGCTGGCGGCCGAGATCGGATATGTGATCCGGATGGAGCCGGGGGTGCAGACCCCGGAAGAAACCCTGGGCACTGCGCGTGGGTCGTGCAGGGATACCTCCTGGCTTCTGGTGCAGGTGGCGCGGCATCTGGGATTGGCGGCGCGGTTCGTGTCGGGCTATCTGATCCAGCTGAAACCCGATCTGATCGCCGTCGACGGGCCGGTGGGGGCGACGCAGGATTTCACCGATCTGCACGCCTGGGCCGAGGTCTATCTGCCGGGCGCGGGGTGGATCGGGCTGGACCCGACATCCGGATTGCTGACGGGCGAGTCGCACATCCCGCTGGCGGCCACTCCGCATTATCGCAACGCCGCGCCGATTTCGGGGCTGGCCAGTTTTGCCGAGGTGGATTTCGCCTTCGACATGCAGGTCGCCCGCGTCGCCGAGCATCCGCGCATCACCAAGCCGTTTTCAGATGAGGCCTGGGCCGCGCTGAACGCTTTGGGCGAGAAGGTGGATGCGGCGCTGAAGGAAGGCGATGTGCGGCTGACCATGGGCGGGGAGCCGACCTTTGTCTCGACGCTGGATTTCGAGGCGGGGGAATGGAACACCGATGCGGTGGGGCCGACGAAACGGGTGTTTGCGGATGCGCTGATCCGGCGTCTGCAGTCCAAATTCGCGCCGGGCGGGTTCCTGCATTACGGGCAGGGCAAGTGGTATCCGGGTGAAAGCCTGCCGCGCTGGACGTTCAGCCTGTACTGGCGGCGCGATGGCAAGCCGATCTGGACCAATCCCGACCTGATTGCGCCCGAGGTGACGGGCAAGGTGGCGACACCGGCGCAGGCGCAGGAACTGCTGACCGGGATGGCATCCCATCTGGGGCTTGAGGCGGACTATGTGCTGCCCGCCTTCGAGGACCCCGCCGAATGGATCGTCAAGGAGGGCAATCTGCCCGAAAACGTCACGCCCGAAAACTCGAAACTGAAGGACCCGGAAGAACGCAACCGGATCGCGCGGGTGTTCGGGCGGGGTCTGACCGTGCCGTCGGGGTATGTGCTGCCGGTGCAGGCCTGGCAGTCACGAGCAACGGGGCGGGCGTGGCGTTCAGAAAAGTGGCGGCTGCGGCGCGGGCATCTGTTTCTGGTGCCCGGCGACAGTCCTGTAGGCTACCGCCTGCCGCTGGGCGCGCTGCCCTGGGTTCGGCCGGCATCCTTTCCGCATGTCTATCCGGCAGAACCGATGCAGGATCATGCCCCCCTGGCCGATCCCGAAGATCTGCGCGCGCAGCAGGTGCAGCGGTCCGCCTTCACGGCGGCAGAGCCGTCGCAGGCCCGGGTCGAGCAGACCATCGGCGAGGTGAACGGGGCTGTGCGGACCGCCATTTCGGTAGAGCCCCGCGACGGGCGGCTCTGCGTGTTCATGCCGCCGGTCGAGGGGGTCGAGGAGTATCTGGACCTGGTGGCGGCGGCCGAGGCTGCGGCGGCCGCGATGGGCCTGCCGGTGCATATCGAAGGCTATGCACCGCCGTTCGATCCGCGCCTGAACGTCATCCGCGTAGCGCCCGATCCGGGGGTGATCGAGGTGAACATCCATCCGGCGCATTCCTGGGCGGAGTGTGTCGAGACGACAGAGGCGGTGTATGAGGAGGCGCGCCAGCTGAAGCTGGGGGCCGACAAGTTCATGATCGACGGGCGGCATACCGGCACAGGGGGCGGCAACCATGTGGTGGTGGGGGGCAGCACCCCCGCCGACAGCCCGTTCCTGCGCAGGCCCGACCTGCTGGCCAGTCTGATCCTGCACTGGCAGCGGCATCCGAGCCTGTCCTATCTGTTCTCGGGCCTGTTCATCGGGCCGACGTCGCAGGCGCCCCGGATCGACGAGGCGCGGATGGACAGCCTGTATGAGCTGGAAATCGCGCTGGCGCAGATACCCCATCCCGACCGGGGGGTGGTGCCTGCGCCGTGGCTGACCGACCGTCTGTTGCGAAACCTGCTGGTCGATGTGACGGGCAACACGCACCGGGCGGAAATCTGCATCGACAAGCTGTATTCGCCGGACGGACCCACGGGACGGCTGGGGCTGGTGGAGTTTCGCGGCTTCGAGATGCCGCCCAATCCGCGGATGAGCCTTGCGCAGCAATTGTTGATCCGGGCGCTGATCGCGCGGTTCTGGGCCGCGCCTGCCACGGGGTGTTTGACGCGCTGGGGCACGACGCTGGGCGACCGGTTCATGTTGCCGCATTTCGTCTGGGCGGATTTCCTCGAGGTACTGGCGGACCTGAAAGCGCACGGGTTTGACCTGAACCCCGACTGGTTCAAGGCGCAGGCCGAATTCCGCTTTCCGTTCTGCGGCGAGGTCGAGGTCGAGGGCGTCAAGCTGGAACTGCGGCAGGCGCTGGAGCCTTGGCATGTGATGGGCGAAACCGGGGCCATTGGTGGCACGGTGCGCTACACCGACAGCTCGGTCGAACGGTTGCAGGCAAAGGTCATTGGCGCGACTGCCGGGCGGTATCTGGTGACCTGCAACCAGCGGCAGATGCCGATGCAGCCGGTCGGGTCGGGCGTTGCAGTGGCGGCGGTGCGCTTCAAGGCGTGGCAGCCGCCGCTTGCGCTTCATCCGGTTCTCAGGATCGATGCGCCCTTGACCTTCGATCTGTATGACACCTGGACGGGGCGCAGTCTGGGCGGGTGCACCTATCACGTCAAGCATCCCGGCGGGCGCAGCTATGACACCTTCCCGGTCAACGGGAACGAGGCCGAGGCGCGGCGGTTGTCGCGGTTCCAGCCGTTCGGCCATTCGGCGGGGGTCTGGCAGCCGGTCAGCGAGACGCCGCACCCGGAGTTTCCGATGACGCTGGACCTGCGCCGCGCGCCGGGGCTGTAGGTGACCGGGGCGGCACGCAAGATGGAGGCCGAGCGGCGGTTGTTCGACCGTTATGCGCCGCTGCCCGGTGTGCCGGACGAGTTGGCCGATTCCAAGGGCAAGATGCGGGCGGTCTGGGGGCCGCTGATCGCACATCTGTCAAAGCTGACGCCGGGCGAGGTCGAGGCGGCGTTTGCGGCGGGGGATCAGCACCTGGCCGATGCCGGGGTCTTCTTTCGCGCCTACGGCGACACATCTGCGGCCGGTCGGGACTGGCCCTTCAGCCCGGTGCCGATCCTGCTGCCGGAAACCGAATGGCAAGAGATCGCCAAGGGCCTGATCGAGAGGGCCGACCTGCTGGAGGCGGTGGTGGCCGATCTTTACGGCGAGAACCGGCTGGTGGCCGAGGGGCATCTGCCGGCCGCACTGATCGCGCAAAGTCCTGAATGGCTGCGGCCGATGGTGGGGGTGAAGCCGCGATCAGGCCATTTCCTGCATTTCGTCGGGTTCGAGATCGGGCGCGGTCCTGACGGGCGGTGGTGGGTGCTGTCGGACCGCACCGATGCGCCCTCGGGGGCGGGGTTCGCGCTGGAAAACCGGGTGGCGACGACGCAGGTCTTTCCGAAACTCTATGAAAATTCCAACGTCCTGCGTCTTGCCGGGTTCTTTGGCGCGTTCCGCGACGCGCTGGACCGGTTGCGGCAGGACACGGCGTCGCGTGTGGGCATCCTGACGCCGGGGGCACTGACCGACACCTATTACGAGCAGGCCTATATCGCGCGCTATCTGGGGATGGCATTGCTGGAGGGCGAGGATCTTGTGGTGGAAGACGGCCACCTGCGGCTGCGCACCGTGCAGGGGCTGGCCCCCGTCGATGTGCTGTGGCGGCGGATGGATGGCATCTGGGCCGACCCTTTGGAATTGCGCGAGGATTCGGCGCTGGGCACGCCCGGCCTCATGTCGGCGATCCGGGCCGGGCATGTGACGATGGTCAATGCACTGGGTGTCGGTGTTCTGGAGACGCAGGTGCTGATGGCGTTTCTTCCCGCGATTGCCAGGAAGTTGACGGGAAAGCCGCTGTTGCTGCCCAATGTGGCGACGTGGTGGTGTGGCGGCGCGCGGGAACTCGCGCACGTCCGAGCGCAGGCCGCGCGGATGATGATTGCGCCCGCGCTGGCAACGCGGATGCCGTTCGAAGGCAGCACGGTGCATGCCGTGGCCGGAAAGCTGCAGGGTGTCGAGGATGGTGACCTGCACGGCTGGCTGACCGAAAACGCGCAAGGGCTGGTGGCAAAGGAACTGGTCACCCTGTCGACCACCCCGGTCTATCATCAAGGGGAACTGACCCCGCGCCCGATGACGATCCGGATGTTTCTGGCGCGTACGGCCGACGGCTGGCAGGTGATGCCCGGCGGCTTTGGCCGGATCGGGGCAAGCACCGACACCGCCGCGATTTCGATGCGCAACGGCGGGGCCGTCGCGGATGTCTGGGTCGTCAGCGACCGGAAGGTGGAGCCGGTCAGCCTGCTGACCCCGCCGCATGCCCCGTTCGTGCGTGCGGTTCCGGGACCGCTGCCATCCCGCGCGGCGGACAACCTGTTCTGGCTGGGCCGCTATGTGGAGCGGACCGAAGGGTTTGCCCGGCTGGTGCGCGCGTACAACTCGCGGCGAAGCGAAGCCGCGACAGAACTGTTGCTGGACAGCATCCGCGCGCGGCTGAAGGCCTATGGGATCGACCCCGCGCAGGGGGTGCCGAAGGGGCTGCTGCGGACGTTGGCGGCGGCGGTGGGCAGCGCGAGCCAGATCCGCGACCGGTTCAGCGTCGATGGCTGGGCGGCGCTGAAGGACATGGAAAAGTCGATGACGCGCATCGCGCGGACCGCGCAGCCCGGCAACGATGCGGCGCAGGTCATGGGCGTGTTCCTGCGCAAGATCGCCGGGTTTTCCGGGCTGGTGCATGAAAACATGTTCCGCGCGGCGGGGTGGCAGTTCCTGACCATCGGTCGGTCGCTGGAGCGGGCGTCGATGATGACCGATCTGCTGGCGGCGCTGGCCGATCCGGCGGCCCCGCAGGGTGGACTGGATCTGGCGATCGAGATCGGGGACAGCACCATGGTCCACCGTCAGCGCTATGCCGTGGTCAGCAGCCGGGAAACCGTGATCGACCTGCTGGCGCTGGACGAGATGAACCCGAGGTCGGTGCGGTTTCAACTGGATGGGCTGCGTGCGCGTCTGAACGATCTCGCGCATCTGCGGTCGCATGACGGTGGCCCGCGGGTCGAAACACTGGTGCACGACCTGCAGGCCGCAATGATCGGGCATTCGGTGCACAGTCTGGATACCAAGGCGCTGAAGGCGATCCATGCGGGCCTGCTGGATCTGTCGCCCGCCCTTGGCGATGCCTATCTGCATTGAGAGGGCAGACCCGTGATCTATGACATCAAGCTGGCCTTGGGATATGACTATGCCGGGTCTGCGGGGGCTGGGCGGCATCTGGTCCGGGTGATGCCGCTGGAGGTGCCGGGTCAGCAGCGGCTGGTCTCGGGCGAGGTCCGGGTCGACCCCACCCCGGACGAGCGTCGCGACGGGCGGGATTTTTTCGGCAACAATCTGGTGGAATTCAGTTTTCGCGCAGCGCATGACGGTCTTGATCTGGTCATGGTGGCGCGAGTCGACCGGCACGCTGTGGCACCGACCGAGGACCGGTCGACCGGGTTTGCCCTGCTGGCCCGCGATCTGGCGGCCTGCCGTGATCTGGGGCCGGGATCGCCGCTGCACATGGTCGCCGCGTCGCCCCGAGTGACGCCGGATGCGCCGACCGCGGTATTCGCGCGCGATCTGCTGCGTCCCGGGCAGACCTGCCTGCAGGTCGTGCAGACGGTCGGGCGGGCGCTGCACGATCATATGACCTTTGATCCCGATGCCACCGATGTGGACACGCCGCTGGACGAGGCGTTTGCAGCGCGCAAGGGCGTTTGTCAGGACTATTCGCACATCCTGATCGCCTGCCTGCGCGGAGTCGGGGTGCCGGCGGGCTATGTCAGCGGCTTTCTGCGCACGGAACCCCCGCCCGGCAAGCCGAGGCTGGAGGGTGCGGACGCGATGCACGCCTGGGTTCGCGCCTGGTGTGGCGCAGCGGTGGGTTGGGTCGAATACGATCCGACCAATGCCTGCCTCGCGGGGGGCGACCACATCGTCGTCGCCTATGGCCGCGACTATTCGGACGTGGCGCCGATCAAGGGAATCCTCCGGGTGTCGGGCGGGCAGAACGGCCGGCAGGCGGTGGATGTGATCCCGCTGGCCGGCTGAAAGGGCATCCCTTGGCGGCGAGGGCGGCCAGTTGCGGGCGCAGATGTTCGAGGTTGTAGCCGAACCGCGCCGGAATGCCGACGAGATCATCGGCGGGCATCCGGTCTGCATGTGCCAGCGCCCAGACAACCGAACTGCGGTTGCCGCTGGCGCAGTAGGCAAAGACCGGGCCTGAACTCGCGTCGATCGCGGCGCGCTGGGCGGTGACATTCTCCATCGTCATCGCGCCGCCAATGATCGGATTGATGACGAAGGTCAGTCCCAAGGCCTGTGCCACGGGAAACAGGACGGACGCGTGCAGGTCGGGCGGGATTTCTCCGTCGGGGCGGTTGTCGATCACCGTGGTGTACCCTGCCGCTTTGATCGCAGGCAGGTCTTCGGGCAGGATCTGCGGTGACACGGTGTAGGTCGGGGTCAGGGCGCGGGGGTCCAACGGTCACTCCTTGCTGGCAATCCGGAATCGGGGATCCGTGTCACCCTTGGCCATTGCGGGTCGCAAGGTCAAGCCGCGTGCAGGGCCCGCGCTTGATGTGGGTCAATGCGGACGCGCCACAGTCCGGCTAGCCTGAGCGCCAATGCAAGGAGTAGAGCGATGTCGAATGCCGAACGCAAAGCCCAGCTTGAGGCGCGCGCCGCCGAGTTGACGGCCCGTCTGAACGGGATCGAGGCAGAGCTGGACACACCCGCTCCGCAGGACTGGGACGACAGCGCAACCGAACGCGAGGCCGACGAAGTGCTGGAAACCATGGGCCTGTCGGGCCAGCAGGAGCTGCGCCAGATTGCGGCCGCGCTGGACCGGATCGCAAAGGGGACCTATGGCGAATGCACCCGATGCGGCGATGACATCGCGGCAGAACGGCTGGACCTGTTGCCCGCCAGCCCGTTCTGCGCGCAGTGCGCCACCTGATTCAGAAGGAAATTGCCAGATGACGCAGAAACCGAATGACCTGACCGACCTTGCACAGTTGGCGTCCGACATGGTCGCGGCCACCCAGATCGCAACCATGCGGGTTCTGGAAGCAGAGTTGCACGCCATAACGCAGCTTTCTGGCACGGAGCACGGCGTTGTGGCACCAGCGCCGACGGATGCCGAGGTCGAAGCCGGGTTCGACAACATGCCAGTCTGAGAACCGCACGGCCGGGATCGCCGTCCCGGCCGTGCCGCCTCAGGTCATTCCGCAGCAAGAGCGCCGGGTTGGGGCGAATTGCGGCGTTGGTGGTCGATTTCTCCAAGCCGGTCACGGATCGAGCTTT
Organism: Rhodobacter sp.; assembly: GCA_027487575.1. GTDB lineage: Bacteria > Pseudomonadota > Alphaproteobacteria > Rhodobacterales > Rhodobacteraceae > JAIYDJ01. The sequence continues at coordinate 12,752 of JAIYDJ010000104.1, read as the reverse complement.
GTTCGGCAGCCAGGAGCGCGATGCGCTCTGCCAGAACGGCCGCTTCGGGGGCTTCGGGTTCTTCTTCCTTCTGGCCGATCAGGCGGCTGAACACCCAGCCGATCAGGCGCGAGATGTCGTCCATGATCAGATAGACGGACGGCACCACCACAAGGCTGAGTACGGTCGACACGATGATGCCGCCGATCACTGCGATGGCCATCGGTGCACGGAAGGCCCCCCCTTCGCCGACGCCAAGCGCCGAGGGCAGCATGCCCGCCGACATCGCGATGGAGGTCATCACGATGGGCTGGGCGCGCTTGTGGCCGGCCTCGATCACCGCGGCGATCCGGGCCATGCCGCGAAACCGCATCTCGATTGCGAAGTCGATCAGCAGGATGGCGTTCTTGGCGACGATCCCCATCAGCATCAGGATGCCGATCAGCACGGGCATCGACAGCGGGTTCTGCGTGACGATCAGGGCCGCCGCCACGCCGCCCACCGACAAGAGCAGCGAGAAGATGATGGTGACCGGCTGAAGGACCGACTTGAACAGCAGGATCAGCACGAACATCATCAGAAGAACGCCCATCACCATCGCGTTTACGAAACTGCCCAGAAGTTCGGCCTGAACTTCGGCATCGCCCGACGGGGTGACCGTGACGGATTCGGGCAGGTTCAGCGTGGGCAGGATTTCAAGGAACCGCGCCGTTGCCTGATCCAGCACGAAGCCGGGTGCGATGTCGGCGCCGATGGTGGCGACGCGCTGGCGGTTCAGGCGCTTCACGATGGACGGACCCTCTGCGACCTCGACCGTTGCCAGGGCTGAAAGCGGCACGGTGCCAGAGGCGGTCGGCACCTTGAGCGCGGCGATGCGGTCGATGTCCTGCCGTGTCGCCTCGTTCATCTGGACACGGATCGGGATCTGGCGGTTGTCGATGGACAGCTTGCCCAGGGATGCCGAATTGTCCCCGATGGTTGCGACCCGCACGATGGACGCGATCTGCTGCACGGTTACGCCCAGACGGGCCGCTTCGTCGGCGCGGGGGGTGATCTGGATTTCGGGCCGTGGCAGTGCTGCCTCGGTCGAGGCGTTGACCAGCATCGGTTCGGCCAGAACGGCCGCCTCGATGCGTTGCACGGCCAGGTTCAGATCGTCTTCGTCGGTGGACAGGATGTTGAACGCGAAAGGTCGTCCACCGCCGCCGGGGCCCCCGAGCTTGAAGGCGCGGATGTCTGGGATGGCGCGGAGCCGGTCGAATACCTCTGTCTCGATTTCACCCTGCGGGCGGATGCGGCCGTGCAGCGGCATTTCCGGCAGAAGCGGGCCGAGGACGGGGATCTGCTGGACGAGGTCGGACAGTTTGCGTTCAAGGCCGTTGTCGAGCCGGTCGAGGATGATGGTCACGCTGGCGCGGCGCACATCGCGGTCTCCCATCGGGGTTGACCCACCGACGACCAACACGGACTGCACGCCATCCAGATCGGACACGGCGGTGCGCATCGCCTCGGTCGCGGCAGCGGTGTCGTCCAGCGTTGCACCGGGGGGAAGTTCGACAGAGATCGTGATGCGGCTTTCATCCTCGGGCGGAAACAGGCTGCCCGGGACCGCGAGCATGGCCTGAACCGAAAAGATCACCACGACGATTGCCGCCGCGAGGGTGGCGTAATAGGTCGGCAGGCACAGCCAGGGCAGGCCGGGCACCTTGCGGACCTTGGTCGTCAGGCTGATGAGCCAGATATAGCCCCGCATGACAAATCCGTCCTCGTGCGTGTCATGCAGCGGCTGGGTCAGGAAGCGGACCGCGAACGGCACCAGAAGGAAAACGGCCAAAGCGGTGCCAAGGGCCCAGTACGGGCCAAAGCCCATCATCAGGTACCCCGCCAGCGCCGTCAGGGCGATCCGGCGCAGAAGACTGAACCAATAGGGCAGCGTCATCTCTTCGGCGCGCATGAAGTAGGCCGCCATCATCGGGGTGATCAGACGCGCCACCAGCAGCGAGAACAGCACGGATATCGCGACTGTCAGGCCGAACTGTTCGAAATACTGACCCGGGATGCCCGGCATGAAACTGACCGGCACGAACACGGCGACGATGGTGAAGGTGGTCGCGATGACGGCAAGGCCGATCTCGTCGGCCGCCTCGATCGCGGCGCGGTAGGGTGTCTTGCCCATCCGGATGTGCCGGGCAATGTTCTCGATCTCCACGATGGCGTCATCGACGAGGATGCCCGTCGCCAGCGTCAGGGCGAGGAACGACACGAGGTTGAGAGAAAAGCCCAGCATGTCCATCAGCCAGAAGGTGGGGACGGCGGACAGGGGCAGGGCGACCGCGGCGATCAGCGTGGCGCGCCAGTTGCGCAGGAACAGCAGCACCACGATGACCGCAAGAAGGGCACCCTCCAACAGCGTGTGGATGGCGGCGGTGTAGTTGCCATAGGTGTAATAGACGGAATCGTCGACCAGCGTGATCTGCTTGTCGGAATGTTCGGCGCGCAGTTGGTCGACCACACGGTTCGTCGTCTCGGCGACGCTGACTTCGGACGCGCCCTTGGACCGGAAGACCAGAAAGCTGACCGCCGGAGCGCCGTCGATCCTGGTGAAGGATTTCAGCTCTTCATAGGTGTCGCTGACCGTGCCCAGATCGGAAAGCTTCACGAACCGTCCCGACGGCAGGCTGATCGGGGTGGCAGACAAGGCCGCGACAGTGCCGGAGTCGCCCAGTGTCCGGATGACCTGTTCGGACGAGCCAAGCTGCAGCTTGCCCGCGCCGAGGTTGGTGTTGGTTGCGGCGATCTGCCCGCTGACCTGCTGCGCGGTCACTCCGTAGCTGTCCAGCCGGACGGGATCGAGTTCGATCCGGATTTCACGGTCCGCGCCGCCGACTCGGGTGATGCGGCCGATGCCGGGACGGCCCTGCAGGGCGCGGGTGACCGTGTCATCGACGAACCACGAGATTTCTTCCATGGTCAGGTTGGGTGCAGAGACCGAGAAGGTCATGATCGCCTGGCCTTCGACGTCGATCCGTGTGACGATCGGGGCTTCGACATCGCCGGGAAGATCACCGCGAATCTGGTCGACGGCGTCCTTCACATCCTGCACGGCCTTGTCGGTCGGGATTTCCATGCGGAATTCGACGGCGGTGGAGGATACACCGTCGGTGACGCTGGACGTGACGTTCTTGACGCCGGTGATGCCTGCGACGGCGTCTTCGATTTCCTTGGTCACCTGACTTTCAAGTTCCGACGGGGCCGCGCCCGACTGCGTGACCGAAACGGCCACAAGTGGGACGTCGATATTCGGGAACCGGGTGATCGGCAGCGTGTTGAAGCTTTGCCACCCGACAACCATGAACAGGAAGAACGCCAGAAGCGGGGCGACGGGGTTGCGGATGGACCAGGCGGAGAAATTCATCTGATTGCCCTTTCCGTTCAGTTCGTCGGCGGCGTTACCGGATTGATCCGGTCGCCATCCCGCACAAAGGAGCCTGCCTTCGTCACCACCGTGTCGCCTGCCGAAAGGCCCTCGACGATTTCCACCCAGCCGCCATCGCGCAGGCCGGTGACGACTGCCACGCGCGAAACGAGGCCGTCTGTCACCTTCATCACCGTTGCACCTTCCGCAGATGAACCGACCGCCGTGACCGGCACGGCAACCGCCCGCCGTTGCGTTACCAGAATTTCCGCTTCGACGAACATGCCGGAGCGCACCGAGGTCACATCGTCGATGGCGATGCGGGCGCGGCCGAGCCGTGAGGCGGTGTCGATTGTCGGTTCGATCAGTCGGACGGTGCCGGACAACACCGCGGTGGCGCCGGGTACCTTCAGTTTTGCCGTCTGACCGGGGGCGAGGCGAACTATATCGCCTTCCGCGATGTCGGCGCGCAGCTCAAGGGCGCCGTCGCGGATCAGGGTGAACATGGGTTGACCCGCCGCCGAGGCGATGGCCCCGATCTGTGCGTTGCGGGCAGTGATCTCTCCGGCGACCGGTGCAACGACCTGGGTGCGCGACAGTTGCAGATCGACGTTTGCCAGTTGCGCCTGCACCAGCGTTTCCTGCGCGCGGGCTGCAACCAGCAACTGTTCGGCGACCATCACGCGGGCATTGGCCGAAAGGGCGGCCGCCTGTGCCTGATCATAGGCGGCCTGGCTGACGTTGCCCTGCTGCTTCAGCGCGGCGGTGCGGGTCGCTGCGCGGTTTGCCTCGTCGGCATTGGCACGCGCCTCCAGCACCGAAGCCTCGCCCTGCGAGACACTGGCGCGGGCGGCGGCAAGCGAGGCCTGGAACTGGCTGTCCTGCAAATCCAGCGAAGTCTTGGACAGCACGGCGAGCACCTGTCCCGCCGCAACCCTGTCGCCCACATCGGCCAGAAGCTGTTCGATGGGCTGGCCTTCGATCAGGGGCTGCACCTGAACCACTTCGACCGGGCCGACCAGACCGGAGGCAATCACGCGGTCTGACAGGTCTTGTTCGGTGACGGCGGCCACCGAAATGGCGGGAAGTGTGGGCGCAGGGGCTGCGGGTTCGGCCGGGGTCTGCGCAAACAGCGGGCCGGAAAGGGCGACGATCAGGGAAGGGGCAAGCAGAAAACGCATCGGTCAGTCTTTCTTGGCGACGCGGGCGACATCGTCCAGCGTCTGGTCAATACTGCGGAAGATCAGGGAATTGAGGTGGTCAAGATTGGCAGCTTCGCGGCTTATGCAGGCGGAAGATTTGACCAGCATGACAATGAAGGTGGCGTGGCTGGCAAAACGCTGCAAGGTTTCGGGCATCGACAGGCCGGTTTCGGCGGCAAAGACGGCCGCCATGTAACCCACGATTTCATCTTCCATCCGGCAAGCGGCAGCCCCGATTTCAGGCTTGCGCAGGGCGGCGGCCGTGATTTCGGCCCAAAGCTGTCCGTCCTGGTTGCACTGGTGTTCCGGAATGATCTGGCGCAACTTGGCGCGCAGGGCTTCCATCGGATGCGGGTTGCCCATGATCTCGGCAAAATCACGCTCCATTTCGGCAAGATCATAGGCGATCAACGCCTCGACGATCGCTGCTTTGGACGGGAAGTACCGATAGAAACTGCCCACGGAAATTCCAGCCGCCCGCGCAAGGTCCTGCATCGACGCGCCGTCGAACCCCTTTTCGGCGAAAGCCTGCCGAACCGAGGCCAGAATCTCGATGCTGCGCTGGTCGGCCGAGGGGGTAAGGGCGAGTTGCACGGTGGCTTTCATGGTGCTGAATGAACGTTCATTCAGCAGTTAGCAAGCCGGATTGCCGCGTCAAGGGACTTTTCTGACGCGGCCCGGATTTTTCTGCGGCATTTGCCGGAATGGCGCTGTTCCGGACGGCCGATGCCCATCGGCTGTGCACGCACTTCAGGCTGGGGCGGTTGTGCTGCGCGCGGGGGCCGTGTATCAGGCGCGGGGCAGGAAACGCGGGGCAGGAGGGCAGGCATGCGTCGAGTGGTGGTCACGGGACTGGGGATGGTCACGCCGCTGGCATGCGGGGTCGAAGCGACCTGGGCGCGGCTGATTGCAGGCGAGTCCGGGGCCGGGCCGATCACGGGCTTTGATGCCAGCGGTCTTGTGACGCAGTATGCCTGCGAAGTTCCGCGCGGCGATGGCGCAAACGGTACCTTCAACCCCGATGACTGGATGGAGCCCAAGGACCAGCGCAAGGTCGATGACTTCATTCTGTACGGCGTGGCGGCGGCAGTTCAGGCCGTGCGGGATTCCGGCTGGGAGCCGGTCACCGAAGAAGACCGCTGCGCCACCGGCGTGATGATCGGGTCCGGGATCGGCGGACTTTCGTCGATCGCCGACACGGCCCTGTTGATCCGCGACAAGGGACCCCGCCGGGTCAGTCCGTTTTTCATCCCTTCGGCGCTGATCAATCTGGTGTCGGGACAGGTCAGCATCCGGTTCGGGTTCAAGGGGCCCAATCATGCGGTGGTGACCGCCTGTTCGACGGGCGCACACGCCATCGGCGATGCGGCGCGGCTGATCCAGTGGGGCGATGCGGATGTGATGGTCGCGGGCGGTGCCGAAGCGCCGATATCCGAGATCGGGATCGCCGGGTTCAATGCCTGCAAGGCGCTGTCGACCAAACGTGCGGATGACCCGACCAAGGCCAGCCGCCCCTATGACGCCGACCGTGACGGGTTCGTGATGGGCGAAGGCGCGGGTGTCGTGGTATTGGAAGAGTATGAGCATGCAAAGGCGCGCGGTGCCAAGATTTATGCCGAGGTGCTGGGTTACGGGATGTCGGGCGACGCCTATCACATCACGGCTCCGGCCGAGGACGGAGACGGGGCCTACCGCAGCATGCAGGCGGCCTTGAAGCGGGCGGGATTGCGGGCGGATCAGGTGGATTACATCAACGCGCACGGAACCAGCACCATGGCGGATACCATCGAACTCGCGGCGGTCGAGCGGCTGTTGGGCGACGCTGCGGAGGCGGCCACGATGAGTTCGACCAAGTCGAGCATCGGGCATCTGTTGGGCGCTGCGGGCGCGGTCGAGGCGATTTTCTGCGTGCTCGCGTTGCGCGATCAGGTGGCACCACCGACGATCAACCTGGACAACCCGGCTGTGACACCCAGGCTGGACCTGGCGCCGAACAGGGCGGTGCATCGGCGCATTGATGTCGCGTTGTCGAATTCCTTTGGTTTCGGGGGCACCAACGCCAGTCTGGTGCTGGGTCGGGTGACGGGCTGATGTGGCGTTCGATAGCCTCCAACGCGCTGACGCTGTTCATCGTCCTGTTGGTGGTTGCGGCCGGCATTCTGGCCTGGGGGCGCGAGACGTTTACCGGGCCGGGTCCTTTGGCCGAGCCGATCTGTTTTCGAGTGGAGCGGGGGGCAAGCCTGTCAGCGGTCAGTCGAGGCCTTGTTGAACAAGGCGCGATTGCCGATGCGCGGGTTTTCCGCGTCGGAGCCGACTATTCTGACCGGGCGGATGGGCTGAAATTCGGTTCCTACCTCATTCCGCCCAAGGCCAGCATGGTGGATGTGCTGAGCATCCTGACGGCCGGGGGCCAATCCACCTGCGGGCGTGAGGTGATCTTCCGCATCGGGGTTGCCAGTTCCGATGTGGTCCTGCGGGAACTGGACCCGGTGTCCAGCAGGTATGTGGAAGTCGTTGCCTTTGATCCTGCGGTCGAGGCTGCGCCGACCGAGTATCTTGACGCGGCGAACGAGGCCGACATGCGGTGGCGGGTCACCCTGGCCGAGGGCGTGACAAGCTGGCAGGTGGTCGACGCCCTGAAGCGCGCCGATTTCCTGACGGGCGAAGTGGCCAAGGTTCCGCCCGAAGGAACATTGGCCCCCGACAGCTATGAGGTCGAGAAGGGCAGCGAACGGCAGGCGCTGGTCGACGCGATGGCCGCCGCGCAGGTGCGGATTCTGGCCGACCTTTGGGCCGCCCGGGCAGACGGTCTTCCCTACGACACGCCGGAAGAGGCGCTGATCATGGCGTCGATCGTCGAGAAGGAAACGGGCATCGCTGCGGAGCGCAAGCAGGTGGCCAGCGTCTTTGTAAACCGGCTGCGGCAGGGGATGCGTCTGCAGACCGATCCGACGGTGATCTATGGGGTGACCAAGGGCGAGGGTGTGCTGGGGCGGGGTCTGCGGCAAAGCGAATTGCGCCGCGAGACGCCTTGGAACACCTATGTCATCGACGGGCTGCCACCAACGCCGATCGCAAATCCGGGGGCGCTGTCGATCGAGGCTGCGCTGAACCCTGACACGACAGACTATCTGTTCTTCGTGGCCGACGGGACCGGGGGGCATGCCTTTGCTACCACATTGGACGCGCACAACGAAAACGTGGCGCGTTGGCGGGCGATCGAGGCGCAGCAGGGGCAGGACGCGGCGACGGGCGTGCAGGGCAACTAGGGTCAGGATTGCCCGCCTTGACAGGACGGTCTTTGCGCGTTTAGCCTTAAGACATTGTTTTTTACAGGATTGACATGCCCGGAGGTTTTCCCGCAGCCCGTGTGACGGACATGCACACCTGTCCGATGTGCATGGGTGCGCCACTTCCGATCCTGCCGCCGGGGGCAATGACGGTTCTGATCGGTAAGCTGCCTGCCGCGCGCATGACCGATCTGTGCGCCTGCGTCGCCCCGATTCCAGTTCCGGTGGATGCGATCATCTTCGGCTCGCCCACGGTGCTGATCGGCGGATTGCCTGCCGCACGGCTGATGGACCCGACGGTCAAGGGCGGGATGATCCTGCCACCTTGCATGCCGACGGTCCTGATCGGACTGGTGGGCGTGCCGGTCATCACGCTGCCGGGTGGGCTTGGGCCGGTTTCGACCGTGACCCTACCGGACGGCACGACGGCGACGACAGTCGGCAACAACATCGTGATCACGGGTGAGCCGGCCTATCAGGCGCAGGTTCTTTCGGATCTTCAGACGCTGTACACGACGCCGACCGGGCGCAGCATGATCGACAGCATCAACAATTCTCCGAACGGCCCGGTGACCATCGTGCCCACCACCAACGGAAATGAAGTCAGCGGTGTCGGTCCTGCGGGGTACAAGAACGCCGACGGATCGAACGGGACGGGGTCCGGCAGTACGCTGTCCTACAACCCGGACAAGACATCCATCGGGGACGGATCCGAGCCGTGGATGACCCGGCCCCCGGCTGTGGGGCTGGGGCATGAGCTGGCGCATGTGGAAGATGCCCAGCAGGGTGGGTGGAGCGACACGGACAAGCATGGGGGCGTTCTGGATGATGAACTGGAGGCCGTGGGTTTGCCGCCGTTCCAGAACCGGCCGCATACCGAAAACAAAATCCGCGACGAGATGGGGCTGCCACCTCGTCCGAGGTATTAGTGCAGGTCTGGTTCTGGCCTGGGGTGCTACGGTTGCGGCAGGGGAAGTGACGGCGATGGGCGAGTTCAAGGACGGCGATGTCACGATGACGGTGGACTGGGTGCCGGGCAAGGGCTGGCTTCTGGCGAAGTACGTGATCGCGAACACCGGAGCCGCGCGCATTCTGGTGTTCGACCGGCTGTATGTGACCGCGCCGGATGGCGCGCGGACGGTGGACCCGGATCGCGCCTGGCGATGGCTGGACGAGGGCGGGGCATACCGGATCGCAAAGATCGTGACGGATGTGCCCAAGGGGCGGCGGGTGGAAATCCCCGACCTGCCCTATGCGCGGTTTCTGGAGCCCGGGGCGGTTCTGGACGGGCAGGCGGTGGTGCCCTTGCCGCTGGACCAGATGTTGCCCTATCGTCAGCTTCCAGCCTTGGCGGCCATCGGCACGGTTGAGTCGCTGAGGTTGACCATCGGTTTTGCGGTCGTGGACAGCGGGGCGCGGGGCAACGCGATTGGCGTCGATGACATGCAGGTGTGGTCGATGCCGCTGGACTGGGCGCTGCCGCGCCAGCGTCTGCTGCAAAGTGAGGAGCAGCCGGTGTCGCTACCGATGCAGACCTTAACAAAACCCTAACGATCCGACCAACAAGCCCTTGATCCATATCGTTTTTTCGTTTGACTTTGCGACCGGTCCAAAGTATACGTTTTGACATGCTGGAAGAGGTGGGCAAGCGGCGCGGGGTGACCCGGCGCCGCTTTTCCGTTTCTCTCGTGCGGGCGGCATGAGAGCGGGTAGACAGGAATGAGCATACAATTCTCGGCGGGTGACGTGCCTACGGCGGCGCTCGATGCAACGGAATTTCTGTTGAAGGATGCTGTGGAAGATCTGGCGGCAGCGTTGCTGACAGCGCGGACAGGCGCGGACGCCGGTCTGAAGTCGGCGATCGCCGCGATCGGCGATCTCAAGAAGGCATTCAAGGTGTTGATGGAGGAACGCACACGTGTCGAACAATTCCGCAAGCAGATCGCCGGGGATGTCGGAACCGGCGGGCTTGACCTGGACTCCGCGCGGGATGAAATCGGGCGCAGGCTGGCTTGCCTCCGCGACGCAAGATGAGGTTGACGCGTTTCTGGGCGGGTTGAGCGAGAACGCCCTGCTGGCGCTGCCCTGGCTGTTCGAGTTCTGGGCGCTGCCGCATCAGTCGCCCCCCGAGGGTGCCTGGAAGACCTGGGTCATCATGGGCGGGCGCGGCGCGGGCAAGACCCGTGCCGGAGCCGAGTGGGTGCGGACCGAGGTCGAGGGATCGCGTCCGGGCGACCCGGGGCGGTCGTCGCGCGTGGCCCTTGTTGCCGAAACGGTGGATCAGGCGCGCGAGGTGATGATCTTCGGGACAAGCGGGATTCTGGCCTGTTCGCCGCCGGACCGCCGCCCCGTCTGGGAAGCGGGGCGCAAGCGGCTGGTCTGGCCGAACGGAGCGGTGGCGCAGGTCTATTCGGCCTATGATCCCGACAGTCTCCGCGGGCCGCAGTTCGACGCGGCATGGGTGGACGAGTTGGCGAAATGGCCGAAGGCGGAAGAAACGTGGGACATGCTGCAGTTCGCCCTGCGGCTGGGGAGCCATCCGCGGCAGGTGGTTACCACCACGCCGCAGAACGTGCCTGTGCTGAAGCGGATCATGAAGAACCCCTCGACGGTGCTGACCCATGCCCCGACAGACGCCAACCGGGCCTATCTGGCGGCCTCGTTTCTTGAAGAGGTGCAGGCGCGCTATGCGGGCACAAGGTTGGGCCAGCAGGAATTGCAGGGTTTGATCCTGGACGATCTGCAGGGGGCATTGTGGAGCAGCGCGACGCTGGACAGGGTTCGACTGGATACGGCACCGACGCTGGGCCGGGTCGTTGTGGCGGTCGATCCGCCGGTGACCGGACACAAGGGATCGGACGAGTGTGGCATCGTCGTGGTGGGGGCGGTGACGGACGGGCCGCCGCAGGACTGGCGGGCGGTCGTGCTGGAGGATGCGAGTGTGCAGGGCGCCAGCCCCGATGAATGGGCACGCGCCGCGCTGGCGGCAATGGACCGGCACGGCGCGGACCGGCTGGTGGTCGAGGTCAATCAGGGCGGTGACATGGTGCAATCCGTCATTCGCGGGATCGACCCGCTGGTGGCGATCCGGCAGGTCAGGGCGACCAAGGGCAAGATGCTGCGGGCCGAGCCGGTGGCCGCGCTCTACGAGCAGGGTCGGGTTTCGCATGTCAGGGGGTTGGCGCGGCTGGAAGAGCAGATGTGCCGCATGACCGTGACCGGGTATCAGGGCCGGGGCAGCCCGGACCGGCTGGACGCGCTGGTCTGGGCTTTGACCGAGTTGATCGTGGAGCCGTCGGAAAGCTTCCGGCGGCCGCAGGTGCGGGGGCTTTGAGGCGCGGGTCTTGTGGAAAGGCCGGGGGGTTTCACACCCCCCGGACCCCCCGTGGGATATTTCTGGACAGAAAATGAAGGCCAGTGGTGTTGGGACTGACGACCCTTCGCCAATACCGAGGAATGGCCGTGGCCCGTGTTGGGTCCGGGCGCGGCGGGCTGTTGCCCGATGACACAGGAGTTTGGCGGTATGGTGTTCGATTTCCTGCGGAGAGGGGCTGCCGTGGCGGTGGATGTGCCCGAGAAGAAGGCCTCGGCCACCGGGCGGGTGGTTGCCTGGGGCGGGTCGGGGCGTGCCATCTGGTCGCCGCGCGATGCGGTGTCGCTGGGGCGGACCGGGTTTCAGGGCAATCCCATCGGCTTTCGCTGCATCAAGATGGTGTCGGAGGCGGCGGCGGCACTGCCGCTGATCTGTCAGGACCACGAGCGGCGGTATGAGCAGCACCCGGTGATGGACCTGATCCGGCGGCCCAACGGGGCGCAGGGGCGGGCGGAGTTGTTCGAGGCGGTGTATGGCCATCTGCTGCTGTCGGGCAACGCTTATGTCGAGGCGGTGCCGGGAGCGGGGGCTTTGCCCGGAGAATTGCATGTGCTTCGGTCGGACCGGATGTCGCTGGTTCCCGGCGCGGACGGGTGGCCGGTGGCCTATGACTATACGGTCGGCGGGCGGACACACCGGTTTGCGATGACACCGGACACGCAGCCGGTCTGCCATATCAAGAGCTTTCATCCGCAGGATGACCACTACGGCTTTTCGCCGCTGCAAGCGGCCGCCGTTGCGATTGATGTGCATACCTCGGCGAGTTCGTGGTCCAAGGCGTTGCTGGACAATGCCGCGCGGCCCAGTGGCGCGATGGTCTACAAGGGCGTGGACGGCAACGGGACGTTGTCGACCGATCAGTACGACCGGTTGGTCCACGAAATGGAGATGCACCATCAGGGCGCGCGGAACGCCGGGCGTCCGATGTTGCTGGAGGGGGGACTGGACTGGAAGCCGATGGGGTTCAGCCCGTCGGACATGGAATTCCAGAAGACCAAGGAGGCTGCGGCACGCGAGATCGCCATCGCCTTCGGGGTGCCGCCGATGCTGATGGGCATCCCCGGAGATGCCACCTATGCGAACTACCAGGAGGCGAACCGCGCCTTCTATCGCCTGACGGTGTTGCCGCTTGCCTCGCGGGTGACGGCTGCGATTTCGCACTGGCTGTCGGGGTTTGCCGGCGAGGCGGTGGACGTGAAGCCCGATCTGGACCAGATCCCGGCACTGGCGGTCGAGCGGGATCAGCAATGGGCGCGGGTCGGCGCGGCCGAATTCCTGTCTGCGGCGGAGAAGCGGGCGATTCTGGGTTTGCCCGCCTTGGGCGGCGATGAGTGAGCGGGCCGAGAGCGGCTCGCGGTTCCTGTACGACAGTTTCGATGTGGCAAGTGCCCGGATCGACGCGAACGAGCGCGTGTCGATGGAGCGTTGGGCCGCGCTGGAGTTCCGGCTGGGCCTGATCGACGCCGCGCTGGACCGGTTGCAGAACCGCATCT
>JAIYDJ010000108.1 GCA_027487575.1 Rhodobacter sp. | reverse complement strand
CGGGTCGGCTGGGATGTCCGGGTTGCCGCACAGATCGCAGACATCACCGGCCTGCCCTTCGTCACCGCGCCCAACAAGTTCGAGGCGCTGGCGGCACATGATGCGATGGTGATGTTCTCGGGCGCGCTAAAAACGGTGGCCGTCAGCCTGTTCAAGATCGCCAACGACATGCGTCTGCTGGGCTCCGGGCCCCGGTCCGGTCTGGGCGAATTGATCCTGCCGGAAAACGAGCCGGGGTCGTCGATCATGCCGGGCAAGGTCAACCCGACGCAGGCCGAGGCGCTGACGATGGTGTGCGCGCAGGTGATGGGCAACGACGCGGCCGTGGGCTTTGCCGGCAGTCAGGGGCACTTCGAGCTGAACGTCTATAACCCGATGATGTCCTACAACGTGCTGCAATCCATGCAGCTGCTGGGCGATGCGGCCGGGTCGTTCACCGACAACATGGTCGTGGGCACGCAGGCGAACATTCCCCGGATCGACAAGCTGATGAAGGAATCGCTGATGCTGGTGACGGCGCTGGCCCCGACCATCGGCTATGATGCCGCCACCAAGGTCGCCAAGACCGCCCACAGGAACGGCACGACGCTGCGCGAAGAAGCGATTGCCCTCGGCTATGTGGACGGTGACACCTTTGACCGTGTGGTGCGGCCGGAGGACATGATCGGCCCCAAGGGCTGATGGCGGTCGTCGTCAATCTGCGCAGCCTGCGCAAGGCGCGCGACCGGGCGGCCAAACGGGCCGAAGCCGACCAGAACGCGGTGAAGTACGGGCGCAGCAAGTCCGAACGCGAACGCGACGCCGCAGAGGCCGACAAGGCCCGGCGCGATCTGGACGGGCACGAACGCGAGTGAGCGGGCCGCCGGTGAAACACTCCCTGACCCTGCGCGGTCATCGCACGTCGGTTTCGCTGGAACCCGAATTCTGGGCGGCCTTCCGCGATGCCGCTGCGGCGCGCGGACTTGCGTTGAACGAACTGGCGGCGGAAATCGACAGCGGCCGCGCGCCGGATACCGGGCTTGCCTCGGCCATCCGGGTTTACATTCTGCGCCGCTTGCAGACCTGACGCGCCTTACCGCGTGCCGGTCTGGCGCAGCACCGGCTGACCGGCCTCTGGCGGGGCTATGACCGTTCCCGGTCTTGGCCCGGCCGAATGGCTGGCCTCGGGGGTCAGGCGCACGGCGCGCATACCGCGGTTCTGGCCCAGCTTGCCCATAGCAAGCCGACGCCCGTCGATCCCTTCCAGCGTGATCCGGTCCAGTGCGGCCAACGGCAGCGAAAGCACCTCACCCGGTTGCAGGTCCATCATCACGGCAATCGGCAGCGTCAGGCGGGCAATCACCGCCTCAAGCTGGCTGTCCGCGCCACTTACCCGGTCGGACAGTTGCGCGGCAAAGGCAGGTCCGGGGTCGGTGTGCGGTGCCGCGCCGGCGGCAGACGCGGGAAGCCGCCCGCGCCCTTCGGCGGGAAGGACAAGCAGGATGACACCGGATTTTGCCCCCGCGCCCAAGGCCACCTCGGCCCGCAGCACGCGGTAAGCCTCGTCCTCCAGCAGCAGCCCGAGCGGGCGTGGATCGTCGAGAAAAGACGCATAGCGAAAGCCGCCGGCCCAGACCACATCGGGGTCTTCCGCCAGACCGGTTTCCAGGGTCTTCAGCATGGCGTCAACCAGATCGGCGATCATCGCCGCATCGGTCCGGGTCGGTCTGCGCGCAGCGGCAGGGCCGGGCAGCACGCGGCCCAACGTCTGCGCCTCGATCATCGCGGCCAGAACCGAAGGGTCGGCGACCCACAGGCCCATGGCCTGCGATGGCCCTTCCAGAACCGCGATCATCGCACGTTCGGCGGGCAGTTCCAGCAGTTCGGCAAGCGAACAGAGGTCGAGCGTCAGGGACCGCACCTCAAGCTGCAACTTGATCAGGTCGCGCGCCCGTCTGGCCAAGGCCAGCCGCCATGCCCGGTCCGCCCCCGGCCCGCCTTCGGGAACGTCGGACCGCGCGGCCATCAGTTTCTTGCGGATCACGCTTGTCGGTGCTTCTGCCACGATCACCCCTGTCGTCATGTCTTGCCCAGATTGACCACAGTCCGCTTACCAAACCGTTCACGCGGCCCCGGCGGCCTCGCGTTTTTCAAGACGCAGCGGCAGCGTTACCCGGAACGCCGCCCCGCGCTGACCTGGCAAATAGGTGATCGTGCCGCCCAGATTGGCCATCACCTCGCGGCAGATGGCAAGTCCCAGACCGGCCCCCCCGGCGCGGGCCTCGTCCGACAGCCGGGCAAACTTCTCGAAGATCACGGCCTGCGATTCCTTGGGTATCCCTGCGCCATTGTCGATGAAATCGACCATCACCCGTCCGCCCTTCTGCCGCGCGACGATGCGCAACACCGGGTCGCGGGCGTCGCAATACTTGCGGGCGTTCGAGAGAAGATTGATGAACACCTGCACCAGCCGGTCGGCGTCCGTCTTCAGAAACACCTCTTCGGAACCTGCAGTCCGCTGGATGTCAAAGCTGCGTTCGGGGCGGATGTGGCAGGACGCCGCCAGCGCCCGGTCGATCATCTGCCCCAGATTGGCCATTTCCAGGTTCAGTTGAACTGATCCGTTTTCCAGCACCGTCAGGTCCAAGAGGTCATCCAGCAGTCGGGTCAGCCGGATGGCTTCTTCGTGGATGATCCTGCCATAGGCGGCGACCTCGGCAGGTTGCAGGTCGGCTTCGGTCATGATTTCGGAAAACGCGCGGATCGACGTCATCGGCGTGCGCAGTTCATGGCTGATCTGGCTGAGAAAACTGTCCTTCTGGACCGACAGTTGCGTCAGTTTCTCATTGACCTCGCGCAGTTGCCGGGCGCTGCGCGACAGCTCGTCCTGTTGCAGTTCCAGACGGGCCGAATACTCCATGATCTGCGCCGTTTCATTGGCCACCGCCAGCAAATCCTCGACCGTGACGGTGGCGCGCCCGAAAAGCTGGCTGATCATCGCATGGGCCGTTGCCGCCCCCACCGACCCCGCCAGCCTGCGTTCCAGAGCCGCCACGAAATCAGGCGTCGGATCGGGCAGATAACCCTGCTTGCCCTGCGCGGCGGCTTCGGCCTCGAAGAACGACAGTGCCGCGTCATCTCCCAGAATCCGCTGCGCCATGATCAGCAATGCCTCGGGTTCCGCCTGACCACGGGTCCAGCCGAGCGGGCCGGTCTGCACCTCGTCATCGAAGGCGTTCACAAAGGCGGCCCCCTGCATCCGCTCCACCGGATCGGGAAAGGTCAGCAAGGATCCGATCAGGAACGCCGCCGTATTCAGGACAAGCGACCAGAAAACGGCATGGATCAGCGGGTCCATCCCGGTCGTGCCGAACAGCGCCTGCGGCCGCAACCAGCCCAGACCGAGCGGACCCTGAGCGAAAACCTCGGCCGAAATCACCGCACCCGGACCGAACGACGGCAGGAAAAGCGTGTAGGCCCATATGGCAAAACCAACGCCCAGCCCAGCGGCCGCCCCCGTTCTGGTCGCGCCGCGCCAGAAGATGCCGCCCAGAAGCGCGGGCAGCACCTGCGCCACACCTGCAAAGGCGATCAGCCCGATGGCGGCCAGCGCCGCCGATCCGCCCGACATGCGGTAATAGGCATATCCCAGCGCCAGAACCGCCGCGATGCACAGCCGCCGGGCCAGCAGCACGATCCAGCGCAGATCACCGCGCTGCGCCGAAGCGGGCCGCAACCAAAGCCAGACCGGCATGACGACATGGTTCGACAGCATGGTCGCCAGCGCGATGGATTCGACGATCACCATGCTGGTGGCGGAGGAAAATCCGCCCAGAAAGGCGAGCATGGCAAGCGCCCCCTGCCCTTCCGACAGGGGAAGCGTCAGCAGGAACATGTCGGGGTTTGCCCCTGCGGGCAACCGCTCCAGCCCGACCACCGCGATGGGCAGGATGAACAGGCTCATCCCGAACAGGTAGGCCGGAAAGGCCCAGCTTGCGCGCGCAAGGTGCTGTTCGTCGGCGTTCTCGACGACCATCACCTGAAACATCCGCGGCAGGCAGATCACGGCGGCGGCGGACAGAAAGATCAGCCCGGTCCAGCGACCCGGCTGCAGGTCCCAGTCGGCAATCGGGCTTGCCGCAATCTTGGCGCTGATGTCCGCAGGTCCGTCCGACAGGCCCCAGACGACAAAGACCCCGACCGCCACAAGGGCCGCGAACTTGACCACCGCCTCGACCGCAATGGCCATGACGATGCCGTGGTGCTGTTCATTGGCGTCCAGATTTCGGGTGCCGAACAGGATCGTGAACAGCGCAAGGCCGGCCGCCACCCAGGCTCCGGTCGAGGCGTGATCGGGCAGCGACCAGCCATCCGGGGAATCGCTGGCGAAAACGCCGAACGACAGGGTGACCGACTGCAGTTGCAGCGCGATGTAGGGGGTGGCGGAGACCACGGCGATGATGGTGACGATCACCCCCAGCGTGTTGGACTTGCCGAACCGTGCGCTGATCAGGTCGGCGATCGAGGTCACCCGCTGCTGCCGCCCGATCCGCACCAGCTTGCGCAGCACCCACCACCAGCCGACGAAAACCAGCGTCGGCCCAAGGTAGATCGTCACGAATTCCAGCCCCGAGCGTGCCGCATAGCCCACGGCACCGTAGAAGGTCCAGGCGGTGCAGTAGATCGACAGCGAAAGCGTGTAGATCAAGGGCGAGCGCAAAAAGTCCAGCGTGCCCCGCCCAGAGCGGCGTTCCGCGACGAAAGCCACCAGAAAAAGGAAGGCCACATAGGTCAGGCAGGACAGGACCAGAATGTTGAACGGCATGTCAGCCCCGGTCCCTGCCGTCCCGTTCAAGGTCGGGATCGGATTGCGTGGTCTGCCGCAACCGGGGGGCCAGAACGGCGGCGGCCCAGATCAGTCCCGCCCAGATGCCGAACAGGTAGATGCCATCCGACGCGGTGTCGCGGGCCTCTGTCTCGCCCGGAGCCCAAAGGATGGGCAGAAACAGCAGGAAGACGCCGAACACCGGCACCAGACGGGCCGCATCGTGCAATCTGCGGCGGCGGTAGCCCGACTTGGCCAGAAACAGGGGCGTGCCAGGCCGTCTCATGACGCCCCCAGCAACGCTCTGACCGCCGAAACCATGTCGGCATTCGCAAAAGGTTTGGTCATGAAGGCCGATACCCCCGCGCGCGTCGCGGCTTCGCGGTCGCGTCCCTGACCCTTGGCCGTCAGCATCATTACCGGCAGGTTCCGCGTGGCCGGGTCCATGCGCAGGTTCTGCAGCACCTCCATCCCACCCATTCCCGGCAGCATCAGGTCAAGGATCACCAGATCAGGCTGCAACCTTGCCACCGCCGCAAGACCATCCCGCCCGTCGGTCTGCACAAACACCTCGCAGCCGTTGCGCCCCAGGATGAACCGAATCGCTTCGGCAATGTTTGGCTCGTCTTCAATCAGCAGCACGCGCTCGGCCATGCAGCCCCCTCTCCCGCCAGGCCCGCCCGAAAACCCCACCCCCCGGCCGGATCGACTATCGGACCAAACACGGGCACTGTCAAAACTTCGTCATTCCGGTCACCCGGCCGCTTCCGCGACAATCGACGGCTCGCGGCGCGCCGGACAGCCGGTGCGCGGGCAGACCCGGCAGGTCGATCCCAGAAGGACGGCGTCCTGCGTGCTGACGGTGCCGGCGGGCAGGATCAGCATCGCAGCCTCGCGCAGTTCCGGCCCCCCGAAGCCACCCGGATAGCGCGGCTGGCAGAAGGCCCGCACGGCAAAGCGGAGCGACCCGGCACCGGCAGTCTCGACCAGCGCAGACACCGGCACCATTGGCCGCGACAGCGCGGTGAACAGCGGCCAAAGCGGACAGGCCGCGCCAAAGCGCGGCAGCGCAAACCCCGCAACGGGCTTGCGGAACAGCAGGGTTCCCGACCCATCGCAGATCACCAGACCCTCGGGCGCGGCGGGCAGCATCGCGATCCGGCGGAACACCGTCAGAAGATCGGTGCCGAATTGTGCCGCGAGCGTGGCCGGGTCGTCCCGCGCCGCTACCCTTGCGGCCTGTAACGGCTCCAGGGGCAGCGCCTTTGCATCCAGAACCGCCCGCGCCACCCAGGCGTGTGCCAGCACCCGTGCCGCACCCGACGCAAGGGCGGCAATCTCCGGGTCCAGCGCCGCCGCATCGCCCGCCTCGACTTCGGCCAGATGCCAGCCCCGCGCGCCGAGCCAGGCTTCCAGTTCTTCCTGCGGGGCGGCGATGCCGGTCTCCTGCGCCTGCCCGGAATTGTCCAGATAGGCGACCAGCGCCTCGGCCCCGACCGCCATGCGTTCGCTGTCCTGATGCAGATTGCGGTGAAACCGTTCGCGCCATTCGGGCGGGATATCCTCGGTTTCGGCCAGGATTTCCGCCGTTGACCGGACCGCGCTGGCCGCTGACAGCATTTCGTGCAGCGAAGCCTGCAGATGCGGATCATGGCTCATCCGGTCGTTCAGCGCCTCGACGGCGCGGGCCAGTCGGCTGGTCCTGCGGTGCAGGTCGGCCAGAAGACCGGCCCAACCGGGAAAACGGCCCGCGAAATCCTCGATGCGGTCCAGTTCCGCCTGGGCCTCGCCGGTCACCGCGGCAGCGGCGCGCAAATCGTCCATCAATCCGTTGTCGGCCCCTTCGGACAACGCCGCCTCGGGCAGACCAAGCGCAGCCGCCAGCCGCGACAGCACGTCGGGCCCGATCCGGCGGCGGTTATGCTCGATCAGGTTCAGATAGCTGGCGGAGATGCCGGCCCGCGTGGCAAGATCGGCCTGCCGCAGGCCCATCGTCAGGCGGCGCTGGCGCAGTCTGGTCCCGGCGAGGGTCGTCGTGGGCATCCGCACTCTCCGTCTGTAAAGGAATTTACCGAAGTCTGTCCGCTTTACCAGACACGAGACGGACCGCGACACAACCCCGCTTGAGCCGCCCGCCCGCCCGCGCTAGGACAGCGCGAATTCCGGAGACGCGCCATGCCGCACCATCTGTCCACCACCGACCCCGATTTCGAGCCTCGTTTCGCCGCCCTGCTGGGGATGAAGCGCGAAGAGTCCGAGGATGTCGACGCCACCGTCGCGGCCATCATCGCCGATGTGCGCCAGCGCGGCGACGACGCGGTGATCGAACTGACCCGCCGGTTTGACCGACTGGACCTGACGCCCGAGACCATGGCCTTTTCCGCAGACGAGATTGCGGCACAGGTGGCACGGGTCGGCGCGCAAGACCGCGCGGCCCTTCAGGTGGCCGCCGACCGGATCCGGGCCTATCACGAACGCCAGCTTCCGGCGGATGCGTCGTGGACAGACGCGGCGGGGGCCACGCTCGGCTGGCGCTGGACGCCCGTTTCGGCTGCGGGGCTTTATGTTCCGGGCGGGCAGGCAAGCTATCCGTCCTCGGTCCTGATGAACGCGATTCCGGCGCGGGTGGCCGGAGTGGGCCGCCTCGTGATCTGCGCGCCGACGCCGGGTGGCGTGGTCAACCCGCTGGTGCTGCTGGCCGCGCAGCTTGCCGGAGTCGAGACGGTCTACCGCATCGGCGGGGCGCAGGCGATTGCCGCGCTGGCCTATGGCACACAGACGATCACACCGGTCGACAAGATCACCGGTCCGGGCAACGCCTTTGTCGCCGCCGCCAAGCGCCGGGTGTTCGGGCGTGTCGGCATCGACATGATCGCAGGCCCGTCGGAAATCCTGGTGATTGCCGATGCGGACAACGACCCGGACTGGATCGCGCTGGATCTCTTGTCACAGGCCGAACATGACGAAAGCGCGCAATCGATCCTGATCACCACCGACGCGGCCTTCGGTCGGGCCGTCACCGCCGCCGTCGCCCGTCGGCTGGAAAGCTCGGAACGCCGCGCCATCGCGGCGGCATCCTGGGCGGCGAACGGTGCGGTGATCACCGTCCGCGATCTGGCCGAAGCCGCGGCCCTGTCGAACCGGATCGCACCCGAACACCTCGAACTCTGTGTCGCCGACCCCGAAACGCTGGCCGATGCCTGCATCCACGCAGGGGCGATCTTTCTGGGGGCATGGACACCAGAGGCGATCGGCGATTACGTTGGAGGCCCGAACCACGTATTGCCCACCGCGCGTTCGGCCCGGTTTTCCAGTGGATTGTCAGTCATGGATTTCGTCAAGCGCACCACCCTTGCCCGCATGACCCCCGGCGCGCTGGCCACCATCGGCCCCGCAGCCGAACGTCTGGCGATCAGTGAAAGCCTGCAGGCGCACGGGCTTTCGGTGCGGGCAAGGCTGGACAGATTGAACCGGGGGGGCGAATGACCAACCGGATCTGCCATATCCAGATCGACGAACGGGGTCTGGTGCGCCCCACGCCGGAAATCGAGCAGGAGCGCAAGGTTGCGATCTTCGATCTGCTGGAGGACAACAGCTTTGCACTGCCCGCCCGCGAGGATCGCCCCTATCCGCCCGGCCCCTACCGTCTGGGTCTTGCGATCCGCGAAGGTCGGCTGGTGTTCGACATCACGACAGAGGCCACCGAGAAAGTCGGAGAATTCCACCTGTCGCTCGGCCCGTTCCGGCAGGTGGTGAAGGACTATTTCCAGATTTGCGAGAACTACTTCGACGCCGTCAAACGCCTGCCCCCCAGCCAGATCGAGGCGATCGACATGGCGCGCCGGGGCATCCACAACGAAGGGGCCCGGGTGCTGCAGGACCGTCTGACCGGCAAGGCCGAGGTGGACATCGACACTGCGCGCCGGTTGTTCACCCTGATCTGCGTCATGCACTGGGGCTGAGTTTGGCGGACAGCTTTCCCTCATCGGTGCTGTTTTGCTGCGATCACAACGCCGTCCGCTCGCCGATGGCCGAGGGCCTGATGAAGAAACTCTACGGCCAGCGCGCCTATGTGCAATCCGCGGGCGTCAAGAACGACATGGAGATCGACGGGTTTTCGGTCGCGGTCTGCAACGAGCTGGGGATCGAGCTGTCGCGCCACCGCAGCCGCAGCTTTGAAGAGATGCAGAAATGGGGCGATGACCTGTCGCAGTTCGATCTGATCGTTGCCCTGTCTCCGGCCAGTCAGCGGATGGCGCTGGAACTGACGCGCTACTATCATCTGGCCGTCGAATACTGGCCGATCCTCGACCCCACGGGCCTTGGGGAAAGCCGCGAGGCCAAGCTCGCCTCGTACCGCCAGACCCGCGACCAGATCCGCGACCGCATGGTGGACCGGTTCGGCCCTGCAACAAAACCCGGCGAACCCGCGCAGAGTTGACCACAGAAAAGGCGGTCCGGCCTTGCGCCGGGGCGTGGTGCCGGTAATCTGCACTTGAAACCGTCGTTCAGGAGCGTTCCCTTGCCCTTTCGTTTTGCAATTCTCGGATTGATCGGTCTGTTGGCCACGCCCCTGCACGCGGCCCCCTGCGGCGACACATCGGCCGGGTTCGAGGACTGGAAATCCGTCATGGCGCGCGAGGCCAAGGCGGCTGGCGTCGGCAAGGCCGGTCAGGCCGCACTGATGGGCACGGGCTACTCCAAGGCGACCATCGGCGCGGACCGCAACCAGAAAAGCTTCAAATACACGCTCGACAAGTTCATGTCGGTGCGGGGGGCCGATACCATCGTCGCGCAGGGCCGTGCGCGAAAAGCCAAGAACGCCGATTTCTACGCCGGGCTGGAACGGGCATATGGCGTTTCCCCCGGCGTGATCATCGCGATTCATGGGATGGAAACCGCATTCGGCGGGTTCATGGGCGATACCAACGTCGTCTCGGCGATTGCCACGCTCGCCTATGACTGCCGCCGGTCGAAGTTCTTTACCGGCCACCTGATAGGGGCGCTGAAACTCGTCGACGCCGGTTCGATCAGCGCGGCCAGCATCGGGGCCAAACATGGCGAACTCGGCCATACCCAGTTTTTGCCGGGCAACGCGCTGATCTACGGCGTGGATGGCAATGGCGACGGGCGGGTCGATCTTTCGAACGTGACCGATGCGCTGCATTCGACGGCCAACTTCCTGCGGCAGAAGGGCTGGAAACCCGGCAAAGGCTTTCAGGAGGGCGAGCCGAACTTTGCCGTGATCAAGGAATGGAACGCGGCCAAGGTCTATCAGCAGGCGATTGCAATCATGGGCGCGCGGATTGACGGCTAGACCGCCTTCGCGCCTGCGGGGCTGATGTGGACCGCGCCGAGATCGTGCATCGCAACTTCATCGACCGGGTCGGGTCCGGTGACCTGCCGCCCGGTCGGCCGCCGGATGCGTCGCTGACCGCGCAAGCCGCAATCGGCCTGTTCCGGGCGCAACTGACCAGTCGGGCACTGGACCGCACAAGCCGCGCGATGCAGAAGGCGGGTCAGGGGTTCTACACGATCGGATCGTCGGGGCACGAAGGCATGGCGGGGGTCGCGCATGCGCTGCGACCGGGCGACATCGCGTTCCTGCACTACCGCGATGCCGCGTTCCAGATCGCACGGGCCGATCAGGTGCAGGGGCAGACGATGGCCCGCGACATGCTTCTCAGCTTCGCCTGTTCGTCCGAAGATCCGATCAGTGGCGGTCGGCACAAGGTGCTGGGGTCGCGGGCGCTGATGATCCCGCCGCAGACTTCGACCATTGCCAGCCACCTGCCCAAGGCCGTCGGCGCGGCCTATGCCATCGGTCTGGCCCGCCGCCGCCCGCCGGAACACCGCCTGCTGGACCATGACGCAATCGCCATGTGTTCGTTCGGCGATGCGTCGATCAACCATTCGACCGCGCAGGGGGCGATCAACACCGCGGGCTGGACATCGGTACAGTCGGTGCCCCTGCCTCTGCTGATGGTCTGCGAAGACAACGGGATCGGGATTTCGACCCCAACGCCGAAGGGGTGGATCGAGGCGTCGATGCGCCACCGCCCCGGACTGCGCTATTTCAGTGCCGACGGGCTGCACCTGTACCAGACGGTACGGGTTGCGGCCGAGGCGGCGGATTACGTGCGCACCCGCCGCAAGCCCGCGTTTCTGCATCTGACAATGGTGCGCCTTTACGGCCATGCCGGGGCTGATCTGCCCACCACCTACCTGCCGAAGGCGCAGGTCGAGGCGGACGAGGCGAACGACCCGCTGCTGCATTCGGTCCGGCTGTTGGTCGAGGCCGGGGCGCTGACCCGCGAAATGGCGTTGCAGATGTACCACGACACCTGCGCCGAGGTGGACCGGATCGCCGCAGAGGTCGTCACCCGCCCACACCTGCGCAGCGCAGCCGAGGTGATGGCCAGCATCGTACCACCGCCCCGCCCCTGTCGGCCCACCAACGGCCCCGAGCCGGACGCGCGCGCTGTGGCCTTTGGCGGCGATCTGGCGGCATTCGACACGCCGCAGCCGATGGGGCGGCTGATCAACTGGGCCTTGACCGACCTGATGCTGGAACATCCCGATATCGTGGTGATGGGCGAGGATGTGGGCCGCAAGGGCGGGGTCTACGGCGTGACGCAAAAGCTGCACGCGCGGTTCGGGTCCGACCGGGTGATCGACACCCTGCTGGACGAACAGGGCATTCTGGGCCTTGCCATCGGTCTGGCCCAGAACGGTTTCATCCCGATGCCGGAAATCCAGTTCCTTGCCTATCTGCACAACGCCGAGGATCAGATCCGGGGCGAGGCGGCGACCCTGCCGTTCTTTTCGAACGGACAGTTCACCAACCCGATGGTGCTGCGCATCGCCGGACTGGGGTATCAGAAGGGCTTCGGCGGCCATTTCCACAACGACAACTCGCTGGCGGTGTTGCGCGACATTCCGGGCCTGATCCTCGCCTGTCCGTCAAATGGCGCGGAAGCGGCGATGATGCTGCGCGAGTCGGTGCGCCTTGCGCGCGAAGAACAGCGGGTGGTGGTGTTCATCGAACCCATCGCGCTTTATCCGATGCGCGACCTGCACGGTGCGGGGGATGGCGGCTGGATGGGCCTTTACCCCGATCCGGCCCGCCGCATCCCGCTGGGCGAGGTCGGCGTGCGGGGCGGTGGCACCGATCTGGCCATCGTGACCTATGGCAACGGGGTGTTTCTGTCGGTGCAGGCCGCCAAGGTGCTGCGCGAGTCCCATGGCATCGACGCCCGGATCATCGACCTGCGCTGGCTGGCACCGCTTCCGGGCGATGCGGTGCTGACCTCTGCCGCAGACTGCGCGCGGGTCCTGATCGTTGACGAATGCCGCCGCACCGGCGGACAGGCCGAGGCGTTGATGGCGCTGTTTGCCGAAGCGGGCCGCGCCCCCTTTGCCCGGCTGACCGCCGAAGACAGCTTCATCGCCACCGGGCCGGCCTATGCCGCCACCCTGCCCTCGTGCGATGCGATCGTCGCGGCGGCGGTGGCCCTGACGCGGGGAAAACCGGTTCAGAACCCCTGACCGGGCGTCAGTCGCATTCCCTCGCACGCAGCGAATATCGCGGGCTCGGCCTCTTGCGCCGCCTGCAGGGTTGCATCAAGCGCCTCGTCCGTCCGCGAAAAATTGTGGTGGAACATGCCCATGCGCCCGACGCGGGCCCGTGCCGCCAGCGCCGCGCATTTCTGCCAGTGCGAATGGCCATAGCCCCGGAACAGGTGGTAATCCTGCGGCAGATAGGTGCAGTCGAGCAAGGCGATGTCGGCGTCCTGCATGAAGTCCACCAGCGTCGCGTCCCCTTCGGCGTCGTCATGCTCGAAGTCGGGCACATAGACCAGCGCATGATCCTGCCGGTTGATCCGCATGCCCACGGCACCGCCGGGATGGTTGACCGGACAGGTCACAAGGTCCGTCCCGCCGCCCAGACTGATCGTGCCGCGGGTCGGCAATTCGGCAAAGTGCAGATCACAGCGCAGATCGGCCGGACCCATCGGCAGGAAGGGTGCGCGGATCAGTTCGGCCAGCAGGCTGCGGCCGTCCGGGGTCTGCGGACTGCCGGTGTACCACAGGGTCACGCGCATGTCGGACCGGTAGAGCGGCAGAAAGAACGGCAGGCCGATCACATGGTCATAGTGTGCATGGCTTAGAACGATGTCGACGGCGGCAACGCCTTCGGCGATCAGGTCGCGGCCAAGGCCCACGATGCCGGATCCGGCGTCCAGAATGGCAACCCGATCGCCATGGCGCAGCAGGATGCAGGATGTGTTGCCGCCATAGCGCGTCCCGCCCGGTACCGCCATCGGCAGGGTGCCCCGAACGCCGCGCAAGGTGAATTCGAAGCGGTCACTCACCGAAAGGCTGCCCGAATCGGCCGGCGACGGACGCAGATTTTGCTTGGTCACCGGTCACGGCAGCCTCATCCCCGATCACTTTGGGCGGAAAGGATAGCCGCGCCTTGCCAAATCCGCAAATCCTGACGCGCGTCCTGCCAGATAATTCGGCAGCACCGTTCGGCAATCCGGAACAGTCCCCGCCCGGCGAGCGGAGCGGACTTCAAACCCGCGACAATGCATCTCGGCGCGCCTGTGATTTAACGGTGTCCGGTGACGATTCACCAAAAAACATTGCATTTTTGAAAGAAATTGTAACTCTTTCGTCGCGATAGCCGAACTTTTGTCAGGTGTGCCGGGTGAACAGCAACGCACAGGAAAAGCGGTCGAACCGCGCCGTCTGGCGCGTGGCCATGTGCTTTTTTCTGCTTGGCCTCGCGACACCCGCTTCGGCCCAGTCGCTGGATGCGCCCTTGAAACCCGTGGCCTTCCAGCAGGGCGACACGCTGCGCGGAATCGTTGCAAACGAACTGGCCGATCCGGACCTGTGGCCGCTGGTCCTGCGCCTTAGCGGGATCGCGTCGATCACCGACGTGCGTCCGGGAACGGTCCTGTCAATGCCGGTCGAGCAGGTCAAGGTGACCGATCTGGCCCTGATGCGCGCGCTTGATGCGATTCAGGCAGCCAATGCCGAAGGCGCGCGGCTGTTTGCGCCCGACCGGATCGAAGCGGCGATCGAAAACCGCGACGAGGCCGTCGTGCAGCGCGGCAGCGGCGAATGGAAAGGGGCGGTGCGGCTGGCAGATACTGCCACCGGCTTTGCCAACGAGGCGCTGGAAGTGTCCCTGGCGCAGCGCGACCGCGACGCCGAGGCGCTGGTCACCGATGTGCAGGGCGATGTGGAAGGCCGCAGCCCCGACGCCTCGCGCTGGACCGACCGGCGGCTGAATGATGTGCTGGTGCAATCCGAACGGGTTCGCACGCTGTCAGGGTCGACGACGCAGATCACCTTTCGCGATCTCAGCCGCCTGCGGCTGAACGCCAATTCCAATGCGACGATCCAACGGATGCGGTCCGACCCGCTGACAGGCGGCGAGGTGACGCGCGTCGAACTGGTCAGCGGCGACTTCTATGCGCTGCTCAACCAGTTGGGCGAAGACACCAGCTTCCAGATCGACGCGGGCGGGCTGGAAACCCAGACCGACAGCAAGGATTTCTGGATCAAGACCGATCAGGCCGGGGCGAAGTTCGCCAACTATGACGAGGCGGCACTGGTTGTCGGCACCGGCGAGAATGCGGTGACGCTGGGCGAAAACGAAGGTGCCGTGGTGTCATCGGCCGGTGTTGCGCAACTGACCGAAGTGCTGGATCGCCCGGCCCTTCTGGGTCCGGCGGACGGCACACCGGTCTACGGGCGCGCGGCGCAGCTTTCCTGGGTCGCAAAAGCGGATTCAGCCGGGTACTGGCTGGAGGTTGCGGCAGATGCCGGGTTCAACGAAATGCGCGTCTCGGAATGGGGAATTCCCACGACCGGGTTCGAAGTTTCGGGGCTGGATCAGGGACGCTATCACTGGCGGGTGGCGGCGCTCGATGCGTTCGGCCTGCCCGGCACATGGAGCCTTGCCAACAGCTTTGAACTGATCTCGGACAGCACGCCGCCGTTTCTGGCGATTGCAACCCCGGCGGAAGGGGCGCTGGTCGCTTCGTCCGCCGTCACCATCGCCGGGGAAAGCGAGCCGGGCGCCGTTCTGACCCTGAACGAAGAACCGGTTTCGCTGGATGCGGGCAACCGGTTCTCGGTGACCGTGACTGCCGCACCGGGGCTGAACAGCTTTGCCATCGCGGCGCAGGACGCGGCAGGAAACCGTACCGAACGCATGGTCACCGTCACCTATCGCCCGCCGGAAGCGGTCACGCTGACACCCGATGCCGGCCTGCCGCGCGATGCAGAAGGGCGCTATCTGACAGCCACCGATCAACTGGCCCTTCAGGCCCGCACCAGCGCCGCCGTCGGCAGCGAAGTCCGGCTTCTGGGCGCGGCGGGGGCGGTCGTGGTGCAAGCAACGGTCGAGGCGGATGGCGCATTCAGTCTGGTCGCACCTTCGACAAGTGCCCCGACCCCTTACGTGCTGCAGGTGCTGTCACCGCTTGGAACGGTCGAGGCGACGCTGGATCTGGTGGCCATCACTGACACCAGCCCGCCCGGGATCGGCTTTGACGCCGTTCCGCCCCAGGCGACCTCAGACCCCGCCTTTGTTCTGGACGTGACGCTGGACGATGCCGTTTCAGCCACGCTGAACGGGGCGGAGTTCGGTCTGGACGCGGGCAAGGCAACCGTGCGTGCCACGCTGACCGACGGGCCGAACCCGTTCGAGATCACGGCGCGCGATGCGGTCGGCAACGTCAGCCTGCGGACGGTCACCGTCATTCTGGATGCCGAACCTCCGGTGATCGTCAGCACGCGGTTGACCCGCCCGCAGGGTGCGCAGGGTCCCATCGAAATCGAGGCGGTCGCCAGTGACAACGTCGGTCTGCGGTCGGCTGCGCGCTATCGCATCACCATCGACGGACAAGAGGAAAACGGCGTCCTGCGCTGCGACACGCAAAGCGGTCGCTGCACGACCACCCTGCCGCCGCGCGCCGGAACCGTCACGCTGACGTCGGTCACGGTGCAGGACTATGCCGGAAACAGCACGCGCAGCACGGACAACTGAAGATGCAGCGCCGCCTTCATCCTCAGACCGTGCGGCCCCGCCAAGGAGACGACATGCCTAGAACCCTGATCCGGATTGCCGCGCTGGCCCTTCTGACCTGCATGCCGCTGTCGGCGCGCGCCCAGGCCGACGAGGGCGCCGAGCCGCTTCTGGTGGTGTACGGACCGCAGGCCAACAGCCGGGAAGGTGACCCGGACCGGGTGGAACGGTTGTATTTCAGCCTGCCCGCAGACACGACCGGCCCGCTGCACCTGCGTCTGTTCGACGGGGAGACCGGAGGCAAGTGGGATTCCACGCTGGGCCGCCTGAACGGCGAAACCACCTATCGTCTGTACGGCGGTGCGGGTGCGTTTTCGGCTGGCGCGCGACCGGACCCGGTCGCGGACGGATCAAGACCTGCCCCGTTCGATCCTGCGGCGCTGCCCGCCCCGGCGGGCACCCTGCTGCACGAAAGGACGATCGGCAACGATGCCACCCTGGAAAACCGCTGGGAAACGCTGACCGGCTTCGATGCCGCCGCCGGGGAGAGGGTCGGTGACCGGATCTGGTTCCGTCTGGACGCCATCGGGGCGGCCGGTGACGACGGCAACGCCTTTGGCGCGACGTTGAGCCTCGATGCGGCCCGCAACGCCTCGCCCGACGGGCTTCAGTCCGTTTCCTTTGCCCCCACCCTGCGCTGGCCGGGTACGGGCTTTCCGACGCGGGTCGAATTCGATGTGCCTGCGGATGGCCAACTGACCTTGCAGAACTTCGATGCCGCCGCCGGGCAGTTGCAGGTGGTGACGGATTATGAGGATTTCGCCCTGCTCGCCTCGGCGCAGGACCTGTGGTCGGTGCAGTCGCTGCGCATCCCCGATCCGGCGGCGGCGATCACGGTCGTCAAGGGGTTCGAAAAGCCGAACGATGTCACGGTCAGCGCCTTCGGATCGGACGGGGCGGCGCTGCCCCTGCGCATGCCGCCGACCCGGCCCGAGCCGGTCACGCGGCCCTCGCCGGTGGCCACCGCCCTGCCGCTGTCGAACTGCACCGCCGTCGGCTTTGATGCCAGCGGTTCTTCCGGGGCGGTCGAACTGGGCTATCTGTGGGACTTTGGCGACGGGCAGACTGCGACCGACCCGGTCATCGCGCACACCTATGCCACCCCCGGCCGGTACGAGGCGGTGCTGTCGATCCTCGACATCCGCAGTCCGGTGCCCCGCGGCAACCGGCTGCGCCTGCCCGTGCATGTGCGCCCTGCCCCGGTCGCCAAGCCGGGCGAGCCGATCACCGTGGCTCCGGGCGACCCGGTGGCGTTCAGCGGGGCCGCATCCGTGGCCAGCGACAGCCCGATTGTCCGCTATGGCTGGACCTTCGGCGACGGGGCGACGGCATCGGGCGTCGATGCCTCGCACATTTACACCGCATCCGGGCTGTACCGCGCGGTGCTGCGGGTCGAAGATGACAGCCTGCATCCCTGCAACGTCGGTCTGGCGACGCGTGAAGTGCGCGTCAACCACCCCCCCGTCGCCGAGGCGGGCACCGACCAGACCAGCGTCGTCGGCGGAGAGGTCCGGGTGGACGGCATGGCAAGCTATGACCGCGACGGCGAAATCGGGACCTGGCAATGGAACATGGGAGACGGCACCGTGCTTGACGGGGTTTCGGTTGCGCATCGCTATGCGACCCCCGGCACCTATGCCGCCACGCTGACCATCACCGACACGTCCGGCGTGTCGAATGCCACAGCCAGCGACAGCCTGACGATTGTCGTCAACGCGCCCCCGCAGCCTGTGGGCAAGGGCCCCGAACGCCCGATTGCCGTCGGCGAAGTCGCGGTGCTGACCGCCGCCGGTTCGGTCGATCCCGATGGCGAAATCCTGACCTACCGGTGGGAGTTCGGGGATGGCGCGGTCGCGGAAGGCCCCGAAGTCCAGTACGCCTGGGCCAAACCCGGGGTGTTTCCGGTGGTTCTGACCACGACCGACAATTCGGGCACGCCGTCGGCCCAGACATCGACGTCGTTCACGGTGGTGGTCAGCGCGGCCCCGGTGGCCGAGGCAGGCCCCGATCAGGCGGTGACGGCCAGCGTGGTGTCCTTTGATGGAGGCGGATCGGTTGACGCGGATGGCAGCATCACCCGCTGGGAATGGCAGTTCGGCGACGGAAACACCGGCAGCGGCCAGCGGGTTGAACACGCCTATGCCGCCCCCGGCACTTATGAGGTGAAGCTGACCGTTACCGACGACAGCGGCGCGCCTCTGAACGTGGATGACGACCGCAAGATCGTGGTGATCAATGCCACGCCGGTGGCCGATGCCGGGCCGGATCTGGTGACCGCGCCGGGGCAGACCGTGACGCTGGACGCGACAGGCTCGATCGATCCGGACGGCACGATCGGCGAAACGCTGTGGACCCTGCCCGATGGCGAAGTGCGGGCGGGCGAACTGATCGAAGTCGGCTTCGATACACCGGGGCTGTACCGCATCGGGCTGGAGGTGCGGGACGATTTCGCAACCGGTGCCGCGTCGGATTTCGATGAAGTGCTGATCACCGTCAACGCGCCGCCGGTGGCCGTCATCGGGCCTGACCTGCTGGTCGAGCCGGGGATTCCGGTGATCTTTTCTGGCCTGAACTCGTTTGATCCGGACGGCACCATTGCAAGCTACCGCTGGGATTTCGACGATATGGATGGCCCTATCGAGGTTGACGCGCTGGCCCGCAGCTTTGACGTGCCGGGAGTTGTGACGGTGCAACTGACGGTCGTCGACGATTCCGGGGCACAGAACGCGACCGAACGCGCGTCGATTTCGGTGCGGATCAACCACCCGCCTGTCGCGGAAGCGGGACCGGAAATCCTGACGGATGTGCTGTTCGTCGATTTCGATGCCTCGGCGTCCACGGACGCGGATGGCGACGCGCTGATCTACCGCTGGGATTTCGGAGACGGGTCGCCGGTTCGCCTTGGCAAGACGCAAAGCCATGTTTTTCCACGCAGCGGGCGGTATCCGGTCACGCTGACGGTGGATGACGGGACGGGTCTCGGCAACGCGACGGCCATCGACGCCACCGTCGTCGTCATCGACGCCCCGCCGCTGGCCGTGGCAGGGGGCAACCGCGAGGTCTGCTCGGGCTTCCCCATCCTGTTCGACGCGTCGCAGTCCACCGATCCGGACGGCGGGCGGTTGCGCTATGCGTGGGACTTCGGCGACGGAACAGCCTCGGACATCGTCAACCCGAACAAGACCTATGAACTGCCCGGCTCCTATCCGGTCACTTTGACGGTGCGCGACGAAAGCGGCGGCCTGCCGGGCGTGGCGGTGGACCGGATCGCGGCCATCGTGCGCGAAGGTCCGATTGCCGACGCGGGTGCCGATCTGCAGGCCTGTGCCAACCAGACCGTGCGGTTCGACGGCAGCGGATCGACCGACGCCGACGGTGCGGTGAACGCATATGCCTGGACCTTTGGCGACGGAAACAGCGCCAACGGTGAATCGCCGACCCATATCTTCAAGGAGCCGGGCCTTTACACGGTCAACCTGACGATCACCGGCGACAGCAATGCACTGTGCAGCCCGCTCGACAGTGACCAGTTGGTGGCAGAGGTGTTCCCGGCCCCCGGCGTCGACATCCTGACGCGGGACCGGATGGCGGCCGGCGCGCCGAACCGGTTCGAGGCGGCCGTCAGTACCGTGGTGGGCGCGCAGTCCGCCGAGATCGACTGGGACTTCGGCGACGGCACCACGGCAAAGGGCCTGGCGGTCGATCACAGCTTTGCGACGCCCGGCGCCTATCTGGTGACCGCGAAGGCCAGGTTCCCGCAGGCCATTTCCGCCTGCCAGGATCTGACGGTCCAGAAAAAGGTCGTGGTCAACGCAGCGCCGGTTGCAGCAATCACCGGTCCCGCCCTGGTGTCAGCCGGGCAGGCCGTGACTTTCGATGGCGCGGGATCAACCGATTCCGACGGTGCATTGACCGGCTTCGGCTGGACCTTCGGCGATGGGGAAACCGCAGCAGGCGTGCGCGTGCCGCATGTCTTTGCCGATCCGGGGGTCTATACTGTGACTTTGACCGTTACCGATGACGCGGGGACCGGGAATTCCAGCATGTCGATCAGCCAGCAGGTCACCGTAAACCCGGCCCCCGTTGCCGGTCTGGTTGCGCCCGGTGCCCTTTGCAGCGGAGTTGAAACGCTGTGGACGGCCGGCGTCGGCCCCGAAATCTCGGCAACCTGGCGTTTTGCCAACGAGACCGAGGTGACGGGCAGTGACGTTTCGCATGTGTTTGACAGCGCCGGCCTGTTTCCCGTGACCCTGCTGCTGGACGATGGGCTTGCCCTGCCCAACAGCCGCCGCATCGAGGAAATCTACGCCCGCATCAACCACCCGCCTGAAGCCCTTGCCGGTCCCGACCGGACGGTCTGCCCCGGCGAGCCGGTGACCTTCGATGCCTCCGGGTCCGGCGACATCGATGGCAAGATCACCGGTTGGCGGTGGGAATTCGACGATGGCGTGGTGCTGGAAGGTCCGGTGGTGGATAGGACCTTCGACAAGGCCGGAACGGTCGGCGTCCGGCTGGTGGTCACCGACGACAGCGGGGCCGCCGTTTGCGCGGCCGGATCGGACAGCGCGACGGTCAAGGTCAACGCAAGCCCGTCCGTGGACGCAGGCCCCGACCGGCAGGTGTTCGTCGGTGCGGCGCATGATGCCGTGCCGTTTTCGTCGCTAGCAACCACCGACCCCGACGGCGACGGGCTAACCCTGACCTGGGATTTCGGCGATGGCCGCGTCGTGACCGGCGCGAACGCAAGACATGCCTTCTCGGCGGCGGGGGAATACATGGTGACCGTGACGGCGCAGGATGCGACCGGCCTTGCCTGCGGCAAGTCTGCTGACACGGCAAGGATCATGGCGGTGGCGCGCGAGTGATCCTGCCGGATCGCTTGCTCTGCGTCACGTCGCTGCCTATGGTCTGCGCATGCGTCTTCCTTTGCGGGTCAAATTCTTTGTCTTTGCTGTCCTTCTGGCCCTCGTGCCATTGGGTCTGGTCGGTTCCAACCTGATCCGGATAACCCGCGACGAGCTGATCAGCGCGGCGAACGAAGACCTGACCAACGTCGCGGCGCAACTGGCTGCCGACATCGACAGCATCTGGCGCGGGCAATTGATGGCGCCGTTGCTGGTGATCCGCGAAGGCATGGACAGCCCCGACCTCGACGTTCCACAGAAGATTTCGATCCTGACCCTGGGCATCGCGCAGATGCGCAGCGTCAAAGCGCTGCAACTGACGATCGTCGGGTCGGACCTGCCGGTTCTGGTCACCGACCAGACCTATGTGGCCCGGTTGCGCGACGCGGGCGCCGACCCGTTGACCGTCCTGCGGCTTGGGGTCAGTGACATTCAGATGATCTCGCGCGACCGGCAGTTCGAAGTCCCGCTTGTGCGGAGAATCCCCGAAACAGGTGACTGGCTGGCGCGCATCGTGCTGCCGTTGCGGACGCAGATCGCCGGCCGCCCGGTCACGCTGTCGGCCGAAATCGTGCTGGACGACCTGATCGCCCTGCGCGAACGCCACCCGTTTCTGGAACGTGGCGAGATTTCACTGATCGACGCGACGGGTCTGGCCCAGTTGCAGGCCGACGCCGACACCGACCTGACCGACCGCGAGATCGTGGCGCAGGTTCGGGGTCTCGTCGAAACGAACGCGCGGGCCGTGGCACTGCAATCCTATGTCCGGCAGGACGGCACGGAAATGCTGGGGGCCTATGCGTTTTCGCGCGAGTTTCCCTGGGCGGTCGTGACCGAACTGCGCGAGGCCGCCGCTTACGGCGTGGTCGACCAGATGACGCGCACCATCCTGATCGTGGCCGGGGTGGGCTTTGCCGTGGCCGGGGTGGGCGCGCTGATCTTTGCACAGGGGCTGACCCGACCGATCCTGCGGATCGGCGAGGCCGCGCGGGCGGTCGGGCAGGGAAACTTCGGCGTCCGTCTGCCGGTTGTCAAAGCCCGCGATGAAATCGGCGATCTGGCGATGCGGTTCAATGCGATGATCGGCGAGTTGAATGAACGGGTCGAGTTGATGAAGTTCGTGAGCCAAGGCACCGTTTCGGCCGTGCAGCAGGCCCGGCAGGGCGGCGTGACACGGATGGGCGAACGGCGGCATCTGGCCGTGCTGTTCTCGGATATCCGCGGGTACACCTCGTTTTCCGAAAGCGTTCCGCCCGAAACCGTTGTCGAAATGCTGAACCTTTACCTTGACAGCCAGACCCAGAGCATCCGCGCGCATGACGGCGATGTGGACAAGTTCGTGGGCGATGCGGTGGTCGCCATCTTCGACGGGCCGGACCGCGAACGCCGCGCCGTGCAGTGCGGTCTGGAAATCCAGGTCAAGATGCAGGTTCTTCTGGCCGAGCATCGCGACTGGAACCTGACCCTGGGCATCGGCATCGCCGCCGGAGAGGTGGTTCTTGGGGCGATGGGGGCGAAAGACCGGATGGACTTCACCGTGCTGGGGTCGGCGGTCAATCTGGCGGCGCGTCTATGCTCGAAAGCCCCGGGCGGCGATGTTCTGGTCAACGCGGCGATCCGCGACGCCACGGTCGCCGCCGACGCCCCGATCGCCTTCGAGGTTCTGGAGCCTTTGGTGCTGAAAGGCTACGCCACCCCGGTCGCGGCCTTTGCCGCCAGGGCGGCCTGACGGGCGATCCTGCCGGTATCAGGCGGATCTGGAAACATCACCGGCTACGGGGTCTGCGGCCAGCGGCGGGTCCGGGTCGTGAAACCTTGCATGCGCGCGGCCGCTGCGTTTTGAGGCATAAAGCGCCTCGTCGGCGTCCAGTTGCATCTGGTCAGGGGATGGTGCTGCATAGTAGGTCGAGACTGTCACACCGATCGATGCCGATACCCGACAGATTCGCCCTTCAAAATCAATCGGCTGGGTCATCCGGTCGATGATGCGGCGTGCGACGCCGCCAAGGGCCGCCGGATCGGACATGCCGGGCAGCGCGATCACGAATTCGTCCCCCCCGACACGGGCCACCGTATCGCTGCTGCGGGTTTCCGCCCGCAGCACGGACGCCACGATGCGCAGCACATGGTCCCCCGCCGCGTGGCCGTGGGTATCGTTGACCTGCTTGAAGAAGTCGAGATCAAGGTGCATCAGCCCGAAAGGCGTTGCGGACCGGGTCAGTTCGGCAAGCGCCAGATCGAGCGCGCGACGGTTGCGCAACCCGGTCAGCCCATCGGTCAGCGCCATTTCCTCGGCGGCGCGTTTGGCGCCAAGTTCGCGGAACGTCGCTTCTTTCCACGCGCCCATCAGCGCCGACTTCGCCTCGACCACATACAGCATTTCGACGGCCAGATCGGTTGGCGCGAAATCGGCATGGGTCAGGGCATGTTGGCGCACCGCCTCGATCACGCCGATCCCGAACGACAGGTTGACCAGCAGCCCCTGTCCATCCGCCAATGGCAGGGCAAGCCCGCGAAACGACCCTGCCCGATCCGAGGCGGCGCGAAGCGCGACACGCAACTGCTCGCCCGCGTGTCGTCGCAGTTCGGT
Organism: Rhodobacter sp.; assembly: GCA_027487575.1. Lineage (GTDB taxonomy): Bacteria > Pseudomonadota > Alphaproteobacteria > Rhodobacterales > Rhodobacteraceae > JAIYDJ01. The sequence continues at coordinate 2,104 of JAIYDJ010000108.1, read as the reverse complement.
CAGCGTCGTCAGACGGGTCAGGCGGCGCACAACAAACACCTGAAGGAACTCGGCCCCGATCAGGCTGCCGTCCGGCAGCAGCTTGGCCAGTGTCGGTCCGGTCGACAGGATGCGCCCCTGTGCATCGAGCACAAGATGCAGCGGCATCAACCGGTCAAGCGATGATGCGTCAAGCGTGATGGCAGGCAGTCCCGGCACCCGATCACCCCACCCGCAACGCAAGATCAAAGGGCCGGGCTTCGGCGTGGCAACGGTCCAGCAGTTGGACGGACACGACTTCAGCCCCGTCAACGTCGCCCATGTGATCCAGATAGACAAGCGCACCATAGTCGTCAGCCATGGCGCGCAGCAGACCCATGATGACATGCCCGATCCCGCGCATCGGGACCGAACAGGTCAGCCGGTAGTCGCCCTCGCTTTGCTCGCTCAGGTCCATCGAGGGCAGATCGAAATCATCCACCGCCAGCCTTGCCCGTTCGCGCAGGTCCTGCAGCGAATGCAGAAACTCCACATAGTCGACCCCGCCGAACCGCAGGAGCCGGCGCACGACCGTCATGTTGGCATGGGACACCAGATAGGTGCCGATATCTTCCAGAATCGTCTCGCGCGGATGCCCCAGAACCCGTTCCGCCGCGTCGATCAGGGCCGTGGTCAGACCGGGAACGGATATCAGCATGGGTTCATACCCGCTGTGCCCCAGACGCGCCTCGCGCGCGACGGCCGCCCATGCGGATGAACCATAGGTATCGGTGACAAAACACTGGATCGATCTGTTGATCAGACCATGCATGGACAGAACTTTCCTGATTCCCCGATCGCAGGCTAGACCACAGCCCTTAACAACTGCCGAACTTCAGGGGGTCAGGGCGATTCCGCCGCCGCCGGGCAATCCAAGCTGGTTCAGCGGCGCAACCGAAAGGGGCGGCGGTGCCGCCTGCAGCGCCTTGATGATCGCGGCAGCCTCGTCCACTCCGGGCAGGTCCTTCCCGTCGGTGGACCAGACCGCATAGCGCTGAACATAGCCATCACGCAGGGCCAGACCCTCGAACCGGACAAAGCCTGCCTCGGCGTCCAGCAGAACCATCAATGCCTCTTCGCCGGGTTGCGTCGGCAGAAGATCGGCCACCACCATGACGCATCCGGGCCCCCCTTGCGGCAGTTGTGCCGTGCAGGTCCGCGTCCAGTCCTGCAGGTCCCAGGATGAGGCCGCCATCAGCAACTGATCGCGCGAGGCGGTGGCACCGGGGGGTTGCAGCGGCAGGACCGCGATCAGCGCATCGCGCATCGGCCCCAGGTCTTCAGGCACGGGTGTGTCGTAAGGCGGAGTCGGATTGGCAAGGGCCTCTCCCAGATCCTCGAAACCGGGTTGCGTGGCCAGCGCGGTCAGGCGGACGCGGGCCTTTTCGCCGGCCCGCCCCCAGCGGTCTATCTGGTAAAGGTCCACCGATCCGGGTGCCGTCCGGCCATCCTGCACCCGCGCCACCTGACTGCGGGCCGAAATCCCCTCGGGGTTCAGAACGGGCGTCAGCCACAGCGCGGCAAACCCCACAAGCACCAGCGCCATGACCGTATTGGCCTGACGGATACGGGATTTCCACGCCCGCCCGCGCAGCACGGCGACCGCGTAAAGCACACCATACCCCATGGCAAGCCCGGCGGCGCTGGTGGCGAACAGACGGTCCGGCGTCCAGCCATACTCGGCCACCCGCATCCAGATCGCCACGCACGACAGGGCCGCCGGCACCGGCAGCACCAGCGCCAACCCTTGCGTCGCGCGCTGCATCAGGGTGTTTTCCGTCGCCGAAAGATCGTCCTGATCGACGGCCGACGTGATCAGGGTCGCCGCCGCACCCGTCATCGCCAGAAGGGTCGCGGCAACCGACAACCCGCCGAACAGGCCGGACAACCCATGCAAGGGCAGAGCCGCGATGAACACCAGCAGCACGATCAGAACAACCGGCACTAGAAGCCGCAGCAGCCGCAGTACCAGATAGGGGGACACGACATCCGCCATTTCCTGCACCACGGCCAGCGCAAGCCCCAGAACCGTCCCGGTGATCAGCCAGGGCACGATGTCGATCTCCAGCACGTCCTCGATGATGGT
>JAIYDJ010000069.1 GCA_027487575.1 Rhodobacter sp. | reverse complement strand
TGCTGACCGAATATGGCCGCTCCACAGCCCAGACCTGGGCGACCATGACCATTGTGTTCGCCATTCTGGCCAGTCTTATCGGGGCCTTCCTGATGCTGCACCGGGCCGCGATGACCGCTGTCATCGCCTCGATCGCCCTGGGAGTTCTGGCCCACGGGGCCCTCGCCGGCACCCTGCGACAACTGCGCCCGCTGTCGGTCGCCCCCCAGCTGGAGAAGGTTCTGCTGAACGCCAACCTGCACCCGCGTCAGGGCCGGGTCGGGCCGATCGCCGTCACGGGCTTTGATGAACCCAGCCTGGTCTTTCTGACCGGTCGCGACACCGAGCTGACGGACGCCGCCGGGGCCGCGCGCGCCCTGGCAGAGGGCCGTCCGGTCATCGTGGAGGCGCGCGACGCCGACGCCTTCCGCGAAGCCGCCGCAGACCTGGGCGTCGCCGGCCGGGCCGTCGGCGTGGTCAACGGCCACAACTATTCCAAGGGCGATGACGTCAGCCTGACCGTCTATGCCCCACCCGGCGCGCCGCTGGCGGAGCCGCAACGGTGAGCCGACCGATCACCATCGTCGAGGTCGGTCCGCGCGACGGCCTGCAGAACGAGACGACCATCCTCGACCCGGCCGTCCGCGCCGATCTGGTCAACCGGCTGGAAGCCGCCGGGGCGCGCCGGATCGAGGCCGTCAGCTTCGTCCATCCGAAATACGTGCCCCAGATGGCCGGGGCCGAAGAGGTCATGGCCGCGCTCTCTCGTGAAGACGGGGCCCCCACCCCCGGTCGCAGCCGCATCGGACTGGTCCTGAACGGCAAGGGCTATGACCGGGCCCTTGGCACAGCGGTGGACGAGGTCAATGTGGCCCTGTCCGCCACCGACGGGTTCGGGTTGAAGAATCAGGGGCTGTCGGTCGATCAGCAGGTGCAGATGCTGGCCGACATCATCGCGGGCCGCGCCAACGCCCCCCCTCCACCGCCTTCGGCGGTCCCCCTCCCCCTTTCAGGGGGAGGAAATGGCCAGCCGGGCGCGACGCCCGCCCTGTCCGCCACCCTGTCCTGCGTCTGGGGCTGTCCGTTCGACGGCGAGGTTTCGGACGGTCAGGTCGCCGATCTGGTCGGGCGGATCGCCGAACTGGGCGTCGCGGAAATCGCCCTGGCCGACACCATCGGGGCCGGTGATCCCTGGGCCGTGACCCGCAAGGTCGAGGCCGCCCGCGCCGCCGCACCGGAGGCGGTCCTGCGGCTGCATTTCCACGACACCCGCAACACCGGCCTGGCCAATGCCTTTGCCGGGATCGAGGCGGGGGTCAGTGTGCTGGACGCCTCGGTCGGCGGCATCGGCGGCTGCCCGTTCGCGCCAGGGGCGACCGGCAATATCGCCACCGAGGACCTGGTCTATATGCTGGAGCGCGCGGGGTTCTCGACTGGTTATGACCTCGATGCCCTGATCGGAACGGCCCGCTGGATCGGCGAGAAGATCGGCCGCCCGGCGCCGAGCGCGCTGAGCCGGGCGGGGGGTTGGCCGAGATAGTGATCGTCTCGCTCAGGGAAGACGGGCGATCTCGTAGGCTTGCGGCGGTGCCACGGCGGCGTGTCGACAGGAGACAGTGACCTGGCGGAAGCCGCCCGCGCCATCCATCAGGCCGACGGAAACATCTCCCTTTCCGGCGCAGGCGGCCTCGACCGCGCGAAATCCCGCTTCGCCCGAGGCGTCGAGCGGATGGCCGGCGACGGATACCGCCTCAAGGTCGCCGGACAGGGGTCCGCACCGATCGCCGGTGTCGAGCAGGAAGCGTCCGTTTTCCGTCTGGATGCCCATCTGGCCGGAGCAGTGGCTTTCCAGAAGCGGCCACAGAGCCGCGTTAGCCCAGGCGGCGGAGCCCGGATCGGCGACGGAGACCTCGCCGCCGAGCCCGTCCAGGGCCGTGAGAATCGCGCCCCGGATGTCGTCGGCCCCTTCCAGCAGGGCGACGTGTCCGGCGTCCGGGTCTGAGTGATGGTCCGCGAGCACGGCGCGGAAATCGCCGACGCCAAATCCATCCGGCAGGGTCAGCAGGCGGCGCCAGACGGCGAACAGGCCGCCCTCTGACTGGAACCGGAGATCGGTCAGCCATTGGCTGACGGTTCCGCAATCATAGCGCGTCAGCTCGGCGTCCCGCCCTTGAAGACGGAGCAGGCCCTGGGGTCTCTCATCCATCGCCGACAGGCAGGTACCGAGGTGCCGCGCCAGCGCCTCGCGGCTTCGCGCCGCCGCCTCCGGCGACTGAACGGCCAGTGCCAGCAGGCTGAAATACTCGGCCGCCCCTTCCGTCAACCAGCGCCCGTTGACGCCGTCCACCTCCCGGTAACGGTCGCCTTGCCAGACGTGGAAGGTTTCATGAGCCACGAACGGCGACACCATGTCGGTGAAACCGCTGTCCCGCTCCGAAGGAACCATCCGGATCGCGAATTGCAGGTTGATCACGCCGTTCGGCGTGACGTCGCCAACGTAGGTGGAGCGGTCCTCGGCCGGCAGGGCACCGATCAGCAGAACCGGGCGACCCGGGGCGGGAATCCCCAACCCTTTCGCAAAGAATGCGTCGCTTGTCTCGAGCGCGGCGCGAGCGTCCTCGGCCAGCCATCCGGGGACGGTGCTGTCTACGAGGATGCGCGGACCGGCGGCCCCGGCGGCCGGCCCCGGACCGATGTAGACGAAGCCGTCGGTCGGCTGGACGCCTGGGCCCGTGATCAGGACCCAACCCGGGCCCGGAGCGATTTCGACCCCGGGCACCGCGACCCCGGCCTCGCCGAGCAGGGATGGGACGTGGATCATCCATCCTTCGCCAAGCCGGGAAATCACCGGATAGGTCGCGTCGACACGGATGCGGTCCGGCCGGAACAGCAGACTGAACTCCGCCAGTGGTTGACCCGCGGTCACGGCGTCCGAAGCCACGGTAATCCCCTCCCGTATCGCGGTCACCCGGGCTTCAGGAGAGAGGGGTGGGTCGAAGACGAAGCGGGAGGTCGGTGCCGCCAGCCGATAGTCGACACGCACGCCCTCGGCGGTCGGCCGAAGGCGGACGCCGGCCGGATCCGCCAGGGCCGGGCCAGCGAAGCAGCACAACAGGAAACCCAGCACATACCGCATCGATCGAAACTCCCGTCCCGAGCGACGTTGGTTTGACGGAGGATTGGGGTCAACCGTGAAAGCGGCGACCTGCGTCAGGCGGTGTACCGCGCCGACCTTCCACCACGCCCTCAGAGATTCAACAGCGCCGGGTCGCCGCCCTGGGCGGAGATGTTGTTGCTGATGGCTTTTTCGGCGGCGTAGCGGATCAGGCTGTAGGGGCCGCCGGCCTTGGGGCCGGTGCCCGACAGGCCCTCGCCGCCGAAGGGCTGGACGCCGACCACGGCGCCGATGATCGAGCGGTTTATGTAGACATTGCCGGCGGGAACGAGGCGGGACACCTCCTCGGCGAAGGCCTCGATGCGGCTGTGGACGCCCAGCGTCAGGCCATAGCCGCGCGCGGCCAGTTTCGACGCCGTCTCCTTCAGCTTCGAAGGCTCATAGCGGCAGATGTGCAGGATGGGGCCGAAGACCTCGCGCTCCAGATAGTCGGGGGTGGGGATCTCGGCGATGGTCGGGGCGAACAGATGGCCCTTGTCGGCGCCGGCGGGCAGGTCTGCGCGGGCGATGATCTTCGCGTCGCCTTCGAGGCGCTTCAGGTGGGCCTCGAGCATGGCCCTGGCGTCGGCGTCGATGACGGGGCCGATGTCGGTGGCGGGGTCGGTCGGATCGCCCACGACCTGGGCGGCGAGCGCGCCCTTCAGGCCCTCGATCAGGGCGTCGGCGGCGTCATGCGGCACATAGAGCAGGCGCAGGGCCGAGCAGCGCTGACCCGAAGAACCGAAGGCCGACAGGATGACGTCGTCGATGATCTGTTCCTTCAGCGCCGTGGTGTCGACGAACATGCCGTTCAGGCCGCCGGTCTCGGCGATGAAGGGGATGATGGCGCCAGGCCGGGC
>JAIYDJ010000098.1 GCA_027487575.1 Rhodobacter sp. | reverse complement strand
GGTGTTGCCGCTTGCCTCGCGGGTGACGGCTGCGATTTCGCACTGGCTGTCGGGGTTTGCCGGCGAGGCGGTGGACGTGAAGCCCGATCTGGACCAGATACCGGCACTTGCGGTCGAGCGGGATCAGCAATGGGCGCGGGTCGGCGCGGCCGATTTCCTGTCTGCGGCGGAGAAGCGGGCGATTCTGGGCTTGCCCGCCTTGAGCGGCGATGAGTGAGCGGGCCGAGAGCGGCTCGCGGTTCCTGTACGACAGTTTCGATGTGGCTAGTGCCCGGATCGACGCGAACGAGCGCGTGTCGATGGAGCGTTGGGCCGCGCTGGAGTTCCGGCTGGGCCTGATCGACGCCGCGCTGGACCGGTTGGAGAAACGCATCTGGCTGGGGGTTTACGGTGTGGCTGTGTTTCTGCTGACCCAGGGGGCAGAGGCGCTGATTTCGGCAGCAATGAGGTGAAGAATGCAGATTGCAGAGTGGGGTGCGCCGGAACGGAAGTTTCAGCGCGCGGGCGCGCTGGTGGTGAGAGATGGGTGCCTGGTCGAAGGTTATGCCAGTCTGTTCGGCAAACGCGATCAGGGCGGCGACGTGGTGGAGCCCGGGGCCTACAAGACATCCCTGGCAGCACTGGCCCGCAAGGGGGCGCGGGTAAAGATGCTGTGGCAGCATGACCCGGCGCAGCCCATCGGAGTCTGGGACGAGGTGCGCGAGGATGCCGCAGGTCTATGGGTCAAGGGTCGCATCCTGACGGATGTGGAAAAGGGGCGCGAGGCGGCGGCCCTTCTGGCAGCGGGCGCGATCGACGGGTTGTCGATCGGCTATCGGACTGTTCGGGCGGAACGAGATGGAAAAGGGCAGCGCCGCCTGGCGGAACTGGAGCTGTGGGAGGTGTCGCTTGTCACATTCCCGATGCTTCAGGATGCGCGGGTGCAGGCAAAGGGGCAGGACCCCGGTGCCGAGGCCTGGCGCGAAGTGGCGGCCCTTCTGCGGAATGCGGCCGGACTGATGGCCGGGCGGTAAGCGGCCTTTTACGACCAACCTGAGGACAGTGACATGACCGACAAAGACTTCGGGGCCGGGGCAGACATGCCCGACGGCATGCATCCGGCTGCGGAACTGAAATCTGCAGCGTCCGATTTTCTGAACGCCTTCAGAGGCTTTCAGGCCGATGTGAAGACTTCATTGCAACAACAGGAAGAGCGACTGACCATGCTTGATCGCAAGACCACGACCTACGGACGCCCCGCACTTTCGGCCTTCGCCGAGGTGGAAGTGCCGCATGTGAAGGCGTTTGACGCCTACCTGCGCTCGGGCGATGACGATGCGCTGCGCGGCCTGGTGCTGGAGGGCAAGGCGATGTCCACTGCCGTGGCGGCGGACGGCGGTTATCTGGTTGATCCGCAGACGGCGGACCGCATCCGCAGCATGCTTCTTTCGACCGCATCCCTTCGTTCGGTTGCCAATGTCGTCAACGTCGATGCGGTGTCGTTCGATGTCCTGATCGACCGGTCGGAAGTCGGCTCGGGTTGGGCCACGGAAACCGGGGCGCAACTGGAATCCGCGACGCCAACGATCGAGCGCATTTCGATCCGTCTGCACGAGTTGTCGGCAATGCCGAAGGCCAGCCAGCGACTGCTGGACGACAGTGCCTTTGACGTCGAGGGCTGGCTGGCCGGAAAGATCGCCACACGTTTCATCCGGGCGGAAGCTGCGGCCTTCGTGAACGGGGATGGGGTGGACAAGCCGAAAGGGTTTCTGCTGCCCGCGAAGGTGGCGAATGCGTCGTGGACATGGGGATCGCTGGGGTATGTGCCGTCGGGCGCTGCGGCCGATTTTCCGACGACCAACGCTGTCGATTGCATCGTGAACCTCATCTATGCGCTGGGGGCGGACTACCGGGCCAACGCGACCTTCGTGATGAACTCGAAGACGGCGGGTGCTGTGCGCAAGATGAAGGATGCCGATGGCCGCTTCATGTGGTCCGACGGGCTCGCGGCGGCGGAACCGGCGCGGTTGATGGGCTATCCGGTGCTGATCTGCGAGGACATGCCCGACATCGCGGCGAATGCGCACGCCATCGCGTTCGGGGATTTCAACGCTGGCTACACCATCGCCGAGCGTCCGGATTTGCGCGTTCTGCGCGACCCGTTCAGCGCCAAACCGCATGTTCTGTTCTACGCGACCAAGCGCGTCGGTGGCGATATCTCGGACTATGCGGCGATCAAGCTGCTGAAATTTGCGGTGTCCTGACCGGCACCGTGAATGCCCGGCCCTAACCGGACCGGGTCATGGACGCGCGCCGGTTTCCCGCGTCGTCTAGCAGCTCCCCTCCGTCCGAGCGGTGCGGGGCGCGCGTCCATTGGTTTTGCGAGGGTTGGAGAGCGGACATGATGTTGATCGAACAGACGGGGGTGCCGGGGGTGGCGCTGCCGGTGCAGGGATTGAAGGATCATCTGCGTCTGGGAACCGGTTTTTCCGATGACGGGATGCAGGATGCCTTGATCGAGGGCTACCTGCGCAGCGCACTCGCCGCCATCGAGGGGCGCATCGGCAAGGTTGTGATTGCCCGGAGGTTCCTTTGGATCCTGGAGGAATGGCGCGATCTGCAGGGGCAGGCGCTTCCTGTGGCCCCGGTTTCGGCGGTGGTTCTAGTCTCGCTGGTGGATGCTTCGGGGAGTGTCACCATTGTGGACCCCGCCCGGTACCGGCTGGTCCCGGACACACACCGGCCCCGGCTGGCAGCCGTCGGATTGCTGCTGCCGGCAGTGCCGGTGAATGGGAAGGCCGAGGTGGTCTTTGACGCAGGCTTCGGCGCGACCTGGGCTGCGGTTCCTGCCGACCTGGCGCAGGCCGTGCTGATGCTGGCAGCGGAATTCTACGAGAGTCGGCACGAGGCGGGACTCGCGGCCAGCCTGCCGTTCGCGGTGCAGGCGCTGATCGAACGCTGGCGAAACGTGCGGGTTCTGGGCGGCGGTGCGGCATGAGCGTCGTTCTGAACCGGCCCCTCACGTTGGAAACTCCGGTCGAGGCGGCCGATGGCGCAGGGGGCTTGACAATTTCGTGGGTGCCGCTGGGAGTTGTCTGGGGCGAAGTTCGGGCGTCTTCGGGGCGTGAAACCGCTGGCGAAGAGGTGCAGGTGGCATCGGTCAACTACCGGATCACCGTGCGGGGTGCGGTGGTAGGATCACCCCAGCGGCCCCGGCCGGAGCAGCGCTTTCGCGACGGGGCGCGCATTTTCCTGATCCTCGCGGTGACCGAACGCGACGCGTCGGCGGCTTACCTCACCTGCTTTGCGCGTGAGGAGGAACCGACATGACTTATTCCGCAGCGGCCGCGCTTCAGGCGGCGATCTATGGGCGCCTGACGGGATTTCCAGCCTTGGCCGGCGTGCTGGTTCTGGATGCCACGCCCCCGGGCGTCGGGCCGGACACCTTTGTTCTGATCGGTCCCGAGGTCGTGAATGATCGATCCGACGCATCGGGCAAGGGGGCGGACCATGTGTTCTCCGTCGCGGTGATCAGCAAGGCCACCGGGTTTCGTGCGGCCAAACTGGTGGCCGGTGCCGTGTCTGACGCGCTGACCGGAAGCGGGATGACCCTGACGACGGGCCGGCTGGTCTACCTTGCTTTCGTGCAGGCCCGGGCGCGGCGGCTGGGCGAAGGCGGCGTTCGGCGGATCGACATGACCTTTCGGGCGCGTGTCGAGATTTGAAAATGGCCGCCCTTTTGGCGGGTCTTCTGACAACATCGGAGAATGGACATGGCTGTGCAAAGCGGCAAGGATTTGCTGATCAAGGTCGACATGATCGGCGACGGATCATTTGAAACCGTGGCCGGGCTGCGGGCGACCCGGATCAGCTTCAACGCCGAAACGGTCGATGTGACAAGCCTGGAAAGCACGGGCGGCTGGCGGGAATTGCTGGCGGGTGCAGGGGTCAAGTCGGCTTCGATTTCGGGCTCGGGCGTGTTTCGCGACGCCAACACGGACGAACGGGCGCGTCAGATCTTCTTTGACGCCCAGATGCCGGAGTTTCAGGTCATCGTCCCTGATTTTGGTGTGGTCGAAGGCCCGTTTCAGATCACCGCCATCGAGTATGCCGGCAGTCACAACGGCGAGGCGACCTACGAGATGTCGCTGGCGTCGGCGGGTGCGCTGACCTTTACGGCCCTGTGATGGCGAACCCGTGGGCGGGGGAGGTGGCGCTCTGGCTGGATGGCCAACGCCATGTGGCCAAGTTGACGCTGGGGGCGCTGGCAGAACTGGAGGCGGCGCTGGAAGTGGGCACCCTGATGGAGTTGATCGAGCGGTTCGAGGGATCGCGGTTTTCGACGCGCGACGTGCTTGCGCTGATCGTGGCGGGGTTGCGGGGCGGCGGATGGCAGGGCACGGCCGCAGACCTGCGCTGCGTCGAAATCGGCGGCGGGCCGGTTGCAGCGGCGCAGGCGGCGGCCGAACTGCTGGCACGGGCGTTTTCGGTGCGCGAATGACACTGGACTGGCCGGGTCTGATGCGGGCGGGCTTGCAGGGTCTGGGGTTGGCCCCGGACGTCTTCTGGCGGCTGACCCCGATCGAACTGAAGATCATGCTCGGGGCAGAGCGTATGGCCCCGTCGCTGACGCGAGCGGGGCTGGACCAGTTGGCGGCAGCGTTTCCGGACATCAGGAAAGGGCAGGAAGATGGCAGAGATCGAGGATTTGCAGGAGCAGATTGCGGCGCTGGAGGCGACGCTGGGCGGTGCAGCCAATATGGTGTCGGCGTTTGACGGTGAGTTGGCGCGAATGCGGGACAGTCTGGTATTCACCGGACGCGAAGTCGGCGCGCTGTCTTCGGGGTTTTCCGGCGGGTTGCGACGGGCCTTCGATGGCGTTGTGTTCGACGGGATGAAGCTGTCGGACGCGCTGCGCGGACTGGCTTCGTCGTTGGCCGATACAGTGTTCAACGTAGCATTCCGGCCGGTACAAAACGCGTTGGGAGGGGCGTTGGCCCAAGGCGTCAACGGGTTGCTGGGCGGGCTGATGCCGTTCGAAAAGGGCGGATCGTTCAGTCAGGGGCGAGTCATGCCTTTTGCAAAGGGTGGCATCGTCAATACCCCGACCGCTTTCCCGATGCGGGGTGGCACCGGTCTGATGGGCGAAGCGGGGCCAGAAGCCATCATGCCGCTTGCGCGCGGTGCGGACGGTCGGTTGGGCGTGCAGGCGCCGCAGGGGCGCAGCGTGACCGTCGTTATGAACATCTCGACGCCCGACGTCGCCGGGTTTCAACGCAGTCAGACTCAGGTCGCTGCCCAGGCCATGCGAGCACTGAGCCGGGGCCAGCGAAACAGGTAGGGGCGGAGCATGAGCTTTCACGAGATACGGTTTCCGGTTAACCTGAGCTTTGGGTCGCTTGGCGGACCGGAACGGCGGACGGACGTGGTGACGTTGGCCAACGGGTTCGAAGAACGCAATTCCCCGTGGGCGCATTCACGGCGTCGGTATGATGCGGGACTTGGACTGCGCAGTCTGGACGATGTGGAGACTCTGATCGCGTTTTTCGAGGCGAGACGCGGGCAACTGCATGGGTTCAGGTGGAAAGACTGGTCGGATTACCGGTCTTGCAAGCCTTCGCAGAAGATTTCGCCTTCTGACCAGACCATCGCGCGCGGAGATGGGGTGACCGTGGCATTCGGTCTGTCGAAAACCTATCGGTCGGGGCTGCAAACCTATGTACGGCCCGTCGCAAAGCCGGTTTCAGGATCGGTGCTTGTGGCATTGGCCGGTGATCCGAAGGTGGACACAGTGGAATTTTCGGTAGATCCCGCCACTGGAGTCATCACGTTTGCATCGCCCCCCGACATCGGCGTGTTGATCACGGCGGGGTTCGAGTTTGACGTGCCGGTCCGGTTTGACACCGACCGGCTGCAGACTTCGATCGGGGCATTTCAGGCGGGGGAAGTGCCGAGTGTGCCCGTGATTGAGGTGCGGGTATGAGCGCGCTGTACGATCATCTGGCGACCGGTGCGACCACGGTGTGCCGTGCGTGGCTGGTTGTGCGGCGCGACGGGGCAGCCTATGGCTTCACCGACCATGATGCCGACCTGTCCTTTGGCGGGCACCTTTTCAAGGCCAGCGCGGGCATGACGGCGCGGGTGGTTCAGCAGACAACCGGGCTGTCCGTCGATAATTCGGAAGCGCTAGGAGCCTTGTCCGATACCTCGGTCACCGAGGCCGATATTCTGGCGGGACGGTTTGATGGCGCGGACATTCGCTGTTGGATCGTGAACTGGGCGAACCCGGAGCAGCGGGTTGAACAGTTTCGCGGAACATTCGGCGAGATCACACGGGCGGGCGGCCAGTTTCGCGCCGAGCTGCGGGGGCAGACCGAGCCGCTGAACCAGCCGCAAGGGAGGACCTATCAACGGGCCTGTTCGGCGGTTTTGGGCGATTCGGATTGCAAGTTGAACGTGTTGCAACCCGAATTCAGTGTAGATGCCACGGTTGTCTCTGTCGCTGGCAGCGTGGTGCGTTTGTCTGCTGTGCCGAATTTTGCGAAAGACTGGTTTCAGAGAGGGAAGCTTCTTGTTACGTCCGGTGCGGCGGCAGGATTGGTCGGGCTGATCAAGCATGACCGTATGGACGCCGCATTCCGGCTGATCGAGTTGTGGGCGGTGCTGGGGGTTGATCCTGTTGCCGGTGACATGGTGCGCCTGGAGGCGGGGTGTGACAAGACGGCAGACACTTGCCGGGGCAAGTTCGGTAACTTCCTGAACTTCAGAGGCTTTCCCCATATTCCGGGGGATGACTGGCTGGCCTCTTACCCGGTTTCCACGCAGGTCAACGACGGCGGGAGCGTGGTTCGATGACATCCGGATTGCGGGTAGTCGAAATCGCGCGAGGATGGATCGGGACACCCTATTTGCATCAGGCATCGGCCAAGGGTGCCGGAACCGACTGCCTCGGGTTGTTGCGGGGTGTCTGGCGAGAGCTGCGCGGACCCGAGCCGGAGGCCGTGCCCGCCTATACCACTGACTGGTCCGAACCGTCAGGGCGTGAAGAACTGCTGGCGGCTGCCGCGCGTTGGTTGATTGCCAAACCGTTGGGGTCTTTTGATGTCGGCGACGTTCTGCTGTTCCGGATGCGGGCCGGGGCGGTAGCCAAGCATCTGGGCGTCTTCAGTGAAACAAACGGCTGTCCGACATTCATTCACGCCTACACCGGGCATGGGGTCGTGGAAACGTCGCTGTCCGCACCTTGGTCGCGCCGTATCGTCGCGAGATTTGCTTTCCCTTCAGGAGATTGACGCATGGCCACGATTTTGCTTTCTGCGGCCGGGGCAGGCATTGGGGCCGGGTTTGGCGGCACCTTACTGGGGTTGTCCGGTGCGGTGATCGGACGGGCTGTCGGTGCGACGCTGGGCCGGGTGATCGATCAGCGGATTATGGGCGCCGGTTCGGAGCCTGTGGAAACGGGCAGGATCGATCGCTTTCGCCTGATGGGGGCGAGTGAAGGCACGGCGATCGCGAAGGTCTGGGGAAGGATGCGGGTTGGCGGTCAGGTCGTCTGGGCAACTCGGTTTCAGGAACGATTCGTCTCTTCCGGTGGGGGAAAGGGCGCACCGCGCCCGCGCACCACAAGCCACTCCTATTCGGTTTCGCTGGCAATTGCCCTTTGCGAGGGCGAGATCACCCGCGTCGGGCGGATCTGGGCGGATGGGGTGGAGATTGCGGCGGATGCCCTTGATCTGCGCGTTTACCCGGGAAATGACACCCAACTGCCAGACCCGAAGATCGAAGCGGTCGAAGGGTCGGGGCTGGCGCCGAGCTATCGTGGGATTGCCTATGTCGTGATCGAGGACCTTGATCTTTCCGCATTCGGCAATCGGGTTCCGCAGTTTTCGTTTGAGGTGTTGCGGCGGGCTCAGGGACTGCGCGCCAACACGGAGCTTGACCTGGCGGACAGCGTGCGGGCGGTGTGCATGATCCCCGGGACCGGGGAATACGCCTATGCCACAACGCCGGTGCACTACAGCGAAGGACCGGGGGCCAATCGTTCGGCAAATGTGCATTCTCCTTCGGGGCAGACGGATTTTTCAGCCTCACTTTCACAAATGCGGGAAGAACTGCCACAGGTCGGGTCCGTATCGCTGATCGTCAGCTGGTTTGGCAGCGATTTGCGGTGTGCATCCTGCGAGGTAAAGCCAAAGGTTGAACAGGCTTTGCAAGACGGTGTGGGGATGCCTTGGCGTGTATCAGGCGTTTCGCGGGGCACTGCGGATGTGGTGCCGAGGCTGCAAGGGTCGTCGGTTTACGGTGGAACTCCGGCGGATGCGTCTGTGGTAGAGGCGATCCGGGCCATTCGCGCAGGAGGGCAGGAGGTGATGTTCTATCCCTTCATCCTGATGGATCAGCTTGTCGGAAACACGCTTCCCGACCCATGGAGCGGAAATGCAGGACAACCCGCGTTGCCTTGGCGAGGGCGCATCACCTTGAACGTCGCGCCGGGGCGGGCAGGAAGCTCTGATCGCACTCCGGGGGCGGAGGCAGAAGCCGAAACCTTTTTCGGAACCGTTCAGCCAAACCAGTTTTCTGTCAGCGACGACACTGTCAACTTTGCCGGTCCGGAAGACTGGGGTTATCGACGGTTCATCTTGCACTATGCGCATCTTTGCGCAGCTGCAGGCGGGGTCGATGCATTCTGCATTGGGTCGGAATTGCGGGGACTGACCCAGATCCGGGGCAGCTCTGACAGCTTTCCCGTTGTCACGGCGATGATCCAGTTGGCTGCCGACGTCCGCGCCGTTCTGGGTCCAGGGACGAAGATCAGCTATGCGGCGGACTGGTCGGAGTATTTCGGCTATCACGTCGACAATTCGGTTTACTTTCATCTTGATCCCCTTTGGGCGAGCCCGAACATCGATTTCATTGGCATCGACAACTATGCACCGGCCTCGGACTGGCGCGATGGCGAAGAACATGCCGACGCTGGTTGGGGGTCCATCTACAATGTTGAGTATCTCAAGGCGAATGTGGGCGGCGGGGAAGGGTACGACTGGTTCTATGCTTCCCCAGAGGGCGAAGCAGTGCAGTTGCGCAGTCCGATCACCGATGAAGCTTATGAGGAGCCTTGGGTATTCAGGTTCAAAGACCTGAAAAACTGGTGGCAATCGCCACATCACAACCGGGTCAATGGAGTCCGAGACGACGCTGCGACGGATTGGGTGCCCCAGTCGAAGCCCTTCCGCTTTACCGAATACGGCTGTGCAGCAATCGACAAAGGGACAAATCAGCCCAACCGATTTCTGGATGCCAAATCCTCGGAGTCCGGGCTGCCTCGCGCATCGAACGGGCGACGGGATGATCTGATGCAAGTCCAGTACTTGCGCGCCATGCGGGAATACTGGGCGGAGACAACCAACAATCCGATCTCTGCGATTTCGGGTCAGGCCATGCTTGATCTGGATCGCAGCCATGTGTGGGCTTGGGATGCGCGACCGTTTCCGGCCTTTCCAAATCTGCCAGAAGTCTGGAGCGACGCTGAAAACTACCGAAGGGGGCATTGGCTGAACGGGCGCGCGGGGTCTCAACCCTTGGCGCGCGTCATCTCGGAGATTTGCGAGCAGGCGGGCGTCCAGCAATTCGAGGCATCCGGGGCCCATGGTTTGGTGCGCGGTTACATGCTGAATGACATCGCATCCGGTCGATCAGCTTTGCAGGCATTGACGCAGGCTCATGGCATTGAAGTCGTTGAGCGAAAGGGACTACTGCAGTTCCTTCGCCGGGACGCGCGCGTGCCGGTCGTGATCGAGACCGGCCAGCTTGCGGTTTCCAAAGATCTTGATGGCGTCGTGGAAACAAGTCGTGCTGCAGATGCCGAAACGGCGGGCCGTGTCAGGATCAATTTTGTAGACGCAGACAGTGATTTTGCGGTGCGTACGGCGGAAGCGCAGTTTCCGGATGACACATCAAGGGTCGTTTCGGGCAACGATTTATCCATGGTGCTGACTGCAACCGAAGCTCACGACATTGCGGAACGCTGGCTGGCCGAGTCCCGGGTTGCGCGTGATACGGTTCGATTTGCCTTGCCGCCCTCTGCCAGTGCACTTGGTACAGGCGACACGGTACAGATCGGAACGTTGCGCTACAGGATAGACCGGGTCGAGCAGGGGGAAAGCCAGTCGGTGGAAGCTGTTCGCGTTGAGCGTGAAAGCTACATCGCAGGCGGGGAGATTGCAGACGCGCGCACGTCGCGTTCGTTTCTGCCTGTCCTGCCGGTCTACCCGCTGTTCCTCGACCTTCCGATTCTGACAGGTGAAGAGGTTGCTCACGCGCCGCACACGGCCGTGGCAGGCACGCCGTGGCCCGGACCGGTCGCCGTCTGGAGTGCTGCAACCGACGAAGGTTACACCCTGAATCGCGTGCTGGAGACACGCAGTACAATCGGCATCACGGAAACGGACCTTGGTGCGGCACAATGCGGCCTGTGGGATCGTGGGCCCGGTGTTCGGGTCCGTCTTCTCGCAGGCGAACTTGCCTCTTCAGACCCGGTTGCAGTCCTCAATGGAGCAAATGCAGCCGCAATTGGGGATGGAGCCACGGATACCTGGGAGGTATTTCAGTTTTCCGAGGCGGAACTGGTCGGGCCTGCCACCTATGACGTCCGCTTGCGGCTGCG
Organism: Rhodobacter sp.; assembly: GCA_027487575.1. Lineage (GTDB taxonomy): Bacteria > Pseudomonadota > Alphaproteobacteria > Rhodobacterales > Rhodobacteraceae > JAIYDJ01. The sequence goes on along the minus strand of JAIYDJ010000098.1, from coordinate 27,514 downwards.
CGGGCAGGCGGGAACGGACGCTGCCACGTCTTCTTTCTGGGCGGCGGGCAGCCTGTTCGTCCTGCTGAATGACGCGGTCCAACAAATCGACCTTCCAATCAATGCGCGTGGGCTGTCGCGCTTCTACCGTTTCGGCGCAGTATCAAAGGGCTACGATGACCGAAGTGTTGTGAAGATCGAGCGCGCCTTTACCGGGGTGGGGCTTCGCCCCTACAGCGTCGCTCATTTGCGACGAGTCGGAGAGCCGGGACAGGACATCCATCTGTCCTGGGTCCGCCGAACCAGGATTGATGGCGACAGCTGGCAATCCTTCGAAGTTCCCGTGGGGGAAGAGAGGGAAGCCTATCTGATCCGGTTTCAGCGTGCTGGAAACACCGTGCGAGAGATAACATCTTCGGAGCCGACGTATCTTTATTCAGTCGCTGAACAGGTTGTGGACGGCGGTGCAAGCGACCTGACGGTACTGGTGGCACAATTGTCCGACCGGTACGGTCCGGGTCCCTTTCGCCAGTTGGCCCTTGCGTGACCGGCAAGATGCGGCGAATCCTATTGGATGATGCGGTAGCAGCGGCGCGGTTTCTGGCACAATGGCCCGAAGGCTGCAGGCGAATGCTTCTTGACCGCCTTCTTCTTCAGACCCAAGCCGCAGACCGTTATGCACAGAGATTCGGTTGTGCGCACCCTTGCTGGGGGAATGGCAGCCTATTGGCACGCGCGGCGGCCGAGCCGACTGTACGTTCCAGCGATGACACCCACTTCTGGTCGAGCTTGGCCTTGATTTCAACGGTCATGGCCGAACGGCGGATGTCTTCCGGGGACAGTTCGGATGGACTGTCCGACCCACACTCGTCATGCTATAAAAAGACATAGCAAAGGAGCGCGTCAGATGGCCGAAACAAAAACCCGAGTGACGACTCTGGACCCGGTCTGGCAGCGGGTTTGTGAAGAAGCGACAGATGCCGTGCGCGCCGAACCCCTGCTGGGTGGCCTGATGCATTCCGGCCTGTTGCACCACAAGACGATGGAAGGCGCTTTGGCATTTCGCTTTTCCATGAAGCTGGCATCGGGTGAGATGAGCGAGCAGATCCTGCGTGAGATTGCCGATGAGGCCTTCGCTGCGGATCCCGATTTGGGGCAGGCGGCCCGCGCCGATCTGATGGCCGTGTTTGATCGGGACCCCGCCTGCCATCGCTACATCCAGCCGCTGCTTTTCTTCAAGGGGTATCAGGCGGTTCAGGCCTACCGGGTTGGTCACTGGCTTTGGCACTCCGGACGACGTGACCTTGCGTACTTTGTGCAAATGCGGGTGTCAGAAGTTTTCGGAGTGGACATCCATCCGGCGGCGAAAGTTGGAAAGGGTCTGATGATTGACCACGCCCATTCCATCGTCATTGGCGAAACCGCTGTGGTGGGTGACAATGTTTCTATGCTGCACTCGGTGACGCTGGGGGGGACCGGCAAGGAAGATGGCGACCGGCATCCCAAGATCGGCAACGGCGTGCTGATCGGCGCGGGGGCCAAGGTGCTTGGCAATATTCACGTAGGATATTGCAGCCGGATCGCCGCCGGGTCTGTCGTGCTGCAGGATGTTCCGCCCTGCACGACAGTTGCCGGAGTTCCGGCGCGGGTCGTGGGTGAGGCGGGTTGTGCGCAACCTGCCATCAGCATGGATCAGGTCATTTCCAACGTCCTCTAGAAGTCGCCCGGAAGCTTTGGCTTCCGGGCGGTTCTCGCATATTGCTAAGCTGTCAGGCCAGCATCGTGATCGGGTTTTCCAGGTTCTCGACCACTGCCTTCAGGAACGCCGCGCCAAGCGCCCCGTCGATGACCCGGTGATCGACGGACAGCGTCATTGACATGACCGTTGCTACGCCGATCAATCCGTCCGCCTGCACCACAGGCTGTCTCAGCCCTGCGCCAACGGCCAGAATGGAGCCATGCGGCGGGTTGATGACGGCATCGAAGTTTTCAATCCCCATCATTCCCAGATTGGAAATCGCGAAACTGCCGCCCTGATACTCGTGCGGTGCCAGTTTCCTCGACTTCGCGCGTGCCGCAAGGTCTTTCATTTCTGCAGACAGCGCCGACAGCGATTTCTTGTCGGCATCGCGCAGCACGGGGGTAAACAGGCCCCCTTCGATCGCGACCGCAACCGCCACATCCGACGGCTTCAGCCGCAGCATCCGGTCGCCTGCCCACACCGCGTTCGCATCGGGCACGGCCTGCAAGGCCATCGCGCAGGCCTTTATGATGAAGTCGTTGACCGACAACTTGACGCCGCGCGCAGCCAACTGTGCATTCAGCGTTTCACGGAACGCCATCAACCCATCAAGTTGAACGGACCGGCGCAGATAGAAATGCGGGATCGTCTGTTTTGCTTCGGTCAATCGAGCGGCGATGGTCCGGCGCATCCCGTCCAGCGGCACTTCGACGTAGCTGCGGTCGGCATAAATCTTCATCACGGTTTCAGCCGTCATGCCCTGCGCCACGGCAGGTTTCGTCGCAGCGGCGACAGGCGCCGGTGCCGGTGTCGCGACGACCGGCGCTGCCGCAGCTTCGGCCACGACCGGAGCAGCAACCGTCCCCGCGACATCCGCCTTCACGATCCGGCCATGCGGGCCCGATCCCTTGATAGACCCGAGGTCCAGGCCCTTTTCCGCCGCAATCCGGCGTGCCAGTGGCGAGGCGAACACGCGGGGTCCACCTGTGGCCGGAGCCGCCGCCTTGGCCGCAGCCGCGGGGGCCGGAGCAGATGCAGCCTTGGCAACCGCCTCAACCGGCGCTTTCGCGGCGGCGGGGGCAGGGGCGGCATCTGCGGCCTCTCCGTCTTCCACCATAATGGCAATCGGCGTGTTCACCTTTACGCCCGCAGTCCCTTCAGCAACCAGAAGCTGACCGACGGTGCCTTCATCCACCGCTTCGAATTCCATCGTCGCCTTGTCGGTCTCGATTTCCGCGATGGTCTGGCCCGATTTGACCACATCGCCGGCTTTCACCAGCCATTTTGCCAGTGTGCCCTCTTCCATCGTGGGCGACAGCGCAGGCATCAGTATTTCAATAGCCATGACCGTCTCCTTAGTTTTCTATCTGAGCAAGGGCGCGTTTCAGCAGGTCCATCGTTTTGGGGCCGACCTCTGCAATGCCTTCCCTGCTCCGTCGAGTGACCTCATTCAGGACGGACGTCGCCTCTGCCTTCAGGCCCGGCAGCATACCGGCCCACTTCACGCGATCCAGAAAATACAAGATGTTGTATCTTCCATTTGCCGAAAGGCGATCGACATTTTCTTCGGACAGCGACAACACCGCTGCCTTTACGGCGGAGGGATCCGCGCTGTGCTCTATTTCCAGTTTCTCCAGTGCCTTATAGCGTTCGGCCCGCAGCGGCGAGTCCAACGAGGCGATCAGACCGGAAACAGTGTCGGGAATGACCAGGTCATCTGTCGGTGCAGCCTGCACGCTGGCTGGTTGCGATACGGTTGGCGCGCTGAACGGATTTGCCGACAACTTCTCGACGGTTTCGGCATCAAGCTTGACCAGCCCCGCACCGTGGGCCCAGATCAGGTTCTGACTGCTGTCCCGCGGGTCTTCGCGCAGCAGCTTCAAGATGAACTCCTGACGTTCTTTTCTGCTCTGAATTTCGATATCCTTGAAGTATGCAGAGACGTATCCAACGCCTGTGACGATGGCACCTATCACGGCGACCCAGATCGGGGCGTTTGTGGATGAGACAGCTTTTGCTTCAGCCATGACCGCCCCCTACCGATAACAAACGGATTTCACGGCGGCGACGACTTCTGCCGTCGTCACCAGCGCGAGTTTTTCCAGATTGGCCGCATAGGGCATCGGCACATCTTTTCCGGTGCAATTGATCACCGGCGCATCGAGATAGTCGAAGGCCCGTTCCATGATCGTGGCCGACAGATGGTTGCCGATCGACCCGACAGGGAAGCCTTCCTCGACCGTCACGCAGCGGTTGGTCTTCATCACCGAGGCCAAGACCGTGTCGTAGTCCAGCGGCCGCAGCGTGCGCAGGTCCACCACTTCGGCCGAAATCCCGTCCTTGGAAAGCTGCTCCGCCGCCTCCAGCGCGTAGGTCATCCCGATCCCGAACGAAACGATGGTCACATCGGTGCCTTCGCGCCAGATTCGCGCCTTGCCGAACGGCACGGTGAAATCCTCCAGCACGGGCACTTCGAAACTGCGTCCGTAAAGGATTTCGTTCTCGAGAAAGACGACCGGGTTGCCGTCGCGGATCGCCGATTTCAACAGGCCCTTCGCGTCGGACGCCGAATAGGGCATGCAGACCTTCAGGCCCGGTATGGCTGTATACCACGCCGCATAGTCCTGGCTGTGCTGCGCGCCGACCCGCGCCGCTGCCCCGTTCGTACCGCGAAACACGATGGGGCAGCCAAGCTGCCCGCCCGACATGTAGTTAGTCTTGGCCGCCGAATTCAGGATGTGGTCAATGGCCTGCATGGCGAAGTTGAAGGTCATGAACTCCACGATCGGCCGCAACCCGCCCCATGCCGCACCCACCGCGATGCCGGTGAAGCCCATCTCGGTGATCGGCGTGTCGACGATCCGCTTGGCGCCGAATTCTTCCAGCAGGCCCTGCGAAATCTTGTAGGCGCCCTGATACTCACCCACTTCCTCGCCCATCAGCATGACGGTCGGGTTGGCGCGCATTTCTTCGGCCATCGCCTCGCGCAGTGCTTCGCGGACCGTCATGGTCTTCATCGCAGTGCCTTCCGGCCAGTCAGGCGAGGCTTTTGACTCCACCGCCGCGACCACCGCTGCCGCCACCGGTGCGGCCTGCACCTTGGCCGGAAACTCGGTCTTCTCGACCTTGGCAGGAGGGGCTTCTGCCTCCGCCGCTTCGCCCGCCTCGACCATCGTCGCGATCGGCGTGTTGACCTTCACGTTCGCCGTCCCCTCGGCCACCAGAAGCGATCCGACGATCCCCTCGTCCACGGCCTCGAATTCCATCGTGGCCTTGTCCGTCTCGATCTCGGCCAGAATCTGGCCCGCCTTGACGGTGTCGCCCTCTTTCACCAGCCATTTCGCCAATGTGCCCTCTTCCATCGTCGGCGACAGCGCCGGCATCAGAACTTGCGTAGCCATGATCCGTCCCCCTCAGGCGTAGATATCGGTGAAAAGCTCCGACACGTCGGGCTCCGGGCTGTCCTTGGCGAACTCGGCACTGTCGTTCACGCGGGCCTTGATGTCGCGGTCGATGATCTTGAGGTCCTCGTCCGATGCAAGACCCGCATTGACCAGCAGGTCACGCACATGTTCGATCGCGTCCTTCTCGTCGCGCATCTTCTGCACCTCCTCGCGGGTGCGATATTTGGCCGGGTCGGACATCGAATGCCCGCGATAGCGATAGGTCATCATTTCCAGGATGTAGGGCCCGTTCCCGGCCCGGCAGTGCGCCACCGCCTTGGTGCCTGCAGCCTTCACCGCCAGCACGTCCATGCCGTCGACCTGCTCGCCAGGAATCCCGTAGGCCAGCCCGCGCCCGAACAGCGTTTCCGATTTGGTGGACCGCGCCTGCGAGGTGCCCATCGCATAATGGTTGTTCTCGATGACAAAGATCACCGGCAGGCTCCACAGCTCGGCCATGTTGTAGGTCTCGTAGACCTGACCCTGGTTGGCCGCCCCGTCGCCGAAATAGGTGAAGGTCACGTTGTCGTTGCCCATGTACTTGTCGGCCAGCGCCAGACCTGCCCCCAGCGGCACCTGCGCGCCAACAATACCGTGCCCGCCGTAGAAGTGCTTCTCGCGCGAGAACATGTGCATCGACCCGCCCTTGCCGCGCGAGTAGCCACCCGCCCGGCCGGTCAGTTCCGCCATCACGCCCTTGGGGTCCATCCCGCAAGCCAGCATGTGCCCGTGGTCGCGATAGCTGGTGATCCGCTTGTCGCCGTCTTTCGTGCAGGCCTCCAGTCCGACAACGACCGCTTCCTGACCGATGTAAAGATGGCAGAACCCGCCGATCAGGCCCATGCCGTACAACTGTCCCGCCTTTTCCTCGAACCGGCGGATCAGCAGCATTTCGGCATAGTATTTCAGAAGGTCGTCCTTCGAGACGTTGGACATCTCGGGGGCTTTTTTGGTGGCCAAGGGCACATCCTCCGCAGCAGGGGAATAGTTCAACGTTAAACTATCTCGAGTTTATCGGAGAAATAAGGGCCTGCAAAGCAAATTGCTCGCCGCAGTGCAGCACAGGGTCGGTCACCGTCGATGGAGGCACCGCCAAAAGCTGTCATGATGCCGTTGCAAACTTCTGAACCCCAATCACAGTGCGGAACTGGTGAAATCAAAGAAGTGCGACCATGAAGGAAGGCAAATCTCTGACCGTGCAATCCCGTGAGATGCCCGTGATTCCGTTTCCCATCCCCGGCGCTACGCCTGGCGGCGTGCATGCAACGCTGGTGAACATCGACGGTGAAAAGGGGATCGTGACGACGATCATCCATGTTTCCCCGGGCGCAGTTATCCCCGCGCACTACCACAACGACGGGGCCGAGGCGCACTATGTGATCGAAGGCGACTTCATCAACGACGGCGTCAGCCACGCCCCGGGGGCTTTTGTCACCCATCCGATCGGTGTGGTGCACGGCCCGTACACATCGGTCGCAGGATGCAAGGTGTTGACGCTGCAAACCTCGTTTGTGGACCCGGCCAATCCGGATTTCCACGTCGTTGACTAAGACCTAGCGGATCACGATCTCGTCGGCGCGCACATAGCCCAGCACATCACGCGCCTGCTGATCCAGAAGGTCGAGGTCGAGATATCCGTCCGACAACCGCCGCGTCAGGTTTTCCGCCCGGGCCAGTTCGGCAATCAGACGGGCCTCTTCATCGGTCAGCGCGGCCACCTCGGCCAGAATCTGCGCCTTTCGAAACAGCCCGAAATCCCCTTGCACCGCTGCCAGCGCAAAATACAGCCCCAGCGCGAACGCGACGGCCAGCGCCAGTATCCCCCCGACGGCCGGGCGTTTGGTGGAAGAGGTCATGCGTCCCGCCTTTTGTCTCGGACCCGTAGCAAAGCCCTGTGCCGAATCATGACACATCTGAATTTGCTTGGGAATCCCCCGCGGACCTACATGTTGTCGAACTGGATATCCGTATCGAATCGGCCAGTGATCTTCTGGCACTTGCGCGACACCGGCGCGGCCTTCGTCCGTTTCAGGCAAAGGGTCGCTTCGAAACTGCCCGACGTATGTCCGTAGGCGTAGCTGTGCCGGGTGAATTCATCCAGCGTGAAGGTCACAGGCTTGGTCCCCGAGGTCAGCTTTCGCCCGTCGATCTGCTCTTCGCCCAGAATTTCGATCAGAACCGTGTCCGAATGCGCACCGGGCGACGGGAACAGCGGAAATTCCGCCACGATACGCAGACGGTCTTCCATCTTTTCAGGCTGGCCCTCGGGATAGGCCATGATCCGCAGCGTGATGTTGTCGTCTTCATCACTGACCCAGGCTGACGCGTCGAACGCGCCGATGGAAAAATCATAGGTCTGCCACGTCAGGGCGCGGTCCCCCAACGTCGCCGTCACATCGCCCATCACGGGTGGATAACCTTCGGGCACTCCATCGGCCGTCTGCGCCGCGACAGGCCCGACCAGCGCCAGCACGACCATCCACCCGACCAGCCGCCTTCCCAAAGACGCCATCCCCCTAGCTCCCCGTCAAACGCCGTTCCAGCCGCAGCCCCCGTGCCGACCCCTCCGCGAACCCGGGCCAGCCCGCATCGGGGTCCAGATGCGCCGCAAATTCCAGCCCCTTGAGGTGCATCCCAAGAAACGCCGTCACGAAGTGCTGGGCGATGTTGTTCATCCGCACCCCGTCCCACACCGCGTCGCCGTAGTGGGCGAAGGGGACGAAATCGAGATGCGGCGAGGGCACCCAGCTTTCCACCGGCGGCGGAACGGGCGCACCCGCATTGTGCCCCGCGTGGTCATAGGTCAAGAGCCAGCGGTCGCACCCTGCAGCCTCGTCGAAGATCGGCCGCATACCGTCTTCATAGCCTGAAACATGGTCCTGCGACCCAGCGACGATCAGCGTCGGCTTGCGCAAACCGGCGATGCCCTGCGCATCCCACACCCCGCGTTGCCGCCCCCAGGGCCCGAACGCCACCAGACAGCGCACCGTCGGGTCGATCAGGGCCTCATGCTCCGCCGACCCGGCCCTGTGGCAGGCCAGCAGACCGAGCGGAGAAGTGTCATCATGCGCCACGGCCTCGGCCGAAACCCCGGCCCCGCCCGACACCAGCGCGCCATAGCCCCCCATCGAATACCCGATGATGGCCGCATCCCCGGTCAGCATTCCGGCCCAGGGCGCACCGCGCCGCAACGCCGCGATGACAAACGCCTGATCCAGCGGGCGGTTGATCATCGTCGAGGCGAACAGCGCCTTGTCGGCATAGCCGCTGTCCCGGTGATCGACCGACGCCACGACATACCCCTTGGACGCCAGATTTTCCCCCAGGTGGCTCATCAGAAACCGGTTGCCGGGATAGCCGTGGCTGATCAGTACCAAAGGATAACGCCCTTCCGCCGCCACCGCATCGCGGCAAGCCTGCCCGTGCAAGGCAATCCGCGTCACCCCGTCCCGCAGCAGGGTGTCATAGCGCGTGCCCGGCGGCGTTCCCGCCTCGGCCGGATACCAGACTTCCACCGCAAGAACCCGGTCGTACCGGGGCAGGGGTCCCGGGCCGATCGACAGCACGTCGATCTGTCCGGGATTGGTCAGCGTGATTTGCCGCACGCCCACCGGGAACGGGCCCGGTGCCGCCAGCGAAGGCGCATCGGGGCGCTGCAGGTCAATCCGGTTCATCAGCCCGGGTGAAGCGTGAAAGGGCATGGGGGTTCCGCAGGATCAGCAAAAGACAGCCTCAATCTAGGAGCGCAGCCACCCCCGGCAACTCCTTGCCCTCCATCCATTCCAGAAACGCGCCCCCTGCGGTTGAAATGAACGTGAACCCGCTCGCCGCTCCGGCATGGTTCAGCGCCGAAACCGTATCGCCCCCGCCCGCGACCGAAATTAGCTTGCCCTCCTCCGTCAAGGCAGCCGCGGCCTGCGCCGCAGCCGTGGTCGCCGCGTCAAACGGCGCAATCTCGAACGCCCCGAGCGGGCCGTTCCAGATCAAGGTCCTGCATTCCCCGAACACGGCAACAATCGCGGCCACCGTCTGCGGACCCGCATCCAGGATCATCGCATCCGCCGGACAGTTGGCAACCGGCAGCACCTCGCAGGCCGCTCCCGCCTTGAATTCCTGCGCCACCACGATATCGACCGGCAGATGGATCGTGCAGCCCGCGGCTCTGGCCTTTTCCAGAATCTCCAGCGCCATTCCGGCCATGTCGCGCTCGGCCAGCGATTTGCCGACCTCTACGCCCTGTGCCACCAAAAAGGTGTTCGCCATGCCGCCGCCGATGACCAGATGATCGACCTTTGCCACAAGGTTGCCCAGCAGTTCCAGCTTGGTCGAAACCTTGGCCCCGCCCACCACCGCCACCACCGGACGCTCGGGCGTGCCCAAGGCCGATTCGAGCGCACGCAACTCGGCCTCCATCAACCGCCCCGCCGCGGCGGGCAGCAGATGCGCCAGCCCCGCCGTTGACGCATGGGCGCGGTGTGCCGCCGAAAAGGCATCATTCACGAACACATCGCCCAAGGCCGCCATCCCGGCCGCAAGGGCGGGGTCGTTCGCCTCTTCCCCGGCATGAAACCGGGTATTCTCCAATAGCACCACATCGCCCGGTCCCGCCGCCGCAATCGCCGCTTCGGCCACTTCGCCCACGCAATCCGCCCCGAACACAACGCGGCGACCCAAGGCGGTTTCCAGCGCGCCCACCACATGGGACAAGCTCATCGACGCCACGACCTTGCCCTTGGGCCGGTCGAAATGCGCCAGCAGCACCACCCGCCCGCCGCGTGCGATGATGTCTTCGACCGTCGGTGCGATCTTCTCGATCCGGGTGGCGTCGGTCACACGGCCCCCCTCCATCGGCACGTTGATGTCCACCCGCGTCAAGACCACCCGACCGGCGAGTGCGATGTCATCCAATGTCTTCCAGGCCATCCGCGACTCCTGCGTTGCGCGCCCCTGTTTCGGCTGAACCCTGCCCCGCGTCAACCGATCTGACTCTGCCCCCTTCCCCTTTGCACCCCGGCCCACTAGGTTCCCGGGGCAAAGAAACCAAAGGACGATGCCCAATGGCCGCTATCACCGACCCGGAAAACACCATCATCATCACACTGAAGGACGGCGAGGTTGTCATCGCCCTGCTGCCCGACATCGCGCCGCAGCACTGCGACCGGATGAAGACGCTGGCCCGCGCCAAGGCCTATGACAATGTGGTGTTCCACCGGGTGATCGACGGCTTCATGGCGCAGACCGGCGATGTGGAGCATGGAATTGCGGGCGGCGCCAACCTGCGCCGGGCCGGGACGGGCGGATCGTCCCACCCCGATGTTCCGGCAGAGTTTTCCGGCATCCCGCACGACCGGGGCACCATCGGCGCGGCAAGGTCGCAGAACCCGAACTCGGCCAACAGCCAGTTCTTCATCAACTTTTCCGACAACCACTTCCTGAACCGGCAGTATACCGTCTACGGCCGCGTCATCTCGGGGATGGAACATGTCGACAAGATCACCCGCGGCGAGCCGCCGGCGAACCCCGACAGCATGATCACCGTCCGGGTGGCCGCCGATGTTGCGTAAGGTCCTTCTCCTAACCCTGCTCGCCACCCCCGCCCTTGCCCAGGAAGACGGCCCCGGCCCGAACCTGATGATCGAGGTCGCGGGTGCCGCCACAGGCACCGTGGTGATCGATCTTCTGCCCGATGTGGCCCCGAAGCATGTCGAGCAGATCACGGCGCTCGCCACCGAGGGGGCCTATGACAACGTGCAGTTCCACCGCGTCATCGACGGTTTCATGGCCCAGACCGGCGACGTCGAATTCGCAAAGGCCGGCGGCGACACCGCCCGCGCCGGAATGGGCGGATCAACCCGCCCGGACCTGCCCGCCGAATTCTCGGACATTCCGTTCGACCGGGGCGTCGTCGGCATGGCCCGCTCGCAGGACCCCGACAGCGCAAACAGCCAGTTCTTCATCATGTTCGCGCCCGGCGATTTTCTGAACGGCCAGTATACGGTCGTGGGACGGGTGATTTCCGGGATGGAGGTGGTCGACGCGATCACCAAAGGTGAACCGCCCGCCACGCCCGACATCATGGCGAAAGTGACCGTCGCCCCGTAGGATGGGCAATATTGCCCATCCTGCGCGACCGTTACGGGGATGGGCAGATTGCCCATCCTACCCCAGAACAACCAGCGCATGCCGCTTGCGCCCTGCTGTCAGCTTCACCGGTTCGGCCAATTCGCCCGCGCCCAGCTTGTGCCCGGCATCCAGAACCACCTCGTCGTTCAGCCGCGCGCCGCCCTCGGCAATCAGCCGCTTGGCATCCTTGCCTGACCCGGACAGCCCCGCCCGCACGAACAGTTGCGCCACCGTCACCGGCAGATCGGCCTGCGAAACGGTGAAGGTCGGCAAATCCTCCCCGACACCGCCCTTTTCGAACACATCGCGCGCCGTGGCCTCGGCCGCCGCCGCGGCTTCGGCCCCGTGCAACAACGTCGTCACCGCGTTTGCCAGCACGATCTTGGCCCCGTTGATCTCGGACCCCGCCAGCGAACCCAGCCGGTTGCACTCGTCGACCGGCACTTCTGTGTAAAGCTTCAGAAACCGCCCCACGTCTGCGTCGGTTGTGTTGCGCCAGAACTGCCAGAACTCGTACGGGCTCAACATGTCACCGTTCAGCCAGACCGCGCCGCCCTGCGACTTGCCCATCTTCCGCCCATCCGAAGTGGTCAGGAGCGGCGAGGTCAGCCCGAAAATCTCGTGGTCCAGAACCCGGCGGGTCAGGTCGATGCCGTTGATGATGTTGCCCCACTGATCCGACCCGCCCATCTGCAACAGGCAGCCATAGCGGCGGTTCAGTTCAAGGAAGTCATAGGCCTGCAGGATCATGTAGTTGAACTCAAGGAAGGACAGAGACTGCTCTCGGTCCAGCCGGGACTTCACCGATTCAAACGCCAGCATCCGGTTCACGCTGAAATGCCGCCCGATATCGCGCAGGAAATCGAGGTAGTTCAATCCGTCCAGCCATTCGGCATTGTTCAGCATGATCGCGTCGGTCGGCTGATCGCCGTAGGACAGGTACCGCGCGAACACCTGCTTCATTGCGTCGATGTTCACGTCGATCTGCGCCGCCGACAGCAAGGGCCGCTCATCCGCGCGGAACGAAGGGTCGCCCACCTTGGTCGTCCCGCCGCCCATCAGGGTGATCGGCTTGTGCCCGGTCCTTTGCAGCCAGCGAAGCATCATGATGTTCAAAAGATGCCCGACATGCAGCGAACTGGCGGTTGCGTCATAGCCGATATAGGCAGGCACGACCCCCTTGACCAAAGCCGCGTCCAGCGCCTGATAATCGGTGCAGTCGGCAAGATAGCCGCGCTCCATCATCACGCCCATGAAGTCCGATTTCGGGTGGTAGGTCATCACAGCCTCGTGCATGAAAGGTGGCCGGGGTATACCGCTGGCAAAGGGGCAGGGGAAGCCATGATGAAACCGGGTCCGCTGTGGTGTCTTGGGGCGATGTCGGGCACCTCGCTTGACGGGGTCGATGCGGCCATGGTCTTGACCGACGGCCACGCAATCTTGGACTTCGGCCCCGACGCCTATCGCCCCTACACCCCGTCGGAACAGGCGACGGTGCGCGCCGCCCTTGGCCAGTGGCCGGGCGATCCCGATGTGGCCCGCGCCGCAGAAGTGGTGGAAAGCGCACATGCCGAGCTTTTGTCGCGTTTTTCCGGCGTCGATCTGGTGGGCTTTCATGGACAGACGCTGGCGCATGATCCGCGCGGGCGTGGCACGCACCAGACCGGCAACGGCGCGCTGCTGTCGCAAGTGCTGGGCCTGCCGGTCATCTGGGATTTCCGCAGCAACGACGTGGCGATGGGCGGGCAGGGCGCGCCCTTGGCCCCGTTCTATCACTTCGCCTGCGCGCGCTGGATCGGGGCGGACGCGCCTCTGGCCTTTCTCAACATGGGCGGCGTCGGCAACCTGACATGGGTCGATCCGCGCCAGACGGCACCCGACCACCCCGGGGCCTGCCTTGCCTTCGACACCGGCCCCGCCAATGCGCCGGTCAACGATCTGATGGCGCAGCGGCTGGGGCAAAGCCAGGACGAGCGCGGTGCTCTTGCCGCTTCCGGCGCTCACGACGACGCCGTGATCGACGCATTCCTGTCCCACCCGTATTTCTACAAGATGCCGCCCAAGTCTTTGGACCGGAATGATTTCCATTCTCTCTTGCCCGCTGTGGCCCACCTGTCGGATGCCGATGCGGCCGCCACCCTGACCCACGCTGCCGCCGCTGCTGTCGCGCGCGGCCTTGAACATTTCCCGACCCCCGTCACGCGCTTGCTGGTCACCGGCGGGGGCCGCCACAACATCACGCTGATGGGCGCCCTTGCACAGCGCTGCGGCCTGCCAGCCGACCCGGTCGAGGCGGTCGGCCTGAACGGCGACATGCTCGAGGCACAGGCCTTCGCCTTTCTCGCCGCCCGCGTGGCGCTTGGCCTGCCGACGTCTGCCCCCGGTACCACGGGCGTGCCCGCTGCCGTCGGTGGCGGACAGATCAGCCGACCTTAGGAAACGGACTGTTTCCTGCCACAAATGAGCTGCAGTTTTGACAAATTGGGCGCAATCATGCCATGTGGCAGACATTGTTGGTGGCCGTTTTGTGCAGGTCGTTTGCTTCAGTGTATCAGGGCAGACTGCCGTCGCACCGGTTCGGCCAACGCGATCAGCGCGCAAAGGGGCCGCCATGAGCCATGAAGCCAAGATTTTCGACTATCAGGAAAACGGACTTTCCTACACCGTGACCGTTTACGAAAAGGATGGCCAGTTCTTTGCGGACGTTCAGGTGAACGAAGGCGCGATGGACGTGAATGCGGTCTATTTCGGGGATGACGACCTTTCAGGCACCAGTGCCAGCCTGAAGGGACCATTGAACATGAACGGGGCCGGGTCGGTCTATGAAGGCGAAGCGGTCCAGTGGGACGAGGCGATCAAGCTCAGCGATCCGGGGCTTGGCCCTGACGGCACCGACAAGGATACCTACCTGACCCAGGGCGACACGCTGACCATTCCGCTGCAGATCAGCAGCCTGGACGACATCGACCTGTTCGGCATCCGCGCCACTTCGACGACGACCGATGCAGGGTCGATCAAGGGCGTCTCGGGCGACCCCTATACTCCGGAAGAACCTGACGAGGCGACCTATGAGAAGGTGTTCTTCGACTATGGCGAAGATGCGTCGGGGATGCCCAACGGCGGGTACTTCGTCCTCGCGACAGAACCCGAGAACAACGAATTCGACATTCCCGCTCTTCCCGCCGGGACCGAGCCGACCTTCGCAAACTACCTGAACTATTTCGAGGAGATCGGTGGCGATGTCGGCCTTGTCGACTCGGTGGCGTTCTACGAGGAAGACGAAGAGGGTGCCTTGCAGGAAACCTTCCGCATCGAGGCGCCGGAAGGCGGCTTCGAAGATGCCGCGGCGGTCATCGACGCCTACGACGCCGCAATTGCCGAAATGAACGGGGAAGCGGTTGGCAATGATGCGCCCGAACCCGAACTGATGGTCGACAGTTCAGAGGAAACCCGCGATGAGCTGCCACCCGTGGACGCAGACGCGCTCGAACTGATGGCTTCGCTCACGACCAGCATCATCCCCGAAAATGAACCAGTGGTGGAAGATGCCGAGGAAACCGAAATACCCGAAATGATCTGACACACACCGATGAAGCGCTCCATAGCGGGCGCTTCATCCGTCCGCCCTGCCCGCCGATTCTTCAGGCGCAGGGGCCCTGTGCCAAGGCGGGATTGCGGCGCTTTCATCGGCGATCAAGCCGCGGGGTCACTGCGCCGCGGCAACGGGTGCCTTCGCAACCGGCCTGAGCCGCGCGATCCGGACCACCTCCCAAGTATAGATCGCAAGCCCCAGCCAGATCATCGGAAACGCGATCATCTTGCCCCGACCGAACGGCTCGTCAAAGATGAACACGGCCGTCAGAAAGATCATCGTCGGCGCGATGTACTGCATCATGCCGATGGTCGACAGCCGCAGCAGCTTGGCCCCGTTGGCATAGATCATCAAGGGTGCCGCCGTCACCACCCCACAGGCCAGCAACATGCCGGTGTCGAACGGCACCCCCACCGCAAAATGCCCCGTGCCCGTCCAGCCGAGCCAGGCCACATAGGCCAGCGCGGGCCCCAGCAGCAGCAGAACCTCCAGCAGGAATCCCTGATTGGGCCCGATCGGCAGGGATTTCTTGAAATAGGCATAGGCGGCCCAACTGATGGTCAGCGACAGCGCCAGCCACGGCAGACGTCCCGCCTCGACTGTCAGCACCGCCACGGCCAGAACCGCCAGCCCGATGGCCACCATCTGCCACCGGCTTAGGCGTTCGCCCAGCAGTGCCGCCCCCAGAAACACCGAAAACAGCGGGTTGATGTAATATCCCAGCGCCGCATCCAGCGCGTGCCCCGACCCGATGGCCCAGACATAGATCCCCCAGTTCACGCTGATCAATGCCGCCGTCACCGCCGCCATTCCCAGCATGCGCGGGTTGCGGATCGCGGCGCGCAGATCACCGGTCCGCCCGGTAAGCCACAAAACCGCCCCGGCGATCGGCACCGACCAGATCACCCGGTGCGCGATCACTTCGGCAGGCGAGATGTGCGCCAGCGCCTTCATGAACAGCGGCAGAAATCCCCACAACAGATAGGCGCTCAGCGCCAGGGCAAAGCCGCGTCCCGTATCTTCGTTCTTCACCACAACCGCTTCGGCCATCCCGCAATCTCCCATCGCCTGCGCGACCTAGCGCACCCGTGCAGCAGGGGCCATCCGAAACGCCATCTCAGATCAGATGCCGCCGCGCCAGATAATCCTTGGTGAACGCGGCATAGCCGTCTGCCGTGACCCGCAATTCGGCCTTCATCATCGTATGCAGGTCCGGCAGGCGGTGGAACGGCACGGCCGGATAGACGTGATGTTCGGTGTGGTAGGGCATATTCCACGCCAGGAACCGCACCAGACGGTCGGTGACCACGGTGCGCGTGTTCTGGAACATGTCGGCCACCTGCGGGCAATCGCCATGCTCGGCCAGCAGGTAAAGCCGCAGCACGGGCTGGCCCAGCAGCACCGGCAGGATCCAGACCCAGACCACCCCCGGCCACAGCACCAGAAGCCCGGCATATCCTGCCACCATCCACCGCGCCTCGGCCTGCACCCGCTTTATCGCCCCGGCAGGCAGATAGTCGGCACCGCCCCGCCCCGCGCACAGGGCCCAGACTAGCCGCCCCTGCGACAGCCAGTAGGGCAGGCCCGACACATGCCAGACCCAGGCCCGCAGCGTTTCGGGCTTGGCCCCCGCCAGTTCCGGGTCGCGGCCCGGAATGTTGGTCCAGCGGTGATGCGCCAGATGGAAATAGCGAAACCACTCGAACGGCAACAGCAGCAGAAACCCGCAGGCGCGCCCCACCCACTCGTTCAGCGCCTCATTGGCAAACGGCGTCTTGTGCGTCGCCTCATGCTCCAGCGTGAACAGAAACACGATCAGCACGCCGTGGACCGGCAGCAGGGCCCACCACAGCGGCCAACCCAGCGCGATCCACAGCCCGCAGATCAGGATCGCCCCGCCGTGCTGCGCCAGATGCCGCAGCCCCGGCCCATCCGTTCGCTCTGTCAGCGCCGCCTTCACCCCCGGCTCCAACGCCGCGACAAACGTCCGATGATCCATCACACGCGCACCGGAATGTCGAAACCGGGTGCGGCGAGTTCAAACCCCCCGAACCGGAAGCCGGGACTGACCGTGCAACTGACCAGCGACCAGTCGCCGGTGGTCCGCGCCGCCTGCCACCACCCCGCAGGTACGATGCCCTGCACCGCGTCGCCACCCAGAACGTCCGGTCCCAGCCGCATCTCGCGACACCCCGAAGCATCCGCGCCCAGACTCAGGATCAGCGGCGCACCGGCATGAAACAGCCAGATCTCATCCGCATCCACCCGGTGCCAGTGGCTGCGCTCGCCCAAGGCCAGCAGAAAAAGGATCGCCGTCCCGCTGGCCCGATCCGTTCCGGGGCCGACCCAGGTCTGCCGATACCATCCACCCTCGGGATGCGCGGACAATGCCAATGCCGCAATGATCCGCTCTGCCTCGCCCATGCCGTGCCCTTTCGTCCGTGTCCCGAATATCCCCGTCACCGGCGCGAAAGAAAACCCCCTCGACAGCGCCCGCCGGCTCAAAGACACTGGGGAGATGAAAGTTCTCGTGATCGGGGCCGGGATCATCGGCGCAGCCATTGCCCACCGCCTTGCGCCGCACGCCCGCGTGACGGTGATCGAGGCTGTGACCCCCGCCGCCGCAGCCTCGGGCAAATCCTTTGGCTGGATCAATGCCAGTTACTATCAGAACGACGACCATCACCGTCTGCGGGTTCAGGCCATCGCCGCCTGGCGTCGTCTGGACGCCACCCTGCGCACCGGAATCCAGTGGACCGGGACCCTGTGGTGGGAAGAAACCGGCCCGGCCTTCGAGGCGACCCATGACGCCTTGCGCGACCTCGGCTATCCGACCCGCCTGATCGACGCGGACGAGTTTGAAAGGCTGGAGCCGAACATCGCGACGCCCCCCGACCGCGCCCTGCAATTCCCCACCGAAGGCGCGGTGGACGCCGCCGCCTTGACCGACCGGCTGCTGACGGCGGCGATGGGGCAGGGCGCGCAACTGATCCTCGGCACCCCGGTCACGGGCCTGATCGGCACCAGTCGGATCACCGGGGTCCGGACGGACCAGGGGCCGATCCACGCAGACCACACCATTCTGGCCACCGGGACCGCAACGCCCGGCCTGCTTTGCGATGTCGGCTACGATCTGCCCCTTTTGCGCCGTCCCGGAGTGCTGCTGCGCAGCGAACCCCTGCCGCCGTTGATCAACCATATTCTTGTCGGTCCGGATGGCGAGATCCGTCAGGATGCGACCGGCCACATTCTGGCCCCCGCCAGCGCGTCGCATCAGTCGGATGACGCCGAAACCGTCCCTGCGCTGTCCGACCTTGCCGAAGCGACCCTGCACCGGATCAGGACGCTGCTGCCGGAAGCCGACCTGCGCTGGTCCCGCATGACACTCGGCCAACGCCCGGTTCCCGAACAGGGCCTGCCCGTGGTGGGTGACGTGCGCCCCGGGTTGACCGTCGCCGTCATGCACTCCGGAGTGACCCTGGCCGCACTGATCGGCGAACGGGTTGCGGCTGATGTCCTGGGGCGGGACGACAGCCCGCTCCTGCAGCCCTACCGTCCCGTACCGTCCGTCTGACCTCGCGGCGCGTCAATCCGTCCGCGCCGCCACCGGACGCTCCGGCGACGCAGGGAAGTGCCTGTCAGAACGCGCCAGCCTCAGCGCTTTACGGCCCGCCACAGGCCGAACAGCATCATGACGACGCCAAGGCCGATCACTCCGCCGCCGATCCGGCCCAGCAACCGGGCGTTGGCGATCGTGTCTTCCGGCGTCATGGCCTCCGGCATCTCGGGGATGATGTAGAACACCACCACCCCCAATCCCGCCGCAACCAGACCCCCCAGAAACGGGCCCGGCATCAACAACTTGCCCATGGTTACCCCCGCAGAATGCTTGTCCCGGCATATTCCGCCGTCTCGCCCAGCATCTCTTCGATGCGGATCAGCTGGTTGTATTTCGCCATACGGTCCGACCGTGACAGCGACCCCGTCTTGATCTGGCCGCAGTTGGTGGCCACCGCCAGATCGGCAATGGTCGCATCCTCGGTTTCGCCCGACCGGTGGCTCATCACGTTGGTATACCCCGCCCGATGCGCCATCTCGACCGCCGCCAGCGTCTCTGTCAGCGTGCCGATCTGGTTGACCTTGACCAGCATGGAGTTCGCGCAACCGCTTGAAATACCCTGCATCAGCCGTTTCGGGTTGGTCACGAACAGATCGTCGCCCACCAGTTGCACGGTGCCACCCAGCCGGTCGGTCAACAGCTTCCAGCCCGCCCAGTCATCTTCCGAACAGCCGTCCTCGATGCTGATCAGCGGATAGTCGGCGGCCAGTCCGGCAAGGAATTCGACATTCTCCTCGATCGACAGAACCCGGCCTTCGCCCGCCATGTGATACTTGCCGTCGCGGAAGTATTCGGTCGCGGCACAGTCCAGCGCCAGACAGATGTCCTCGCCCGGCCGGTATCCGGCTTTCTCGATGGATTTCAAAATGAAATCAAGCGCCTCGCGGGCGGATTTCAAGTTCGGCGCAAAGCCGCCCTCGTCGCCCACGTTGGTGTTGTGCCCCGCTGCCGACAGTTCCTTCTTCAAGGTGTGGAACACCTCCGACCCCATCCGAACCGCATCCCGGATGCCGTCGGCCGACACCGGCATGATCATGAACTCCTGGATATCGATCGGGTTGTCCGCATGTTGGCCGCCGTTGATGATGTTCATCATCGGCACCGGCAAAAGCCGTGCCGAGGTCCCGCCGACATACCGGTACAACGGCTGGCCACAGAACTCTGCCGCCGCCTTGGCGACCGCAAGGCTGACGCCCAGAATGGCATTTGCACCCAGGCGCGACTTGTTCGGGGTGCCGTCCATCTCGATCATCGTGCGGTCGATGCCGACCTGTTCGGTTGCGTCGAACCCGACGATTTCTTCGGCAATCTCGCCGTTGACCGACGCCACGGCCTCCAGCACGCCCTTGCCCTTGTAGCGGTCCATGTCGCCGTCGCGCCGCTCTACCGCCTCGTGGGCGCCCGTGCTGGCCCCCGAGGGAACCGCCGCGCGGCCCATCGCGCCGCCCTCCAGAAACACGTCGACCTCGACGGTCGGATTGCCGCGACTGTCAAGGATTTCACGGGCCTGGATGTCGATGATCGTGCTCATGGCCGAAGCCTCCAATCAGATGCAAATAGAGTTCAGCGCCTTCTACCCTGCCAACGCCTTTGTGGAAAGGGCGCGGTTGCGAACACGTTCGCGCGCAAAGGTGTAAAGCCCCGATCCGATGATCAGCGCCGCCCCGATCAGTGTCCAGGCATCCGGGCGTTCGGCAAAAACCGCCATGCCGATGATCATCGCAAAGATCAGCCGGGTATAGCGGAACGGCTGGATCGCGGCCACGTCGCCGGCCCGCGTCGCCTCGATGATGCACCAGTAGGCACCGATCCCGATGGTGACGGCCGCCAGAACATACCACAGGCTGGGCCCTGCGGGCAGGTTCCCGCCCCCGCTCGCGGCCAGCATCGCAGCGCCCAGAACCGCGACGGTGACGAAGGCCCAGGTCGCCACGACCATGGTCGGCAGGCTGGCCCGCATCCGCCGCGTCACCAGATCGCGTGCCGCAAGGCCCAGCATGCCCAGAACCGCCCACAGAGCATTGACATCAAACCCCTCTGCCGCCGGACGCAGGACGATCAGCACGCCGCAAAAGCCTATCGCAATCGCCGTCCAGCGCCGCCAGCCCACAGTCTCGCCCAGAAAGATCGCCGCCCCCGCCGTGACGACAATCGGCGCGGCCTGCAGGATGGCCGATGCGGTGGACAGCGGTATCAGCGTCAGCGCGGTGACAAAGCCAAGCGTTCCGATGACTTCGCAGAAGTTTCGAAACCAGAGCGTGGCGTCCAGAACCTGACGCGACAGGATGCGGTGGCCCTGCAGACGCCCCCAGACAGCAAAGACCGGCGCGCCCGCCAGTCCGATCATCAGCAGAATCTGACCCGCCGGCAGGTCGCCCGATGCCAGCTTGATCAGGGCATCCTCCGCCGCAAACGCCGCCATCGACAGCGTCAGCAGCAGAATTCCCCGCATGTTTGCCTGCATGTCAGCCTTTCTTGACCGGAACGCCCAGCAGTTCCAGCCGGTGACCGATCAACCGGTACCCCAGCCGAGCCGCGATGCGTTCCTGCAACTGTTCTATTTCCGGATCGACAAACTCGATCACCCGCCCGGTGTTCACGTCGATCAGGTGGTCATGGTGATCCCGTTCGGCGTCCTCGTACCGCGCGCGGCCATCGCCGAATTCCAGCCGGTCCAGAATGCCCGCCTCTTCGAACAGCTTGACAGTCCGGTAGACCGTGGCAAGCGAAATCCGCGGGTCCACCGCCGCCGCGCGGGCATAAAGCTCTTCGACATCCGGATGGTCCTCGGCTGCGCCGATCACCCGCGCCACGACCCGGCGCTGGTCCGTCATCCTCAGGCCCCGGGCCTCGCACCGTGCAATGATGTCCGACATCGGGGGCCTCCCTTTTGGCGCGGTTTACGGGATAGCACCCGGCGTTTCCAGCAGTTTCGCTGGCTTGACAGGGGGGCTGGGGCGCGAAAGGGTGGCGCGCGACATGGGGGGCAGGATGCGGAGGGACAGGCTGGACGGGTTCGGAACGTCGGTCCTATTGGGCATCACCCTGCTTTTGGCGGTCAACCAGATCATCGTCAAGGAAGTGAACGGCGGACTGCAGCCGGTTTTCTTCGCGGGTTTGCGCTCGGCGCTGGCAGTCGGTTTCGTGACGGTCTGGCTGGTGGCGATGGGGCGGCGTCCGCGCCCGACACGCGCCGACGTGGCACCGGGACTGTTGATCGGGGCCGTCTTCGCCGCCGAATTCCTGTGCCTGTTTCTGGCGCTGGACCTGACGACGGTGGGACGCGCGTCGGTCATCTTCTATTCCATGCCCGTCTGGTTCGCGATCATGTCGCATTTCGGCTTGCCCGGCCAACGGATCACGCCAGTCAAGGGGCTGGGGCTGGTGGTCTCGTTTGCCGGAACCAGCATTGCCATTCTGTCGGGGGCACCGGCGGGGGGCGCAGGGTCGCTGGCGGGGGATCTGTGCGCATTGGGTGGCGCGGTCGGCTGGGCTGCAACCGCCTTTCTGGCCCGTGCAACCCGGTTGCGCGAAGCCGGACCCGAAATGCAGCTTTGGTGGATGGTCCTGGTGTCCGGCCCGATCCTGCTGATGGCCGCACCCGCGTTCGGGCCCCTGCTGCGCGAGGTGGAGCCGATGCACTGGTTCTGGCTGGTCTTTCAGGCATCGGTCGTGGTGGCGGGGGGCTTCATCGGCTGGTTGTGGCTGATGTCGGTCTATCCGCCTCCGACGGTTGCCAGCTTTTCCTTCCTGACCCCGGTGTTCGCCATCGGTCTGGGGCATTTCATTTTTGGCGAACCTGTGTCCGTTTCGCTGCTTGCAGCGGCGGGTCTGGTCGCCGCGGGAATCGTTCTGATCAACCGCCAGACCTGACCGCCACTTCATGCGGTCTGCTGTATTTGGCCTGCAAACCTGCCGATCGGCTTGGCTTTCCGGCTTTGTTCACGGCACGGATGAAGTCGGTCAACCCGTCGGACCTCCTCCGCGCCAACCGCGACCCTTAGTCGGTCGCAAACCCGTCAAGCACAAAATGTGGTGGGTAAGTCTAAAAAAGGCGTTGCCGTGCCTCGGCGTTTACGACATTTTGACGAAGCTGCCGAAAAGCGCACCACATGTGGTGCCGGCACAAGCATAACACAACGATGCGCCACCTGGCAGTCCCGCCGGACTGTATCCGCCTAACAGCGGACCTGATCGCGCGTCGAAATCGAACGGAACAGACGGACGGGCGCGACAAAAGCCCCGCCGCAACGAAACGGAGACGGGGCAGATGAAGATCGAGCGGAAATTCACCACCGAGGCGGCCGGGGCCTACGGGATGATCGGGTTTACCCTGACCACTTCCGAAATCCGCAATCCCGACGGGACCGTGGTGTTCCGCAACGATGCCGTCGAAGTCCCCGAAGGCTGGAGCCAGGTCGCGTCGGACGTGCTGGCACAGAAGTACTTCCGCAAGGCCGGTGTGCCCGCCATCGCCAGGCGCGTCGAAGAAGACGGCGTTCCCGCGTTTCTGTGGCGTTCGGTTCCCGACGAGGCGGCCTTGGCGAAACTGCCGAAAGAACAGCGGTTTGTCGGCGAAACCTCGGCCCGGCAGGTATTCGACCGTCTGGCAGGGGCCTGGGCCTATTGGGGCTGGAAGGGTGGCTACTTCACGACCGAATCGGACGCAGAAGCTTACTACGACGAAATGCGCTTCATGCTGGCCCGCCAGATGGCCGCGCCCAACAGCCCGCAATGGTTCAACACCGGTCTGCACTGGGCTTATGGAATAGATGGTCCGTCGCAGGGTCACTACTATGTGGACTACCAGTCGGGTGAACTGACCAAATCCACCGGCGCCTATGAACACCCGCAGCCGCACGCCTGCTTCATCCAGTCGGTCAAGGACGATCTGGTAGGAGACGGCGGCATCATGGACCTCTGGGTGCGCGAGGCGCGTCTGTTCAAGTATGGCTCGGGCACCGGCACCAACTTTTCGTCGTTGCGCGGGGAAGGGGAAAAGCTGTCGGGTGGCGGCAAATCGTCGGGGCTGATGGGCTTCCTGAAAATCGGCGACCGCGCTGCGGGGGCGATCAAGTCGGGCGGCACCACGCGCCGGGCCGCCAAGATGGTCATCTGCGACATGGATCACCCCGATGTCGAAGCCTTCATCAACTGGAAGGTGATCGAGGAACAGAAGGTTGCCAGCCTCGTCGCCGGGTCGAAATCGCACGAGGCGCGGCTGAACGACATCTTTTTGGCGATCAAGGGCTGGGACGGCACAATTGCCGACGCCACCGACGCCACGAAGAACCCGGCGCTGAAAACCGCGATCAAGGCGGCCAAGAAGGCGCTGATCCCCGACACCTACACGTTCCGCGTTCTGCAATATGCCCGGCAGGGCTTCACCTCGATCGAATTCCCGACCTATGACGTGGACTGGGACTCCGAAGCCTACATCACGGTGTCCGGCCAGAACTCCAACAACTCGGTGCGCGTGACCGACGCTTTCCTGCAGGCGGTGCGCGATGACGCCGACTGGGCGCTGATCCGCCGCACCGACGGCAAGACCTCCAAGACGATCAAGGCGCGCGATCTTTGGGATCAGGTCGGCCACGCCGCATGGGCCTGTGCCGATCCGGGCATCCAGTTTCACGATACCGTCAACGCCTGGCACACCTGCCCGGCCGATGGCGCGATCCGGGGATCGAACCCCTGTTCGGAATACATGTTCCTCGACGACACCGCCTGCAACCTTGCATCGATGAACCTGCTGACCTTCTTCAAGGCAGACCGGTTCGATGCCGAAGGCTATATGCATGCCTGCCGGCTGTGGACGGTGACGCTGGAAATCAGCGTGATGATGGCGCAGTTCCCGTCGAAGGAAATCGCGCAGAACAGCTATGATTTCCGCACACTGGGGCTGGGCTATGCCAACATCGGCGGCCTTCTGATGAACATGGGGTTCGGTTACGACTCCGCCGAAGGCCGCGCGCTGTGCGGTGCGCTGACCGCGTTGATGACCGGCGTGTCCTATGCGACCTCTGCCGAAATGGCGGGCGAACTCGGGGCCTTCTCGGGCTATGCCCGCAACCGCGACCACATGCTGCGGGTGATCCGCAACCACCGTGCGGCCGCCCATGCCAAAACCGACTATGAAGGGTTGAACGTGGCACCGGTTGCGCTGGATGCGGCCAACTGCCCGGATCAGACGCTGGTCACGCTAGCGAAATCCGCCTGGGACGAGGCGCTGATGCTGGGCGAGGCGCACGGCTATCGCAACGCACAGACCACGGTCATTGCGCCCACCGGCACCATCGGGCTGGTGATGGACTGCGACACCACGGGTATCGAGCCGGACTTCGCGCTGGTCAAGTTCAAGAAACTGGCGGGTGGCGGCTATTTCAAGATCATCAACCAGTCGGTCCCGGCCGCGCTTGAAAAACTAGGCTATTCCACGTCGCAGGCGGCAGAGATCGTCGCCTATGCCGTGGGTCACGGGTCCATCGGCAACTGCCCCGGCATCAACACCACCAGCCTGATCGGCCACGGTTTCGGCGCGCGTGAACTGGACAAGATCGAAGCCGCCCTGCCTTCGGCCTTCGACATCCGCTTCGTCTTCAACCAATGGACGCTGGGGGCCGATTTCTGCAAGGGATCGCTGGGCATCCCCGATGAAAAGCTGAACGATCCGGCCTTCGACCTGCTCCGTCACCTCGGCTTCACCAAGGCGCAGATCGACGCAGCCAACGACCATGTCTGCGGGACGATGACGCTGGAAGGCGCACCCTTCCTGCGGCCCGAACACTACAGCGTCTTCGACTGTGCCAATCCCTGCGGAAAGACCGGAAAGCGCTATCTGTCGGTTGAATCGCACATCCACATGATGGCGGCGGCGCAATCGTTCATCTCGGGCGCGATTTCCAAGACGATCAACATGCCGAACTCGGCCACCATCGCCGAAACGCTGGACGCCTACGAACTGTCGTGGTCGCTGGGCATCAAGGCCAATGCGCTTTACCGCGACGGATCGAAACTGTCCCAGCCTCTGGCCTCGGCGCTGGTCGATGACGACGAGGTGGCCGAAGAGGTGATGGCCTCGGGCTCGGCGCAGGAAAAGGCCGTGGTGATGGCCGAGAAGATCGTCGAAAAGATCATCGTCAAGGAAATCGTCCGGTCCAACCGCGAAAAGCTGCCAGAGCGTCGCAAAGGCTATACGCAAAAGGCCATCGTCGGCGGGCACAAGGTTTACCTGCGCACCGGCGAATACAAGGACGGCACGCTGGGCGAGATCTTCATCGACATGCACAAAGAGGGCGCAGGATTCCGCGCCATGATGAACAACTTCGCCATCGCGATTTCTGTCGGCCTGCAATACGGCGTCCCGCTGGAGGAGTTCGTCGAGGCCTTCACCTTCACCCGGTTCGAACCGGCGGGCATGGTGCAGGGCAACGACAGCGTCAAGAACGCGACATCGATCCTTGACTACATCTTCCGCGAACTGGCGATCAGCTATCTGGACCGGACGGATCTGGCCCATGTCAAACCCACCGGAGCCAGCTTCGACGATCTGGGCCGCGGCGATGAAGAGGGCAAGCCCAACTTCTCGGAAGTGTCCGAAAAGGCCGCCTCACGTGGTCTGGAAGTGCTGAAACAGATCAGTTCGACCGGCTACCTGCGCAAGCGCCTGCCGCAGGAACTGGTGGTGCTGCAGGGCGGAATGGGAGCGGCAGCCTATGCCAACGGCACCGATCCCGTCTCGACCCTGAACATGATGATGCCGCAGACGGGCTTCCGCGACCCCGCAGCAGGCTTTCAGGGCGCCACCGCCCTCGGTTCGGGCACCGTCGGCATGGACGCCCGCGTGAAGGCCAAGATGCAGGGCTACGAAGGCGACCCCTGCGGCGAATGCGGCAACTACACGTTGGTCCGCAACGGCACCTGCATGAAGTGCAACACCTGCGGCGGGACGAGCGGGTGTAGCTGAGTGAGGGCCAGAAACCCCTGTAAAACGAGGCATAGTTAGCGCAAGTTGGCTGACTTTGCCTCGGGATGGACCATCAAAAACAGTAGATAAGCCTTGGGAATCAAAGGGTTTTCTTGAAAAATATCAGATAAGGAATAGCTTGTTCAAATTGCTGCGTTTGGTCTGCTCACGGCGGTGCGTTTAGATGCCAGCCGGCCAATCGCGACGTATTCCGGACGCATGGAGCGGTTTGAGCCGAAAAACTTGGCACGAAATTCTTGCCGACCCAAGGGCTTGCCAATAACGGGTGCGGGAGTCGTAGATCGTGGTGGACTTTCTTCAGCACCGCTTCGACTGCCTATTTGGTGGGCCGGACGTGGAAAAGATCGCATTGCTGAATCGGCTAGCAAAGACTGTCATTTTTCGGCCACTTGTTGTCCATCGTGACCGGGTAAAATTGTCTATCGGCCCGAATGAGGGCCGATTACTAAGGCAACGCTCAAGGCTTTGATCGGTGCGGGTAAAGGGGCGGCACCTGATTTCGAACCATACGGGCCGAACGATTATAGTGCGATCACCGAACATATGAGGAAGCGATGAGAGGCGATCTGGAGACATCGAAAGGCATCCAACGTGCCAGAAGACTACCCGACACAGCCTTGGCTGCGCTGTGGGATTCCATAATCCTCGACAAGGCGCTGAAGGATCGACTCGTCTCGCAGGCGATGCTGAACTTCACGTTGCGTCCCAAGGTCGAACGGTCAGTTATCCCTTTGCACGGCGTCATCCTTTTGGTGGGGCAGCCAGGTACTGGTAAGACTTCTCTGGCACGCGGGCTGGCGAATAGGACAGCCCAGTCATTCCAGGGTAGCGACTTCAGGCTCCTCGAGGTTGACCCCCACTCATTGACCAGCTCCGCGATGGGCAAGACACAGAAGGCGGTTTCAGAGCTGTTTGTCAACCGGCACGCAAAACTGACCCCCTATCGGCACCCAAATTTGACCCCCCTGTGTGGTGCCGAGATCAGGGCCTGAGCCGACGGAACTGATCACAGAGTGGAGGCGGTTCAGGC
>JAIYDJ010000004.1 GCA_027487575.1 Rhodobacter sp. | reverse complement strand
TCCGCGTCGCCCTCATCAACCGCTTCAACGCACTCGGCTCCGCCGAGATCGTCCGCGTGGCATGACGCTAACAGGGAAAGGGGCTCTCATGACCCGGGCGTGAGATACGCAACAACGCCCAACCAATACATCATTGAAACCATCGAGGAGGCCCAAGACCACGCCACGCAAAGGCTCTGGACTTACAACAACGACCGCCCGAACATGGGCATCGGCGGCATCACACCCGCACAAAAATTGAAAATGGCCGCGTAAGTTCCACGAATGCTCCCCGATAAAAATGGGGGGATTACCCCAGTGCCTGCGCCTGTTGCACCTTCCGGTCGGCGCAGGAGATAGACGGCATCCGGACTCCGTCAGCCTTGGGCGGTCTTGTTCAATTCGGCTTTGCAAGCGGCGGACAAGTTTTGAGCATTTTTGCTATTCGCCATTCGTTCCAATCGGCTGCACGGTGTTTTTGATGTGACACTCGGGGTCTTGTTGCGGCGGACGATTGTCTGGGCGGCGCTGTGCAGGTACGTTTGCAGGGGCCGGGGGGCTTTTGGAGATGATCTGGATGACAAGACTGGCCCTACTGGCGATTTCCGCCCTGACGCTGA
The DNA here is from genome assembly GCA_027487575.1 of Rhodobacter sp. Lineage (GTDB taxonomy): Bacteria > Pseudomonadota > Alphaproteobacteria > Rhodobacterales > Rhodobacteraceae > JAIYDJ01. The sequence goes on along the minus strand of JAIYDJ010000004.1, from coordinate 25,136 downwards.
TGACGCCGCCCGCGATGGCGCAGGACCGGGTCACGCTGGGATGGGGGCGGCTGTTTTCGAACGATGCGACGGGGGACGGACAGGACCGGTGGCGCACAGGGTCTTACGCGGTCAGCCGGGTGCGCGGGGTGACATGGTCAGGGACGCTGCCGACCACTGTGGGCGAGATTCTGGAATTCCGGGTGCGGGCCGATACCATCGCGCCGGAGAATCTGGAGAACCCCGATGCCGGCGACCGGCGCTATGCCGGGGCGATCACCATCGGCGTGCACAGCCAGTTCGCGCTTGGCGGCTATGAGGCCGACATCGGCGGGGATCTGGTCTTTGTCGGGCCGCAGACCGGCGTGGGGCAGTTTCAGTCCTGGGCGCATGATGCGCTGGGCATGGGCGAAATCGGTGCCCTTGACACCCAGATCGAGAATGCGATCCGCCCGACCCTGTCAGGGGAGTTGGCGCGCAGGTTCACCTTTGGCGACACGGCAGAGTTCCGGCCCTTTATCGAGGCGCGGGCGGGGGATGAAACGCTGGTCCGGGCGGGGGGCGATCTGCGGATCGGCAGCTTTGGCCGCAGGGACCTGATGCTGCGCGACACGACGACCGGGCAGCGGTTCCGCGGTGCGGCCGGCGAGGTGGAGCCGGGCATCAGCGTGGTGCTGGGCGGCGATATCGCGCGGGTTTTCGACAGTATTTACCTGCCGGATGGCGAGGCCGCGACCCTGACGGATACACGCCACCGGGTCCGGGCAGGGGTGCATTGGCAGGGCGCCGCATCGTCGGCGTTCTACGGCGTGACCTATCTGAGCCCGGAATTCGAGCAGCAGGACGAGGGTCAGGTGGTCGGTTCGCTGGCGCTGAATTTCAAGTTTTAGCCCAAGTTCCCCGTTCCGGATCGAATTCATCGCAACTGTTGCCGTTCTGCCATATCTTTGTGAAGAATGTCTTGTTAACCTTTGACCATAAACAAAAATAAACGGGCAGGCAGTTACAGGCATGAAAACGGGCTCATTGGGCACGTTCGTCATATCCTGGTCTCAGACAGAAACAGATGGCCTCAAGGCCGCACCGCTGGACGTCTTGAATGTCGGCGCCACCTGGCGCTGGACGGGGACGGCTGTCCGCGTGGACGGCCCGCAGGGGGTGCTGATTCTGGACGGGTCCGAGGGGGTCACGGACACACGCAGACGCGCGGCGGGCATGGTTCGGCGTCTGGTCGGGGCCGCCATCGGCACCGGCACGCGGGCCGGGACGGACGAAGAGGGCGAAGTTGACCTGCCCGACGAAGGCTTTCTCGTGACGGACGGCAACCACAGCTTTGCCCTGACGATCATTCCTGTCCCCGACACCGGCGCGCGGCTTTTGATGATGGTGGGGGACCTGCCACCGTCGGACCGTGACCTTTGGGTGGTGCGTACCTCGATCGACCGCAGCCGGGCGATCGGCGGGCCGGGTCCGACGGGCGGGGTGATCTGCTTCACGCCGAACACGTGGCTCGCGACCCCCGGCGGGCCGCGCCGCATTCACACCCTGCAACCCGGCGATCTGATCGAGACGCGCGACAATGGCCCCCAGCCGGTGCTGTGGGCCGGGCATCGCCGGATGTCCGGGGCGCGGCTTTACGCCATGCCGCATCTGCGCCCGATCCGGTTCCGCAGCGGGGCGCTGGGGTCCGGACGGCCGGACGAGGATCTGATGGTCAGCCCGCAGCACCGGATGCTGATCCGGGGTGCTGCGGCGCGGGCGCTGTTCAACACGCCGGAGGTTCTGGTCTCGGCGGAAAATCTGGTGAACGACCTGACGGTCACCGTCGATTATTCCGCGCGCGAGGTCACCTATGTGCATGTCCTGCTGGAACGGCACAACATCGTCTGGGCGAACGGGGTCGAGACCGAAAGCTTCCATCCGTCGAACTCGGCGCTGGAGATGATCGACACGGCGCAGCGCGACGGGCTGTTGCAGATCCTGCCCGACATTGCGGAAAATCCGCAGTCCTACGGCGACTATGCCAGACGCAACCTTTCGGCGTCGGAAGCCGCGATCCTGCTGCATGACATGGCGGCCTGACCGGGCGTCGGTTCCGGTCGCTGCAGCCACGTCTTGACAACCGGCTGCGGGTGCGGGATATGCGCGGCTTCGTTGGTGTTGGTGGACCCCGCAAGGGGATGCCTGTCGTTCGGGAAACCGGAAAAGGACAACGCCCTTCGCGAAACCTGACGGCCCGGCGGCGGTACCCGCCTTCGGACATCCGGCAGGCCACATTTGAAGGAGATCAGCCGTGACGAAACGCACGTCTGCCAAATACAAGATCGACCGCCGCATGGGCGAAAACATCTGGGGCCGCCCGAAGTCCCCGGTGAACAAGCGTGAATACGGCCCCGGCCAGCACGGCCAGCGCCGCAAGAACAAGCTTTCCGACTTCGGCACGCAGCTGCGTGCCAAGCAGAAGCTGAAGGGCTATTACGGCGACCTGACCGAAAAGCAGTTCCGCAAGATCTATGCCGAAGCGGAACGCGTGAAGGGCGACACCGGCGAGATGCTGGTGGGTCTGCTGGAACGGCGTCTGGATGCGGTGGTCTACCGCGCCAAGCTGGTTCCGACGATCTTCGCCGCGCGCCAGTTCGTGAACCACGGCCACGTCACCGTGAACGGTCAGCGCGTCAACATCGCGTCGTACCGTGTCAAGGAAGGCGACGTGATCGAGGTGCGCCAGAAGTCCAAGCAGATGGCGCTGATCATGGAAGCGCAGGCTTTGACCGAGCGTGACGTGCCCGACTATCTGGAGCTTGACGCGCAGAAGCTGATCGTCCGGTTTGTCCGCACGCCGGGGCTGGGCGATGTGCCCTATCCGGTGCAGATGGAACCGAACCTGGTCGTGGAATACTACGCCAAGAACTGAGTTTTCGACACAGTCTGTGCAAGGCCGTCCGGTGCAAGCCGGGCGGCCTTTTCGTTTGCGATGCTGCAATTGCACGGCAGGATGCGGCGGCGCGGCGCGGCGATTTGTAGCGATTTGAAAGCGCTTTGAGACACGAATCCTTGACCGACCCCTTTCTCGGGGTAATCTTTTCGAAACGCTTCGGATGCCCCGGTTAACCAGGAGGCGGGTCTGACCGGGCGTTGAGTGGAGGGGGCGCCGAAAGGGGCCGGTCATCAAAAGGGAGGAAGCCCATGTCTTATGGGATCAAGGCGCGCGTCCTGCGGTCTGTCGCGTCCATTGCCATGATTGCGGCGCTTGGATCGCCCGCCATTGCGGACGAGCTGTTCTATGTGTCGGGGGCCGTCGGGCGGGCCGTCGAGAATTTCCCGGCACTGGTGAAGCCATGGGAAGATGCGACGGGCCACACCGTGACGATGGTGCCGATGCCCGCATCGACGTCGGACCAGTTCGGCCAGTACCGGCTGTGGCTGGCTGCGGGGACCAGCGACATCGACCTGTTCCAGACCGACGTGATCTGGGCCCCGCAACTGGCCGATCACTTCGTCGATCTGACCGAAGCGGCTAAGGACATTGCGCCCAAGCACTTCCCCTCGATCATCGAGTCGCAGACGGTCGGCGGCAAACTGGTCGCGCTGCCCATCTTCACCGACGCGCCGGCGCTGTATTACCGCCGCGACCTGCTGGAAAAGTACGGCGTCGCGGTGCCCAAGACCTGGGCCGAGATGACAACCGCTGCGCAAACCATTCAGGACGGCGAACGGGCCGAGGGCAAGGCCGAGTTCTGGGGCTTTGTCTGGCAGGGCAACGCCTATGAAGGGCTGACCTGCAACGCGCTGGAATGGGTCAAAAGCCATGGCGGCGGGCAGGTCGTCGAACCCGACGGCACGATTTCCATCAACAATCCCAATGCCATCGCGGCGCTGGAACAAGCGAAGACCTGGGTCGACACCATCTCGCCGGGCGGGGTTCTGGCCTATCAGGAAGAAGAGGCACGTGGCGTCTGGCAGACCGGCAACGCGGCCTTCATGCGCAACTGGCCCTATGCCTACGGTCTGGGCAATGGCGACGATTCTGCGGTGAAGGGGCTGTTCGAAGTCACGACCCTGCCCACCGGGGGGGATAACCCCACCTCGGCGGCGACGCTGGGCGGCTGGAACGTGGCGGTCTCGAAGTATTCGACCAAGCAGGAGGCGGCGATTTCGCTGGCGCTCTATCTGGCCGATGTCGAGGCGCAAAAGCAGCGCGCGCTGATGGAATCGAACCTGACGACCATCGTGTCGCTGTACGACGACACCGACATCGCGGCGGCGCAGCCGATCATCCCGCAGTGGAAGGATGTGTTCCTGCAGGCCGTGCCGCGCCCGTCGGCCCCCACGCTGGGCAAATACAACGAGGTGTCGGCCAAGTTCTGGTCGGCGGTGCATGCCACTTTGTCCGGCAACGGATCGGCAGCGGAAAACCTTGAACTTCTGGAACTGGAACTGACCGAGTTGAAGGGCGACGCCTGGTAGGTCTTGACGTCAGGAAACGGGGCGGCCGGACTGCCCCGTTTCCAACCGGAATCCGGGAGGTGGCACATGGCGGTTTCGAATTTGCCGGGGGGCGGGTTGACCCTGCTGCAACAACGCCAGCGCGCGGCGTTCTGGTTTCTGGCGCCGATGCTGACCGCGCTGTTCTGCGTGGCGGCCTGGCCCCTGCTGCGGACGATCTGGTTTTCCCTTACCGACACCTCGCTGAACGACCTTTATGGTGGCGAGTGGATCGGGTTCGACAACTACCTTTCCGTGCGCACGCTGGAGTCGGGACGGGTGATCTATCGCGGCACGCTGGTCGATCCGGCGTGGTGGAACGCGGTCTGGAACACCGTGCGGTTTTCGGTGGTATCGGTCGCGATTGAAACCGTTTTGGGGCTGGTGGTGGCGCTGGTCCTGAATGCCGAGTTCAAGGGGCGGGGGTTGGTGCGGGCGGCCATCCTGATCCCCTGGGCGATCCCCACGATCGTGTCGGCCAAGATGTGGGCGTGGATGCTGAATGACCAGTACGGCATCATCAACGACATGCTGCTGCGGGTGGGCCTGATCGAACAGAAGATCGCGTGGACCGCCAATACCGACACGGCGATGTATGCGGTTCTGATGGTGGACGTCTGGAAAACGACGCCGTTCATGGCGCTTTTGTGCCTTGCCGGGTTGCAGATGGTGCCCCGCGACATCTACGAGGCGGCCAGAATTGACGGGGTGCATCCGGTCAAGGTGTTCTTCAAGGTCACACTGCCGCTGATCCGGCCCGCGCTGATGGTGGCGGTGATCTTCCGCATGCTGGACGCGCTGCGGGTGTTCGACCTGATCTATGTGCTGACGCCGAACAGCGCGGCGACCAAGACGATGTCGGTGATCAGCCGCGAAAACCTGATCGACTTCGACAAATTCGCCTATGGGTCGGCGCAATCGACTTTGCTGTTCGCGATCCTGGCGGTGTTCGTGTCGCTCTACATCTGGCTGGGCCGGGTGGACCTGTCAGGCGAGGGCAGCAGATGACGGCGGGGGAAGTATTGAAGTCGGTGGCGTTTTACGCGCTGGTCGTGGTCATCGTGCTGTTTTCGGTGTTCCCGTTCTATTACGCCATCGTCACCAGTTTCGCGACCGGGACCGCGCTGTTCGAGATCAACTATTGGCCCAAGCAGTTTTCCTGGGCCAACTACGAGTCGGTTCTGGGCGGGCGGACCTTTCCGCGCAACATCTTCAATTCGGTGTTCATCGCGACGACAACGGTGGTCTTCGCGCTGTTTCTGGCGGTCACGGCCTCCTATGCGCTGGCGCGGGTGCGGTTTCGTGGCCGGGGGTTGCTGCTGATGACGATCCTGGCGGTGTCGATGTTTCCCCAGATCGCCGTGCTGGCCGGGTTGTTCGAGTTGATCCGGTTTCTGGGGTTGTTCAACACGCCCTACGCGCTGATCCTGTCCTACACGATCTTCACGCTGCCCTTCACCGTCTGGGTGCTGACGACGTTCATGCGCGATCTGCCGGTCGAGATCGAGGAGGCCGCGATTGTCGACGGCGCAACGCCCTGGATCATCATCACGCGCGTTTTCCTGCCGCTATTGTGGCCGGCGCTGGTGACGACGGGCCTGCTGGCCTTCATCGGGGCGTGGAACGAGTTTCTGTTCGCGCTGACCTTTACCAGTTCCGAAACCACACGGACGACTCCGGTGGCCATTGCCCTGCTGTCGGGGGCGTCGCAGCAAGAGATTCCTTGGGGGCCGATCATGGCGGCATCCGTCATCGTGACGGTCCCGCTGATCATCCTTGTCCTTGTTTTCCAGCGCAAGATCGTCGCGGGGCTGACCGCTGGCGGCGTGAAGGGGTAGCCATGGCACGCATCGAGTTGAAGAACGTCCGGAAATCCTATGGCGCGGTCGACGTGATCAAGGGCATCGACCTGGACATCCGCAAGGGCGAATTCATGGTCTTCGTCGGGCCTTCGGGCTGCGGCAAGTCCACGTTGTTGCGGCTGATTTCCGGGCTGGAGCAGATCAGCAGCGGCGACATGCTGTTTGACGGCACGGTCGTGAACAACCTGATCCCGTCCAAGCGCGGCATTGCGATGGTGTTCCAAAGCTACGCCCTGTACCCGCACATGACCGTCTACGACAACATGGCCTTCGGGATGAAGCTGGCCAAAGCGGGCGCGGACGACATCCGCACACGGGTGACCAAGGCGGCAGAGTTGCTGCAGATCGCGCATCTGCTGGATCGCCTGCCCAAGCAGTTGTCGGGCGGGCAGCGGCAGCGGGTGGCCATCGGGCGGGCCATCGTGCGCGATCCGCGCGTTTTCCTGTTCGACGAGCCGCTGTCGAACCTCGACGCCGCGCTGCGGGTGCAGACGCGGCTTGAGATCGCCAAGCTGCACCATTCGATGCGCGATGTGACGATGATCTATGTGACCCATGATCAGGTCGAGGCGATGACGCTGGCCGACCGGATCGCCGTGCTGCGCGATGGCAGGCTGGAGCAGGTCGGCACGCCGTCCGAATTGTACGAACGCCCGAATTCGCTGTTCGTGGCCGGATTCATCGGCAGCCCGAAGATGAACTTCCTGACGGGCCGATTTGCCGAGGCCGAGGGGTGTACCACGCTGGGCATAAGGTCCGAACATATCTATGTGTCGCCGGACGGCGCGGGCGTCTGGCAGGGCGAGGTCGTCCATGCCGAGGATCTGGGGTCCGACAACTATCTGTTCGTCGAGGTCGGCTCGGACGAGCCGCTGATCGTGCGGCAGGAAGGCAAGCTGACGGTGCAGCTTGGCGCGAAGGTGGGGTTGAACCCCAAGGCCGGGCAGTTGCACAGGTTCGACGCGCAGGGTCAGCCGATCCGATAGGTTTTCTGCAGCGAGCGCGCTGCCAATAGCAGGAGTTTCCCATGGTTATCCGCACCACGGTCTGGGGCGAGAATGTCCACGAACAGAAGAACAAGGTCGTGGCAGAGGTCTATCCGCTGACCATGCACGGCACGATCGCGGCGGCGCTGAATGGCGATGCGGGGATCAACGCCACGACGGTGACCCTGCAGGATGCCGAACATGGGATGACAGCGGACAAGCTGGCAGAAACCGATGTGCTGATCTGGTGGGGTCATGCGGCGCACGGGGCGGTGGATGACAAGGTGGTGGAGCGGGTCTGCGACGCGGTCTGGGGCGGGATGGGGATCATCTTTCTGCACTCTGCGCATTTTTCCAAACCGTTCAAGCGGCTGATGGGCGCGCCCTGCAACCTGTCCTGGCGCGAGGCGGGCGAACGGGAGCGGCTGTGGGTCACCAGCCGCCAGCACCCGATTGCCGCCGGGTTGCCCGACCATTTCGAACTGGAATACGAGGAGATGTACGGAGAGCCCTTCGGGGTGCCGGAACCGCTGGAGACGGTGTTCATCAGCTGGTTTCAGGGCGGCGAGGTGTTCCGGTCCGGTCTGACCTACAAGCGCGGGGCGGGGAACATCTTCTACTTCCGGCCGGGGCACGAGACCTATCCCAGCTATCACGATGCCAACGTGCAGCGGGTGATCGCGAACGCGGTGAAATGGGCCCACAACCCGGAAGGGCGGATCGCCGACCCCAACCACGCGCCGAACCGGCCAGTGGACAAGGCGCTGGAGCCGATCACCGAACGCGGCCCGCGTCTGCACCACGACGGCGAAGCGGGGTACCGGTGATGGTGCGCATTCTTGTTCTGGGCACCGGCGGGATGGCCAACAACCATGCGCAGGCCTTTGCCGCGATTGAAGGTGTGACGCTGGTGGCCGGGATCGACACGCGGCCAGAGCAGCTGGCGGCGTTTCAGGAACGCCACGCCATCGCGCAGGGCTTTGCCTCGGTCGATGCGGCGATTGCCTGGGGGCAGTTCGACGCCGTGACCAACGTCACACCGGACGCGGCGCATTATGTGACGACCCTGCCGTTTCTGGCGGCGGGCAAGCATGTGCTGTGCGAGAAGCCCCTGGCCACGAACGAGGTGGACGCCGGGGCGATGGCCGAGGCGGCGGCGCGGGCCGGGGTGGTCAACATGGTCAACCTGTCCTACCGCAATGTGGCCGCGCTGCAGAAGGCGGCGGCGATGGTGCGGGCCGGGGCCATCGGCACGGTGCGCCATTTTGAGGCGTCCTATCTGCAAAGCTGGCTGACGCAGCCCGCCTGGGGGCATTGGGACCGCGAAAGCCAGTGGCTGTGGCGGCTTTCGACCGCCCACGGGTCCAAGGGGGTGCTGGGGGATGTCGGCATCCACATCCTCGACTTTGCGACCTTCATTGCCGGGCAGGATGCGGTCGAGGTGTCGTGCCGACTGGCCACCTATGACAAGGCGCCGGGGGGCAGGATCGGGGAATATGGGCTGGACGCCAATGACAGCGCGACGATGCAGGTGGTGCTAGCCAATGGGGCGCTGGGAACCGTGGCGGCGACGCGGTTTGCCAGCGGGCACCTGAACGACCTGCGGCTGCGCATCTATGGCGACAAGGGCGGGCTGGAGGTGGGGTTTGAAAAGGCCGTCAGCCGGTTGCGCGCCTGTCTGGAGCCTGACTTGCAGCAGGCGGTCTGGCACGACATCGAGGCCCCGGTGCTGCCGACGATCTATGAACGCTTCATCGCCGCCATTCGCGGGACCGGCGTGGCAGAGCCGGATTTCGCGCGGGGGGCGGCGTTGCAGCGGCTTCTGGACCGGGCGGAACAGTCGGCGGCGCAGAAGGGGCTCAGTCTGGCGGTGTGAAGGGCGCGGACGCCGGTTATGGCGAGTCCGGCGCGGTCAGGAACACGCGAACGGTTTCCTCGAATTCGCGCGGCTTTTCGGCGTGGAGCCAGTGGCCCGCGCCCGGCAGTTTTGCAAAGCGCGACTTCGGGAACAGCGCGCGGATCTGCGCGCGGTGCTCGGGTTTGACATAGCTGCTGTCGGCGCCCGACAGGAACAAGGCCGCCCCGCCAAACTGCCCGGCAATCGCGGGCCAGCCGACGATTTTCGGCATCTCGGCTTCCAGCACATCAAGGTTCAGCCGCCAGACCGGCGGGTCGGCCTTGAGGTCCAGCGACTGCAGGAAAAAGGCGCGCAGGGCGGCGTCGGGCAGAACGGCGGCCAGCCGCGCATCCGCCTCGGACCGCGCGGAAAGTCCGGTCAGGTCAAGCCCGCGCATGGCGTCGATGTTGCGCGTCTGGTCGTGGGTATAGGCGACCGGGGCAATGTCGGCCACGACAAGGCGGCGGATCAGATCGGGGTGCGTCAGCGCCAGCACCATCGCGGCCTTGCCCCCCATCGAATGTCCCAGAAGGTCCACCGGGCCGGGCAGGGTGGCGATCACCTCTGCCAGATCGCCCGCCATGTCGGGGTAGCTTTGCGTCGCGCCGCGCGGGCTTGACCCGTGATTGCGCAGATCGACCGTGACCGTGTCGCGGATGTCGGCCAGATTGCGCGCGATCACCCCCCAGTTGCGGCCCGACCCGAACAGGCCGTGCACGATCAGCAGGGGCGGCTGGCCAGAGGGCCGGGCGGCGGGAAATCGGGACAGGCTGAGCATGTGATGTTGATAATCCGATTGTGTCCGCAGGGCCAGAGCCGTTGCGGAAGGATCGACTTGGGGCTAGACCGACCCCAAATGCCGAGGGAAAGATGAGCGTAGTCACGACGCAGCAGATGGTGGACCGGGTCTGCACGCTGATGGAACAGAAGTTGCGCGTGGGCGGCAAGGGGCTGGCCGCCAAGGTGCGCAAGGCCGGGCGGCGGCTGCCAAAACAGGTGCGCATCGCCGCGGAGGCGCTGGTGCAGGCCGAAGAGATGACGAAAAGCCCGCGCCTGATGCACCGGGTGGACCCGGAACTGGTGGCCGAGGCCTATGACATTTGCGTGCGCCATCTGGGCGGGGCCGACAGCAAGCGGAGTGTCGGGGCGTTCTTTGCTCAGGCGGCGGTGTCGATCACGGTCACCCTGATCGCGGTGGCGGTGCTGATGCTGATCGTGGTGTGGTGGCGGGGGTTGTTGTAGGGTCGGCGGTCTTGCCGCCGGACCCTGTCGCCGGCTGGTGGAACTACAGCCCCGGATAGATCGGGAACTGGTGGCACAGAGCCTCGACCTTGGCTTTCACCGCAGCCTCGACAGCCGCGTTGCCGTCTTCACCGTTTGCGGCCAAACCGTCGACCACTTCGACGATCCAGTCACCGATCTGGCGGAATTCGGTTTCTGCAAAGCCGCGCGTCGTGCCGGCGGGGGTGCCAAGGCGGATGCCGCTGGTGATCGTCGGCTTTTCGGTGTCGAACGGGATTCCGTTCTTGTTGCAGGTGATGTGGGCGCGACCCAGTGCCTTTTCGGTCGCATTGCCCTTCACGCCCTTGGGGCGCAGGTCGACCAGCATCAGGTGGGTGTCGGTGCCGCCCGTGACGGTGCCCAGCCCGCCCTTCATCAACTGATCCGCCAAGGCTTGCGCGTTGCGGATCACCTGCGCCTGATAGGTCTTGAAGTCGGGGCGGAGTGCCTCACCGAACGCCACGGCCTTGGCGGCGATGACGTGCATCAGGGGGCCGCCCTGGATACCCGGAAAGATCGCCGAGTTGAATTTCTTCGACAGCGCCTCGTCATTGGTCAGGATCATCCCGCCGCGCGGGCCGCGCAGGGTCTTGTGCGTCGTGGTGGTGGCGACATGGGCGTGCGGGAAGGGCGAGGGGTAAAGCCCCGCCGCGACCAGACCCGCAAAGTGGGCCATGTCCACCAGAAGGTAGGCCCCGACGCTGTCAGCCACTGCGCGCATCTTGGCGAAGTCGATGACGCGGGGAATGGCCGACCCGCCCGCGATGATCATCTTGGGCCTGTGTTCGGTCGCCAGCGCCTGCACCTGATCATAGTCCAGCGTCAGGTCCTGCGCCCGCACGCCGTACTGGATGGCCTTGAACCACTTGCCCGACTGGTTGGGGGCCGCACCGTGGGTCAGGTGGCCGCCTGCATCAAGGCTCATCCCCAAAATGGTATCGCCGGGCTGCAGCAGGGCCTGGAACACGCCCTGGTTGGCCTGCGACCCCGAATTCGGTTGTACGTTGGCAAAGGACACGCCGAACAGCTTGCACGCGCGTTCGATGGCAAGGTTTTCCGCGATATCGACGTACTGGCAGCCGCCATAGTACCGCTTGCCCGGATAGCCTTCGGCGTACTTGTTGGTCATCACCGACCCCTGCGCCTCCATCACGGCACGGGACACGATGTTTTCCGATGCGATCAGCTCGATCTCGTGACGCTGGCGGCCGAGTTCCTGCGTGATCGAGGCAAAAAGTTCCGGGTCACTGGACGCGAGGCTGGTCGTGAAGAAGCCGGTATCGCGGTGGGGGGAGTTCATCAGCGTCTCCTGTGGCTGTGCGTCGGTTGGTCGGTTTCCCCACAATTAGGTCATCCCGTGCCTTCGGGAAAGGGTGGAATGCGACGCAGGTCACGACGGTTGCGAAATCGCGGGGTTGAGTTTGTGGCGGATGGGGGCCAAGACTGCGCCGCAGGAGGACGGCATGACCCAGACCCGCATCGCCTTTGCCGCAAGCCCCGTCCCCGCCGCGCAAGAGGCGCTGGCGCTTTTGACCGCCGCGCATGGCCAGAGCCGCCTTGAAGACGCCGATGTGGTTGTGGCGCTGGGGGGGGACGGGTTCATGCTGACGACGTTGCACGGCACCGAAGGCCGCGATGTGCCGGTGTACGGGATGAACTGCGGCACCATCGGATTTCTGATGAACAGCTTTTCGCTCGACGGTCTGCCGGACCGTCTGGCGGCGGCCGAGGAAACCGTGATCAACCCGCTGGCGATGAAGGCCGAGACGCGCGATGGCAGGGTGGTGCGGGCGCTGGCGATCAACGAGGTGTCGTTGCTGCGCGCGGGGCCACAGGCGGCCAAACTGAAGATCAGCGTGGACGGGCGGGTGCGGCTGGCGGAACTGGTGTGCGACGGGGCGCTGGTGGCGACGCCCGCCGGATCGACCGCGTACAACTATTCGGCGCACGGGCCGATCGTGCCCATCGGGGCGGATGTGCTGGCGCTGACCGCGATGGCCGCGTTCCGGCCGCGCCGTTGGCGCGGGGCGCTGTTGCCCAAGCGGGCGGTGGTGCGGTTCGACGTGCTGGAACCCGACAAGCGCCCGGTGATGGCCGATGCCGACAGCCGGTCGTTCCGCGATGTACTGTCGGTCGAGATCAGGTCAGAGCCGGACGTGCGGCACCGCATCCTGTTCGATCCGGGGCATGGTCTGGATGAACGGCTGATCGGCGAGCAGTTCGTCTGACGGCTCAGGGTTTTGCCCAGCCTTCAAGCTTGCGGTAAAGGGTCGAGGGCGACAGGTCCAGCATCCGCGCCGCCCGCGGAACCGATCCACCGTGTCGCAGCAGCGTGGCCTCGATCACCATGCGTTCGATTTCCGCCAGCGGCTTGCCGATCAGACCGGCCAGCGCCTGATCAGAGGCAGGCGGCTGCGTCGCATCCAGTGCCGGTGCGGGCAGTGCGTTGGACAGGTCAAGCGTGTCGGGCAGCATTCCGCGCGTTACCACGCCGCCTTCGTTCAGGACCACGACGTTGCGGATCACGTTCAGGACCTGCCGCACGTTGCCGGGCCAGGGCAGGCGGCGAAACAGCGCGCTGACCTCGGCGTCCAGCCCGTGGAACAGGCGGCCTTCTTCGGCCGCAAAGCGCAAAAGGGCGGCTTCGGCAATCTCGATCACGTCATCGCCCCGATCGCGCAGAGGGGGCATGTGGATCGGCACCACGTACAGGCGGTAGTAAAGATCCTCGCGGAACTGCCCGCGCCGCACCGCATCCATCGGGTCGCGGTTGGTGGCGCAGACGATGCGCACATTGACCTTGCGCGGCCGCGTCGCCCCCACCGGCAGCACGGTGGATGTCTGCAGAAAGCGCAGCAGCTTGGTTTGCAGGGGCGGGGCCATTTCGCAGATTTCGTCCAGAAACAGCGTGCCCCCGTCGGCTGCCGCCGCAGCACCCGGCTTGTCCGAGATTGCGCCGGTGAAGCTGCCTTTCAGATGGCCGAACACTTCGGACTCCAGCAGGTCCTGCGGGATCGCCCCGCAGTTCAGCGCGATGAACGGCCCTGCGGCGCGGGACGATCCGGCGTGAACCGCCAGCGCGCACAGTTCCTTGCCGGTGCCGCTTTCGCCGGTGATGAACACGGTCGCCATCGACCGGGCCACCGAGCCGATCTTGTGGTGAACGCGACGCATGGTGTCGGATGATCCGATGAAGCCGGCCTGCGCGGTGGCGGCGGGGGCGGCTGCGGGCGTGACCCGGCCCGGACCGCGCCGGGCTGCGGTTCCCGTCACGTGCCAGGCATTCTGCACCGCCGCCAGCAGCCGGGCTTCCTCGAACGGCTTCACAAGAAAATCATGCGCGCCACCGCGCATCGCCTCGACCGCCTTGTTGATCGACCCGTTCGCCGTGATGACGATCACCCGGGTATGCGGGCGCAGGCCCAGCATCTCTGCCATCAGGTCAAGGCCGTTGCCGTCCGGCAATCCAAGGTCCAGCAGCACCACGTCTGGCATGCAGTCTGCGAACACGGCCATACCTTCCGACGCGGTGCCGGTGCTGCGCACCTCGTAGCCCGCCGCAACGAGAATCGCGCGGTAGTACATCTGCAACGAGGGCGTGTCCTCGATCAGCAACACCGGAACAACCGGCGCGGCGCGGCGCGCGTCCGCCGTTGTCATTGTGTCTGCACGAGGTGAAAGCTGTTGCAGTACCCGGCGCGCAGGTCACGCCGCGCACCCATCGTTTCCTCGTCTGTCCTGTCCGATCGGGTCGATACCGGGGGGCGGGGGCGGGACTGGACGGAACTGGTCATTGGGCACCTTGGCACAAGCGGGCTGTCCGGCGACCCAGCCCGCAGCAAAAATCGAGGAAACTTTTCGAAACCTACGCAATTGCGCGACAAAGTCCAGATGGCTTTCTACCTTGCGTGGTGCGCCGATGGCCGCAAGGCCCTTGCCAAGTTCACCCGTAGTGCCCGACCGGGGTTCCTGCCAGCGCCGACATGTTCAGCAATCCGCGTGCGGTGACGCCGGGAGTCACGATGTGCGCCCGGTTGCCCATGCCCATCAGGATCGGCCCCACCTCCAGCCCGCCCGCCTTGTGGCGCAGGATGTTGCGCGCGGCATTGGCGGCGTCGGTGAAGGCGAAGATCAGGATGTTGGCCGCACCCTCCAGCCGCGATTGCGGAAAGATGCGCGCGCGCAGGTCGGGGTCAAGCGCCGCATCGGTCGACATCTCGCCCTCGAACATGAAATCCACCTCGCGGGCGTCGAGAATTTCCATCGCCGCGCGCATCCGCCGTCCCGAATCGGTGTCGAGGTTGCCGAAATTGGAATGCGAACACAGCGCCACCTTGGGCGTCACGCCGAACCGCCGGGCATGGCGGGCGGCGCCGATGGCGTTCAGGGCGATCTGGTCCGGCGTCGGTTGTGGATTGACCTGCGTGTCGGCGATGAACAGCGGCCCATCCTCCAGCACCATCAGGCTCAGCGCGCCCTGCGGATGCAGCCCGTCGCGCGCCAGAACCTGCCGGACATAGTTCATGTGCCACAGATACTGCCCGAAGGTGCCGCAGATCATGCTGTCGGCGTCGCCGCGATGCACGGCGATGGCCGCTATGGCAGTTGTATTTGTGCGCATGACGGCGCGGGCGATATCGGGTGTCACGCCCTGCCGCGCCATCAGGTCGTGATAGGCCTGCCAGTAGTCGCGATAGCGGTGGTCGCTTTCGGGGTTCACCATTTCGAAATCGCGGTCGGGGCGGATCGGCAGGCCCGCGCGTTCGCACCGCGCTATGATCACATCCGGTCGGCCGATCAGGATCGGCTTGTCGGTCGTCTCCTCCAGCATCGCATTCGCGGCGCGCAGGACGCGTTCATCCTCGCCTTCGGCAAAGATGATGCGGCGGTCGGCCAGACGGCTGGCCTCGAACACCGGGCGCATGATCAGCGCGGATTTGAAGACGCTGCCGTTCAATTGCTGGCGGTACACCTCCATGTCGGCGATCGGGCGGGTCGCAACCCCGGTGTCCATCGCGGCCTGCGCCACGGCAGAGGCCACAACCCCGATCAGCCGGGGGTCAAAGGGTTTGGGGATCAGGTATTCGGCCCCGAAGGTCAGGGTTTCGCCATGATAGGCCGCAGCCGCCTCGGCGCTGGTGGTGGCGCGGGCCAGCGCCGCGATGCCCGCGATGCAGGCCAGTTGCATCTGGTCGTTGATCTCGGTCGCGCCCACGTCCAGCGCGCCGCGGAAGATGAAGGGAAAGCACAGGACGTTGTTGACCTGATTGGGAAAGTCCGACCGTCCCGTGGCGATGATCGCATCGGGGACGATGGCACGCACCGCATCGGGCATGATTTCAGGCGTCGGGTTGGCCAGCGCAAAGACAATAGGGCGCGGGGCCATCGCCTGCACCATCTGCGGCGTCAGGACGCCGGGGCCCGACAGGCCCAGAAACAGGTCGGCCCCGACGATCACCTCGGCCAGCGTGGCGGGTGTACTGCCTTGGGCATAGGCCGCCTTCTGCGGGGTCATCTGCGTCGTGCGCCCGTTGTAGACCAGCCCGTCCAGATCGCAGAGCCAGACGTTTTCGCGCCGCACGCCCAGTTTCAGCAGCATGTTCAGACAGGCGATCCCCGCTGCACCGCCCCCGGTCGAAACGATGCGGATATCCTCGAACCGCTTGCCTGCCACGTGCAGCGCATTGGTCGCAGCCGCACCCACCACGATGGCCGTGCCGTGCTGGTCGTCATGAAACACCGGAATCTTCATCCGGGCGCGGCACAACTGTTCGACGATGAAGCAATCGGGTGCCTTGATGTCTTCCAGATTGATCGCGCCGAAGGTCGGTTCCAGCGCGCAGACCAGTTCGGCAAGTTTCACCGGGTCGGATTCGTTCAATTCGATGTCGAAGCAGTCGATGTTGGCGAATTTCTTGAACAGGACAGCCTTGCCCTCCATCACCGGTTTCGAGGCCAGCGCACCGATGTTGCCCAGGCCAAGCACGGCTGTCCCGTTGGTGACGACTCCGACCAGATTCCCGCGAGAGGTATAGCGGCGGGCCGAAGCGGGGTCTGCCTTGATTTCCAGACAGGCCTCGGCCACGCCGGGGCTGTAGGCAAGGCTCAGGTCACGGCCGTTGGCCAGCGGCTTGGTAGCGCGGATTTCCAGCTTTCCCGGCTTGGGAAATTCATGATAATCCAGTGCCGCCTGCCGTGCGCTGTCCTGCCGTGCCTCGTCCATTCCTGCCCCCTGCAAAATTTGTTTAGCCTTAAACCATTTTTTCCGGTCTGCAAATCGGTGTGCGCGGAACCTTGCATTCCCCGGTCACCGCCCGCAGTGTGGCCCGAAAATGGAGACAAAGCCATGACGGAAACCCGCGCCGAAATCCGCCTTCCCACCGCCGAACTGCGCGATGACCTGCCGTTCTTTACCAAGGTGCTGAAGATGCGGCTGGACATGATCTATCCGGCGGACAACCCCGAGGTGGCGGTGCTCTCGGGCCATGGATTGCGCCTGCGGCTGCAGAAGGGCGCGGCAGAGCCTGCCGGAACGTTGCGTATTCTGACGGATGATCCCGACGGTTTTGCCGATGGTCAGCGGGTGCTGACCGCGCCGAACGGTACGCGCATCGAGATTGACGAGTTGAACCCGCCGCTGGTGCTGCCGTTGACCGAACACGCCTTTGTCGTGCGCCGTCTGGCGGATCAGGCGCCTTGGGTGATCGGGCGGGCCGGCATGCACTACCGCGATCTGGTGCCCAGCCGCCTTGGCGGCGCGATGATTGCCAGCCACATCCGGATTCCCGACGGGGGCCCGGTGCCCGACATGGTGCATTTCCACAAGGTCGGGTTTCAGCTGATCTTCTGCATCAAGGGCTGGGTCGACGTGGTCTATGAGGATCAGGGCCCGGCGATCCGCCTCTCGGCTGGCGACTGCTTTATCCAGCCGCCCGAAATCCGCCACCGGGTGCTGCATGCCAGTGACGGCATCGAGGTGATCGAAATCGGCGTTCCGGCCGACCATGTGACCGAAATCGACCATGCGATGACGCTGCCCACCCCGCTTCTTCGCCCCGACCGCGAATGGCAGGGCCAGCGTTTCGTTCACAATGAAGGCGCGAAAGGCCGTTTCGCCCCGTTCCGCATTCCGGGGTTCGAGGCGCGCGACACCACGATCGACGCCAACACGAAAGGCGTGGCGTCGGTCATGGTCGCCCGTCCCACCGGCCCCGCCCCTTGGACGGTGCATGACGGCGACATCCTGTTCACCTTCGTGATGGCGGGCGCGATGACGCTGGAAGGTGAGGGGAAGGACCCTTACCGGCTGTCGCCCGGCGATGCCTTTGTCATTCCGCCGGGTCTGGCGACGCGCTATGCCGAAGCGACGCCGGACCTTGAACTGCTGGAGGTGTCCTTGCCCGGAAACCCGGCGACGCGGGTCGTCTGAATTCGCCTGTTCCGCAATGCGCGGCGGCGGCAGGCCCGCCTTCGGGCGGGCCTTGCATAACCCGCCGACCCGCCGCACATTTCCCGACCAAAAGGTCAAATTTCCGGAGGTCCACCGATGACGCTTCTTGCCGCCGCAACGGCCGTGCGCCTGAACGCCTACGTGCCCTATTCGCGCTTCAAGGTGGGGGCGGCGATCCGGGCCACCTCGGGGGCAGTCCATGTCGGCTGCAACGTCGAAAACGTGGCCTATCCGGAAGGCACCTGCGCGGAAGCCGGGGCGATTGCCGCGATGGTGGCGGCGGGGGACAGCCGCATTGCGGAAATCTGCGTGATCGCAGACAGCCCCGAACCCGTGCCCTGCTGCGGCGGCTGCCGCCAGAAGATCGCCGAATTTGCCGACCCTTCGGTTCTGGTAACGCTGTGGACCACCGACGGCAAATCGCGCACGATCACCGTGGCCGACCTGCTGCCCGGCGTGTTCACGGCGGCGCACATGGACCGGACATGACCGATGCGCGCAGCATCATCGCCCTGATCCGTGACGGAGGAACCCCTGCGCCTGCGGACCTGGGCTGGTTCGCGGCGGGGCTGGCCAGCGGTGCGGTGACCGATGCGCAGGCCGGTGCCTTTGCGATGGCGGTGCTGCTGAAGGGCCTGGGCGAGGAAGGGCGGGTCGCCCTGACCCGGGGGATGCGGGATTCGGGGCGCGTGCTGGAGTGGGACCTGCCCGGCCCGGTGATCGACAAGCATTCGACGGGGGGCATCGGCGACTGCGTGTCGCTGCTGCTGGCCCCGGCGTTGGCGGCGTGCGGGGCTTATGTTCCGATGATCTCGGGGCGCGGGCTGGGGCATACGGGCGGAACGCTGGACAAGCTGGAATCCATTCCCGGCTTTCGGACCGGTCTGGGCGAGGATCAGTTGCGCACCCAGATGCGCGAGGTCGGCTGTGCCATCGTATCGGCCTCGGCCGAAATCGCCCCGGCGGACCGCAGGCTGTACGCGATCCGCGATGTGACGGGCACGGTGGAAAGCATCGACCTGATCACCGCGTCGATCCTGTCGAAAAAGCTGGCGGCGGGGCTGGAGGCGCTGGTGCTGGACGTCAAATGCGGGTCGGGCGCGTTCATGAAGACGCTCGACGATGCGCGCGCGCTGGCACAGGCGCTGGTCAGCACGGCGCAGGGGGCGGGCTGCATGACGGCCGCACTGATCACCGACATGTCGCAGCCCTTGGCCACGGCGGCGGGCAACGCGCTGGAGGTGATCGAAGTGATGGAGACTCTGACCGGCACGTCGGTGAACGCGGCGCTGTGGGATATCACCGTGGCGCTGGGGGGCGAGGCGCTGGCGCTGGGGGGGCTTGCGGCAGACGCGGCCGATGGGGCGGGGCGCATCCAGCAGGCGCTGGAATCCGGGGCTGCGGCGGACTGGTTCGGGCGGATGGTCGCGGCGCAGGGCGGCCCGGCCGATTTCGTGGATCGCTGGCCGGACCGGCTGCCCTCGGCCGCAGTCACGCGGGAAATTCCCTGCCTGAACTCCGGTCTGGTGCAGGCCATCGACGGGCAGGCGTTGGGCCATGTGGTGGTGCATCTGGGCGGCGGGCGGCTGCGCGAGGGTGACCGGGTCAACCCGTCGGTCGGATTGTCCGACCTTGCGGGACTGGGCGAGGAGATCGAGGCCGGTGTGCCGCTGGGCATGGTCCACGCCGCGACCGCGGAACAGGCCGAGGCGGCGGTGCGGGCGGTGCAGGCGGCGTACCGGTTGGGGCCGGAGGCGGTCGATGAGCCGTCGCTGATTCTGGAACGGATCGCGTGATGGGCCGCGCCTTTCTGGTGGTGATGGACTCGGTCGGGTGCGGCGGCGCGCCGGATGCCGCCGACTTCGGCGACGAAGGGGCCAACACGCTGGCCCATATCGCGGCCACGGTGCCGTTGCGCTTGCCCCATCTGGGGGCGCTCGGACTGGCGGATGCGGTGCGGCTGGCCTCGGGGGCTGCGATGCCGGGGATGGGGGCCGGAACGTCGGGCCGCTGGGGCGCTGCCACCGAAGTGTCGCGCGGCAAGGACACGCCGTCGGGGCACTGGGAACTGGCGGGCGTGCCGGTGCCGTGGGACTGGACCTATTTCCCTGATGTGACCCCGGCCTTTCCGCAAAGTCTGGTGGACCGGGTCTGCGCTTTGGCGGGGACCGACGGGATTTTGGGAAACTGCCATGCCTCGGGCGTGCCGATCATCGACGCGCTGGGGGCCGAGCATCTGCGGACCGGCTGGCCGATCTGCTATACCTCGGCGGACTCGGTGTTCCAGATCGCCGCGCATGAACAGGCCTTCGGGCTGGACCGTCTGCTGGCGCTTTGTGCCGATCTGGCGCCCAGCCTGCACACAATGAAGGTGGGCCGCGTCATCGCGCGACCCTTCACCGGCGTCCCCGGCGCGTTTCAGCGGACCCCGAACCGGCACGACTATGCCATCGCCCCGCCCGCGCCTACGCTGCTGGACTGGGTCGCGGGCGCGGGCGGCGTGACGCATGCGGTAGGCAAGATCGGTGACATCTTTTCGATGCAGGGCATAGCACATCTGCACAAGGGCCAGTCCGACGCCGATCTTTTCGATCATCTGGACCGGTTGGTGGGCGCGGCAGAGCCGGGTTCCTTGACCTTTGCCAACTTTGTCGAGTTCGACAGCCTTTACGGCCACCGCCGCGACGTGGCGGGCTATGCGCACCATCTGGAATGGTTCGACAGCCGGGTGGGTGCGCTGCTGCCGCATCTTCGCGCCGGGGATCTGATGATCTTCACCGCCGATCACGGCAACGCCCCCACATGGCGCGGCACCGAACACACGCGCGAACGGGTTCCGGTGCTGATCGCAGGCGCAGGCACAGGTCCGCTGGGGCTGTGCGGTTTTGTCGATGTGGCGGCCACCGTCGCCGCCCACCTGAAAGTGCCCGCGCAAGGGGCCGGACGGAGTTTGCTATGACACCGAAAATCGAGTTGCACCTGCATCTGGAAGGGGCAGCACCCCCCGCGTTCATCCGGGGGCTGGCCAAAGAGAAACACATGGACCTGTCGGGCATCTTCGATGACCGGGGCAACTACGCCTTCACCGATTTCTGGCATTTCCTGAAGGTCTACGAGGCCGCGACCGAAACCCTGAAGACCCCGATGGATTATCAGCGCCTGACCCGCGCCGTGCTGGAGGAAAGTGCTGCTTCGGGCGTGGTCTATAGCGAAACCTTCCTCAGCCCCGATTTCTGCGGCGGGCGCGATGTGGGGGCGTGGCGGGAATACTTGCACGCGATCCGCGAAGGCGCGGATATGGCCGAACGCGATCACGGCATCACGCTGCGCGGGATCATCACCTGCATCCGGCATTTCGGCCCGGACAAGGCGCGCGAAACCGCGCTGTGCGCCGCCGAAACGGCGGGCGACTGGATTGTGGGCTTCGGCATCGCGGGGGACGAGAAGATTGGCAAGCCTGCCGACTATGCCTACAGCTTCGACATGGCGCGCGAGGCCGGGTTGCGGCTGACCGCGCATGCCGGCGAATGGGGCGGACCCGACAGCGTCCGCGATGCGGTGCGCGACCTGCGGGTCGAACGGATCGGCCACGGCGTGCGGGCGATCGAGGATCTGGCGCTGGTTGACCAATTGGCGGAAACCGGGATCGTGCTGGAAGTCTGCCCCGGCTCGAACGTGGCGCTGGAGATTTACCCGTCCTTTCGCGCCCATCCGATTGCCGAATTGCGCCGTCGCGGGGTGAAATGCACGATTTCCACCGACGATCCGCCGTTCTTTCACACCACCATGACGCGCGAATATGAAAGCCTGCATGTGGCCTTCGACTGGGACGAGGCAGAGTTTGCCGCCATCGCCCGCACCTCGCTTGACGCCGCGTTCTGCGATGCCGATACCAAGGCGCGGATCGCGAAACTGCTGGAGGCTGCCGATGCTTGACCATCTGACCGTCGTCACCCACCCCTTGGTGCAGCACAAGCTGTCGATCATGCGCGACAAGGAAACCTCCACGGCGGGGTTCCGGCGGCTTTTGCGCGAGATCAGCCTGCTTCTGGCCTACGAGGTGACGCGCGAGTTGCCGATGACCGAGGTGGAAATCGAGACGCCACTGGAAAAGATGATGGCCCCCACCATCGACGGCAAGAAACTGGCGCTGATCTCGATCCTGCGGGCGGGCAATGGGTTGCTGGACGGGATACTGGAGCTGATCCCTGCGGCGCGGGTCGGGTTTGTTGGACTGTACCGCGACCCCGAAACGCTGCAACCGGTGCAATACTACTGCAAGTTGCCCGATCAACTGGACGACCGCATCTGCATCGTCGTCGATCCTATGCTGGCCACCGGCAATTCAAGTGCGGCGGCCGTGGATCTGCTCAAGAAGGCGGGCGCGCGCAACATCCGCTTTCTGTGCCTTCTGGCGGCCCCCGAAGGCATCGCGCGGATGAAGGCGGCACATCCCGACGTTCCAATCGTGACAGCTTCGGTTGATAGCCATTTGAATGAACACGGATATATCGTTCCGGGCCTAGGGGATGCGGGTGACCGGATGTTCGGCACTAAATAGGGGCATTCCTCTTTACTCGGAAACAATCCTGCGCCATGGTTGCCCCTACGCTAATTGGGGGTGGGCATGCGGTTTGCGGTTGCTACGGTTGCTGTCTGGGCGACGATTTCGGGCTTTTCCATGGGGCACGCGCAATCGCTGGCATCGGTCGGAGGACCCCGCGAGTTGCCGCCCGCAAGTTACACAGGTCAGCAATATGTCGACAGCCGCGGCTGTGTGTTCCTGAAGGCGGGCTACGGCGGTCAGGTCAACTGGGTGCCCCGCGTGAATGCGCAGCGCAAGGCGCTTTGCGGCTTTCCGCCCACCTTCGGCAAGTCCCGCGTCGAGATTGCCGAAGCAGCGCCTGCGCCTGCACCGCGCGTCGTTGCCCCCGCGCCCGTTGCCGCGCCAAAGCCCCGCACCCCGGAAATCGATCCCGCGATCTACACGCCGGCCCCCTATACTCCGCCCGGTACCCGCACCGTCCGCGTTGCCCCCGCAGCGAAGGTTGCGCCCCCCGCGCCGGCCTCGACCGTCCGTGTGACGGCCCCCGCACCCTATTCCGACCGCGCGCCCGCAGGCACCTACGAAGTCGCCCGCAGCGGACCTGGCGCAGGGCAGATCGGCTGTTTCACCTCGGCCCCGGTGGCCGAGGTCGTGCGCCTGCGCAATGGCGGTACCGCCGTGGTGTGCACGCGCGGCGATGGCGGTGTGGCGGGCTGGCGCTCGCCGATCTATCCGGCAGGGTCGCGCGTCGGTGCCGCGCTGACCGATCCTGTCGCCCGTGTGGCGCATGACCCCGCGCGGGTGTCGGCTGGCCATGTGGCCCATCCGGCAGGGCGTGTCGCCGCCGCAGAAACTGTGCATCCGCCAAAAGGCTACAAGACCGCATGGACGGATGACCGGTTGAACCCGAACCGCGGCGTCGGCACGGCTTCGGGACAGGCGGCACAGGATCAGGTCTGGACGCGGGAGGTGCCGCAGCAATTGGTTGCCGATCAGCCGCAGCGCAAGAAGGCGCGCGTCACGGTATCGACCAAATCCGCCCCGGCCACGCAGCCGGTGGTTCGCAAGACCGTCGCATCGGGCGGTGCGCTGGTGCAGGTCGGAAGCTTCGGCGTCGCGTCCAATGCCGAAGGTGCGGCGGCGCGTCTGGCCTCGATGGGGCTGCCAGTCGCCAGGGGTCGGACCAGCAAGGGATTGCAGGTCGTGTTCGCCGGGCCTTTCGGCAGCGGTGCCGAGGCTCAGGCCGCCCTGTCAGCCGCCCGCCGGGCCGGATTTTCCGACGCGTTCCTGCGCTGATCCGGCCAATGCCTGATGCGTCATTCGGCGCAGATGCGTTGAAGCTTGGCCCAGTGTTCGGCGCTTAGAACCGGCGGAGCGGTGCCATCGCGATAGGGGTCGGCCTCGATCAGCGGCAGCACCTTTTCGCCGGTCGGGTCCAGCGCGTAGGCATAGGGGCTGGAGGGGACGCGCGCCGTGCGGAACCGTTCCAGCAAGGCCTCACTGGACATGTCGGGTGTGGTGCGCAGCAGCGTCTCTGCATAACCTGCAAGGACGCCCTCCGGCAGCTTGCCGCTGGTCAGCAGACGAAACGTGGCCGCCACCCCCGCATGCTGCAACAGCGGGATCATCGGGTCCTGCCCCGAAGATTGCAGCGTGGCGGCCAGCACATGGCCCGCCAGCGCCTCGGGGCCCGGTGCGGTTTCGACCAGCTTTGCGGCCAGCAGGATCAGGCCGCCCGGCAGGGCGAGCGACGTGGCCACACCGTCGCGCACCACCAGAATCGTCGCAGGACCGGGCGCCAGCACCCGTTCGGCCAGCGTGGCCGCCGCAAGGGTTCCCAGACGCGCCGCACAGGGCGGGCCGGTCAGCCGCGTGACTTCGGCCAGCGCCGCCCGTCCGATCTCGGTCCGGCTGACTTCGGGCAGGACCGAAGCCGTGTGCTGCACCAGCGCACCCGGTATCCACACAAAGCCCAGCCCCAGCGTCAGCACCGTTGCCCCGGCAAGGATGATCGCGCGCAGCCGCCCCGGCCGCGCCTGCCGCCTGACAAGAACACGGTGCACGGTATCAAGTGCCGCGATCATGTCGGTGTCGTCGATCTCCAGCGTCTCGTCCGCGTCGGGGCCGGGGGCATAAAGGGCCGGCAATGTGCCGGGGTTCAGCCGCTGCACCGCCGGCAGCGACCAGTGCGACAGCGCAAGGTCCGACTTCGGGTCCGACAGAACCAGCGTCGCCTCGCGAAACCCCACAACGACATTCAGCCCGCGCGCACCTGTGGCCTCGTGCCAAAGCCCCGGACTTTCCAGCCGCACATACTTTGCCAGCGCCGTCATGGGATCAGGGGGGATTTCATCATGCGCAGACATTAGCGCAGCCGTGTTCGCGCGACAATCAGTCACCAAGCCGGAGGGCATTGACCGGCAAGGGTCGCTAAACGACGCGAAAGACGCCTGCAAACGGGCTTTGCTGCCGCGAAACCACGAAAGGACGCCTGCCGCCATGGATCGCCCGCTTGCCGCTTTGGCGCTGATTGCCGGCTATGCCGTGCTGATCGGGTTCACCGACAATTTCGTACGGTTCATCGCGCAAGAGGCCGGGCTTTGGCAGTTTCACGCAACCCGGACGGCCATCGCGCTGTTGGTTCTGGCGG
>JAIYDJ010000041.1 GCA_027487575.1 Rhodobacter sp. | reverse complement strand
CTGCCCGATGGCCGGGGCGAAGGGTTGATCCGCGATCTGGTGCTGACGGTGAAGCGCCCCATGCTGATTCTGGGCACGTCGGGTCTGGCCTCGGGTCGGGCCGCCGCGCTGGCCGCGGGCGCGGACGGGTATCTGGACAAGCCGGTCGAAAGCCTCGCGGTGTTTCAGTCGGCGCTGTCCGGGCTGGTTCCGGTCGGGCCCGAGGTTCCGGTCGCAGCGCCGGACCCGTTGGCCCTGCGCGACGATCTGGCGCGGGTGGCCGACCGGCTGGCGGGCGACCCGGACGGGGTCACCCTGCGGTATCTGGCGGGGTTTGTGCAGGGATTGGCGCGACTGGCGCGCGACCCCGCGTTGGGCGCGGCGGCAGAGCGTTGCGTCCAGCCGGGGGCAGGGGCGGATGGATTGCGGCAGGTCATTGCCGTACGCCTGTCGGCGGCGCGGACCGGTTTCGAACGGGGGCTGTGAGGCCGGTCTGTGTATCGGATGGCGGGGACACTTGCAGGCCTTCCCGGCCGACGTGAGGTATCCGAAGCAGACTCTGCGCCTGCCTGTTCCCGCCAGGTCACAGCGCCGGGTCGGACCCCGCGCGCACCAGCCGCGTCAGGTCGGACAGCCGTTCCCTTTGCCGACCCCGGCCATCGAAGTTGCTGGGGGCAAGCCAGGCGGCGTAGGCCTCGCGCAGGGCAGCCCATTCGGTGTCGATCACCGAAAACCATGCCGTGTCGCGGTTGCGCCCCTTGACGACGGACATCTGCCGGAACGTGCCTTCATACGAAAACCCCAGCCGCTGCGCCGCGCGGCGCGAGGGCAGGTTCAGCGCGTCGCATTTCCATTCATAGCGGCGGTAGCCGAGGGCAAAGGCGTGATCCATCATCAGGAACAGGCCTTCGGTCGCCACCCGGCCGCGGGCGATTTCCGGGGAAAGGCAGATGTGGCCAACCTCGATCGACCCTGCGGCGGGGGTGATGCGCAGATAACTGGCCACCCCGCCGCAATGCCCCGTCGCCCGGTCGCGCAGCACATAGAACAGCGGATCGGTGCCGGTGGCAGTGTCCTTGGCCCAGCGGTGATAGCCTGCGGCAGAAGGAAAGGGACCGTAGGGCAGGTAGGTCCACAGCGCATCGTGCCCGGAAAAGGCGCGATGCAGGTCGCCCGCGTGGGTGTCGGGGTCCATCCGTTCCAGCCGGACATGATGCCCTTCCAGCACCCGCCCATCGGGCGGGGGTGGCGGAGTCCAGTGGGGCATAGGAAAGCCCAGCTTCGGGTGGTCTGACATGCGGCCTCCGGTCCCGACCTTTATGCAAAGCGCCGGGCCGAGGTGCAATGTGAAAGCGTCAGCTTTCCTTCGGGATGACGCGCAGATTGAGGTCGCGAAGCTGCGCGTTCGTCGGTTCCGACGGCGCGCCCATCAGCAGGTCTTCGGCGCGCTGGTTCATCGGGAACATGATGACCTCGCGGATGTTGGCCTCGTCGGCAAGCAGCATTACGATCCGGTCGATGCCCGCCGCACAGCCGCCGTGGGGGGGGGCACCATAGCGGAACGCCTTGACCATGCCGCCGAACCGCTTTTCCACCTCGTCCGCCGGGTAGCCCGCGAGTTCGAAGGCCTTGAACATGATTTCCGGCTTGTGGTTGCGGATGCCGCCAGAGATCAGTTCATAGCCGTTGCAGGCGAGGTCGTATTGGTAGGCATAGACCTTCAGCGGGTCGCCGTTGAGGGCTTCCAGACCGCCTTGCGGCATCGAGAAGGGGTTGTGGGAAAAGTCGATCTTGCCGTCGTCTGTTTTCTCGTACATCGGGAAATCGACGATCCAGGCAAAGCGGAAGCAGTTTTCCTCGGTCAGTTTCAGTTCCTGCCCGATGACGTTGCGGGCACGGCCCGCGACAGCCTCGAAGGTTTCGGGCTTGCCGCCGAGGAAGAAGGCGGCATCGCCGAGGTTCAGGCCCAGTTGCAGACGTATGGCTTCGGCGCGTTCGGGCCCGATGTTCTTGGCCAGCGGACCGGCAGCTTCCATGCCTGATCCGTCTTCGGCGTTGCGCCACAGGATATAGCCCATGCCGGGCAGCCCCTGCTGTTGGGCAAAGGCGTTCATCCGGTCGCAGAACTTGCGCGACCCGCCGCTGGGGGCGGGGATGGCGCGGATTTCGGTGCCGTCCTGTTCCAGCAGTTTGGCGAAGATGGCGAAGCCGGAGCCTGCGAAATGGTCGCTCACGATCTGCATCCGGATCGGGTTGCGCAGGTCGGGTTTGTCGGAGCCGTACCAGAGGAGCGAGTCGCGGTAGGCGATCAGGGGCCAGTCGGCGTAGACGGTCTTTTCGGGTGCGAATTCCTCGAAGATGCCCTGAATCACAGGCTGCACGGCGGCAAAGACGTCTTCCTGCTGCACGAAGCTCATTTCCACATCGAGCTGGTAGAAGTCGGTGGGCGAGCGGTCGGCGCGGGGGTCTTCGTCGCGGAAGCAGGGGGCGATCTGGAAATAGCGGTCGAACCCGGCCACCATGATCAGTTGCTTGAACTGCTGGGGGGCCTGCGGCAGGGCGTAGAACTTGCCCGGGTGCAGGCGCGAGGGCACGAGGAAATCGCGCGCGCCTTCGGGGCTGGAGGCGGTGATGATCGGGGTCTGGAATTCGTTGAACCCCTGCGCCCACATCCGGTTGCGCATCGACCGCACCACGTTGGATCGCAGCATCATGTTGCGGTGCAGCTTTTCGCGGCGCAGGTCGAGGAAGCGGTAGGT
>JAIYDJ010000118.1 GCA_027487575.1 Rhodobacter sp. | reverse complement strand
CGGTCAGCCGCAACGACGATCCGCAGACCTTCGCGGCGACCGGGCCGCGCCGGATGCGGGTCGCGCTGATGACCGGCTGTGCGCAGAAAGCGCTGAACACCGACATCAACGACGCGACGATCCGGCTTTTGACCCGGCTGGGATGCGAGGTGGTCGTGGCCAAGGGTGCGGGCTGCTGCGGGGCGCTGACGCACCACATGGGCAAGGCCGACCTCAGCCACGCCTCGGCGGCGGCGAACATCCGGGCCTGGATGGCCGAAAAGCGCGGCGCGGGGCTGGACGCCGTGGTGATCAACACCAGCGGTTGCGGGACGACGGTGAAGGACTATGGCCACATGTTCCGGGGCGATGCTCTGGCTGCCGAGGCTGCGGAAGTGGCCGGACTGGCGCGGGATATCAGCGAGGTGGTGATGGAGCTTGGTCTTCCGGCGGGTCAGCCCAAGGGGATGCGGGTGGCCTATCATGCCGCCTGTTCGCTGCAGCATGGCCAGCAGATCAAGACCCTGCCCAAGGACCTGCTGAAACGGGTGGGCTTTGCGGTGGTGGAGCCGCAGGACAGTCATCTGTGCTGTGGGTCGGCGGGAACCTACAACCTGTTGCAACCCGAAATCTCGGGTCAACTGAAGGCGCGCAAGGTGGCGACGCTGGAGGCGGTGAAGCCCGACATCATTTCGGCAGGCAACATCGGCTGCATGATCCAGATCGGATCGGCCATCGGCGTGCCGGTCGTGCACACAGTCGAACTCTTGGACTGGGCGACGGGCGGGCCGAAACCCCGCGCGCTGGACAAGGAATAGTCACAAAATTGCCGCAGTGGGCGCATAGCCCGGATGCGAGCGGTCTAGCGGCGCGGCCGGGGGTTTCCCTTCGCCGCGACCGCGTGGGATGTTGCTGTCAGGGTTACAGGCAGACCCCTGCGGGAGAGATGATGCGCGCGATTGTCCTGTGGCTGTGCCTGATGCTTGCCCTTCCCGCCGTCGCGCAGGAGTCTTCGTTGCGCGCGCTTCAGACCGGGGATGACACCCGCGGCTGGGAAGCGGTCGGGCGGATCAACATGGGGGACCGGGGGTTCTGCACCGGGGCGCTGATCGCGTCCGATCTGGTGCTGACGGCGGCGCATTGCCTGTTCGACAAGGAGACCGGGGCGCGGGTCATGCCACGGGACATCCAGTTTCTGGCCGGTTGGCGCAATGGCAGGGCAATTGCCTACCGCGGCGTGCGCCATGCCGTCGCGCATCCGGAATATGTCTATTCCGGGGTGGATACGCTGGAACGGGTGGCGTTCGACATCGCGCTGCTGCAGTTGGACCAGCCGATCCGTCTGCCTTCGGTGCGCCCGTTCGGAATCGACAGCCGACCGCGCAAGGGTGACGAGGTGGGCGTGGTATCCTATGCACAAGACCGGGCCGAAGCGCCGTCGCTGCAGGAGGTCTGTCAGGTGCTGGGGCAGGAACCGGGCGTGCTGGTGCTGTCGTGCAGCGTCGATTTCGGATCGTCGGGCGCGCCGATCTTTGTGGTGCGCGACGGGGTGGCGGCAGTCGTGTCGGTTGTGTCGGCCAAGGCCGAGGTGGAAGGGCGTGCCGTGGCGCTTGGCACGTCACTGGCCGAACCCCTGGTCGCGTTGCGGGCCGAACTGGCAGCGGAAGGCGGTCCGTTGCATGGCAGCGCGCCCTCGGTCCGGCTGCTGTCCGGCGGGTCCGGCGGCGGGGCAAAGTTCATTCGTCCGGCCCCCTGACCGGGGTCTTGAAAGCCGGTTTTCCACTTCCCAGATGTTGATTGTCTCCGGATGCCACAACGGGCCGGGGCGTGTCTGTCCGGCCCGAACAGGGCGGACGCCAACATCGCTTGAAAGAGGATGACCATGCGTACCTATGATTTCGCTCCGCTGTACCGTGCCACCGTCGGCTTCGACCGCATCGCAGACCTGATGGACCGCGTGCTGACCACCGAGGTCGCACAGCCGACCTACCCGCCCTACAACATCGAAAAGCTGGATGGCGACGCCTATCGCATTTCGATCGCCGTGGCCGGGTTCTCGCCCGACGAACTGTCGGTCGAGGTGAAGGACGGCGCGCTGCAGGTGTCCGCCCGCAAGGCCCCCGAGGATGCCGCCAAGACCTATCTGCATCGCGGCATCGCGACCCGCGCCTTCGAGCGCCGCTTCGCGCTGGCCGACCATGTGCGGGTGACGGCGGCCGCCCATCAGGACGGAATGCTGCACATCGACCTTGTGCGCGAAACGCCCGAGGCGCTGAAGCCCCGCCGGATCGAGATTTCCCGGTCGGGGGATGTCGATCTGAAGGCGGTGGAGCACAAGGCCGAAACGGTCTAAGGCCCGACGGAGGTGCAAGGGCGCGCCGCACCGGCGCGGCCTTGTTGCTGCGCCAAGATCCGCAGGGTGATCAGCGCGACGAGAGACATCAGGCCAAGCACCAAGGCAGCCGCAAGCGTCGCCAATGGTCCGCCTCGTTCGAGGATCAGGCCAAAGACCGGCGGCGCGGCGGCAAAGGCGAGGTTCATCGGCAGGGCCAGCCGTGCCGCCATTCCGGCATAGGCCGAGGGATCGAACAGTTCCAGCGGCAGCGTCGCGCGAGCCACGCTCATCGTACCGCTGGCAGCCCCGAACAGCACGACGAATCCCCACACGGCCGTTGGTGTGCCGATGGCGAGCAGCGCCAGCGACAGGCAAAGCACACCAGTGGCCCAGATGGCCGTCTGGCTGGCGGGGAGGGTACGCGCGAACAGGAACTCGCAGGCCCGTGCAGCCACGGCGGCGACGCCGATCAACGCGGCGGCGGCCACCGAACCTGACGGGGTCAGACCGCTGACTTGCAGAAGTTCCACCACTACGATCGCAAAGCCCCAAGTGACAAAACCGATCAGCGACACTGCCAGCGCAAGTCTGCGGAACAGGGCGCGATTGGCAGGATGCGGCGTGTCTAACGCCCGGCCACCGGACTGGTCCGGCGGACCAGCGTGGCGGCTTGCCCAAAGGTGCAGCGGCGAACAGACGACAAGGTGCAGGCCCGCGAACAGCCAGATCGTGCTGCGCCAGCCGAACCAGTCGAGCAGGAACGACGTGACCGGCAGTCCGATGCTGCCCGCAAGTCCGGTGATCAGCATCATTCCCGCGATCCACCGCTTCGCCTGTTGCCCCATTACCTGCACCAGCAGGGCGTTGGCCGGTGCCGTCAGCATGCCCGCCCCGGCGACGCCCAGCACCAGCCACCCAGATGCGTAGCCGACAATCCCCGTCGATGCCGCAATCCCCCCGAGACCGACCGCCCCCAGGACCGACCCGACCACCAGCATCGGGCCTGCGCCGAATCGCTCGAACAGCGGCGCGGCTGCACGCGAGGTCAGAGCGAGCGCCACCAGAAACAGACTGGTCCCAGCGAAGGTCGCAGGCAGGCTCAGCCCCAGATCGGCGGACATCGGCCGCGCCAGCAAGGCAATCGCGTAAAATGCCGTGGCCCAGCCGATCACTTGCGTGACTGACAGGGCCAGAACCAGTTTCAGGGGTTTTGTCATTGGTCCGAAAGGCTTTGCGCCAGGCGCATCAGCGTGACGGCCTCGCTGCGATAACCGAAGGCATCGGTCCCGCGGTTGGCCGACGCCAGCGCGATGGCCTGGTCCCAGCCCCAGTCGTTCAGGTATGTCGACCCCTGCAACAACTGCCCGAACCCCGCGATAGCGGCGGCAAAGCGCGCGTCGTCGGTCGCAGGGGCGTCGGTGATCGGGGTTTCCATCAGGGTCGAGGTGTCTGACCCCGGCGCCTTGTAGCGCACGCGCAGGAAGCCAAGCTCGGGGCTGCCTGTCGCTTGGGCCGCCGTGCCATAGCGCAGCGGGTCGTTGCGCAGCGCAGGACTGTCGGGGGGGGTGATTTCGTAGAGGGCGGTTACCTGATGGCCCGCCCCGATCTCGCCCGCATCCACCCGGTCATTGTTGAAATCCTCGCGGGCGAGGGCCCGGGTTTCATAGCCGATCAGGCGGTATTCGGCGACCTGCGCCGGGTTCCACTCGACCTGGATCTTCACATCGTCCGCAATCGGGAACAGCGCGCCGGTCAATTGATCGACCAGCGTTTTCTGCGCCTCGGCCAGCGTGTCGATATAGGCTGCCGTGCCGTTGCCGTTCTGCGCCAGCGCCTGCATCGTGGCGTCGTCCAGATTGCCACGCCCGAAGCCCAGAACCGACAGATAGGCAGAGTCGCGGTTCTTCGCGACATAGGCCTCCAGCCCCTCGGGGTCGCTGACGCCCACGTTGAAATCGCCGTCGGTGGCCAGCAGGATGCGGCTGACTTCGCCGGTTTCGGTCATGCCCCGCGCGACCTGATAGGCCAGCGCCAGACCTTCGGCCCCTGCCGTCGCCCCGCCCGCCCCGAGATTGTCGAGTGCGTTCAGAATCTTGTCGCTGTCGCGGGCTTGGGTCGGTGGCAGAACCTCGCCCGCCGATCCGGCATAGGCAACGATGGCGACCTGATCTTCCGGGCGCAACTGGCCCAGCAGCAGGCGCAGCGACTGCTTCAGCAGCGGCAACTTGTTGGGTTCGTCCATCGACCCCGACGTGTCGATCAGGAACACGAGGTTCAGTGCCGGACGGTCGGCCAGTGCAGGCACGCGACCTTGCAGGGCGATCTGCACCAGTCTGGTGCCGGGGTTCCACGGGGTCGCCATGGTGGACAGGCTGGCGCGAAACGGGTCGGTCTCGGGGGCGGGGTAGGCGTAGGGGAAGTAGTTCACCATTTCTTCGATGCGCACGGCGGCGGGATCGGGAAGTTCGCCTGCGTTCAGCGACGACCGGACGACCGCGTACGAGGCGGTGTCGACGTCGACGGAAAACGTCGAGACGGGTGATTCGGCGGTAATCCTCACCGGGTTGGGGTCTTCGTTCGCGAAAGCTTCGGTCCGCGCCGGGGGCGGCATGACCGAGACTTCGGGCATGGCAACGATCGGGCTTGCCATTTCGGGGGCCAGGGCGCGTTTCATCGTGATGTCGGGCGCCAGTTGGTCACGAACCGGCGGAGCGGCCTGCGAGATGACGGCCTCCGGAACGGCTGCGTCTTCGACGGCATCCTGCGCGGTTGCGGCGGGTTCGCTTGCAAGTTCGGCTTGGGGTGTCACGGATTGCGGCAAGGGGCGGTCGATGATGGGCAGCACCACAACCAGCCCGAAGGCCAGGGCGGCGATCGAGGTTGTGGCGGCAAGAGCGGGCCGGGATGTCAGGGATTTCAGCATGTTGCGTGCTCCATTCAGGAACCCGGGGCGTCTGGGTTCGGCAATGGGACGCGGGGCGGCAGGTGATCCTTGGAGGGCATCAAAGTTTTTCATGGCCAGCGCGATGGCTTGGGCGCGGGCGGCCGGATCGGCGGGAGGCGTTGCGCGCAGGGCAGCGGCCAGGTCCTTGAGCTCGTCAGTCATCTTGCCTCCTCGGCCGCGATGGCGCGCAGGCGTTTCTTCACTTCGGACATCCGCCAGGCCACGGTGCCTTCGGACAGGCCAAGAACCGACGCGGCTTCGGCCTGTGTCATCTCTTCGCCCAGCACCAGCGCCACGGTGTCGCGCAGTTCCACCGGCAACCGGCGCAGGGTCAGGGTCAGCCAGTCCAGCGCCGCAGCCTGCACGCCGATCTCGTCCTGACGCGCGATTTCCCAATCTCCCCAACCGCTTGCGGCCTTCGACCGCGTGGCCTGACGTCGGCGCTGGTCGTGGGCTGCGTTCATCACGACACGGTACAGCCATGTGGTGAACCGTGCTTCGCCGCGCCAGTTGCGCAGTTTGGCGGGCAGGGCGGCGCAGATGTCCTGCGCCATGTCCTGCGCATCGGCCCGGTCGCCGCACAGCCGGTAGGCCAAACCGTAAACCCGGTCATAGTGCCGCGCCACCAGTGCCGCGAACGCGTCGCGGTCGCCGCGGGCGGCGGCGCTGGCCAGCATCTCGTCGGGCGTTTCCATGAGCATCACGAATACTGGGACGCAGGGGCCGGGGCAATCCTTGGGTGGGGGTCGAAATCATCTGGTCCGTCCGCCTTTCATCGGGTGCATACGCCGGCCTGCGCCACCCTCGCGATTGACCGGCCAACGGCCTTGCATTCACCGAGGGATGGGCCTATGTGAGTGGTGCGACGCTTTCTTCATCGACCTTCTGTTTCCTTACGGCGCAGTCTCGATCCAAGTAAACTGAGCCAGGCTACCGCAGTTCCGTGGGTGGCAAAACAGGAGTAGACACGATGGCCAATGGCACCGTGAAATGGTTCAACGCAACCAAGGGTTTCGGCTTCATTGCCCCCGCAAACGGCAACCGTGACGTGTTCGTGCACGTTTCGGCTCTGGAGCGTGCTGGCATCCGCCAACTGAACGACGGTCAGGCTGTGACCTTCGACATCGAATCCGGCCGTGATGGCCGCGAATCGGCGACGAACCTCGCACTGGCATAGTCCTTCGGGATTGATGGGAAACGGGCGCAGCGAAAGCTGCGCCCGTTTTCGTTTGTGCCCCTGTGATCCGTGCAGCGGGGCGTGCCTGCCCCGTCGGGCAGGCGCCGGCGATCAGAAGATCAGACTGTCATACAGCGCGAAGGCCCCGTTGCGCGAAGACAGGCGGTCGGCATTGCCGGTGTCGCGGGCGTAAGCCGCAATCGCGCGGTAGGTCCCCGTTCCGAACGACCCGTCGATGCCGCCGTTGTAATAGCCGTGACGGGCCAGCTTGCGCTGGATCTGCTGACGCTCGGTGCGCGTGTACGTGTTGAACGCCTGTGCCGCCGGGGTGCCGTAAACGCTGTTGTAGGCGTGATGGTCCGACGGGCGGGGGCGGTGGCCGTTGTTGTAGCCATGCCCGTTGCCGTGCTGCGGGCGGGGTTCGACGTAATGGCCCTGCGGCCGGGGATCGACGTAGTAGTGTTGCGACTGTGCGGCGGGGCGGCGGCCCTTGTTGGCCTCGTTGATGATCGCGCCGATGGCGAGCGTGCCGAGCACACCCTTGAGAACATCCTGTTCGCGCTGGCCCCAGGCAAAGGCAGGGGCGGCGGGCACGGCAAGCGAGACTGCCAGCAGGGCGGCGATGGCAGAAGACTTCATGGTTTTGACATTGGGCAGCATGTCGGTTTCCTTTGATGGGCTGGATTGCCTGAAACCAACTTGGGGTGTGGGGCGAAGATAGGCAAAATCAGGGGGGTGTTATCGGATATCAGAGGTCTTGCCACGCCATAACATATTGATTTTGATTAATTTTATGCTGACGCTGATTGCGGACGCGGAATGGCCCGCGATCGCGGAACCGCATCGGCCCGGCCTGCGTCTGGCGTCGGTATTCCCCCGGTTTAAGGGGTTAGACCCTGGAGACCAGCACCTTGTCGATGCGCCGGTCGTCCAGATCGATCACTTCGAATCGGTGGCCTTCCGCCGTGACGTGATCCCCCAGCGCGGGCAGGCGGCGCATCTGGTTCAACACCAGTCCTGCCACCGTTTCGTAGTCCCCGGCCATGTCCAGAGGCAGGCTCAGCTTTTCGCAGAACTCGTCGGCGGGCATCCATCCGGCCACCAGCCAGCTTCCATCGGCGCGCTGAACCATCGCGGGTTCGTCAGAGCTTTCTTCGGCAAACGTGCCGGTGATCGCCTCAAGGATGTCGCCAGTGGTGATGATGCCTTCGAAATGGCCGTACTCGTCATAGACCAGTGCCATGTGGTTGGTCGAGGCGCGCAGAATCTCGATCACGTCCAGCGCGTCGGCCATGTCGGACACGACGGGCACCTCGCGCATCAATTTTGCCACGTCGAGAGGTTGTCCGGTTGTGACGGCGGCAAAGGCATCGGTCAGGTACAGGACGCCCACGACCTCTTCGGTTTCGGGATTGCGGACGGGCAGGCGCGGACGGCCGGACTGGCGGATCTTTTCCAGCGTCTCGCGCGGGGTGCCGCCAAGGTCCACGGTGTCGACGTCGCGGCGCGGGGTCATCAGCGCACGGGCGGACCGGTCGGCCAGACGCATGACGCCGGTCAGCATTTCCTGTTCTTCGTCCTCGATCACGCCTTCGAACCGGGCTTCGGCCAGGATGGTGCGAACCTCTTCTTCGGTCACGCGATTGTTGTTTTCCTTGGACACCCGCAGAAGCGCCAGAACCAGCTTGCCGGACCGGTCGAGCAGCCAGATGACCGGCGAGGTGACGCGTGCGACGACCGCCATGATGGGCGCTGCGACCATTGCCACGCTTTCCGGATTCTTCAGGGCGATCTGTTTGGGGACCAACTCGCCGACGATCAGCGACAGATAGGTCAGGATCACGACAACCGCGCCTACACCGATGGTCGAGGCCCAGTCGGGATCGACGCCCTGTTCGATCAGCCAGGTCGCAAGGCGGCCGCCCAGGGTCGCACCGGATATCGCCCCCTGCAGAACACCCACCAGCGTGATGCCGATCTGGACCGACGACAGAAACCGTCCCGGGTCTTCGGCCAGAGTGATCGCCACGGCGGCCCGCTTGTCCCCTGCCTCGGCCAGCGGTTTCAGGCGGGCGGGGCGGGATGACACGATGGCCAGTTCGGACATCGCCAGCGCGCCGTTGATCAGGATCAGGACGGCAACGACCAGAAGTTCAAGGATCACTGGGGACCGGTCAGGTTGTTTCGGATGGCCCTGTTTAGGTCATCCGGCCCAATGTCGCAACGGCACGCGTCATTTCAGGCGGAAGGAGAAGTGTTTGCGCACCGTTTCGGTGATTTCCCAGGTGCCCTTGAAAACCGCATCAACCACAAAAGCACAGTCGGCGGTCATGGTGACAGGTGTGCCGCCGTCGGGCGTGATGGTCACCGAACCGGCGATCATGTGGACAAACTCGGCCGCGCCATAAGTCGCGTGATAGGTGCCCGGCGTGCATTCCCAATAGCCCGCGATGGTGGTGCCATCGGCTGCGGCGTGCAGCACCCAGGTGGTCATCCG
>JAIYDJ010000034.1 GCA_027487575.1 Rhodobacter sp. | reverse complement strand
TGGGCGTCGCTGTCTCGGGCGGGGGTGACAGCATCGCCTTGCTGCACATGGCGGCCCTCTGGTGCCGCGAGCGCGGCCTGACTCTGCGGGCGGTCACCGTGGATCACGGACTTCGCCCGGATGCGGCGCAGGAGGCTGCCGACGTGGCGCAGGCCTGCCAGTTGCTGGGCATCGCGCATGATACGCTGCGCTGGCTGGGCTGGACCGGACAGGGCAACTTGCAGGACGCGGCGCGACAGGGTCGCCGGGGGTTGCTGGCGCGATGGGCCGATCGCCATCGGATACAGGCGGTGCTGCTGGGCCATACCGCCGATGACCAGGCGGAAACCGTTTTGATGCGTTTGGCGCGGGGGTCGGGGGTGGACGGGCTGTGCGGGATGGAGGCGGTGGATGACAGCGGCCTGTTCCTGCGGCCGCTGCTGACCGTGTCGCGGCAGGACCTGCGCGACTGGCTGCGGGCACGGGACATCGGCTGGATCGAAGATCCGTCGAACGACGATCTGCGTTTTGACCGCGTCAAGGCCCGGCAGATGCTTGCATCGTTGGCTCCGCTCGGCCTGACGCCCGAACGCCTGATCGAGACGGCGGCGCATATGGCGCGGGCCAGAACGACGCTGTGGCAGGCGGCGGCGGAATTCGCTGCGGCGCATGTCAGGGCAGAGGCCGGCGATCTGCTGTTTGACGCGGCCGCCCTGTCGCTTGATCAGGGGGATGCACCGGGGCGGGTGCTGGCAGCGGCGATCCAGTGGATCGGCAACAGCCCCTACCGGCCGCGTCACGACGCGCTGACCGAAGCCGCGGCTGCACTGATCCGGGGCGAGGCGCGCACGCTGGGCGGTGTGTGGCTGCAGCCTGGCCCCCAAGGTGCCCGCCTGGCGCGCGAACCCGTGGCCGCTGGGCCACCCGTTCCCCTGACCGGACACGAGGTGATCTGGGATGGTCGATGGCGCGTGTCCTCCGGCATGGCGGTGCCGGACGGCGATCTGTCGGTCGGCGCCCTGGGCGAGGCGGGGCTGATCGCCTGCCCGACGTGGCGCGACACGGGACTGCCGCGCACCAGCCTTCTGTCCTCGCCGGCTGTCTGGCAGGGCCACAGCCTGCGGGCGGCACCTGTGGCTGGCTGGCCCAACGGCTTTCAAGCTGGTTTGTGCCTTCCTTTTGATCGCTTCATAGTATCGCATTGAACCCCCGTGACTTATCTCTATCTTAAGGGCCAAGGGTTGGGGCCTGTGGTGGCAGCAACCGCACGAGGGGAGTCCTAATTCTTGGGCAATGCACGCAATATCGCCTTCTGGGTCGTTCTGTTTTTACTTATCGTTGCCCTGTTCAACCTGTTTTCAAACAATCAGGGGACGACAGCCTCCCGGACGGTATCCTATTCCGACTTCATCCAGCGCGTCGAGCAGGGCGAAGTGCAGTCCGTCACGCTGGACGGCGAACGGGTTGTCGTTCGGGCCAAGGACGGCACGCAGTATGTGGCAATCAAGCCTGCGGGCGAGGAAGTCACCGACCGGCTGATCGCCAAGGGCGTCGAAGTGCGGGCCGAGGCGCAGGAGTCGAGCGGCATCATGTCGCTGATCTCGATCTGGCTGCCGTTCATCGTTCTGATCGGAATCTGGATATTCTTCATGAACCGCATGCAGGGCGGCGGCAAAGGCGGGGCGATGGGCTTTGGAAAAAGCCGCGCCAAGCTTTTGACCGAAAAGCATGGCCGGGTAACGTTCGACGATGTGGCCGGCATCGACGAGGCCAAGGAAGAGCTGGAAGAGATTGTCGAATTCCTTCGCAACCCGCAGAAGTTCTCGAGGTTGGGCGGCAAAATTCCAAAGGGCGCTTTGCTGGTCGGACCTCCGGGTACCGGTAAGACGCTGCTTGCCCGCGCCATCGCGGGTGAGGCTGGGGTTCCGTTCTTCACGATTTCCGGTTCTGATTTCGTGGAAATGTTCGTGGGTGTGGGCGCAAGCCGTGTCCGCGACATGTTCGAACAGGCGAAGAAGAACGCCCCGTGCATCGTGTTCATCGACGAGATCGATGCCGTGGGCCGGGCCCGTGGCGTGGGCATCGGCGGTGGCAATGATGAACGCGAACAGACGCTGAACCAGTTGCTGGTCGAGATGGACGGGTTCGAGGCGAACGAGGGTGTCATCATTGTCGCCGCCACCAACCGCAAGGACGTGCTGGACCCTGCGCTGCTGCGACCGGGCCGGTTCGACCGCCAGATCCATGTGCCGAACCCCGACATCAAGGGCCGCGAGAAGATTCTGACCGTTCACGCCCGCAAGGTGCCGGTGGGGCCGGATGTCGACCTGCGCATCATCGCGCGCGGCTGCCCCGGTTTCTCGGGTGCCGACCTTGCCAACCTTGTCAACGAGGCCGCGCTGACCGCTGCCCGCATGGGTCGCCGGTTCGTGACGATGCACGACTTCGAACAGGCCAAGGACAAGGTCATGATGGGGGCCGAGCGTCGCAGCATGGTTCTGACCGCCGACCAGAAGGAAAAGACCGCTTACCACGAAGCAGGTCATGCCATCGTGGGCATGAACATGCCGAAGTGCGACCCGGTCTACAAAGCCACGATCATCCCGCGCGGCGGTGCCTTGGGGATGGTGGTCAGCCTGCCCGAGATGGACCGGCTGAACATGCACAAGGACGAAGGCAAGCAGAAGATCGCCATGACGATGGCAGGCAAGGCCGCCGAGATCATCAAGTATGGCGAGGAGGGCGTTTCTTCCGGACCTGCGGGCGATATTCAGCAGGCCAGTGCGCTGGCCCGCGCGATGGTGATG
Source organism: Rhodobacter sp. (assembly GCA_027487575.1). Lineage (GTDB taxonomy): Bacteria > Pseudomonadota > Alphaproteobacteria > Rhodobacterales > Rhodobacteraceae > JAIYDJ01. Next base: position 22,119 of record JAIYDJ010000034.1, on the reverse strand, counting down.
CGCTGGGGCATGTCGGACAAGATCGGCAACATCGACTATGCCGAGGCACACGAAGGCTATCAGGGCAATACCGGCGGGTTCTCGGTGTCCGCAGAAACCAAGACGTTGATCGAAGCCGAAGTGAAAACCCTGATCGACGAAGGCTATGACACCGCGCGCCGGGTCCTGCTGGAAAAAGCCGAGGATTTCGAGCGGCTGGCCAAGGGTCTGCTGGAATACGAAACCCTGACGGGCGACGAAATCCGCCGCGTCATTGCGGGTGAGGTTCTGGGCAACGACGACGATGCCGCCGCCCCGCCGCCGTCCAGCGGATCGTCGGTGGTGTCGATCCCCAAGACCAAGCCCAAGGCACCGAAGCCGGGAATGGAACCGGAACCGACGGTGTAATCCTTGACGACCTCGATCGGGACCCCGAAGCCTTACAAGGTTTCGGGGTCCTTTTCATTTGGGGCGGAAGTTGCTGCAAAGACCGAACATGCATGTTTATCCCTTGCAGCCGGACGGGTCGGCCCTGATCCTGGCGCAACAGGACCCTTGCCCGCAGGAGACGCCGTGAGCAGCCTCATGACCACGAACCACTACGCCGAGATCATCTGGCTGGGCCGCGTCGGCACGCCCGGCGTTCTGAATTCGCAGCCGGAACCCATGCTGGACGCGCGGCTGGACGGGGTTGCAGGCGAAGTGCATGGTGGCCTGACACGGCCCTCGTGCAGCAGGGTTCTGGCGCTTTACCCGCGCAACACGCCGATCCGCAACACCCGGCAGTTTTCGATCCTGTCGGACGAGGAACTGGCCATGATCGCCGCTGACATGGGTCTGCCGGCCTTGTCGCCGCATCTGCTGGGGGCCTCGATGGTGCTGCGCGGCATCCCGGATTTCAGCCACATTCCGCCCGGATCGCGGCTGCAGGCGACCAGCGGCGCAACCTTGGTGGTCGATACCGAAAACCAGCCCTGTGTGCTGCCCGGCAAGGGGATCGAGGCTGAACACCCGGGGTACGGCTCGTCCTTCAAATCTGCCGCGAAGGGCCGGCGCGGCATCGTGGCTTGGGTCGAACGCGAGGGCACTCTGACGCTTGGCGACAAGGTGCGCCTGCACATCCCCGCGCAGCCCGTCTGGGCCCATCTTTCCGAAGCGCGAAAGGGATAGGCGGATTCGGCGACAAGATGTCGGAAAAGTAGCTGTTCCCGAACGCGCATCCCGCTATCACGACGCAAACGGGCCAAAGACGCCCGCCGGGACGTGCAAAGGGAGACGGAAATGGCCTTCAAGACCGATATCGAGATTGCCCGCGAAGCCAGAAAGAAACCGATCATGGAGATCGGGTCGAAACTGGGAATTCCGTCGGAACACCTGCTGCCCTATGGGCATGACAAGGCCAAGATCGGCCAGGAGTTCATCAAGTCGCTGGCGGGCAAACCTGACGGCAAGCTGATTCTGGTGACGGCGATCAACCCCACCCCGGCGGGCGAAGGCAAGACGACGACAACGGTCGGACTGGGCGATGGTCTGAACCGGATCGGAAAGCGGGCGGTGGTCTGCATCCGTGAAGCCTCGCTTGGCCCCAATTTTGGGATGAAGGGCGGGGCCGCGGGTGGCGGGATGGCGCAGGTCGTGCCGATGGAAGAAATGAACCTGCATTTTACTGGCGATTTCCACGCCATCACCTCCGCCCACAACCTGCTGTCGGCGATGATCGACAACCACATCTACTGGGGCAACGAGTTGGACATCGACGCACGCCGCATCGTGTGGCGCCGTGTGATGGACATGAATGACCGGTCCCTGCGCGACATCGTGGTCAATCTTGGCGGCGTCGCCAACGGCTTTCCGCGCCAGACCGGGTTCGATATCACGGTGGCGTCGGAAGTCATGGCGATCCTGTGCCTGTCGAACGACCTTGACGATCTGCAAAAGCGGCTGGGCGATATCGTGGTGGCCTACACCCGCGAGAAAAAGCCGGTCTATGCCCGCGACATCAAGGCCGATGGCGCGATGACGGTCCTTCTGAAGGACGCGATGCAGCCCAATCTGGTGCAGACGCTGGAAAACAACCCGGCCTTCGTGCACGGCGGCCCGTTCGCGAACATCGCGCATGGCTGCAATTCGGTCATCGCGACCAAGACGGCGCTGAAGCTGGGCGAGTATGTGGTGACCGAAGCCGGGTTCGGGGCCGACCTTGGCGCCGAGAAGTTCTTCGACATCAAGTGCCGCAAGGCAGGCCTGAAACCGGCGGCGGCGGTGATCGTGGCCACCGTGCGCGCCATGAAGATGAACGGCGGCGTGGCCAAGGCCGATCTGGGCGCCGAAAATGTGGCGGCGGTGAAGCTGGGCTGCCCCAACCTTGGGCGCCACATCGCCAACGTCAAAGGCTTTGGCGTGCCGGTGGTGGTTGCGATCAACCACTTCTTCAGCGACACCGATGCCGAGATTGCCGCCGTGAAGGCCTATGTGGCCGAGCAGGGGGCCGAGGCGATCTTGTGCAAGCACTGGGCGCTGGGGTCGGAAGGAATCGAGGAACTGGCGCACAAGGTTGTCAGTCTGGCTGAAGGCGGGGCCAGCAACTTTGCCCCGATCTATCCCGATGCGATGCCGCTGTTCGAAAAGATCGAGACGATTGCCAAGACGATCTACCGCGCCGACGGGGTCGAGGCGGACAAGTCGATCCGCGATCAGTTGAAGTCGTGGGAGGCGGCGGGCTATGGCCATCTGCCGATCTGCATTGCCAAGACGCAATACAGCTTCACGACCGACCCCACCGTGCGCGGCGCGCCGACCGGGTTCACCATTCCGGTGCGCGAGGTACGGCTGTCGGCCGGGGCAGGGTTTGTCGTGGCAATCTGCGGTGAGATCATGACGATGCCCGGCCTGCCGCGCGTGCCCTCGGCAGAGGTGATCCGGCTGAACGATCAGGGCTTTGTCGAAGGGCTGTTCTGACGCGTTGCCCCTTTGCGCCCGGCGTCGTATGACGCGGGCGCAAAGGGGAGGCCCGCGATGAAGACTGCAGCCGAATGTCAGACGATGACCGACATCCGCGCCGAGATCGACCGGCTGGACGGCGAACTGGTCGCGTTGTTTGCCAAGCGCGTCAGCTACATCGACCGCGCGGCCGAGATCAAGGCGACCATCGCGATGCCGGCGCGGGTCACCTCGCGCGTCGAGGAGGTGGTGGCGAACGTACGGCGTCATGCGGAAAGCCACGGCCTGCCGCCGGACAAGCTGGAAAAACTGTGGCGCAAACTGATCGAATGGTCGATCGAGCGCGAAGAAAGCACTCTCGGGAAGGACTGACCCATGACGGCCCCACACGCGGCAACGGTGATCGACGGCAAGGCCTTTGCGGCGCGGGTGCGGGGGCAGGTTCAGGCGCATGTGGCCCAGCTTGCCGCGCAGGGGATCGTGCCGGGACTGGCCGTGGTGCTGGTGGGGGAAGACCCGGCCAGTCAGGTCTATGTCCGCAACAAGGGCACGCAGACCGTCGAGGTCGGCATGGCCAGTTTCGAACACAAGCTGGACGCCGCTACGTCGGAAGCCGATCTTCTTGACCTGATCCGGCAGTTGAATGCCGATCCTGCCGTGCATGGCATTCTGGTGCAGCTTCCGCTGCCGGGGCATCTGAATTCCGATCTGATCATCAACAGCATCGACCCCGCCAAGGATGTCGACGGCTTCCACATCTCGAATGTCGGGCTGCTGGGAACGGGGCAGAAGTCGCTGGTGCCCTGCACGCCCCTGGGATGCCTGATGATGCTGCGCGACCATCACGGATCGCTTGCGGGGATGAACGCGGTTGTGGTCGGGCGGTCGAACATCGTGGGCAAGCCGATGGCCCAGTTGCTGCTGGGGGACAGTTGCACCGTGACCATCGCGCACAGCCGGACCCGCGATCTGGCCGCGGTTTGCCGGGGGGCCGACATTCTGGTGGCCGCCGTGGGGCGGGCCGAGATGATCACCGGTGACATGGTGAGGCCGGGGGCGACGGTGATTGACGTCGGCATCAACCGCGTCGAGCGCGATGGTCGCACGCGGCTGGTGGGCGATGTGCATTATGCCAGTGCCGCCGCCGTGGCCGGGGCGATCACTCCGGTGCCGGGGGGGGTGGGGCCGATGACCATTGCCTGCCTCTTGGCCAACACGCTGACCGCCTGCTGCCGTGCGCATGGCTTGCCCGTGCCGGAAGGGCTGACGGCCTGAAATCGTCGTCCCGCAAGGCCGAAGAGCAAACTGCTGCGAGCGGCGCAGATTTATTCAGGCATTGTTGGCAAGGCATGACACAGTGACGTCCAGCGTGCCCAGGCAAGCGGGCGACTTTTCGGGGAGGAAGGCGTGATACAGCGGGTCTATCCTGCCCGCGCATTCGTGATCGCGATGGCGATTTCGATCATCGTCTGGTTTGCCGGACCATTGGGCACACTCGAGTCGATGGGGTTTTGGTTTCGCTTTGTCTTCTGGACGGGACTGATCCTGGCCTCGGTGCCCTTTGCCTACATGGTGCGGGTCCATGCAACGCGCCGGTTGCCAAACCTGCCGCCGTTCTTGCTGGTGCTTGTGATTTCGGCCGGCTTTTCGGCACTCTACAGCCCCGTCGTGCTGTTCTTTTTCCTGCTGTCGGCAGACGTTGGCGTGATCCACGTGATCCCCATGTGGAAGATCTGGGCCACTACCTTTCTCGCCGCCGCCACGGTCTATACCGTACGCATGCTGTTGTTTTCCGATGCACAGGAACCAGCCGGAAAACTGTCAACCGAACGTCCATCCGAACGGCAGTCGGACTTGCCCCGTCTGGTGCGGCGAATGGACGACGAGGTGCGGGGGCGGCTGGTGTCGATCTCGGTGCGCGATCACTATGTGGACATCCGGACCGAAGCCGGATTCGCCAGTCTTCTGCTGCGGTTTTCCGATGCCATCGCCGAGACCGAAGGCGTCGACGGGGCGAAGGTGCACCGGTCACACTGGGTGGCGTGGGATGCGGTCGAAGCTGTGGACAGGATCGGGACCAACGTAGTGCTGCGCACGAAACATGGCGACACGATTCCGGTCAGCCGCGCTCACCGGAAGAAACTGGAAACACGGGGCTTGATCTGACCCGGCCGAAACGGAATGGCGCGGGCGGTGCTGCCTGTCAGCACGGCGATGGCATTGGGCTGCATCAGGTCGCCAAAAAGCTGGTCGTCGGACCAGAGTCCGCCCGTGTAGGTGCCATAGGCCGGCAGGATGACCCGTGCTGCATCGATCAGGAAACAGGGGTGCGCGCGGCCTGCGAAATGGGCCTTGGGGTGGTAGTGTCCCGAAATCTCGGGGGTGCGGGTCGTGGCGATGTGGCAGAAGGCCAGCGGCCCGACCAGTGCCTTGGCGCGGTGGGTGCCCGCCAGTTGCACCGGGCCCGGATCGTGGTTTCCGGTGATCCAGGTCCAGTCGCGCCCCGCCATCAGTCTGGTCAGCCAGAGCGCGTCCGCATCCTCCAGCGCACCGGCGGCGGCGGTGTCGTCGAAGCTGTCGCCAAGGCAGATCACGTTTTCTGCGCCCGTCGTCTCCAGGTCGGTATCCAGCCGAGTCAGCGTGGCGCGGGTGTCATAGGGCGGAAGCAGGCTGCCGCCACGCCGCGCCAACCTCTCGGACTTGCCGAAATGCAGGTCCGAAACCACCAGCAACCGGCGTTCCGGCCAGTGCAGGCCCCCCGAGGGCAGGGCGTGCAGGGCGGCGCCGGCAAGGGTGAAGGCGTGGTGCGACATGGCTGCGGTCTGCACCGGATCGGGGCGGCTTTCAAGCGGAGCGCGCGGACGCGCGCAAGAGTTTGTGCGGCGCGCATCGCGCGCGCCTGCGGCCTCCGGCGGGGATATTTCAGGACGGAAAATGGGTCAGGCGAGGCCTGCAGCCTGCATCAGGCGCATGGCGGCGCTGTCGGCAAGGCGCTCGCGGCCCTGCCCATGGACCGGCACGATGCCTGGTTCCAGAAACAGCGGGGCTGAAAGCGGGGTGATCCGGTCAAGGCGCACAAGGTCGATGCGGGGGCCGATCCGGGCCAGCAGTTCCTCGATCCGACCGAAGTCGATCAGCCCGCGCATCGCCTCTTCGCGGGTGATGTCCAGAAGCAGGTGGCCGGGGTCGTATTTGCGCAGGGTGTCGTAAAGGATGTCGGACGAGAAGGTGGCTTGCCTGCCCGATTTCCGGCGGCCCTGATGGCTGCGTTCGATCAGGCCCGCGATCAGGGCGGTGTTGCGGAAGGTGCGCTTCATCACGGCGTTCCCGGCAAGCCAGCTGTCCAGACCGGTGCGCAGGTTTTCCAGATCGAACAGCGCGGCGACGGTTGTGACCGGCTCCAGCCCCCAGATCATCGTCGCATAATCGGTCGCAACAAAGCCCAAGGGCGCAAGGCCCTGTTCCTCCATGCTTTTGGTGATCAGGAGGCCCAGTGTCTGCATGGCATTGCGCCCTGCGAACCCGTAGATCACGAAATACTCGCGTCCCTCATGGGGAAAGCTTTCGCACAGCAGACGGTCGGGTTGGGGCAGGCGCGACACCTCGCGCTGCAGCGACAGCCAGTGCGCTGTATGGGCGGGCAGGTCGGGCCAGCTGTCCTGCTGGAATATCTGCAGGATGCGGGCGGAAAGCTGGGTGGAGGTGGCGAACTTGGTGCCGTTGAACACGGCGACACGGGGCGGGCGGCCGGGCTGGCGGGTGACCTCGACGGTCATCTCGCGCAGGCCGTCATAGCGCACGACCTCGCCGCCGATCAGGAACGTGTCGCCGGGCGTCAGGGTAGAGGCGAAGGATTCTTCCACCTCGCCCAGCGGCTGGCCCCCGCCGCGGCCCTTGAGCCGCACCTTGACGGTTTCGATGTCGATGATGGTGCCGAGGTTCTGCCGGATCACGGCAGCCGCGCGGGGGTCGCGCAGCGTCCATTTGCCCTCGCGGATCATCAGGCGCTGCCAGCGGTCATAGGCGCGCAGGGCGTAACCGCCCGTCGCCACGAAATCGAGGATGTCATCAAACTCCGATCGCGACAGGCCACGGTAGGGATCGGCGGTGATGATTTCCTGATAAAGCGCGTCCGCGTCGAACGGACCGGCGCAGGCGGTGGCCAGCACATGCTGGCAGAGCACGTCGCGCGGACCCGAGCCGCGGGGTTCGCCATCCAGATCGTGCGCAAGTGCTGCATCCAGAGCGGCCTTGCATTCGACGACCTCCATCCGGTTGGCGGGCACCAGCAGGGCCTTGGACGGCGCGTTGTAACGGTGGTTGGCGCGGCCGATCCGTTGCACCAGACGCTTGACATTCTTCGGCGCGCCGACCTGGATCACCAGATCGACGTCGCCCCAGTCGATCCCCAGATCGAGACTGCCGGTGCAGACCACGGCGCGCAGCGTTCCTGCGGCCATCGCCGCCTCGACCCGTTCACGCTGTTCGCGCGCCAGGCTGCCATGGTGGATGCCGATCGGCAGGGTGTCGGTGTTCTGCAGCCAAAGGTTGTGAAAGAACACCTCGGCCTGCGCGCGGGTGTTGTGAAAGATCAGGGTGATCCGGTGCTGCCGGATCTGTTCGAGGATTGCCGGAATGGCGTAGCGCCCCCCGCCGCCCGACCACGGCGGCGCATCTTCGGTTTCCAGCATCGCGATGTCGGGATCGGGGCCGGGGTCGGCGTGCAGGATGCCGGTGTCGGGTGCCAGAAACCGGGCCAGCGCTGGAGGGTCTTCGACCGTGGCGGACAGACCGATCCGGCGCAAGGCAGGGCTGAGGGTTTGCAGGCGGGCGAGTTGCAGGATGAGCTGGTCGCCGCGCTTGGATTCGGCCAATGCATGAATTTCGTCGATGATCACGCGGGAAAGACTGGAGAAAATGCGCGGGGCGTCTTCGTAGGTAAGCAGGAGCGCCAGGCTTTCCGGCGTGGTCAGCAGGATATGGGGCGGGTCGGCGCGCTGGCGTTTTCGCTGCGTCTGGGTGGTGTCGCCGGTGCGGTCCTCGATCCGGATGGCCAGCCCCGCGCCTTCGACCGGCCGGCGCAGGTTGCGGCGGATGTCGGCCGTCAGCGCCTTCAGCGGCGAGATGTAAAGCGTGTGCAGTCCGGGGGGCGGGGTGGGGCCGAGTTCGGCGAGGGTTGGCAGAAATCCGGCCAGCGTCTTGCCGCCTCCTGTCGGGGCGATCAGCAGGGTGGCGGGGGCATTCGCCCGCGCGAGCATGTCGGTCTGGTGGGGGTGCAGGGTCCAGCCTTGCGCATCGAACCAGTGGGCAAGGGCGGGGGGGAGCGTCATCAGCGATAGATAGGGGTTACGCCGCTGCGGGGGAAGGGGCTGAGTTCGCTGGTTTAACGCACTGACCTTGCGGGAAAATCCGCAGCTGGTTTGCGTATGTATTGCATATGGCTGACGTATGGCGCGCGTCGGGCTGTTGTTCACATCGTTTCGCGTTAACCGGCTTTCCGCGAATCGCTGCGTTCTGCGACGAGGCGCGTCGGGAATGGGCTTGCTGGCCCTCTCGGGCGCGGCTATCCCGGCCCTATGAAACTCCTGTTCCTTGGCGATGTGATGGGGCGCGCGGGCCGCGCAGCGGTGGCCGAACGGCTGCCGGGACTTCGGGCGGAATGGGGGCTCGATTTTGTCGTGGTCAACGGCGAGAACGCGTCGCAGGGGGCGGGGCTGACGCCGGAGCATGCCAAGCTCATTCTCGACGCCGGGGCGGATTGCGTGACGCTGGGCGACCATGCGTTCGACCAGAAGGACATGATCAGCTTCATCGAGACGGAACCGCGCATCCTGCGGCCGATGAACTTTTCCAAGGTGGCGCCGGGGCATGGCGCGCGGGTGTTCACCGCGACGCAGGGGCGCCGGGTTCTGGTCGCGCAGGTTCTGGGGCAGGTGTTCATGAAGCGCCCCTTTGACGACCCGTTCAGCCTGCTGGAAGGCGTGCTGAAGACGCATCCGCTGGGCGGGGCCGTGCAAGCGGTGATCGTTGACGTCCATGCCGAGGCGACGAGTGAAAAGATGGCGATGGGCCATTGGTGCGACGGGCAAGCCTCGCTGGTCGTGGGAACCCACACCCATGTGCCGACGGGAGATGCGCAGATACTGGATCGCGGCACGGCCTATCTGACCGACGCAGGCATGTGCGGCGACTACAATTCGGTGATCGGGATGGAAAAGCTGGAGCCGCTGCGCCGCTTCATCACCGGCATGGCCAAGGGCCGGTTCGAACCCGCCGAGGGGCCTGCCACGCTGTCGGGGGTCTATGTCGAGACGGATGACAAGACGGGCAAGGCGGTCAAGGTGCGGATGATCCGCATCGGCGGTCGGCTGCAGGAGGCGCGGCCGTGACGCAGCGCTGGATGCTGTTGGCTGCCCTTCTGGCGCTGGGGTTTGGCTGGGGCAGCACGCAGCCCTTGGGCAAGCTGGCCACCAGCACCGGGCATCCGCCGTTCGGCCTGATCTTCTGGCAACTGGTGATCTGCGTGGTGGTTCTGGGGGGTATCACGCTGGCACGCGGGCGGGGCATGCCGCTGCACCGTCGGGCGATGGTCTTCTATGTGGTGGTTGCGTTTCTGGGGACGCTGATCCCGAACGCGACCTTCTATATCAGCGTGGCGCGGTTGCCTGCAGGGATCATGTCGATCCTCATTTCGATGGTGCCCTTGCTGGCATTTCCGCTGGCGTTGGCGCTGGGAATGGACCGGTTTTCCTTGGCGCGGCTGGGGGGGCTGGTGCTGGGGCTGTGCGGCGTGGCGCTGATCGCCTTGCCCGAGGCGAGCCTGCCCGATCCCGCGATGGTCGCCTTCCTGCCGCTGGCCGTGGTGGGGCCGCTGTTCTATGCGATGGAAGGCACCTTCGTGCAGAAGTTCGGTACGGCGGGGATGGACCCGATCCAGGCGATGTTCGGCGCCTCGGTCGTGGGTCTGGTGCTGGTGACCCCGGTGATGCTGGTGCTTGGCCAGTGGATCAACCCCGCCCCGCCGTGGGGACTGGCAGAGGGCGCGCTTGTTCTGTCCTCTGCGATGCACGGGCTGCTTTATGCGGGTTATGTGGCGCTGGCCGCGCGGGCGGGCGCCGTGTTCGCCTCGCAATGCAGCTATCTGGTGACCGCCTCGGGCGTCGTCTGGGCGATGATCCTGCTGGGCGAGCGGTTTTCACCTTTTGTCTGGGCTGCGATGGGCGTGATGCTGTTGGGACTGTTGCTGGTGCAGCCACGCGCGCGGGCCGCACCGGCGGGTCCCGATGGAACGGGGTTGAAAATTCCAAATTAACGGTTAAAACAGTCGAGATTTTATCTCCGGGAGACCACCATGCTTGGGCTCGAAATGGGTCAGACGACCATGGCGGTTCTGGCGCTGGTGATTCTGGCCGGAATGTTCGTGTTGTTCGTGCTGGAGACCTATCCGGTTGAAGTCACGGCGATTGCCGGGGCTGCACTGATGGTTCTGCTGGGCATCCTGCCGGTGAATGCCGGGATAGATGTGCTTTCGAATTCGGCACCCTGGACGATTGTGTTGATGTTTCTCGTCATGGGCGGCCTGGTGCGCACCGGTGCGGTCGAGATGATCATCGCGAAGGCCGAACGGCATGTGGGTGACCGGCCGACGACGACCATCGCCGTGCTGTTCTGCTTTGTCGGGCTGGCATCTGCGGTGATGAACAATACGCCACTGGTGGCTGTGATGATCCCGGTTGTGATCCAGATGGCTGTCAAATTGAAGGCGGCACCGTCCAAGCTGCTGATCCCGCTCAGTTACATGACGGTGCTGGGCGGCATGATGACGCTGATCGGCACCTCGACCAATCTGCTGGTGGACGGCGTGGCCCGCAAAGAGGGGTTGGAGCCGTTCAGCCTGTTCGAAATCCTGCCTCTTGGGGCTGCGGTGGCGGTGGCGGGGGCGGTCTATCTGGGCCTTTTTGCCGACCGCCTTCTGCCGTCACGCCAGTCGATGGGCGCGCTGCTGTCGGATCGCAGCAAGATGAAATACTTTACCGAAGTCGCTGTTCCTGAAGGGTCTTTCCTGATCGGGCAGGCTCCGTTGGAAGTCGACGTGTTCAAAAGCGACAAGGTGCGCGTCATCGACGTGCTGCGAGGAGACGCCAGCCTGCGGCGCAATCTTGCACCGGTGCGGCTGGAGGCGGGCGACCGGGTGGTTCTGCGCACCGAAATGACCGAACTGCTTGGCCTGAAGGCCCGCAAGGATGTGGTTTTGGTCGAAAAGCTGTCGTCGGTCGCCACGACCACGGTCGAGGTTCTGATCTCGCCCGGGTGCCGGATGGAGGTGCGGTCGCTGGGCGAGCTGCGGTTGCGGCGGCGCTATGGCGTATACGTGCTGGCCGCCCACCGGCGCAACCAGAACATCGGGCGGCAACTTGACGAACTGGTGGTGCGGGTCGGGGACACGCTGCTGCTGGAAGGGGCGATCGAGGATATCCAGCGGCTCGCGGCGGACATGGACCTGCTGGACATCTCGCACCCGACGGTCAAGGCGTTCCGCCCGGCCAAGTCGCCCATCGCGGTTGCGGCGCTGGTGTTCATCGTGGTGCTGGCGGCGCTGGATGTGGCACCGATCATGGCGTTGGGGCTGGTGTCGGTCGCGGTGATCCTGCTGACCCGCTGCATCGACAGCGAGGAGGCGCTGTCGTTTGTGGACGGGCGTCTGCTGGCGATGATCTTTGCGATGCTGGCCGTGGGCGAGGGGCTGGACCAGTCGGGCGCGGTCGCGCTGATCGTCGAAGGGGTCAAGCCGTGGATGGCAACGCTGTCGCCCTTCCTTCTGATCCTGTGCGTCTATTTCCTAGGCATGGTGATGACGGAATTCCTGTCGAACAACGCGGTGGCCGTGATCTACACGCCGATCGCCATCGAACTTGCACGGTCGCTGGACCTTGACCCGCGCCCCTTTGCGGTGGCGGTGATGTTCTCGGCCACCTTGGCCTTCGCGACGCCCGTGGGATACCAGACCAACATGATGGTTTATGGACCGGGCGGATACCGGTTCTACGACTACATGAAGATCGGCATTCCGCTGAACATCATCTGCTGGCTGGTGGCATCGGCGCTGATCCCGCTGATCTGGCCGCTTTAGCGCGGGGTTGCGGCACCCCGGCGGGCTGGTGTAGGGAACGCCAACATTCGCAGACAGGGACGTGGGCGTCATGGCAGGCCATTCGAAATGGGCAAACATCCAGCATCGCAAGGGCAAGCAGGACAAGGCGCGCTCGAAGGTGTTTTCCAAGCTGGCCAAGGAAATCACCGTCGCGGCCAAGATGGGGATGCCCGACGTCGACATGAACCCGCGTCTGCGGCTTGCGGTCAAGGCGGCCAAGGCGGTGTCGATGCCCAAGGACGTGATCGACCGCGCCATCAAGAAATCCCAGATGGGCGACGGGGCGGAATACACCGAAATCCGCTATGAAGGCTACGGCGTCAACGGCATCGCGATCATCGTCGAGGCGATGACCGACAACCTGAACCGCACCGCCAGCAACGTGCGCAGCTATTTCACCAAATGCGGCGGCAACATGGGGCAGACCGGATCGGTCAGCCACAGCTTCGACCGCGTCGGCGAAATCAGCTATCCCGCCTCTGCCGGGTCGGCGGATGACGTGATGATGGCCGCGCTGGATGCCGGGGCGGACGATGTGGAATCCGACGAGGACGGGCACTGGGTCTATTGCTCGGTCGAGAACCTGTCCGAGGTGTCTGATGCCCTGGAAAAGGCACTGGGCGAATCGACCGAATCAAAGATCGTGTGGAAGCCGCAGACCCTGACCGAAGTCGATCTGGAAACGGCGACCAAGCTGTTGAAGTTGATCGACATGCTGGAAGAGGATGACGACGTTCAGGCGGTGACGCACAACTTCGACATTCCCGAAGACGTGGCCGCGCAACTGGACGCCTGACGGCGTATTGACGCGGTACGGGGCCTTGATGGACACTGTCCGCATGACCGACCCCTGCCGCCCCTATCGCCAGATGGCGCGCAATGCCGCGCTCGCCAACGCCCGGCTGCACCGCGCCTGCGCGCGTCTCGGCCCCGGCGAATGGGAAGCTGCGCGCGTGTCGTTCTTTCCGTCGATCCGGGCGACGCTGAACCACATCCTGATCATCGACCGGTTCTATCTGGATGCGGTGGCCGGAGGCACGCTGGGTCCGGCGGCCTGGGCCGACCCGGTTCCCTTTGCCGAACTGGCGGGGCTGGTGCCCGTACAGGCGGCACTGGACGCGCAGGCGATGGCGCTGTGCGAGGCGATGCAGCCCGCCGATCTGGACCGCGTGGTGCGAATCCACCGGGAAAGCCGGGTTCAGGTGGAAACGCTGGCCGACACTCTCATGCATCTGTTCCTGCACGATCAGCATCATCGCGGGCAGGTGCACGCCATGCTGTCGGGCACCTCTGTCGCGCCGCCGCAACTGGACGAATTCATCATGGCCGACGATGCCGCCGCGCGGGTCGGGGACCTGTCGGCGCTTGGCCGCGAGGAACCTTGGGTGATGCGCTAGGCGTCATCCGATTGTTACAGAGGGCCGATAGCCCAAGCGGATGATACGGCTGCAGACGATGTCCGACGAGGCGCGACATCCGGCGGAGGAGGGCACTGCGCCTGAACCGCTGGTGTTCACCTATTCACGCCCCGAACAGCCCTGGTTCCGCCGCACGCTGATCCGCGCGGTGGAACGGCTGTCGGGGCGCGCCCGGCTGGAGCGGACCTACCGGCATTGGGTGGCCACGCGGAAACCGGACGAGACGCTGTTTGCGGCCGGGGTGCGGTTGCTGAACGTGGCAGCGGACCTGACACCGGACGATCTTGCGCGGATACCGCGCAGCGGCGGGTTGCTGGTGCTGGCCAACCATCCGTTCGGCATCATCGACGGCCTGCTGATCGGCGATCTTATCGGGCGGTTGCGCGGCGATGTGAAAATCATGACGCACTCGCTGCTGTGCCAACCGGCCGAGGCGCGCGACCTGTTGCTGCCGGTTGATTTCGGGCCGGGGCCAGAGGCGCGGCGGGTGTCGCTGAACACCCGGCGGAGGGCGCAGGACTGGCTGATGGCGGGTCATGCGGTGGTCGTCTTTCCGGCGGGGTCGGTCGCCACGAGCGCACGGCCGTTCAGCGGGCCTGCGGTGGATGCGGAATGGCATCCCTTCATCACGCGACTGGCGGCGCTGCCCGGCGTGGTGACGCTGCCGATCTTCCTGCACGGGCAGAATTCGCGATTGTTCCAGATCGCCAGCCATTACTCCTATCCCCTGCGGGTCGCGCTGATCTTCCGGGAGACGCGGGCCTGGATCGGACGCAGGGTGCGGGTGTCGGTGGGCAAGCCTCTGGGCTTGCCGGCGGGGGACCGGGCGCAAGCGGCGGCGGCGCTGCGCGCGGCCTGCTGCAGGCTGGGCGGTCTGGAACCGGACGAGGTGTTCGTCTGGCCGCGCTGGATCAGATGGTAGCCGGTCAGGCCTGCGCCCGGTAGGCGGGGCGGCCTGCAACCCAGGTCTGACGCACGGCGGGCAGGTGGCTGTCGGGCCAGTCCAGCAGCACAAGGTCTGCGCGCAGTCCGGGCGCGATGCGGCCCCGGTCCGCCAGCCCCGATGCCTCGGCGGGGTTTGCAGAGATCAGCTTCCACAGTGCGGGAAGGGGTCCGACGTCATCGGCCATCAGGCGGGTCAGGGCGGCCAGCATTGCCGGGTAGAAATAGTCCGACGCAAGGATATCGCAAAGGCCCGCGCGGATCATGTCGGCCGCACCGGGCGAGCCCAGGTGGCTGCCGCCCCTTGCCGCGTTCGGCGCACCGAACACGATCCAGTCGCCGGCTTCGCGCGCCGAACGGGCCGAGTGCAGGTTCATCGGAAACTCCGACAGATGCGCCCCAAGGCTGTGATAGTAGGCGCGGGTTTCGGTCTGGCTGTCGTCGTGGCTCAGCATCGGCACGTCCGCCGCACGGCCCATCGCGGCCACTTCGGCGATCTTCGCCTGCACCTGCGGTCGACGGGTCCAGATATCGCGGATAAGGTCGACAAAGGCACCCGGCGTCAAGCCCGACCGTTTTGCGCGTTCCAGCATCTTGGCTTCAAAGCCGGGGCTGTCGAGATCGACCACCGGGAACGCCGGGTCGTGGTCGAACGGACGGTCCTGCAGCGCCGTTCCGGGATGCAGCAGCGCCATCGAGGTGTGGTCGTTGAAGGCGATGGACGGCGCCAGCGGCCCGGAAAGCGCCTGCTGGATCAGCGGGATCGCTTCAAAACAGAACGTTTCCCACCGCAGTTGAACCCGGTTTTCCACCGTCAGGCGCGGCGCGAGATGCGCAAGGCCGTCAACGACCGCGCGGCCCATCTCGACCGACCGCAGTCCCGGCTCCCATGACAGTGTCAGCGCGTGATAGGCGGTGGCGATGCCGTTGGCCGCAAGCTGCCGGTCGGTTTCCAGAAGCGCCGCATGCAGCGGGAATTGCACGCCGGGGCGGGGCATCAACTGCCGCTCGAAGGCGTCGCCATGGATGTCCACGATTGCCGGGGCCAGGATCAATCCGGTCACGTCCACCACCGCCGCGCCGTCGCGGGCAACGTCCAGTCCGGTGATCCGGCCGCCTTCGATGCGCACAGAGGCGGGCACCAGGCGATCGGACAGCAGCACTTGCGCGCCTTGAAACAGGATGGCCGGGCTGGATGGGGTCAAGACACACCTTTTTAACGCAGGGAGGAGACCCGGTTATGCCTGAGAGAAAGCCGGGTGCAAGCCCGGCACGGTTGCGCAATGTCCGTGGGGCCGTTCCGGCGCGGATAGTCGGCCTTCGTGACGATGCGATGACGATCTGCCTGATTTTCGGGCCAAGGCGCTGACATGCCGAAAATCTTCGGGGTGCGGGGGCCGAACGCGGCACAACGGCGTGCCGGTTTCCGGTTGTGACGCGCCGCTTTCATGCGGTTCCACAACCGGGGGCGGAAAGGGATTCTGTCTGATCTGAAAGGCTTGCAGGCGGGCGTTGACAGGCTGCCGCAATCGGGGTTCTGTCTGCCTCGGGCGGTGCGGGCCCTGCGTCCGGATGCCGCTGAGATGGAATTGCCGACTTGTCACAAAACTGTCATACAGGCTGAGTAACAGCAGTCACTGCCTGCGCGTGACGCGCGCCAAGGATTTCCGTATTCCAGAGGGAGACGACCAATGACCACCACGTTCAACCGCCGCAAGTTCCTGCAGACCTCGGCCATCGGCGCCGGCGTCCTGGCGGCCCCCGCGATCATTTCCTCCAAGGCGCTGGCCTCTTCGGGCGAGCTGAACTTCATGGGCTGGGCCGGGTATCCGATGCTGGCCGAAAAGGTGTTCCCGGCGTTCACCGCCGCAACCGGCATCACGGTGAACTTCAGCGAGCAGCCGGGCCAGGACGACATGTTCGCCCAGGCCAAGCTGGCGCTGTCGACCGGCGGCCTGGACGTGGTCGAGCCGACCGTGGACCGCGTGGGCGGCTGGGCCAGCAACGGCCTGATCCAGGGCTGGGACCTGAACAAGCTGAGCCTTGATGCCTATCTGCCGGGTCTGGCGGATGGCGCGATGGGCGACATGGCGACCGTCGACGGCAAGCGCATGATCATGCTGTCGGTCTGGGGCACTGAGGCGCTGGTCTATTCGAAGGCCGACGCCAAGCTGTCGACCCCGCCGTCGCTGGGCGACCTGTTCTCGGGCGAAAACATGGCCTGCCTGCGTCCGCACTCGGCGCTGGCCGCGATGGGCCGCTATATGGACGCGCAGGGCAAGCTGCCGCGCCCGTTCATGGACGGCTACGCCGACGAAGCCGCGATGGTCGAAATCTGGGATCTGGTTCTGGCGGAAGCCATCAAGGCCAAGGGCAGCATCGTGCAGTGGTGGTCGGGCGAGAATGAGGCTCAGGCCGGCTTCCTGACCAACGGCGCGACCATCGGCCTGAACTGGGATTCGACCGGGTTCAACCTGCAGAAAGACGGCTTCGGCTATGCCGCCCCGGTTGAAGGCGCCTTCGCCTGGAACCAGGGTCTGGTCCTGATGGCCAACGCCACCAACACCGACCAGGCGCACGAGTTCGCCAAGTGGATCGCCTCGCCCGATGGATCGGCGATGTGGGCCACCGCGTTCGGCGCGAACCCGGTTGCCAAGGGCGGTGCCGACAAGATGGACCCGGCCGTTTCGGAATACTACAAGTCGGCCTTCGACGACGCAGCACTGAAGAACCTGTGGTGGTGGCCGGCTCAGGAGGCCTGGTTCATCGCCAAGCGCGGCGAGTATGCCGACAAGTTCAAGAGCGCCTGATTGCAGGTTGCCTGAAAATGCGCCGGGTCCCGATGGGGCCCGGCGTTTTTCTATGTGGCGGTGACACGACGCAGGCAGGTGGCAACCTGTCGCAGCAAGGCCATTGTGCGGGGCGTCTGTCCTGCTAGGCTGAACAACAAGGGCGGGACAAGCCCAACGGGGAAGGGACTGCACCGATGAGTGCTGCGATCGAACTTGATGATGTGTGTTGTGACTTCGGCAATTTCCGTGCCGTCGACCATGTGAGCGTCCATATCCAGCCGGGCGAATTCTTCAGCTTTCTTGGGCCTTCGGGCTGCGGCAAGACGACGATCCTGCGGATGATCTCGGGCTTTACCGACCCGTCCGCCGGGGTGATCCGGATCGGCGGCAAGGACATGGCCGGACAGCGGCCGAACCAGCGGCCGACCGCGCTGATCTTTCAGAACCTTGCGCTGTTTCCGCTGATGCCGGTGTGGGAAAACATCGCCTTCGGGTTGGAAGTGCGCGGCGTGGACAAGGCCAGGCGGCGCGCGCGGGCCGAGGAATTGCTGGCGCTGGTCGAATTGCCGGGGGCGGGCGACAAGATGGTCAGCCAGTTGTCAGGCGGGCAGAAGCAGCGCGTGGCGATTGCCCGCGCTCTGGCGGTGGAGCCGTCGGTGATGCTGCTGGACGAGCCGTTGTCGGCGCTGGACCTGAAGCTGCGCCAGGCGATGCGGGCAGAATTGCGGGCGATCCAGAAACGTACGGGCGTAACCTTCGTCTTTATTACCCACGATCAGGGCGAGGCCCTGGCGATGTCGGACCGGGTGGGCGTGATGAGCCACGGCAAGTTGCAGCAGGTGGCCAATCCGCGCGACATCTACAACAATCCCGCCAACGGCTTTGTTGCGTCTTTTGTGGGCGAAAACAACATCCTGACCGGCGAGGTTCAGAATCCGTCCGAAGGTATGGCCAGCTTTGCCACCCCACACGGTATATTCCGGGCACGTCTGGGCAGCACCGCAGGGCCGGTGAAGCTGTATGTCCGACCCGAGCACATGCGGCTGTCCAACGTGGCCGAAGCGGAAAACTCGGTGCCGGTGACGATCACCGACGTGGCCTTCGAGGGCAACTTCATCTCGGTTCATGCCAAGTCGGCCACCGGCATGGGTTTTGCCGCCGAGTTGCGCAACGACGGGTCGTCGACCGTGCCGGAGACGGGCACGCAGATGCACATGAGTTTCGACGCAACACGCGCCGCCATCCTGCCCGACGAATCCGCGAGGTCCGTCGATGCATGATCTTCTGCGTCGCTATGGCGGGGGGCTGACCGGGGCGTTCGTGCTGCTGACCGGGTTCTGGCTGGTCGTGCTGGTGATCCTGCCGAACCTCTATCTGTTCGAAAACTCGTTCCGGCCCTATCTGCCGCTGGCCGACGTGGGCGGGCCGAAGGATTTCTACTCGCTGGACAACTACAAGAAGGTCTTCAACGGCACGTCCGAGGAAACGCTGTTCGGACTGACCTTCACCCTGCCGGTGCACATCAAGTCGTTCCTGCTGACGGTCAGCTATTCGGCCTTCGTCACGCTGATCAGCTTTGTCGTCGCCTATCCCATCGCGTTCTATCTGGCCAAGATCGTGCACCCCCGCACCCTGCCGCTGCTGTTCCTGCTGCTGTTCGTGCCGCTGTGGGTTTCAGAGGTTCTGCGCGCCTTCGCGTGGAGCATCATTCTGGCGCTGAAGGGGCCGCTGAACTTCATCCTGCTGGGCACCGGGATCATCGAAGAGCCGGTCCGCTGGATCGCGGGGTACAGGTCGATCGTGATCGGTCTGGTCTATACCTATGTGCTGTTCATGCTGTTTCCCGTCTACAACGCGATCCAGTCGCTGGACACCAACCAGATCGAGGCGGCCGAGGATATGGGCAGCCCATGGTGGCGCACGCATTGGCGGATCATCCTGCCGCATGCCAAGCCCGGCATCGCGTCGGGGTCGGTGATGGTGTTCATGCTGTCGGCGGGGTCGCTGCTGGTGCCGACGCTGCTGGGCTCGACCACGTCGAACTGGTTCACCCAGGTCATCCAGGAATGGATGTTCGGCAGCCAGGACTGGAACACCGGATCGGCTTACGCCTTCATCCTGCTGGTGATGTGCACGATCTTCGTCAGCCTGGTGATGCGGGTGTTCCGCGTCAAACTGTCCGACATCGCGAAATAGGGGGCAGTCATGGGACGCAACAAACATCTGGCCTTCCATCTGGTGATGGGGCTGTTTCTGGCCTATCTGCTGCTGCCGCTGTTCGTGATGGGGGGGGCCGCCTTCAACGACAGCCGCTTTCCGTCGATCCTGCCGTGGCGCGGGTTCACCCTGGTCTGGTTTCAGGAGCTGCTGAGCGAAACGCGCATGTGGGTGTCGCTGCGCAACACCGCCATCGTGGCGCTGGCCGTCGTGCTGATTTCGGTGCCGATCGGCACGGCATCGGCCATCGTGATCAACTCGGTGTCGGGCCGGTCGCGGTCGGTCCTGTACGGGCTGATGGTCGCGCCGATTCTGGCGCCGGGGGCGGTGATCGGGATTTCGACGCTCCTGTTCTGGAACGCCATCGGGCAGAACATCGGGTATCGCGGGATTCCGTTTTCTCCGGGGCTGCATCTGTCGGTTCTGGGGCAGGTCAGCTTTATCGCGGCCTTCGTGATGCTGCTGGTGCTGGCGCGTCTGCAAAGCTTTGACGCCGGGCTGGAAGAGGCGGCGCTGGACCTTGGGGCAAGCCATGGGCAGGTCATGCGGCGCATCCTGCTGCCCCATCTTTATCCGGCCATCGGAGCAGGGGCGGCCATCGGCTTCTTCCAGTCGATCGAAAACTTCAACGTGACGCTGTTCACAAGGGGCAATGCGGACACGCTGACAGTGTATGTCTTTTCCAAGGTGCGCACCGGCATCACGCCGACGATCAACGCATTGGCGCTGATCCTCATCGCGGTGACGCTGGCGGGGGCGGTCATCTACGAGGTCATGCGACGCCGCGAGGCGCGACGGGTTGCGGGGCTGACGGTCGCGGAATAGGTCAGCGGCGTTGAAAATTCACGGTGGCGCGTTAGCTGTGGGAAAAGGAGATCCTTGATGCAACTCGCCATCCTCTATCTTTCGACGGCCGTCGTGTTTCTGGTGCTGGACGCCATCATGCTGACGCTGGTGATGAAGCCGCTGTTCACCCAGCACATCGGTGCACAGATGCTGACGTCGTTTCGGGTGGGACCCGCGGCGGTGTTCTACGCCGCCTATGTGGCCGGGTTGATCTATCTCGTGTCCTGGGACGGCCTGAAACAGGGCGCGCCGATCCTGCTGCCTGCCGCGATCATCGGGGCGATGGCATACGGCACCTACGAATTCACCAGCTACGCCATCATGCGCGACTGGCACTGGTCGATGGTCGCGGTGGATGTGACCTGGGGCACGCTGTTGACGGCCTTTTCGGCCTGGGCCGGGGTCACCATCACCCGCGCCCTGACCTGAGGCTTTCGTGTCGGGCAGGACCGGTGTAGACCGGTCCGGCAACCGGAGGTTTCCATGATCGTCTACGGCATATCAACCTGCGACACGACAAAGAAGGCCATAAAGGCGCTGGAGCGGGCGGGCCACGCGGTGTCTTTCCGCGATGTCCGATCCGACCCGATGACTTCGGCCGAAATTGACCGTCTGGTGACCGAATTCGGTGACCGTCTGATCAACAAACAGTCAACGACTTATCGCGGGTTCAGCGATTTCCTGCGGGTGTCAGATCCCGAGGCGCAGATCGCGGCACAGCCGTCGGTGATGAAGCGCCCGGTGATCGAGCACGAGGGCAAATTCTGGTTGGGATGGGACGCGCCGGTTCAGACCGCCTTGGGCGTATGACAGGCATCCAGGATCGATACAGCAAAAACCGCCCGGGGGGGTTCCCCGGACGTTCGTGGCGTTGGGTCGCAGAGGAAGCTACAGCAGGCGAAGGTCGGCGGCAGATTCCTTGCCATCGCGCCCGGACTGAAGTTCATAGCCGATCTTCTGGTTGTCGTTCAGGCCTTTCAGCCCGGCACGTTCTACCGCCGATATGTGCACGAACACGTCCTTGCCGCCGTTGTCGGGGGCAATGAAGCCGTATCCCTTGGTGCTGTTGAACCACTTCACGGTGCCGGTGGGCATTCCGTCTCTCCTTCCTCGACATGTCCCGTGGCGAGATTGCCATGGGCCGTGCAGCCAGGTCTTCCAGTGCTGCCTTCGTCGGGCTAGGGCGTCGGAATGTCTGTTGTCACTGTGCAAATCATGCCAAACCTAGGCAATAAATCAAGCGGGATTGAACCAGGATGCGAAATGCGGCCTTGACGTTGGGACTTATCGGCGGGTTGTGGGCGATGGTCATCGGGTTTTTCGGCTATGGCTATACCGAATTCATCGAACGCAACGGTGAAATCGGTGATCTGGCCCGGCAGGTGGACAATCCGATGCTGATCCGGATTGCCAGTTTTATGGCACCCTTGCTGGCGATTGCGGGGGCCGCGATGGCCCGCTCGCAAAACGTGGCGGCGGGTGTGCTGATGCTGGCGGCGTCGGGGGCGATTCTTTTTGCCTTCGGCTTTGGCGTTTTCACGATGTTCCCGATCGCGATGTGTGGCCTTGGCGGGGTGTTCGCGCTGATGGCGCGTCAGCCCGATACCCATTGACGCGTCAGGCGGTCAACCGACAGCGGTCCTGCGCCCTTGATCACGAGGATCAGCAGCAAAAGCACCCACAGCGCCCGCTGGTCAAGGATCGCCGAGTCGGCCACCCGGTCGAACCACGCGCCAAGACCCTTGGCCCCGACCATGTGGCCATAGATGTCGGTCAGGCTTTGCACCACGATGAAGCCGATCATCCCCAGGGCGGCGGGCCGGGTCAGCAGGCC
>JAIYDJ010000014.1 GCA_027487575.1 Rhodobacter sp. | reverse complement strand
GCACAATCCAGCGGGCGACGATCTTTTTCATCCCGGCATGGTCGAAATCGATGTCCAGCTTGTCGCCTTCCACCGCCACCACGTCCCCATAGCCGAACTTCTGGTGGAACACCCGGTCGCCCCGGCCGTAGGGCGACACGGCTTCAAGGTCTATCACGGTATTGCGCGCCTCGCGCGGCTGGCTGACGGGGCGGGCTGAGGACCTTTCCTGCAGGCGGCGCCAGCCCGGTGAATTGTAGACATCGGCTTTCACGGCGCGCTCCTCGAGCCCGGCGCCGAAGCCGGTGTTTGCGGCGGTGCCATAACGCCCGCCAAGCAAACCCGGTGGGGTCAACTCCAAGACATGCTCCATCGGGAGTTCATTAATGAATCTGCTTTTAAACTGACTTTGCCATTGACCATATACCCGGCGGTTGTCTGCATAGGAAATCGTGCACAACTCTTCCGCGCGGGTAATGCCGACATAGGCGAGGCGGCGCTCCTCCTCCAACCCCTTCAGCCCGCTTTCATCCATGCTGCGCTGGCTGGGGAACAGGCCATCCTCCCAGCCGGGCAGGAAAACGGCCGGAAACTCCAGCCCCTTGGCGGCGTGCAGCGTCATGATGGTGACCTTTTCCGCCGCCTCTTCATTGTCGTTTTCCATGATCAGGCTGACGTGTTCCAGAAAGCCCTGCAGATTGTCGAACTGCTCCAGTGCCTTGACCAGTTCCTTGAGGTTTTCCAGCCGCCCCGGCGCCTCGGGTGTCTTGTCGTTCTGCCACATCGCGGTGTAGCCGGACTCGTCAAGGATCTGCTCGGCCAGCCGGACATGGTCATAATCCTGCGGCAGCGTGGCCTCATGCCAGCGGTCCACCCCGTCGACAAAGCTGCGCAGTTCCGCCGCCCCTTTGCCGCCGATCAGCTTCTTCGCCAGCACCTCGCGCGCGCCGTCCAGCAGGGACACCCCCGCCGCCCGCGCGGTGCGCTGAACTTCCGCCGTGGCCTTGTCGCCGAGGCCCCGTTTCGGCGTGTTGACCACCCGTTCGAAGGCCAGATCATCCGAAGGCGAGACGGCCAGCCGGAAATAGGCCATCGCGTCGCGCACTTCGAGCCGTTCATAGAAGCGCGGGCCGCCGATCACCCGGTACGGCAGGCCGATGGTCAGGAACCGGTCCTCGAAGGCGCGCATCTGGTGGCTGGCGCGGACGAGGATCGCCATATGGTTCAGCGACATTGGCCCTGGACGGCGACCGCGCTGCAGTGCCTCGACCTCTTCGCCGATCCACCGCGCCTCTTCCTCGCCGTCCCAATGGCCGATCAGGCGGACCTTTTCGCCCTCGGTCGCCTCGGTCCACAACGTCTTGCCCAGCCGCCCGGCATTGGTGGCGATCACCCCGGACGCGGCCGCAAGGATATGCGGGGTGGATCGGTAGTTCTGTTCCAGCCGTACCACCGCCGCGCCCGGAAAATCCTTTTCGAACCGCAGGATGTTGCCCACCTCTGCCCCGCGCCAGCCATAAATCGACTGGTCGTCGTCGCCCACGCAGCAGATGTTGCGGTGCGCCTGCGCCAGCAGCCTGAGCCACAGGTATTGGGCGACGTTGGTGTCCTGATATTCGTCGACCAGAATAAAGCGGAACCACCGCTGGTACTGGGCCAGCACATCGGGGTGTTTCTGGAAGATCGTCACGCAATGCAGCAAGAGGTCGCCAAAGTCGGTGGCGTTCAGCGTCCGCAGACGTTCCTGATACTGCTCGTAAAGTTCGGTGCCCCGGTTGTTGTAGGCGGCTGCTTCGGATGACGGCACGCGGTCCGGGGTCAGTGCCTTGTTTTTCCAGCCGTCGATGATTCCGGCCAGCAGGCGGGCGGGCCAACGCTTTTCGTCGATGTTGGCGGCCACGATCAACTGCTTGAGCAGGCGCAACTGGTCGTCAGTGTCGAGGATCGTGAAGTTGCTTTTCAGCCCGACCAGTTCGGCATGGCGGCGCAGCAGCTTGACCGAGACGGAGTGGAAGGTGCCCATCCACGGCATGCCCTCGGCCACCTCGCCCAGCAGGCGGCCGACACGATCCTTCATCTCGCGCGCGGCCTTGTTGGTGAAGGTCACCGCCAGAATCTCGTTCGGGCGCGCCTTGCCCATGCGCAGCAGGTGCACGATCCGGGCGGTCAGCGCCTTGGTCTTGCCCGTCCCAGCCCCGGCCAGCATCAGCACCGGCCCGTCCAGCGCCTCGACCGCCGCGCGCTGCGCGGGGTTCAGGTCGTCGAGATACGGGGCTGCGCGCGCCGCCAAAGCGCGTTGCGACAAGGGAACTGCCGCCTCGAAGGCATCGGAGTCGTCTTGGTTCATGGTCCGAGTATAACCCTTTATGAGCCGAGGAAAAGATTTGTTCGCCGTCTGTTCCCGAAAAATCGGCCTTGTCCGCCGACGCCGTGCCTGTCGCACGGCAGCCGTCATATCGCCGTCACCGAATCCCTTGCGCCGCAGTGCAGCACGGCTAACGTAAGCGTGAATGCCTGCCAGCCGGAGACCCCTATGCCCGAGTTCAAGAAAATCCTCGTCGCCAACCGGGGCGAGATTGCCATTCGCGTGATGCGGGCTGCCAACGAGATGGGCAAGAAGACCGTCGCCGTCTATGCCGAGGAAGACAAGCTCGGCCTGCACCGCTTCAAGGCGGACGAGGCCTATCTGATCGGCGAGGGGCTGTCGCCGGTGGGGGCCTATCTGTCGATCCCCGAAATCATCCGCGTGGCCAAGATGGCGGGGGCCGATGCGATTCATCCCGGCTATGGCCTGCTGTCCGAAAACCCCGACTTCGTGGACGCCTGCGAGAACGAGGGCATCATCTTCATCGGCCCCACCGCCGCCACGATGCGCGCGCTTGGCGACAAGGCTTCGGCGCGGCGCGTCGCGATGGCCGCTGGCGTGCCGGTGATCCCGGCGACCGAAGTCCTTGGCGACGACATGGACATCGTGCGCGCGCAGGCCGCCGAAGTCGGCTATCCCCTGATGCTGAAGGCGTCCTGGGGCGGCGGCGGGCGGGGGATGCGCCCGATCAACAACCCCGAGGAACTGGCCGACAAGGTGCGCGAGGGACGGCGCGAGGCGGAAGCGGCTTTCGGCAACGGCGAGGGCTATCTGGAAAAGATGATCCTGCGCGCCCGCCATGTCGAGGTGCAGATCCTTGGGGACAAGTATGGCAGCATCTATCACCTGTTCGAACGGGACTGCACCGTGCAGCGCCGCAACCAGAAGGTCGTCGAACGCGCCCCCGCCCCCTATCTGACCGACGCACAGCGGGCCGAGGTCTGCGAGCTTGGCCGCAAGATCTGCGCCCATGTCGGCTATGAATGTGCCGGAACCGTCGAATTCCTGATGGATATGGACGACGGCAAGTTCTACTTCATCGAGGTCAATCCGCGCGTGCAGGTCGAACATACCGTCACCGAGGAAGTGACCGGCATCGACATCGTGCAGGCACAGATCCTGATCGAGGAAGGCAAGACGCTGGCCGAAGCGACGGGGTGCGCCCGTCAGGAAGACATCACCTTGTCGGGCCACGCCGTGCAGTGCCGGGTGACGACCGAGGATCCGCAGAACAACTTCATCCCCGATTACGGCCGCCTCACTGCCTATCGGTCGGCGACCGGGATGGGCATCCGACTGGATGGCGGCACGGCCTATGCGGGGGGTGTCATCACGCGGTACTACGACTCCCTGCTCGTCAAGGTCACCGCATGGGCACAGACGCCCGAGCGCGCGATTGCGCGGATGGACCGGGCGCTGCGCGAGTTCCGCATCCGGGGCGTTTCGACCAACATCGACTTCGTCATCAACCTGCTGAAACATCCGACGTTTCTCGACAACACCTATACCACCAAGTTCATCGACACGACGCCGGACCTGTTCCAGTTCAAAAAGCGGCGCGACCGGGCAACCAAGATCCTGACCTACATCGCCGACATCACGGTGAACGGGCATCCCGAAACGGCAGGCCGCCCGAAACCGCATGCCGAGTTGAAACTGCCCAAGCCGCCGCCGCCGCTTGCCCCCCCTGCCCCCGGCACGCGGACCATGCTGGAAGCGAACGGCGCGCAGGCCGTGGCCAACTGGCTGGCCGAACAGAAACGCGTGCTGATCACCGACACCACGATGCGCGACGGGCACCAGTCGCTGCTGGCCACCCGGATGCGGTCGATCGACATGATCCGCGTGACCCCGGCCTATGCGGCCAACCTGCCCGGATTGTTTTCTGTCGAATGCTGGGGCGGAGCCACGTTTGACGTCGCCTACCGCTTCCTGCAGGAATGCCCGTGGCAGCGCCTGCGCGACATCCGCGAACACCTGCCCAACGTGATGACCCAGATGCTGCTGCGCGGGTCGAACGGCGTGGGTTACACCAACTATCCTGACAACGTGGTGCAGGCCTTCGTGAAACAGGCCGCGATCACCGGGGTTGACGTGTTCCG
Source organism: Rhodobacter sp. (assembly GCA_027487575.1). Taxonomy (GTDB): domain Bacteria; phylum Pseudomonadota; class Alphaproteobacteria; order Rhodobacterales; family Rhodobacteraceae; genus JAIYDJ01. The sequence continues at coordinate 28,498 of JAIYDJ010000014.1, read as the reverse complement.
GGTGTTCGATTCGCTGAACTGGGTCGAAAACATGCGCGTCGCAATGGATGCGGTCGTAGAATCCGGCAAGATCTGCGAAGGCTCGATCTGCTATACCGGCGACATTCTTGACCCCGACCGCGCCAAGTACGACCTGAATTACTATGTCAGCCGCGGCAAGGAGCTGCGCGAGGCCGGGGCGCATATCCTGGGGCTGAAAGACATGGCCGGGCTGCTGAAGCCTTCGTCTGCCCGCCTGCTGGTCAAGGCGCTGAAGGAAGAGGTCGGCCTGCCCATCCACTTTCACACGCATGACACCAGCGGAATCAGCGGGGCCACCGTGCTGGCCGCCTGCGAAGCCGGGGTGGACGCGGTCGACGCAGCGATGGATGCCTTCTCCGGCGGCACATCGCAGCCCTGCCTTGGCTCGATCGTCGAGGCGCTGCGCCACACCGACCGCGACACCGGTCTGGACATCGCCGCCATCCGCCGCCTGTCGAACTATTGGGAACAGGTCCGCGCGCAATACGCCGCCTTCGAATCCGGCCTGCCTGCCCCTGCCTCGGAAGTCTATCTGCACGAAATGCCGGGTGGCCAGTTCACCAACCTAAAGGCGCAGGCCCGCAGTCTGGGGCTGGAAGAACGCTGGCATCAGGTGGCGCAGGCCTACGCCGACGCCAACCAGATGTTCGGCGACATCGTGAAGGTGACGCCGTCGTCCAAGGTCGTGGGCGACATGGCGCTGATGATGGTGGCGCAGGGGCTGACCCGCGCGCAGGTAGAAGACCCCGCCGTGGACGTGGTGTTTCCCGAAAGCGTCATCGACATGCTGCGCGGCAGTCTGGGGCAACCGCATGGCGGCTGGCCCGAAGGCATCTCGAAGAAAGTGCTGAAGGGCGAAGAGCCGATGCTGACCCGGCCCGGTGCCAGCCTGCCACCCGTCGATTTCGAAGCCGTTCGTGTGAAACTCGACGCCGATCTGGGGCTTGGGCTGGAGGATACCGAAGGCGAAACAGTCGATGACGAAGACCTGAACGGGTATCTCATGTATCCCAAGGTGTTCATGGATTACCGCACCCGTCACCGCCTGTACGGCCCGGTGCGCACCCTGCCGACCCGGACCTTCTTTTACGGCATGACGCAAGGCGAGGAAATCACGGCGGAAATCGACCCCGGAAAGACGCTGGAACTGCGCCTGCAGGCGGTGGGAGAGACGTCGGACGATGGCGAAGTGAAGGTGTTCTTCGAGTTGAACGGCCAACCCCGTGTCATCCGGGTGCCAAACCGCCTGATCAAGGCCAAGACGGCCGCCAAACCCAAGGCCGCCGAAGGCAACCCGGCCCATGTCGGCGCGCCGATGCCGGGCTCCATCGCCTCGGTCGCGGTGACGCAGGGGCAGAAGGTCAACGCAGGCGATCTGCTCTTGACCATCGAGGCGATGAAGATGGAAACGGGCATCCACGCCGAACGCGCAGGCGTCGTGAAGGCGCTGCTGGTGCATCCGGGCAGCCAGATCGACGCCAAGGACCTGTTGGTGGAATTCGAGGCCTGATCGCAGCACGCGCCGCGATTCTTCTGCGAAAACTAAGGTCTCGTCGCGGACTGGATTTTTCGCAGAAAAATCGCGCGTTTACTTGCGTGCTGCCTTCTCGTCTATCCCCGACACACCTTCGCGACGTTCAAGTTCCGTCAGCACTTCTGCCAGCGTGACATCCTGCGCCGCAAGCATGACCAGCAGGTGATAGACCACATCCGCCGCCTCGCCGATCAGCGCAGCGCGGTCGCCCCGGACGGCCGCGATGATCGCCTCGACCGCCTCTTCGCCGAACTTCTCGGCGCATTTGTCAGGCCCGCGTGCCAGTAGTTTGGCCGTCCAGGACCCGTCCGCGTCCGCGCCCCGGCGCGCAGCTATGACCTCGGCCAACCGTTCAAGCGCGCTCATGCCAACCTCATCGGAATACCGGCCGCCGCCATGTGGGCCTTCGCCTGACCGATGGTGAACTCGCCGAAGTGGAAGATCGATGCCGCCAGCACCGCCGACGCGCCACCCTGCACGACCCCGTCGACCAGATGGTCGAGCGTCCCGACCCCACCCGATGCGATCACCGGCACCGGCACCGCGTCCGACACCGCCCGCGTCAGGGGCAGGTTGAACCCCGCCCGCGTGCCGTCGCGGTCCATCGAGGTCAGCAGGATTTCCCCGGCCCCTTTTGCCGCCATCAGCCGGGCAAACTCCACCGCGTCGATGCCGGTGGCCCGCCGCCCGCCGTGGGTGAATATCTCCCACCGGCCCGGCGCAACCGTTTTGGCGTCGATCGCCACGACAATGCACTGGCTGCCGAACCGGTCGGCAGCCTCGGACACCACGTCGGGGTCCGCCACCGCCGCCGAGTTGAAGCTGACCTTGTCGGCCCCGGCCAGCAGCAGCGCCCGCACGTCCAGATGCGACCGCACCCCGCCCCCGACCGTCAGCGGCATGAAGCACGCCTCGGCCGTCCGCGTCACCAGATCGAACATCGTGCCGCGGTTTTCATGCGTGGCGTGGATGTCGAGAAAGCACAACTCGTCCGCCCCAGCCGCATCATAGGCCCGCGCCGCCTCGACCGGATCGCCGGCATCGCGCAGGGAAACGAAGTTCACGCCCTTGACCACCCGGCCATCGGCGACGTCGAGACAGGGGATGAGGCGGGTTTTCAGCATGGATGCAGCCTAGTCTGTGGGAAGGCGGGGGGAAAGGGGGGGCTCGCCCCCCCCTCGCCCGTTCCGGGCTCACCCCCCGAGGATATTTACGGACAGAAAATGACGTCAGCCGGACAGCGCCTTGAGCGCCCCGGCAAGGTCGATGGCGCCGTCGTAAAGGGCGCGACCCGAGATCGCCCCGGCGATCACGCCGGTGTCTCGCAGGGCGATCAGGTCGGCGAGGCTGGACACCCCGCCGCTTGCGATGACCGGGATGGTGACCGCACGGGCCAAGGCGGCAGTCGCAGCCGCATTCGGCCCCTGCATCGCGCCGTCGCGGTCGATGTCGGTGTAGATGATCGCCGCCACCCCGGCGTCCTGGAACGCCAGTGCCAGGTCCGTCGCCTGCACTTCCGTCTCGACCGCCCAGCCCTTGGTAGCCACCCGGCCCTGCCGTGCGTCGATCCCCACGGCGACCCGCCCGGGAAACGCCTTTGCCGCCTGCCGCACCAGATCGGGGTTTTCGACTGCCGCTGTGCCGAGGATCACCCGGGCGATGCCCGCCTCCAGCCACATCGCGATCGTGTCCATGTCGCGGATGCCGCCGCCAAGCTGGCAGGGCACGTCCACGGCCGCAAGGATGGCCCTGACCGCCGCGCCGTTGACCGGGGTTCCGGCAAAGGCGCCGTTCAGGTCGACCACATGCAGCCACCGGCAGCCCGCCGCGACGAACCGCGCCGCCTGCGCCGCCGGGTCCGTGCCGAACACGGTCGCCGCGTTCATGTCGCCGCGCAGGAGCCGCACGCAGGCCCCATCCTTCAGGTCGATTGCGGGGTAAAGGATCATCGGCGCATCTCCGGGCAGGGCATAGCGGTCTTTGGCACGAAGCCCCGACCTTGCCAAGGGATGCGCGAGACAGGCACGACCCGACGTCACGCTTGCCAGACCGCCGATTCGTCGCCGATGATCGTCGCATCCTTGGGAGGGACATATCATGAAAGCACTCGCACTCAGCTTTGCCCTGGTGTTCGCGGCCGGGGCCGCCCTTGCAGATCCGGTCGAAGGGGTCTGGAAGACCAAACCGGACGACAACGGCAACTTCGGACACATCGACGTAAAACCCTGTGGCCCGGCGTTCTGCGGCACTCTGGTCAAGGCCTTCGACGGATCGGGTGCGGAAATCCAGAGCCCGAACGTTGGCAAACGGATCATCTGGGACATGGTCGCCTATGGCGACGGGGTCTATGACGACGGCAAGGTCTGGTCGCCCGACCGCGACAAGACCTACAATTCCGAAATGCAGTTGACGGGTGACAGTCTGGCGGTCAAGGGCTGTGTCGTGGGCATCTGCCGCGACGGCGGCACCTGGACCCGGGTGAAGTAAGCGCAGCTTCCGGGTCGCGTGCGGCGCGCGGCCCGGTTATTCCGGCCCCACAACAGGAGGTCGGGATGACGGCAAAGAACTGGCTTTTGCTGGCGATACTTTCCCTTTTGTGGGGCGGGTCCTTCTTTTTCATCGAACTGGCGCTGACCGGATTGCCGGTCATGACCATTGTCTGGGCCCGGGTGGCGCTTGCGGCGACGGTCCTGGGGCTTGCGTTGCGGGTGATCGGGGGGGCTGTGCCGCGCGGGCCTGCCGTCTGGGGCGCGCTGGCGGTGATGGGGCTGTTGAACAACGCGATTCCCTTTACACTGTTCGTGCTGGCCCAGGGCCAGATCACCGGCAGCCTTGCCGCGATCCTGAATGCCACGACGCCGCTGTTCACCGTGATCGTGGCGCATCTTGCCACCACCGACGAACGGGTGGGGCCCGCCAAACTGGCGGGCCTTGCGCTGGGGTTCGGGGGCGTGGTGGTCATGCTGTCGGGTGCAGAAGCCACCGGCGATCTGTGGGCCAAGCTCGCCTGCCTTGGCGCGGCCCTTTCCTATGGCCTCGGCGGGGTCTGGGGGCGCCGGTTTCGCCGGATGGGCGTCACGCCCTTGCCCACGGCCTTCGGGCAATTGACCTGTTCAACCTTGATGATCGCCCCGGTCTGGCTGCTGATCGACCGGCCCTGGACGCTGCCCCTGCCCGGCCTGACGCCGGTTCTGGCCGTGGCGGGCATGGCAGTGCTGTCCACCGCGCTGGCCTATCTGATCTTCTTCAGGATCCTTGCGGCGGCGGGGGCGACCAATCTGGCGCTGGTCACCTTCCTGATCCCGGTCAGCGCGACATTGCTGGGCGTGGGATTGCTGGGCGAGACGTTGCGCCCCGAGCATCTGGCGGGGTTCGGGCTGATTGCGCTGGGACTGCTTGCCATCGACGGGCGACTTTTGCGCCGACCCGGCTAGGGCCGCCAGCACAGGAAGTTTCCGATCAACCGCAGCCCGGTGGCCTGGCTTTTCTCGGGGTGGAACTGGGTTCCCACCACGGTGCCCCGTCCGATGATCGCCGTGACATCGCCCGCATAATCCACATGCGCCAGCCGATGGGCAGGGTCCGTGACCCGGAAATGGTAGGAGTGCACGAAATAGGCGTGATCCCCCGTCACGATGCCCTCCAGCACCGGATGCGGATGGTCGATCACCAGATCGTTCCACCCCATATGCGGCACCTTCAGCGCAGGCGTGTCCGGCACGATCCGCACCACTTCGCCGCCGATCCAGCCGAATCCGGCCGTGTCATGGTATTCCCGGCCCCGGTCGGCCAGCATCTGCATGCCCACACAGATGCCCAGAAATGGCACGGCCCGCACCCGCACAGCCTCGTCGATCGCCTCGAACAGTCCGCCATACGCGCCCAGTGCCGCCCGGCAGGCCGGAAACGCCCCGTCCCCCGGCAGAACGACGCGGTCGGCCCGCGCCACATCCTCGGGGCGCGAGGTGACCAGAACCTCGCCCGACCCCACCTCGGCCGCCATCCGCTGAAACGCCTTTTCAGCCGAATGCAGGTTGCCGGAATCGTAGTCGATCAGAACGGTCAGGCTCACAGCATGCCCTTGGTCGAGGGCACCATGCCCGCCCGGCGCGGGTCCGGTTCTACTGCGGCCCGCAATGCCCGCGCCACGGCCTTGAACGTGGCCTCTGCAATATGGTGGCTGTTGATCCCGTGCAAACGGTCCAGATGCAGGGTGATGCCGCCGTGGGTCGACAGCGCCTGAAAGAACTCGCGCACCAGTTCGGTGTCGAAGGTCCCGATCTTGGCCGTCGGAAAGGCGACGTTCCACACCAGAAAGGGCCGTCCCGACAGATCAAGTGCGCAGGCGATCTGCGCGTCGTCCATCGCAAGACGCACGTCGCCATAACGCCGGATGCCGCGTTTGTCGCCCAACGCCTGTGTCAGGGCCTGACCCAGCGCGATCCCGCAATCCTCGACCGTGTGGTGATCGTCGATGTGCAGGTCACCGGTCGCGGTCAGGGTGATGTCGATCATCGCATGACGCGCGATCTGGTCCAGCATGTGGTCGAAAAACCCGATGCCGGTGGACACCTGGCATGTCCCGGTACCGTCCAGATCTAGGGTCACGGCGATGTCGGTCTCGTTCGTCTTGCGGGACAATTGCACGCGGCGCATCGGCGGCACTCCTTCATCAGCAAGGCCTTATAGGGCCGACACCGGGGTTTGGAAAGCCGCCCGGAATGCAAAAGGGCACCCGAAGGTGCCCTTGATGCAAGTCCCACTGGAGCGGGCGAAGGGATTCGAACCCTCGACCCTAACCTTGGCAAGGTTATGCTCTACCCCTGAGCTACGCCCGCGCCGGTTGGACTGGTGCTCATGTATAAAGGGACGCCGCAGCCCGCAAGAGGCAAAATGCGCTGGCCTTGCGATTTCGGTAGGGACGGCCGCTATACGGCTTGCACGCCGAGAAAGCAGGACCTACCCCCAGGGCATAGCCAGCAAGGAGCCTGAAATGCCCGATGCCCTTCTGATCGACCGCGCCGGAGGCGTCTGCGAATTCTGCGGCGACGCCTCCGATCTGCATCAGGTCGGCGTGCCGCCTGCCGGGGACATCCTGCTGTGCCCCCTCTGCCGCGAGGAAACCCCGGCCCCCGACGCGCACTGGCGCTGTCTGGAGGGCGCGGCCTGGTCTGCGGTGCCTGCGGTGCAACTGGCGGTCTGGCGCAGGCTTTCGAACATCGACGAGGCTTGGGCCGCCGAAGCCCGCGCCACCATGGCGCAACCCGACGGCGCAGAGGCCGGGCCGGCAGCGGTGGAACACCGTGACTGCAACGGCGTTCTTCTTGCGCAGGGCGATGCTGTTGTGCTGATCAAGGACCTGACGGTCAAGGGCGCGGGCTTTACCGCCAAGCGCGGCACGGCGGTGCGCGGCATCGCCCTTGTCGCTGACAATGCCGCCCAGATCGAAGGCCGGGTGGAGGGTCAGCGCATCGTGATCCTGACCGAGTTTGTCAAGAAGCACTAGGCGACCGGGCCAGTCCCGATCAGGCGCGGATGGTCGATGGCCGGACAGCGGTCCATCACCACCGTCAGCCCCGCAGCCCGCGCGCGCGCCGCAGCAGTCTCGTCGATGACGCCCAACTGCATCCAGATCGTCTGCAGCCCCGGCACGGCCAAGGCTTCGTCCACCACCGCCCCCACCTCTTCCGACCTGCGGAAGATATCGACCATGTCCACCGGCTCGGTGATCTCCGACAACGAGGCGCGCACAGGCTCTCCCTGCACGATCACCCCGGCCTGCCCCGGATTGACCGGAATGACGCGGTAGCCCCGGCTTGAGAGGAACGCAGCCACCCGGTGGCTTGGCCTGTCGGGTTTCGGCGACCATCCGACCAGCGCGATGACACGAGTGGTCATCAGAACTTCACGAACCATTTGATCGGCATCGGTCATCCTTGGCACCCTTTGTCATAAAAGGACGCCCGAACCTTGCGGCCGGGCGTCAGTGTGGAACGAGGGACAGTGCAGGAAACGGAAGTTCCGGGTCCATTCCCATACTGTCACATAGAAACCCTACTGCGCGGTTAAAGTGCTTATCGCGGTGTTGTGATATCCTCACCGGCTTGACGCCGCATAAAGGCCCACTGCGGCGGCATTCGACACGTTCAGCGAACCGAAAGCCCCCGCAAAGGGTATCCGCGCGATCACGTCGCAGGTCGCCCGCGTCCGGTCACGCAGTCCGGGCCCTTCGGCCCCCAGCACCAGCGCCACGGCCCGGCTTCCCGCCTGCGCCAGCGCCTGTGCCAGCGGCACGTCACCGTCACCGTCCAACCCGATCAGCATGAAGCCCATCTCGCGCAGTTCGGCCATCGCATCGGCCAGATTGGTGACCTTCAGATAGGGCTGCCGCTCCAGCGCGCCGCTGGCGGTCTTGGCCAGTGCGCCGGTTTCGGGGGCCGAATGATGCCGCGGCGCGATCACCGCCCGCGCGCCGAACACCTCGGCGCTGCGCAGCACCGCGCCCACGTTGTGCGGATCGGTCACCCGGTCCAGACAGACGACCAGAGGCAGCCCGGTGCCCGAAATGCAGACCTCGGCCAGCTTGCCCCATTGCAGGGGGCGCACCTCCATTGCCGCGCCCTGATGGACCGAGCCTTCGTCGATCGGCACGTCGAACCGGCGCGGATCGACAAGTTCGGGTTCGATCCCGCTGATCCCGATCGCCTCGGCCAGCTTGTCGGCAGCGTTCTTCGTCACCACCAGCCGCAGCTTCTCGCGGGCGGGGTTGACCAGTGCGTCACGCACCGCATGCAGCCCGAACAGCCAGACCGTTTCGCGCGCTTCGGCCCTGCGGCCGCGCTCCTTGTCCACCACCCAGCTTGGTTTGACGGCTCCGGTCATGTCGGTCCCCTGCGTTTCCCCCTTAATGCGGCCCGCCCGCCCGGCACGCAAGCCAGCTTTTCCGCCTTGACGCCCCCGACCCCCGACGGTAACACCCGCCTTCAGTGGGCGACGCGCTGCAAGGTGCGGCAGGAGACTGTAACTCTCCCGGGGCGACCCGTGCCTGGTTCGATTCCAGGGTCGCCCACCAACTTCCCCGCCGCGTTCAGTAAAACCCGACTTCGCGCACCTCGATGTCCGCCTCGTGGTCCCGGCCAAAGGCCACGACCCCGACCGATGTCAGCGCCCCCGCGCGCGGCACGTCGCGCAGCATCGCACCCGACGCTTCGAAGGACGCCCACGGCAACCGCACCTCCTGCCATGCGCGCGCCACCTCGAATCCGGCCTGATAGTATTGCCAGGGCAGCAGAGTTCCCGCCGTGCGCAGATGCACGAAGTACCTTTGGTCATTGCCCCGCACGACCAACCGCACGCCCTGCGCCGTATCGGGGGGTGGCGTCGGAAGGTCCATCCGGATCTGGATGAACCCGCCATTGTTGGCCGTGCTGACCGTTCCGGTCATCCGCGCATGGGTCCGGCCATCCTCCTGCAAGAAGCGCACCTGACCGGACGACACCCCGCCCATCACCGTATCCGCAAAGAACCGCCAGCGTGTTTCGGGCTGCATCGTGAAATCCTCGACCATCATGCCCTGCCCCAGCACGGGACCGGACATCAGCATCATCCCCAGAATGGCCCGTCGCAGGTACCGCATCCGCACCACCCCTAAAGATATGGCCCGATGACGGCTCGCAGGTCGACCCGCGCCTTCAGCCGGCTGGCCAACAGGAAAATTCCGCCGAACTTGCGTTGCAGGAACAGCGCGTCGATCTGCGGGATGCGAAAGTGTTCGGCGTCGTCCTGCATTGCGATCCCGGCATCGCGCATCCGCCCCACAAGATCGGATGCGCCAAAGTCGTAGGGCCCCTCTTCGCGCAGCGGCGACAGCACAAGCTGGAACATCGCCATCATCTCTGCCTCAAGCTGGGGCGGGGTGTCGTCCGCCAGAAAGCCGATCTCGCCCGCTGCGGCCCTGACCGTCTCCAGATCGCCTGCCAGACCGGCGCGCAACAGGCGGCGGTAAAGCTCGGCGAAGCTTTCAGGAAAGGCCCGCGTCGCCCCGAAATCCAGCAGGATCACCTTCCCGGATGCCGCCTCATACCGATAGTTCGCGAAATTCGGATCGGTCTGCATCAGCCGGAATTCGAACATCTCGCGGAACAGAAGCCCGATCAGCAGCGTCAGAACCCGGTCACGCTCTTTTTGCGGAGCATCGGCCAGATCTTCAACCGGAACGCCCTGCACATAGTCCATCGCCAGCACGTCCGCCGTCGTCAGGTCGCCATGCAACCGCGGCACCACAAAGCCCGGCGCATCGGCCAGAAGCGTGCCGAACTCGGCCAGACACCGCCCTTCGCGCAGATAGTCCGCCTCTTCGTGCAACTGCCGCTTCGCCTCGGCCAGCATCGGGGCCACATCGACGCCCTTGGGCACCAGCCCCGACATCCGCATCAGCGCCGCCACGTTGTCGACATCCGAGTCGATGCTGCGCCGCACGCCGGGATACTGGACCTTGATCGCCAGATCGCGCCCGTCGCGGGTTTGCGCCCGGTGCACCTGCCCGATCGAGGCGGCGGCGATGGGGCGCACGTCGAATTTCTGGAACCGGCGCAGCCAGTCCAGCCCCCAGGCCGCCGTCAGCACCTTTTTCAACTGCGGTGCGGGCATGTGGTGCGCCTCGGCGCGCAGCCGCGCCATGATCTGCGCCAGTTCCGGCGGCAGAACATCCCCGGCGTCCATCGACATCAGCTGCCCGACCTTCATCGCCGCGCCGCGCATCTGTGCCAGCTGGTCGGCGACGCGCCGCGCGTTGGCAGGCGTCAGCAGCAGGTCGCTGATCCTGGGGCGCTGGCCCTGCACCAGTTGCCGCGCGCCCTGCGCCGCCATGTCGCCCGCGATGCGGGAGGCAAGCCCGCCGAGTTGAACCAGACGCGACAGGCGCGAGGCAGGGATGGCAACGGCGCGGGGTTCGGACTTCGGATGCGGCATCGACGGTCTCCTTCAGCCGCAGCTAGCGCGCTTTGCCGCCGGGGCCAGCAGCCGCGTTATTCGACCTCGTGGCACCAGACCTTGAATTCCTGCAAGAGATGCGGCCCGAAAGAGTGGATCAGCGGCACATCCGCCGCATCGCGCCCCTGCGCCACCTTGACCCGCCCAATGCGGGGCTTGTTGTTGCGCGGATCGAAGGTCATCCAGCGCCCGCCCACGAACACCTCGATCCAGGCCGAAAAATCCATCGGCAACCGCACGGGCACCCCGATGTCGCCGAGATAGCCGTTCACATACCGCGCCGGAATGTTCATGCAGCGCAGCAGCGTCAGCCCAAGATGCGCAAAGTCGCGGCACACGCCGGTCTGTTCCTGCCACGCCTCGTAGGCGGTACGGGTGTTGCGGGCGTTCTGGTAGTTGAAGGTGATGTGGTTGTGCACGTAATCGCAGATCGCCTGAACCCTGCTCCACCCATGCGGCAGATGGCCGAACATGTCCCAGGCGATCTGGCTCATCTTGTCCGTTTCGCAATACCGGCTGCCCAGAAGGTAGACCAGCACGTCGGACGGCAGGTCTGAAAGGGGCGTCTCTTTCGCGGAAAGGTCGACGGGGTCGGTCAGGCCGTGGTCTGCGACAATGCCGTCACCCCAGATGCGCAGCGGCCCCGCCGGGGCTGTGAACCGGCGGCAGACGTTGCCGAACTGGTCATGATACTGCGCGTGGTGGATGGCGGGCGTCAGCGAGAACTCTTCGGGCCGGCGCAAGTCACTGCGCCGTTCGTCGCGCATCGACAGCAGGCAGATCACCGAAGTCTCCTGCGCGCAGGAAATCGTGATGTCGTAACCAAATCGGATCAGCATGTCTGGCCTTTCTGCACAGGGCAAGCAAACGGCGCCCCACCTTCCTACGGCACGGCCCCTGCATTTTCACAGACCCAATGTCACCGACCGCGAACGGTTCCCCGGTCCTGCCGACAAACCTGCGAAAACACAAGCCATCCCGGGAAAGCCGTGCAAAAGGCCAAGGCTGCGGGCATCCACTGCCCGTTTTCAGGGCGAAACGGGCTTGCGTTTCAGCCGGATCACCACATCGACGCGCGACACCTGCATTCCGGCAGGAACGTCGGGCAACCCCGCGATGGTCAGCGTGTCAGTCGGCGCATCGCTGAGCGCATGGGTTTCTTCCCAGTAGAAATGCGGATGATCGTCCGTGCGGGTGTCAAAGTAGCTGCGCGCGCCGTCCACCACCACTTCGTTCATCAGGCCCGCATCGCAGAAAGCCCGCAGCGTGTTGTAAACGGTCGCCAGACTGACCCGTTCCCCGGCCTTGGCCGCGGCCGCATACAGGCTTTCGGCAGTGACGTGCCGGTTTTCGCCGTCTCCGACCAGCAGGGCCGCCAGCGCCAGACGTTGCCGGGTCGGACGCAGTCTGCCCCGGCCAAGCCAGACCGTTCCCAGATCAAGTGCCTGCGGATCGTGCGTCAAATCCTGTTCAAACTGCCGGTCCATCGGTCCGCTTTCTGCCCGCTTCAGCCGATCCGTCCGTCCGGATCGCTTCCCTGACATTCCATGGTTCTGAAGTGGTCCCCAAGGCCCCCTGTGTCAAGCCTGATCGACCTTCCGCGCCCCGCAAGGCCCGAAGCAAGCCGCTTCAAGGGCCGCACCGCCACCCGAACGCCCAGGATTTCCCCTGCCCTTGCCACCCCTTCCCGCCGGGTGTTACACCGACACGACAACCGGCACGTCAAGGAGACCGCGTCCGCATGGGTCAATATCCAACAAGCTTCGACAAGGCAGCCCTTCTGGCCTGCGCGCGGGGCGACCTGTTCGGCCCCGGCAACGCCCAGTTGCCCGAACCCCCCATGCTGATGATGGACCGCATCACCGACATCTCCGGGGATGGCGGATTGCACGGCAAGGGGCATGTGACGGCCGAGTTCGACATCCACCCAGACCTGTGGTTCTTTGCCTGCCATTTCCCCGGAAACCCGATCATGCCCGGCTGTCTTGGCCTTGACGGGCTGTGGCAACTGACCGGTTTCAACCTGGGCTGGCGCGGCTGGCAGGGGCGTGGCTATGCGCTTGGCGTGGGCGAGGTCAAGTTGACCGGCATGGTGCGCCCGGATCGCAAACTGCTGACCTATCACGTCGATTTTACCAAGGCGGTGCAAAGCCGTCGCCTGACCATGGGTGTCGCCGATGGCCGGGTTGAGGCGGACGGTGAAACCATCTACCTTGTCAAGGACATGAAGGTGGCCCTTTCCGCAAGTTGACGTTAAAGCTACGGTCACCTCGATGACCAGACAACAGGAGGAACGCCCATGCGTCGCGTCGTCATCACCGGTCTCGGCATCGTCTCGTCCATCGGCAACACCGCTGCCGAAGTCGAAGCCTCGCTGCGCGCGGGCACGTCCGGCATCGTGGCGGCCCCCGACTATGTCGAACATGGATTCCGCTGCCGGGTGCACGGCGAACCCAAGATCGTGCTGGCCGACCACATCGACAAACGCGACCTGCGCTTCATGGGCGACGGGGCGGCCTACAACTTCATCGCGATGGATCAGGCGGTCAAGGACAGCGGCCTTGAACCCTCCGAGGTTTCGAACAACCGCACCGGTCTGATCATGGGGTCGGGCGGTCCGTCGACCAAATCCTTCTACCGTGCCCACAACATCGTGCGCGAAACCGGCAGCCCGAAACGGATGGGTCCGTTCATGGTGACCAAGGGCATGTCGTCGACCAACTCTGCCTGCCTCGCCACCCCGTTCAAGATCAAGGGTGTCAACTATTCCATCACCTCCGCCTGCTCCACCTCTGCCCATTGCATCGGCAATGGTGTGGAATTGATCCAGATGGGCAAGCAGGACGTGGTGTTCGCCGGCGGCGGCGAAGAGTTGGATTGGACGCTGTCCTGCCTGTTCGATGCGATGGGGGCCATGTCGTCGAAATACAACGACACCCCCGAAACCGCCTCGCGCCCCTATGACGCGACGCGCGACGGCTTTGTGATCGCCGGTGGCGGCGGCGTGGTCGTGCTGGAAGAACTGGAGCACGCCCGCGCACGCGGCGCGAAGATCTATGCCGAGGTGACGGGCTACGGCGCTACCTCTGATGGCTATGACATGGTGGCACCCTCTGGCGAAGGCGGCGAGCGCTCGATGCGGCTGGCCCTGTCGACCCTGCCGCCGGACCGCCGGGTGGACTATATCAACACGCACGGCACCTCGACCGTGGTGGGCGACATCACCGAGATGGAGGCTATCCGCCGCGTCTTCGGTCAGGGCAGCACCCCCCCGGTGTCGTCGACCAAATCGCTGACCGGCCACAGCCTGGGTGCCACCGGCGTGCACGAGGCGATCTACAGCCTGCTGATGATGCAGGGCAATTTCATCGCCGCCTCGGCCAATGTCACCACACTCGACCCGGCGCTCGACCCGGCAGAGATCGTCACCACCCTGCGGGAGAACGTCGACCTCGACTCGGTCCTGTCCAACAGCTTTGGCTTCGGCGGCACCAACGCCACCCTCTTGATGTCCAAATTTCTAGATTGATCCGACACGCATAGGAGCGTCAGCATGGCCGAACTGATGAAGGGCAAACGCGGGCTGATCATGGGCGTCGCCAATGACCGCTCGATTGCCTGGGGCATTGCGAAGGCCATGCACGCGGAGGGCGCGGAACTCGCCTTTTCGTATCAGGGCGACGCCTTTGGCAAACGCGTCGAACCGCTGGCGGCATCGTTGGGGTCGGATTTCCTTGTCGATGTCGACGTCATGAACGACGCAAGCCTTGACGCCTGCTTTGCGGCGCTGGCCGCGCGCTGGGGCACGCTCGACTTTCTGGTTCATGCGATTGCGTTTTCAGACAAGAACGAACTGACCGGCCGTTTCATCAACACCAGCCGCGAGAATTTCCGCAATTCGCTGTCGATCTCGTGCTTTTCCTTCATCGACGTCTCCCGTCGGGCCGCCGCCCTGATGCCCGACGGCGGGTCGTTGATCACGCTGACGTTTCAGGGATCGAACCGCGTGACCCCGAACTACAACGTCATGGGTGTCGCCAAGGCCGCGCTGGAATCCGCCGTGCGCTACCTTGCCAACGACCTTGGCCCGCAGGGCATCCGCGTCAACGCCGTGTCGCCCGGCCCGATGAAGACGCTGGCCGGGGCCGCCATCGGCGGGGCCCGCGCCACCTTCCGCCATACCGAGGCGAACGCCCCCCTGCGGGTCAACGCCACGCTGGAGTCTGTGGGCGGGGCGGCGGTGTTTCTGGCCTCGGACTACGGCGCCTGCACGACGGGCGAAATCCTGCGCGTCGACGGCGGTTTTCATGTACTGGGCATGCCGCAGTCGGAAAATCTGTAGGCTTCCATACGACGGTTGGCTGGATGGAGCGGGCGGCGGGAATCGAACCCGCGTCTTTAGCTTGGAAGGCTAAGGTCTTACCATTACACAACGCCCGCGCTGCGCCCTAGATACCCAAGCGCTGCCTCAGGCGCAAGGTTCGGCGACGAAAAACCGCCGACAGGCTGCAATATCCGGGCTTTGCGGGATCAACTGTCTGAAATCAAACGGCGTTCTCTTGTCCGCATCGCTGCGCCCGGCTCAGACCCCGATCGGCTCGATCAACTCCGGCCCGCGGGCCCGGTTCGAATTGACCGCAACCCCCACCCGGTGCCGCTGCAGAACCCCATCGGTCGGCTTCATCAGAAGGGCCGCCCCGTGCCCCGCCTCTCCCAGCCAAAGCGGCCAGTCGGCCGGTTCCAGAATGACCGGCTCGCGGTCATGCACCCCGTCCATCGCGGTTCCGCCCTCTGTGGTGACCATGGCGCAGGTGTCGATCTCGCCCCACCGCTGCCAGACCGCCGCAAAGGCCATCGGTTGACCATCCTTGCGGGTAAAGTACCACGGCAGCCGCGTCTTGTCCGGGCCCGCCGACCATTCATAGAAACCTGACGCCGGAACGATGCATCGCCGTTCGCGCACCGCCGTGCGGAAGGCGGGCTTGACCGCAATCGTGTCGGATCGCGCGTTGATGATCAGCGGCCCGTCCGACGGGGTCTTGTACCAGGCCGGCAACAATCCCCACCGCATCACCCGCAGCCGCCGCGCGCCGTCCCCGGTGACCACGGCAACAGGGTCTGTCGGGCAGATGTTGAACCGCGGGCTGTCGGGCAGATCGTTGCCCGGCACCGCCCCGAACAACGCCGCGATCGCCTCGTTGGGATGGGTGATGGTGAACCTGCCGCACATCAGCCTTGAACCGGATCGAGCCCCGAAAGGTTCCGCGCGGCGACCGCCCGCAGCAGCGTGATGAACCCAGCCACCTGATGCGCCGCCGTGCCATGCCCCTTTTCCGCTGTGGCCGCTGACGCATCCCCGACCACCCCTGCCGGATTCAGATCCGTCGCAATCCAGCCATAGCTGACCGCACCCGTGGGCGGGATTGCCGCCCCTTCCGCAGTCGACCGGAAATCCCGCGCAGCGCCCATGTCCACGACCCCCGGCCGAAAGGCCAGCATCAGCGACGTCTCGACATCGCCACCGTGAGTCCCGTAGGCCAGTTCCCGATCGCCATAAAGCCCCGCAGGCACGCCGAAGCCCGACCATTGGCACTTGACCGCCAGCATCCCCGCCCGCACCCGCAACTCCCGGCTCAGGATCGAGATCAGGTCCAGATTGCCGCCATGGCTGTTCACGATCACGATCTTGCGCACCCCTGCGCGCGCCACCGAAAGCCCGATTTCGATCCAGGCCTTCAGCGCCGTCTCGGCAGTCAGGGTCAGCGTTCCGGCTGCGAAAAGATGCTCGTTCGACTTGCCCACCGCCTGCACCGGCAGAACCCGGATATCCAGATCGGCGGGGCATTCCGCCCGAAACCGTTCCAGCAACCCCTGCGCGATCAGCGTGTCGGTGCCCACCGGCAGGTGCGGCCCGTGCTGTTCGACCGCCGCAGTCGGAAGAACGGCGATCACCCGCTCGGGGTCCAGCCCGACAAACTCCGTCGCCCGGAAATCCGCCCAGTCGCGCGCGCTCATGCCCTGACCTCGTCGCCCTGAACCGTAGCCTTCCCGATCAGCCGGTCCATCTTCACCCCGATCCGGTCCAGATGCCGCGCCCGGCTGTCGGGGGTCGAGCTGTCCATCAGGTAATGCGCCGCGAACACAACGCGCTTTCCGGGGCGCAGCAGATACCCCACTCCGCGCAGCAGGGTCCGCCGCCCCGGCGCGCCCACCAGCCGGGTCAGCCACCAGCTTGCGCCACAAGTCGTGAACACCCCCAGCCGCGTGACATGGTGCAGACCGGGCCGGATCACCTTGTTCACCCCGTCCGGCATCAGAAAGGCCACATCGGGCAGCAGAACCCGGTCCAGCCAGCCCTTCAGCATCGCAGGCAGCCCGTACCACCAGGTCGGATAGACAAAGATCAGCGTGTCACACCAAAGGATGTCGGCCACATCCTCGCTGACCGGGGTCTGGTTGGCGGGACAGTCCAGATACCCCGCCCATTCGTCCGGCGTAAGACGCGGATCGAAGCCGCGTGCGTAAAGATCGCTCAACCGCACCTCGGCCCCGGCCGCCTGCAGCCGGGCGATCACCACATCGCGCACGGCGGCGTTGAAGCTTTTCGGGCTGGGGTGGCAGTAAACGACCAAAGCGCGCATTCACAGCGCCTCCATCTCGCGTTGCACCGTCGCAAGATAGCGGCGGCGGCGGTCTTCTGTGACCCGGTTCATGTCATAAAGTGCTAGATAACGCATCTTTTCGGGGCGGCACACATGCCAGATCGCCCGGCGCACCACATGGCGCGGCGGGTCGCCCGCCAAAAGCGCCCTGGCCCTTGTACCGCCATAGGTCGTCACCGCCACCAGCTTGCGAATGTGCGTCAGGTTCGGCTGCACAAACCCGTCCTCCAGCCGGAACGACACGCCGGGCAGGAACACCCGGTCGAAGAACCCCTTCAGGATGGCGGGAAAGCCGAAGTTCCACACGGGAAACACCAGAACCAGCACCTCTGCCGCGCGAAGCCGATCCACATATCCCTGCACCGGAGCCGTGTTGACGCCCACCTCGTGATACGCCCGCCGCTCTGCCGCCGTCAGAACCGGGCTGAAGCCTTCGGCATTCAGGTCGCAATCGTCCACCTCCCACCCGCGCGCCCGCAGGGTGTCGACCACGACGCGGTGCAGGCTGGACGAAAAGCTCTCCGCACACGGATGGGCAAACAGCACAAGTGCTTTGGTCATGCTTGCACCCCGGCCGAAACGCTCGGCTGATTTTCCGTCTGGAAATATCCTCGGGGGGTGAATGGCCCCGCAGGGGACAGAGGGGGGTCCGAGACCCCCCTTGTCGGCCGCACCGTCATTCCGCGGCCTGCATCTTGGCATAGGAATAGACCCGGTCGAACCCGAAACTTGGGTCATCCCAGGCAATCATCTTGCCCGGATTGAGCAATCCCTTGGGGTCCGCCTCGCGCTTGAACTCCAACTGCCGTGCATCCACCACCTGCCGCCCGCCCTCTTCCAGGGTATAGCGGTGGGGGTTGAAGATCATGCAGCCGAGGTCTTCGTGGATGCGCACGATTTCGTCCAGCCGGTCTTCGGTCGTGAACCGCACCAGAGACAGCCCGGCGAAAACGGTGCGCCCGCCTTCGCGCATCGCCTCCAGATGCTGCAGAACCTCGCCGTTGACGGCGGCGCGCACGGCTTCGATCTTGTCCAGAAAGTCGGGCCCGGCATAGCGGACTTGCAGATATGTGATCTTCGGATCGACCTTCAGCGCCCGCAGGGTGGTGTGGTTCCACCCATACTCGAACACCGGCCCGGGTTCGCGGCTCCAACCGTGATCGTCGGACCGATAGATCAGCGTGGCCCCAGGCTGCCGCGCAAGAAACGTTAGGAACCCGTCCATCGCATGAGGGGCCACCATCAGACCCAGCACGGTCTGCCCCGGTTTGACATGCGGAGCAACACGCTGAAAGAAGTCCTGCGCAATCGGCGCCTCGAACACCGAGATCAGCTTTTTCAGAATGCCGTCCTGATCGGCCAGATCGGCGGCCAGCCGCGCGGCCTGCGGAAAGCTGTCGCAGGTGACAAACATCTCGACCCAGTCATAGGCCGGGGCCAGCGGCATCTCGACCAGCGAGATGATGCCGTTGGTGCCATAGGCATGGCTGACCCGGTGCAGTTCCTCGCCGGTGAAATCCAGCACGCGCGGCTCCGCCTCCATCGTCACCACCCGCAGGCGGATGATGTTGCCCAGATCGCGCAGACTGCCCCAGGTCACCGACCCGACCCCGCCCGACCCGCCTGCGATGAAGCCGCCGATGGTTGCGGTGGCCCAAGTGCTGGAAAACATGCGCAATTCCTGCCCCGATGCCTTGCAGGCCGCATCGACGTCTTTCAGCAGACAGCCCGGCTCCACGACCACCCGCCCCGGATGCACTTCGCGGACCGCATTCATGTTCTTCATGTGCAGGATGCAGCCGCCCGCCAGCGGCATCGCCTGCCCGTAGTTTCCGGTGCCCGCCCCGCGCGTCGTCACAGGCACGTCATGGGCATGACAGACCCGCAACACCTCGACCACTTCCGCCTCGTTGCGCGGGGCCACCACGAAATCGGCCACCACATGATCCAGCCGCGCCTTCAGGACCGGCGAATACCAGAAGAAATCACGCGACTTGGCCCGGATCGACACCGGGTTTTCGTCCATATCCAGATGGGTAAGCGCGGCTTTTGCGGCAGCGAGGTTCATTGCGGCTCCATCAGGGGGTCAAGTTCGGAATAGTCCGGCAGGGTCCGGTCGATGGCCAGCCCGCCCCGCAGCACGATCCGGTCGGATTGCGGGCGGGCGAACAGTTCCGACCAGTTGCGCGCGCGAAAGATCACCAGATCGGCGGGCGCACCCACCGCAAGGCTTGGCGCGGCAAAACCGCAGGCCCGCGACGGGTTGCCCAGAAACGCCTGCACCCAATCCGCATCGGAATGATCCAGATGCGCGATCCGCGTCGCCTCGCGCATCACTTCCAGCATGTCCATGTCGCCATAGGCATAGAACGGGTCGCGCGTGTTGTCCGACGCGAAGCTGACGTTGATCCCGCGCGCCTTCATCTCGTGCACCAGCGTGATCCCGCGCGACCGGGGGGTGCGGCCCGCCTGCCGGTCCTGCAGATAAAGGTTGCACATCGGCAGGCTGACCACATTCAGACCGGCGCGCGCGGCCATATCCAGCGTTTCCATCGCCCCGGCCTCGGGCATCCGGGAAACGGAACAGCAGTGGCCGACCACCACCGGTGCGGCAAATCCGGTGTCGATCACCGCTTCGGCAATCGCGCGCAATGTGTTCGAACCCGGGTCCTGCGTTTCGTCCACATGAAAGTCTGCCGACAATCCACGGGCCGCGGCCATCTGCAGGAAGTCCCTGATCCGGCTGGAAATATCGGGCAGCGGATAGGTCACCATCCCCAGAACACCGCCATGGTCCGCCACGATGTCCGCCGTGCGCAGAAAGGCCCCATGGGTCGAGAAATCCTCGGCCCCTACCAGACAGACCGCCTGCAGATCGATCCGCCCCGCCCATTCCTCGCGCTTGGCGGCAAAGACCGGAAAGCTGATGGCATCCTGCGGCGCAATCGCGTCAAGATGGGTGCGCACGGCCCGCGTCCCGTGGGCGTAGGCGCAGCGCAGCGAAAACTCCATCCGCGCCGCCACATCCTGCGCCGTCCAGCGCGCCGCCCGGTCGGCACCGACCGTGCGCAACGCGCCGTCGAAAGTGCCGTCCGGATTGGGACTGCGGGGCGAGATGTGGCCCTTGTCCAGATGGGTATGCATGTCGGTAAAACAGGGCAGCACCATCGCCCCGCCCATGTCGATCACGGTGGACGCATCCGCCACGATCGCCCCATCCAGCGCGAGGGATGTGCGCACCAGATCGCCCGGCAGGCCGAGCAGGCAGGCCGGAACCGTCACATTTTCCAGCCGGACCGGAACCCGCGGCAAAGTCTTGAAATCCATAGTCATTCCCGTTTCAACGCACTTTCGTGCCATTTCCGCAGACAAAGATGCGACAGGATCGAAAGGCCGGCAAAGATAACCACCCCTGACACTGCAATCAGGATCAGCGCCGCAAACATGCGCGGAATGTTCAGCCGGTATCCCGCCTCCAGAATCCGGAACGCCAACCCGGACCCGATCCCGCCGGTTCCCGCCACGTATTCGGCGACGATCGCCCCGATCAGGCTCAGCCCCCCCGCAATCCGCAGTCCCGACAGGAAATACGGCAGGGCCGACGGCAGTTGCAGGAACCGCAGCGTCTGCCACCGCCGCGCGCCATAGATGCGCATCAGGTCCCGCAGATTGCTGTCCGCCGAATTCAGTCCCAGCGTGGTATTCGCAAGAATTGGAAAGAAGGCCACGATCCAGGCACACAAAAGCAGCCCGATTGTTCGATTTTCAACATAGATGAAAATCAGCGGCGCAACCGAAACCACCGGCGTCACCTGCAGGATCACCGCAAACGGATAGAAACTCATCTCGGCCCAGCGGCTTTGCGTGAAGAGGATGGCCAGTCCGACGCCGCCAATCACCGCCACCGCCAGCGCCATGAAGGTGATCTGCAACGTCACCAGCAAGGCGTCGAACAGGATCGGCCAGTCCTTGATTAGCGTCTGCATCACACGCCCGGGGGATGGCAGGATATAATGCGGAATCGCGTTCCAGACCACCAGCCGGTCCCAGCCCCAGATCGACAGCCCCAGCACGATCACCGGCATCAGCCATTTGCCCACGCCCTCGACACGCCTGCGCCGCGCAATCCGCGCCTCGTCGGCATCCACCAGCGCCTCGGCCTGCGAAACGGTCCGGTCCAGCGCCATCATGCGGCTTCTTCCATCGCGATGGCAAGCGCCTCGGAGGCAACGGTGCAATGCGCCGCATAGGCGGGCGACGTACGGTAAGCCAGATCGCGCGGATAGGGCGCGTCGACCACCAGTTCGCGGATCACCCGGCCCGGACGCGCCGCCATGACCACAACCCGGTCGGACAGGAAGACCGATTCAAACACCGAATGGGTCACGAATATCACCGTGCAGCCGATCTTGCCGCGTAAGGTGAGAAGGTCGTTGTTCAGTTTTTGCCGGGTGATCTCGTCCAGCGCCGCAAAGGGTTCGTCCATCAGGATCAGGCGGGGATTGGTAACCAGCGCGCGGGCAATGGACACCCGCATCTTCATTCCCCCCGACAACTCGCGCGGATAGGCATCCGGAAACGCCCCCAATCCCACCAGGTCCAGCGCTTCGGCGATCTGACCGCGCACGGCGGCCATCGACTGCCCGCGCAGCCGAAACGGCAGCCAGACGTTCTGCGCCACCGTGGCCCATGGCATCAGCGTGGGTTCCTGAAACACGACCCCCAGATCGCCGGTGCCCTGCCCGCCCGACCACAGGATGCGCCCCGCCGTCGGCCGCGCCAGCCCCGCGATCAGCCGCAGCGCCGTCGATTTCCCGCACCCAGACGGCCCCAGAAGCGAGATGAAATCCCCCTCGTTCACCGTCAGGTTCATCCGCCGCAACGCCACCACAGCCCCGTTGAACGTCTTGTCCACGCCTTGCAGTTCCAGCAGCCTGTCGCGCTGGCCCATCGGCAGGATCGGACGATTGGTGGTCATGGCAGGCCCTTTCCGGCAGCCGGGGCGGCTGGAGGACCGCCTCGGACAGGTTCACTTCTTCAGGTCCATCCCCACACTCTTGCCGACAAAGCTGGTGTTGATGGTCGATTTCCAGTCCAGATCCGCCGCCACGACACCCGCCGTGACCATCTTGTCATAGAAATCCTTCACCATGCCTTCTGTCATCACGCCGATGCCCATGGTCAGCGCGTCGCCCGAATCGACGATCCCCGCTTCCTTCATCTTCTCGATCCCGAAGGCGATCTGTTCGTCGTTCATGTCAGGATTGTCGGTCTTGATCATTGCATTCGCGGCGGCATTGTCGCCGTAAAGGTAATTGTACCAACCCTTGATCGACCCTTCGACAAAGCAGGTCACCACCTCGGGCTTGGTCGCCACGGTGTCGGCCATCGTCTCGATCAGGGTGGAATAGGTCGAATAGCCCGCATCCGCGATCAGCCAGACGTCGGGTTTGAACCCGCCTTCCTTTTCCACCATCAGCGGTTCGGACGAGAGGTAGCCCTGCATCCCCGAATTTTCATCCGCGATGAACGGCGCGGGGTTGAAGGTGTAGGGCTGGCGCTGTTCCTCGGTGAAGCCGTAAGCCTTGATCATCCACTGATAGAAGCTGGCATAGCCTGCGTCCCCGATCAGCAGCGTCGGCAGGGTCTTCAACTCTTCGAAGGATTTGACCTTGCCCGGATGGGTCAGGATCACCTGCGGCTCTTTCTGGAAGCTGGCCGCGACGACGACCACGGGAATGCCCTCTGCGGCGGCGCTGAACGCCTCCAGCAGGTTGCCGCCCATGTTGAACTGGATCTTGCCCGCCAACATCAGCGCGCGGTTGTTCACCTGCGGCCCGCCCGGCTGGATCGTCACGTCCAACCCGCAGGCGGCATAGGTGCCGTCGGCGACCGACTGATAGAACCCGCCGTGCTCGGCCTGCGCCAGCCAGTTGGTGCCGAACACCACCGGTTCGTTCGCGGCGGCGAACCCGGTCGAAGCGGCCAGCAGCGCACCGGTCCAGCCGGCAAGTTTCGTGGTCGTGCAATATGTCATTCCGGCAAACCCCCTGTCTGATTCCTCACCTGCCAAGCTAGGCCACCCGTTCCCCGCAGCGACCCGCGCCGCGCGTCTTTTCAGAGTTCCGGTACAACAGCCCAAACGCTATGCGCATTTCAGATGATTTTGCACTGTTTTTGTGCGTGAACCGGCAAGCGTTGCCAATCCGCTGGCGGGTCTGGTCTTTCGTCGCCCCGACTGCGCAGGATGAAGAGACCAACACCGGTGTCCCGATGAAGATGCTCCAGCCGCCCACCATCGCCCCACCGTTCGCGGCCTATGCCCATGGCGTCGAAGTGCCCGCCGGGGCGCGGCTGGTGGTCACGTCCGGGCAACTGGCACTGCGACCGGACGGGTCTGTGCCCGAAGGTGCGCGGGCGCAGGCCGACCTCTGCTTTGCAAACTGCGCGGCTATTCTGGCACAGGCGGGCATGACGCCCGCCGACGTGATCCGGATCAACGCCTTCGTCACCGACCGCGCCCACATGCCCGCCTACATGGCCGCCCGCGATGCCTGGCTGGCAGGCGTCACCCGCCTGCCAGCCTCCACCCTTGTCATCGTCACAGGCTTCACCCGGGCGGAGTTTCTGGTCGAGGTCGAGGTTACCGCCGCCGCCCGATAGCCTTACTTCGCCGTAATGCGCCCGTCGGTGGACGGCGTGTAAGGCCCGGCAGCCGCCAGATATTCCGCCACCACATCGGCCACATCCGGGCCGAAGTCATAGGCGTTTGCCGCATCGACGAACATCTTGTACCCGTCGCCGCCGTTGCGGATGAAGTTGTTGGACGCCATCAGATAGGTCTGGGCCGGGTCGATCGGCACATAGGCCCCACCCTCGGCCACCATCACGTCCGACACCCGCGCCCCCGCCGCAGCCGCTGCGTCGAAGCTGAACTTCAGCCCCGCAACCTGCGGGAACCGGCCTGCGCCCTCTTCGATCTGGCTCACCCCGTTTTCCAGCGCGGCCACGATCTGCGCGCCGGTGGCTTCGAACGTCGAAAGGGTGTTCTGGAACGGCAGCACCGTCAGAACCTCGCCCATCGTGATCGGGCCTGCGTCGATCGAGGCGCGCACCCCGCCGCCGTTCTGCAACGCGATGGTCACCCCCTGATCCGCCACCCGTGCCAGCATCGCCTCGGCGATCAGATTGCCCATGGGACATTCCATCGCCCGGCACGTCTCGCGCGACCCGTCGATCTCGCTGGCGGCCTCGGCCACGACCTTGGAGCGGATTTCTTCCAGCGGCACCGCCATCTCGGCCACCCGCGCCACCGTCGCCGCGTCTTCCTCGACCGCTGCATCCATGATCAGCGGCTCTCCCGTGGCCGAAATCACCTCTCCGGCATCGTTGAAAACGACGTTCAACTCGCCCAGAAACTTGCCATAGGCATAGGCCTGTACGATGGCCGTCGGTCCCACCATCGTCGGATAGGGTCCAACCGCGTTTTCCGCCAAGTTGGACAGATAGGTGTTCGAATGCCCGCCGACGATCACATCGACGCCGGTCGTTTCCGCCGCCACCCGCTTGTCGACCTCGTAGCCCGAATGGCTCAGCACAATGATCTTGGCGACCCCCGCGGCGGTCAGCGCATCGACCTCCTGCTGCACAGCGCCGACCGGATCGGTGAAGATCACGTTCGGCCCGGGGCTGGCCAATTCGTCGGTGTCCTGCGGCGTCAGCCCGATCAGGCCCAGCTTCTCGCCGCCCCGCTCGATCACCACCGATTTCATCAGCTTGTCCGACAACAGCGGCTCGCCCGAAAAGTCGGCGTTCGACATCAATACCGGAAAGCCCACCGCATCC
Source organism: Rhodobacter sp. (assembly GCA_027487575.1). GTDB lineage: Bacteria > Pseudomonadota > Alphaproteobacteria > Rhodobacterales > Rhodobacteraceae > JAIYDJ01. Next base: position 3,445 of record JAIYDJ010000014.1, on the reverse strand, counting down.
ATGAACCCGCGCAGCACTTCGGGGCCGTCGTCGAATTCGTGGTTGCCCACCGTCATCGCGTCATAACCCAGCTTGGTCATGAACTCGGCCGACGCGGCCCCCTTGTAATAGGTGTAGAACAGCGAGCCCTGAAACTGGTCGCCACCATCCACCAGAATCGCATTGTTGCTGCGGGTGCGCGCCTCGGCGATCGCCGTCACCAGACGCCCCACCCCGCCAAAGCACTTGCCCTCGGCCGCGTCTTCCGCCGAACAGGCGGAATCGAAGGCCGATATCGGCTCGAACCGGGCGTGAAAGTCGTTGGTATGCAGGATGGTCAGCGCGTATTCGGCCTGCGCCGCACCGGCCATCAATGCCAGCGCCGCCGCCGATCCCAGAATGTTGCGTTTCATGACGGTCCACCTTTCATGACAGAATTGTAACAGCCTGCGCCGCAGCCCCTTGGCTGTAAAGCGCGCTGATGCAAAACCTGCCTGCCCGGCATGACACCGCCATGACACCTTGCCACAGCAGGGGCATTGACCAAAAGGAAGCCACAGGGCATGACGCACCGCATGCTGATCCTGAAAATCTTCCGCCGCCCCGAATGGAACGCGTTCCGCGACGCGGGCGTCACCCGTGGCGCGCCGGTGGATCTGGCCGACGGGTACATCCACTTCTCCACCGCAGCCCAGGTCGCCGAAACGGCGGCCAAGTACTTCGCCACCGAAAGCGATCTGGTTCTGGTGGCCTTTGACGATGCGCGGCTCGGCCCCGAGTTGAAATGGGAACCGGCGCGCGGGGGTGCGCTGTTTCCGCACCTGTACCGGCCCCTGTCGATTTCGGATGTGGTCTGGGACAAGTCCCTGCCACTGGGGGCCACCGGGCATATCTTCCCGGAAGGTCTGTGGTGAGCCTTTACGAACGCGCGGGCCTTGCGGCGCTGCACCGGCTTGACCCCGAAACCGCGCATGGCTGGTCGCTGCGCGCGCTCCAGACCGGGGTGGTGCCCCTGCCCGGCCCGGTCAGCACGCCGCGCCTTGCCACCACGCTGGCCGGATTGCCGCTGTTGAACCCGATCGGCCTTGCGGCGGGCTATGACAAGAACGCAACCGCCATCGCCCCCCTGGCGCGTGCCGGGTTCGGGTACATCGAGGTGGGCGCCGCGACCCCGCGCCCGCAGGACGGCAACCCCCGCCCCCGCCTGTGGCGCCTGACCGAGGATCGCGCCGCGATCAACCGCTTCGGATTCAACAATCAGGGTGCCGGGCCGATCGCCGCGCGGCTGAAGGCGCGCATCCCCGGCCCGGTCCCGGTCGGCCTGAACCTCGGCGCGAACAAGGACAGCCCGGACCGCGCCGCCGATTTCGCCGCTGTTCTGGCGACCTGCGGCCCTTTCGTCGACTTCGCCACCGTCAACGTCTCGTCCCCCAATACGGAAAAACTGCGCGACCTGCAGGGCCCGGCAGCCCTTGCTGCCCTTCTGGCGCGCGTGATGGAGACGCGACACCAACTCGCCCGCCCGATCCCGGTCTTCCTCAAGATCGCCCCCGACCTTGATCCAGAAAGCGTCGCCCAACTCGCCGAAACCGCCTTGGCTTCCGGAATTCACGGCATCATCGCCACCAACACCACCCTTGACCGAACGGGCCTGCGCAGCCGTCACGCAGGGCAACCCGGCGGCCTGTCCGGTGCACCGCTTTTCGAACGGTCCACCCGCATCCTTGCGCAGTTGTCGCAGTTGACCGACGGCAAACTTCCCCTGATCGGCACCGGCGGTGTCAGCACTGCCGAACAGGCCTATGCCAAACTCCGCGCCGGGGCGTCGGCCGTGCAGCTTTACACCGCGATGGTCTTCGACGGCATCGGCCTTATCCCCCGCCTTGCCCACGGCCTTGACGCCCTTCTCGCCCGTGACGGCTACAGCAGCCCGGATCAGGTGACCGGCCTTGACCGCGCACACTGGCTCTGATCCTTCTTCTCTGGGAAAACATCCCCGGGGGTGAATGCCGCAAGGCGGAGGGGGCTGACAGCCCCTTGATCTTTCTCAGAAAAACGCCCTTCAGAACGCCTTGAAGGTCATCGTGGTCAGCGTCCGCACGATGCCCGGAATGTCGAACAGCTTGCCTGACAGGTAATGCCCCACGTCCTGCCCGTCCGGAATATAGACCTTGGCAATCAGGTCATATTCGCCACTGGTCGAATACAACTCGCTGACCACCTCGCGGTCGTAGACCGCCGTTGCCACCGCATAGGTCTGTCCCGGCACGCAGCGGAATTGCACGAACACACAGATCATTCCTCACCCCCCTGAATTTCCAGCGCCAGCGGTGCGGGTGCCCGCACCAGATCATCCACCCCCAGCGCCACCTTCGGCAAGCCCAACCGGTTGCGCACCACCCAGAACAGCCGCTTTTCCGCGCGCGTGATCGCCACATAGGCCAGCCGCTTCCACAGGGGCAAGCCCGCCTCGCTGCGCCCGGACTGCGCGGCGGCGTAAAGATCGGGCGCGAACACCTGCACATCCGCCCATTGGCTTCCCTGCGCCTTGTGGATCGTCACCGCCGCCCCGTGCAGGAACGCGGCCCCCATCGTCGCAGCCGACGGAATGAACGGCTCTTCCTCGTCGGGCTTCTCGATCTTGATGATGCTGGCGGCCGAAACCTGCGGCTCCTCCGCGCCCACCACATGCAGCTTGGCAAAGCCGGGGCGGTTGCCGGGACCAAGGTAGATCACCTGCGCCCCCTTGATCAGCCCGCGCGCCTCAAGGTCGATCCGCTTCTTGCGGTGTTTCAGCGGAAGCTCGATTCCGTCGCAGATCAAGGGCTCTCCGGGCAGCAGCGCATCCTCGGGCGCACCGAACGCGCCGCGGAACGCCTGGATCAGCCGCACCCGCGTGGCATTGCGCCAGACGAGCACCGGCGACCGCGCCATCATCCCGGCATCGACCCGCTCGGCCCAGACCACCCGGTCATCGCGCGCGGCCGCCGCCTGCACCATGCTTTCGAATTCGTCGAACCGCAGGCTGGCATCGCCCAGCGCATGGGCCAGATCGAGGATCGGATTGTCCTCGGCCTGCCGGTGGATCCGGCTCAGAACCAGCCGCCGCCCTTCGCCCAGCCGGTCGAACACCATTTCGCCCGACAGCCCCACCGGGGCCAACTGTGCCGGGTCGCCAAACAGCACCAGCGTCGGAAAGATTTCTTTCAGGTCATCGAACTGCCGTTCATCCAGCATCGAGGATTCATCGACGAACCCCACGTCCAGCGGCTCTTCCCGCCGTTTCCACCCCTTGATGAAGTCGCTGCCCTTCAGCCCCGCCGCAGCCAGCGCACCGGGGATCGAGGCCACCTGCGCGAAGAAGGCAAACGCCCGGTCCAGCGCCACATCCGTTAGCCCTTCGACCACCGGGCGGGTGCCCACGCCGGTCAGCCATTCGGCGATCCTCTCATATTGCGGGTCGTAG
>JAIYDJ010000011.1 GCA_027487575.1 Rhodobacter sp. | reverse complement strand
TCCTTGTGCCCCGGATGCCCGATGCCCAGCCGGACCCGCCCATAGGCGTCGCCGAGATGGCCGTGGATGGACCGAAGCCCGTTGTGCCCGGCATGACCACCGCCCTGCTTGACCCGCATCTTGCCGGGGGCAAGGTCAAGCTCGTCGTGGAACACCACCACCTCGTTCAGCGCCAGCTTGTAGAAGGTCACCGCCCCCTGCACCGACTGCCCCGACAGGTTCATGAAGGTTTCGGGCTTCAGCAGCACGACCTTCTCCAACCCCAGCCGCCCCTCGGACACCAGCCCCGAGAACGCCTTTTTCCACGGGCCAAAGCCGTGGTCGGCGGCGATGCGGTCCACCGCCATGAAGCCGATGTTGTGGCGGTTGCGCGCATATTTCGCGCCCGGATTGCCAAGGCCTACAAACAGTCTCATCCCGGCCCCTTTGCTATAGGCCCATTATGCCCCGATTCCGCCCGCCACGGCAAGGCGCGGCGCTTGACTTGACCCCGCAGGTTGGGCAGCGTTCGCCCCCCGGCCCCATGGATTGACCAGTTTGCGACGGCAACGCAGCCCATCACCGCGCACCACCATCGTCTGCTCGATGCGGAACGAAGGCCCGTTCATCGTGGAATGGGTGGCGTGGTACCGCAGGCTGGGGTTCACCGATGTCGTGGTGGTGACCAACAACTGCACCGACCATTCGCCTGATCTGCTGGATGCGCTGCAGGCGGCAGGCTGGGTGCACCACATCCGCCACGATGTGGCACCCGGCCTGCCGGTCACTGCGGCCAAGCTGGCCGCCGCCCGGCGGCACGAGGCGGTGCGCCGGGCAGCCTGGGTGATGGTGTGCGATGTCGACGAATTTCTGGTGATCCACCGGGGCAAGGGCCTGCTGGCGGACCTTCTGGCCCCGCACCTGAACGCAGACGGGACGCCGCAGTTTCTGGGGATGTCGATCAACTGGCGGGTGTTCGGCACGGACGGGCAGGCGCGGTTCGCGGACGTGCCCGTGCACCGGCAGTTCTTCTGGGCCTGCAGCGCCGAACGGCCGATCTCGCGCGCGGTCAAGTCGATTCACCGCGCGCCGAAATGGTTCCGGTCGCTGGGCGAACACGGGCCGCGCGGGTTGTCTCTGGCACTGGCGCGGCGAAGCTGGGGCGATCCGGGGATGGTCTGGATCACCCCGGACGGCACGGTGCTGCCGGAATGGCAGCCGGGGGGCGGCTATCTGCGGGTGGTCGATCCGGCGCGCGCCAGCCATGCCGTGGCGCAGATAAACCACTACATGCTGCGGTCTGCGGAAACCTACAGCCTCAAGCAGGGCAGTCTTTCGCCTGCCGCGCTGAAGAACCGTTATGTGCCGAAGTATTTTGCCGAGGCCAGTCAGGCCGACGAGATGGACGACAGCGCGCTGCGCCACGCGGCCGATTTCGATGCCGTGCATCAGGCCGCAATGGCACTGCCGGGCGTGGCGCGGCTGCACCATCTGTGCTGCGCCGACCATCTGCGGCTGATCGCCGAAAAGGCCGGGCGGCGTGCCGGGGACGACCCCCGCCTTGCCGCGCATCTGGCGCAGGCGGCGGCGCTGGAATGACAAAGGGCGAAGGGTTGCCCCTTCGCCCGTCATCGGTTCGGTCCTGTCAGGTCAGACGGCTTCTTCGGCGTCCACAAACCCGGCCGGAGCCGCGATGTTGGCAATCACGAAATTCCGCGAGATCGTCGGCACGGCCCCTTCGGGCAATTGCACGTCGCTGATGTGGATCACATCGCCGATCTTCTTGCCGGTCAGGTCGACCGTCACGTGATCGGGAATGTCACCCGCCGTCACTTCCAGTTCGACTTCCGAGCGAACCACCGTCAGGGTGCCGCCGCGCTTCAGGCCGGGGCAGGCGTCCTGATTGGCGAAATCGACATGGATGAACAACGCGATCCGGCTGGTCCGACGCAGGCGCATCAGATCGACATGGGTCGGAAGGTCTTTCACGACATCACGCTGCACCGCGCGGCAGATGACGCGGACATCGTCCTGGCCTTCGACCTTGAGGTTGAACAGCGTCTGCAGGAAACGGCCTTTCTTCAGCAGCTTCAGCAGATAGTTGTATTTGAAGTTCAACGGCAGCGGATCAACGCCGCCACCATAAACAATACCGGGCACGTAGCTCTCACGACGAGCTTGACGGGCGGCCCCCTTGCCTGTCCCCATCCGTGCCTCGGCGATCAGATCAGGGATCTCACCAGCCATAGACATTCTCCATATATAAGTCCGCCGCCCTCCAAGGGTGTGCGACGCGACCGGGGGGCTATAGCGGTGATTCGGGCCGAGGGGAAGCGGAAAGGGGCTTGTCAGACGCATTCGCCGGGTCAAAGCTGTTTCGGCGATGGTCGGACGGGTCAGGAGGATGACATGCCGAGGGTCACATTGCTGGTGGGCACCACCAAGGGGGTCTTTCTGCTGTCGGGCGACGACACGCGGACGGACTGGCAGGTCAGCGGGCCGCATTGTGACGGATGGCCGATCAACCACGTGATCGCCGATCCGGCGGATGGCACGCTGTGGGCCGGGGGGGGCGGCGACTGGCAGGGGGCGGGGGTCTGGCGGTCGGTCGATGGCGGGCAAAGCTGGACCTTGGCGCTGCTGGCCAATGGCATGATCGACGACATGCTGGCGCGCGACCCCGACATTGCCGCCTATCTGGGCCACGGGCCCGCTCTCGATGCGCCGTTCAAGGACGAGGTGCAGGCGATCTGGTCGCTGGGACTGGCGGGCGGGATGCTGTACGCCGGGGGCAAGCCGGGCAAGCTTTATCGCAGCGCCGACCGGGGCGTGACGTGGGAGGGGGTGGCGGGCATCAACGCCCATCCCGACCGCGACGGCTGGCAACCCGGCGGGGCGGGGCTGGTGCTGCATTCGATCGTAAGTGATCCGGCCGATCCGGCAAAACTGTGGGTGGCCATTTCGACCGGGGGTGTGTTCGCTTCGGAAGACGGCGGGCAGACCTGGGAAACCCGCAACCGGCTGTCGAACGAAGGCACCGAGCACGCCCACGCGCATGCCCATCCGGGCGGGCCTGCCGACCACAGCCACGAAACCGGCCTCTGCGTGCACAACATCGTGCGCGCGCCGGGACAGCCGGATGTGATGTACCAGCAGAACCACCACGGCGTGTTTCGCAGCAATGACGGCGGGAGGGCGTGGCAGGCGGCTGGTGAGGGTCTGCCGTCCACCTTCGGCTTTCCGATCGCGGTCGATCCCGCCGACCCGATGACGCTGTGGGTGCTGCCGCTGAATGGCGACACGCTGGGCCGGTTTCCGCCCGGTGCGTCGGCCGCCGTCTGGCGGTCGCGTGACGGGGGCCAAAGCTGGACCGCCTGCCGCGACGGATTGCCTGAAAAGAACTGTTTCTTCACCGTGCTGCGGCAGGCAATGGCGGTGGACCGCACCAGTCCCACCGGCGTCTATTTCGGCACCAACTCGGGCTCGGTCTTTGCCAGCGCGGACGGCGGAGATCACTGGACCGAGGCCGCCCGGCATCTGCCGACTGTCCTGTCGGTAGAGACCCTGACGAAAGGCGCCGCATGACCCCGATCAACCTTGCCGACAAACTGGCCAGCTTTGCCAACCACTGGCACCCCCGGATCGTGGGGCAGTTCAACGGGCACGACCTGATGGTGGTCAAGGTGCTGGGCGAATTCGTCTGGCACGACCATCCCGACACCGATGATTTCTTCATGGTGCTGTCGGGCGAGCTGTTCATCGACCTGCCCGATGGCACGGTCACGCTGCGCCCCGGCGAGGTGTTCGTCGTGCCCAAGGGCGTGCAGCACCGCCCCCGCGCCGAGGTCGAGACGCACCTGCTGCTGATCGAACCGGCGGGCACGCCCAACACCGGCGATCCCGCGACGGCCGGCGTCAAACCGCACATCTGACCCGCCACTCGCGCGCGGCGTCGCGGGCAGACTTGCCGCCGGGGCGGGCACGCTTTAGGTGCCATGGTGAACGCCAGAGGTCCCATGCCCCTTTCCCTGCTCGCCACCGCCCGCGTTCCGCTGGCCGCCTTTGCCGCGATGGGCATCTGCTGGGGCAGTTTTGCCGCAGAACTGCCTGATCTGAAGGCGATGCTGGCGGTGGACGAAGCACGGCTTGGCCTTTTGATTCTGTTCACTCCGATCGCGGCAGTGACGGCGATGCTGCTGGCTCCGATGATCGGTCATGCTTTGGGACGGGTGGCGTTGACGGTTGCCACGGTCGCGATGGCGCTGGCCTTTGTCGGGCCGGGACAGGCCGCGGCGGTCTGGCTGTTTCCGCTGGCGATGATGTGCTGCGGGGCAGCGACCGGGCTGACCGACGTGTTGATGAACGCGCGGGTGTCGCAACTGGAAAGCGAGCGTGGCCTGCACCTGATGAACCTGACGCATGCCGCCTATTCGTTCGGCTATGCGGGCGGGGCGATGGCCGTGGGGGTGATGCGCAGCGCAGGCTGGCCTCCGTCGGCGGTGATGGGCGTGGTTGCGCTGACCGCGCTGGCGATGGCGCTGCTGACAATCGAGCGTGACGGCACGATCCATGGCCTGCGGCGGCCAAAGGGGGCGGGGGCCGGGCATCTGGGCTGGATTCCGGTGATCGGCGGGGGGATCGTCCTGATCGCCTTCCTGACCGAGAATGCCGCCGAAAACTGGTCTGCGCTGCACATCGAACAGACGCTGGGCGGCAGCCCGGCCGAGGGCGCGGCGGGGCCTGCGGCCATCGCGCTGACGATGGGGTTCGCGCGGCTGGCGGGGCAGGGACTGGCGGGCCGGGTCGGGCCGTTCCGGTTGCTGGTCGGGGGGGCGCTGGTGTCGGCCTGCGGCGCGCTGGTGGCCGCCACGGCGATCAGCCCGGCGATGGCCTATGCCGGGTTCATCGTGATGGGGGTGGGGTCATCGGTGATCTCGCCCACCGCGTTTTCGCTGGTGGGCCGTCTGGCCGACCCTGCATCGCGCGCCCGCGCCGTGGCCCGAGCCACGCTGCTGGGCTATTTCGGCTATTTCTTCGGCCCGCCGATGCTGGGCCTGATCGCGGGCAGTTTCGGTCTGCGCTATGCCTTCGTGTTCGCGGCCGTCATGCTGCTGACGGTCCTGGTGCTGGCCCCGCTGATGGCGCGGGCGCAGGCAAGGTAGGATGGGCAATATTGCCCATCCTACGCCCAGGAACCTTCGAAATCGGCCGGGACCAGCAGGTTGTCGCGGCTCAGGTCGGTGGCCTTCTGCACCCCGCACAGCGCCATCGACACGTCCAGTTCCTTGCGGATCACCTCCAGCGCCGCCGTGACCCCGGACTGCCCCATCGCGCCAAGCCCGTAGATGTAGGACCGCCCGATCATCACGCCCTTCGCCCCCAGCGCGAGCGCCTTCAGCACGTCCTGCCCTGACCGCACACCGCCGTCCATCAGCACCTCGGTCTGGTGGCCCACCGCCCGCGCGACGCGGGGCAGCATGGTGATCGACGACACCGCCCCGTCCAGTTGCCGCCCGCCGTGGTTCGATACGATGATCGCGTCCGCCCCGAAATCCGCCGCCCGCCGGGCGTCATCCTCGTCCAGCACACCCTTCAGGATCAGCTTTCCGCCCCATTGGTCGCGGATACGGGCGATCTTGGTCCAGTCGAGTTGCGGGTCGAACTGCTCGTTCGTCCAGCTCATCAGCGAGGCCATGTTGCCCACGCCCTTGGCATGCCCCACGATGTTGCCAAAGCTGCGCCGTTTCGTCTGCAACATGTCCAGCGCCCATTGCGGCTTGGTCGCGATGTTCAGGATGTTGGGGATCGTCAGCCTTGGCGGCGCGGACAGGCCGTTCTTCAGGTCCTTGTGGCGCTGCCCCAGAATCTGCAGGTCCAGCGTCAGCACCAGTGCCGAACAACGGGCCTTTCTGGCCCGTTCGATCGCCGCATCGACAAAGTCGTTGTCCTTCATCACGTAAAGCTGAAACCAGAACGGCGCCTTGGTGTGCGCCGCGATATCCTCGATCGAACAGATCGACATGGTCGAAAGCGTGAAGGGAACCCCGAACGCCTCGGCCGCCCGTGCCGCCTTGATCTCGCCGTCGGCATGCTGCATCCCCGTCATCCCGACCGGCGCCAGCGCCACCGGCATCGCGATCTTGTTTCCCAGCATCGTGCTTTCGGTGGTCCGCCCGGTCATGTCGACTGCCACCTTCTGGCGCAGCCGCAGGCGCGAGAAGTCCGAGCAGTTGTCGCGGAACGTCTGTTCGGTGTAGCTGCCGCTTTCGCAGTAGTCGTAGAACATCTTGGGCACCCGCCGCTTGTACATCCGCTTGAGGTCTTCGATGCAGGTGATGACGGTCATGGCGCGGTCCTTGCGGCGTTATTGGTAAAATCGTCTTACCAATACGGGCGCGTCGAGGCAAATCCTTTCGCAAGACGCGCCTTGCATATGGTGCGATATCGCACTATATAATACGATATCGCATCAAAATCGGAGCCCGCCATGCCCACGTCGCGCCGCAAGTTCATCGCCCTGATCGGGGGTGGCCTCATTCTGGCCGCAAGCGCCAGCCTCGCCGCCATCGCCACCCGCCAGCCCCGCACCGCCCACCTGCCGTGGGACATGGCGGGGCTGGACCCTGAACCGCGCCGCCGCGCGCTGTCCTTCGCCCTGCTGTCGCCCAACCCGCACAACCGCCAACCCTGGCTTGTGGACCTGTCGGAACCCGACGCCGTCGTTCTTTATGCCGACCCGGACCGCCTTCTGCCCCACACCGACCCGATGAGCCGCCAGATCACCATCGGGCTGGGATGCTTTCTGGAAACACTGCGCATCGCAGCCAGCCACGGCGGCTACCGGGTTGACATCACGCCCTTCCCGGACGGCGAAGACCCCGATCGGCTGGACGCCCGCCCCGTCGCCCGTGCCGTGTTCACCGCCGATGCCGCGGTGACGCCGGATGCGCTGTTTGCCCACATCCCGACCCGGCGCACGACGAAAGACCCGTTCGACACGACCCGCCCGGTTCCTGACACCGCGCTCGCCGCCCTGACCGCTGCCGTGCGCAGCACCCGGTTCGGCGGATCGGTGGCGCCCGGGGACATTGCCGATCTGCGCCTTCTGACCCATGACGCCCTGACCGTGGAAATCGAAACCCCGCGCACCTACAAGGAATCCGTCGATCTGTTTCGCATCGGTCGCGCCGAGGTGGACGCCAATCCTGACGGAATCGACTTTACCGGACCCCTGTTCGAAACGCTGGCGGCAACCGGCCTGATGACGCGCGAGTCGGTGCTGGACCCAACCTCGCAGGCCTACAAGGCGGGTCTTGATGCGGTCTATGCCAACACCGATACCGCGATGGGGCATGTCTGGCAGGTGACGGAAACCAACACCCGCGCCGATCAGATCGCGACAGGGGCCGACTGGGTGCGCCTCAATCTGGCCGCGACCGCCGAAGGGTTGGCCCTGCAGCCGCTAAGCCAGTGCCTGCAGGAATATCCCGAAATGGCGGCATACCATGCGGCGATCCACGCCCGGCTTGCCGCCGGCGGCGGCACGGTTCAAATGCTGGCGCGGATCGGCTATGCTGATCTGCCCTCTCCCAGCCCGCGTTGGCCACTGGAAACCCGGATCATACATGCCTGACCAGAACGCCGACCTTGCGCGCTACTTCGAATTCTTCAACGAGGTCGGAATCCTGAACCAGTTGTCCACCGCGATGTTCGAAGCCCGGCTGCCGCCGGGCTTCACCGTCTCGCAGTTCGCTGTCCTGAACCATCTGATCCGGGTCAGGGACGGACGGACGCCTCTGGACCTTGCCCGCGCCTTTCAGGTGCCGAAAACCACGATGACCCACAGCCTTGCGGTGCTGGAGCGGCACGGACTGGTGCAGATGGCCCCGAACCCCGGCGACGGCCGCAGCAAATGCGTCTGGATCACCGACGCGGGCCGCACGTTTCGCGATACCGCCATAGCGGCCCTGGCCCCCGACATCGCCGACATCGCCGCCCGCTTTCCCGCGCAGAACCTGCAATCGGCTTTGCCCGTGTTGACCGCACTGCGCCGCCTGATGGACGCACAGCGCGATGCCTGACGGGCGAACACAGCAGCCGGGAATACGGTCTGAGGGCAAAAGCTGCCGGTCAGACCATGATCTCGCCTTGGGTCCAGTACAGCGACACTTCCAGCCCATATCCCAGTCCGGGGATATCCATCACGATGGTCTTTGAAACGCTGGTGTTGTTCGCAGCGTCGCCCCCTTCGACGACGGCCTGATAGTACATGTGGGCAAAGTCCCGCAAAGTGGATACATCGCTGGCTTTCAGTGCACCCAACCCCGTCTTTATCCCGCCCGCGAACCGCGACGCAGCCGCCACGCGGGTTGCAAGCGGCTTTATCAACTTGAAGCTGTTGCCCAGCGGAATCTTGAGTTCCATCGAAATGTTGACGTTGAAATCCTTCAGGGCCGGGCTGATCTGCGTCCCGTTCAACATCCCGAGTTGCGGCGTATGAAAGGCCATGAACAGACAAACCCCGACCCCTCCGCCCAGGCCCGGACCGAACCGGAAGGACGAAATGTTCATCTCCTTCAGGGATGTCGTGAACTGATCAAGCCGCCCGGCAACGATTTCGGCTGTTTCCGCACCTACGACGAACAGATGCCCACCGCCCTTGATGCCGATCCCAACCCAAGTGTTATCTTCCCGAAAATCCATACCCATGGCAAAAAGCTCCAAACGTCATGAAAAAACATCTGAAAGGTAATCCTGCGCCGGACCAACGAAAAATGAATTTTTTGTGCAACGCTCTGTCACGCGCGTCGTGCAATGGTCTGACGATCAGATACGCCCGATTGCTGTGCAGTCGGCCCGATCTTCCAATATCACGCAGAATGCGCTCCGGCTGCCAGCGACGCCACAAAGGCCAGAACCTCTGCAACCGGTTTGCCCGCCCCGATTTCCTTCACGATGGCCGACCCCACCACACAGCCATCCGCAACACTGGCAATCCCGCGCGCCTGATCGGGCGTGTTGATCCCGAAGCCCACGATGACCGGCAGATCGGTCGATGCCTTGATCCGCGCCACCTCGGGGGCCACGTCGCCCGCCTGCGCCGCCGCAGCGCCGGTGGTTCCGGTGACCGAAACGTAATAGACGAATCCGGACGTGTTGCGCAGCACGGTCGGCAACCGTTTGGCATCGGTTGTGGGCGTGGCAAGCCGGATGAAGTTCAGCCCGGCCGCCTGCGCGGGGATGCACAGTTCGGCGTCCTCTTCGGGCGGCAGGTCCACCACGATCAGCCCGTCGATCCCGGCCGCGATCGCCTGGTTCAGGAACAGGTCCACCCCGCGCGCGTAGATCGGGTTGTAATAGCCCATCAGAACGATCGGCGTCACCTGATCCCCCGCGCGGAAGTCACGGACCATCTGCAGCGTGGCGTCCACCGTCATGCCGCCTTCCAGCGCGCGCTGCCCGGCCAGCTGGATGGTCGATCCGTCGGCCATCGGGTCGGTGAAGGGCAGGCCAAGCTCGATGATGTCGACTCCCGCGCCCGGCAACCCCCGCATCACCGCCAGCGCCGTCGGCACGTCCGGGTCACCCGCCATGATATAGCTGACGAAGGCTTTTTTCCCGGACTGGCGCAGCCGCGCAAAGGTGTCGTCGATTCTCGTCATGCTGCCGCCCATCCCCTGCGAAATCCGTAGCGGGTTTGCACGGGGCGGGCGGGAAAATCAATGGGCCATCCGGCGCGATCATGGGGGGCCGGGCGTGGTGATCATCCAGTGGGTGCCGAAGCGGTCTTTCATCATCCCGAACCCGGCCGCCCAGAAGGTGGGGCCGTAAGGCACGACAGCCACCCCATGCTGCAGCAACCGGTCAAAAACGGCCTGCCCCGCCGCCACGTCACGCACCGTGTGGCTGACCGAAAACGCCCGTTGCGGATCGCCGTCCTCGCCCGGCGGATAGTCCGACGCCATCAGGACCCGCCCGGCAACGGTGAAGGAGGCGTGCAAGACACGGTCGGACGCGTTCTGGTCCAGTGGGGCATCCGGCATGTCGCCGTATCGCATCATGGTCAGATCTGTCGCGCCAAAGATGTCTGCATAAAGGGTCATCGCCTCGGCGCAGGTGCCTTGAAAGTGCAGATACGGATCAAAGCTCATCCTGCATTCCCTCTGGATTAATCCCGGATGCTACGCCAGACAGGCCGAGTCGCAAAGCCCGGTCGGGGGTGCTTGATCCCCCGGTGCTGCCCGCTTAGAAGCGGGCAACGGCCAAGGAGGCTTCGATGGGTTTCAAAATGGGTATCGTGGGGTTGCCGAATGTCGGTAAATCCACGCTTTTCAACGCACTGACCCGCACGGCGGCAGCGCAGGCGGCGAATTTCCCGTTCTGCACCATCGAGCCGAACGTGGGCGAGGTGGCGGTGCCCGACGACCGGCTGGACAAACTGGCGGCGATTGCGGGGTCAAAACAGATCATCCCGACGCGGATGACCTTCGTCGACATCGCAGGTCTGGTGCGCGGGGCGTCCAAAGGGGAGGGGCTGGGCAACCAGTTCCTGGCCAACATCCGCGAATGTGACGCGGTGGCGCATGTGTTGCGCTGTTTCGAGGATGGCGACATCACCCATGTCGAGGGACGGATCGACCCGGTGGCGGATGCGGAAACCATCGAGACCGAGCTGATGCTGGCCGACCTTGAATCGATCGAGCGGCGGCTGGCGGGGCTGGCGCGCAAGATCAAGGGCGGTGACAAGGACGCGGTCGATCAGGACCGCCTGCTGCGTATGGCCTTGAAATTGCTGGAGGAAGGCCGCCCGGCGCGGTTTGCCAGGGTGGCGGAGGATGACGCGCGGGCGTGGCGGTTGTTGCAGCTTCTGACGTCGAAACCGGTGCTTTATGTCTGCAACGTCGAGGAATCCTGTGCGGCGTCGGGCAACAGCCAGTCCGACCGGGTGGCGGCCATGGCGGCGGCGCAGGGGGCGGCGTCGGTGGTGATTTCGGCGCGGATCGAGGAAGAGATCAGCCAGCTTGCCGCCGACGAGGCCGCGATGTTCCTGGAAGAGATGGGACTGGCCGAGGCCGGGTTGGACCGGCTGATCAAGGCGGGTTACAAGCTGCTGGGATTGCAGACCTATTTCACCGTCGGGCCGAAAGAGGCGCGGGCCTGGACGATCAACGCAGGCACCCTCGCACCACAAGCGGCGGGTGTGATCCATGGCGATTTCGAGAAGGGCTTCATCCGGGCCGAGACGGTCGCCTATGACGACTACATCGCCGGCAAGGGTGAGGCGGGCGCAAAGGAAGCGGGCAAGTTCCGGGTGGAAGGCAAGACCTACGAGGTCAAGGACGGCGACGTTCTGCACTTCCTGTTCAACGGCTAAGCCTTACGGCCTGACGCGCGTGTGGGCCTTCTGTTCGGTGAAGAGGTTGAACATGCCGATGGTGGTCAGGCTGTCGCCTTCGCAGGTATAGGCCATTCCGGTCCGGTCGGTCGCGGGTCCAGGATAGTCGCCGGACAGGTCCACCGTGGCCGGGCCGACCTTGGCCCGCAAGGACTGTGCCATCGAGTGATCGACAAAGGTCAGCTTCGCGGCCGAGGTGCTGGTCGTCACCCAGTTGAATTCGGTGATGCCAGAGAGGATGCTGTCGACCCGCATCCGGCCTGAAGGATCTGTGCAGGTGTGGGCGTAGCCGTCATACTCGATCCGCCCGGTGCCGTCGGGTCGGAAGGACAGAAGCCAGCCGCCACCATCATGGGTGCAGGACACGCCGGCCGCCCCGGCAAACTCCACCAATCCGTTCAGGGCCGCCGCGGTCGGTTGCCATGTGCCTGTCAGGC
>JAIYDJ010000025.1 GCA_027487575.1 Rhodobacter sp. | reverse complement strand
GGATCAGGCGGACAGCCAGCGGTCGTAGTCGCTGACCAGCAGATGGGTCGGGGCCTCGTCCTCCTCGATCTCGGCAAAACGGCCGATCGGCTCGCGGAAGACGTTGTCGGTCAGATCGTCGTTGACGGTCGAAACCTCGCCGATCAGCACATCGCCGCCCTCGCCCCAGAAGGCATGCCAGTCACCCGGCATCAGCGTGACCGACTCGCCCGGGGCCAGGCGCAGCTTCTGGCCCGGCGCATAGTCCACCGCGATCCCGTCGCACAGCACCCGCCCGCCGCGATCGGGCGCGAAGGCCCCGCTTGCATCCGATCCGAACAGTTCCACCACCAGCGTGGCCCCGCCCCGGTTGATGATATCCTCGGCCTTGATGACGTGGGTGTGCATCGGTGAAAGCTGATCCTGCCGCGAGATCAGCAGCTTTTCGGCATAGCACATGCCCCCGCCGCGCTGCAGGTCGGACAGTTGCCCGTTGCGCAGGGTGAACAGGAACAGCCCCATCTCGTCGAACCGGCCCTGCCCGTAATCGGTGATGTCCCAGCCCATCCGGCTGTCCACGATCCGTCGGGCGTCGTCACGCGCCTGAAACGCCTCCGGCGTCCAGTAGGCAAACGGCGGCAGCACGAAGCCGTAGCGGCGGATCATTGCATCCGCTTCGGACATGATCCGGTTTATCGTCGAACGCTTCATGCGCACCCCCCTGTTTCGCCGCACCCTATGACGGTTGCGACCCGCCGGGCAAGCCTTTGGCCGTCTGGCGCAGGAACCGCCACGTCAAGGCCGCCCCCGCCCCGAACAGCGCCGTGACGAACCCCATCCAGATCCCCGAAGCCCCGAAACCCAATCCCGTGGCATAGCCCCACCCCAACGGCAGCGCGACCAGCCAGTAGGCGATGATCGACACCCCGGCGGGCCAGCCGGTATCGGACATGCCGCGCAGCGCGCCCAACATGGTCGACTGCACGCCATCGGCGATCTGACTGACGGAAAACACCAGAAAGATCGACGCCGCCACCGCAACGACGGCCGGATCGGTGGTCACGCTCGCCGCGATCTCACGTCCGAACAGACCCAGAAGAACCGCCGAACCCGACAACCAGGTCAGCACGATGGCCAGCGCGGCCCAGGCGATCGGGCGCAGCGCGTCCAGCGCCCCCGCGCCCTTGGCCTGCGCCACGCGGATCGACACCGCCCCCGCCACGCCCAGCGGCACCATGTAAAGCAGGACGCCCACCGACATCGCCACCTGATTGCCGGCCAGCGCCAGCGTGCCGAAGGTGCCAATCAGCACCGTCCCCACCGCCATCGCCCCGGTTTCCGCAACGTAGAGCGCACCCAGCGGGGCCCCCTCGCGAAACGCCGCCACCATCTCCGACCACACCACAGGCCTGCGCAGCCGCAACCGCTTCATCTTCGGTGCCCAGACCCACCAGCCCCAGGCCACCGCAAGCGCAGAGCTTTCCGCCAGAAGCGACGCCACCCCCGCCCCGGTCAGCCCCAGTTGCGGCAGGGGCCCGATCCCCCAGATCAGCCCGTAATTCAACGGGATGTTCACGCCCACGGCCACGAAGGCAAAGATCGTGCCCAGCCAGGGCCGCCCCACTGCCTCGAACGCCGATTTGAACACCGTCAGCACGGCGAAGGGAATCATCAGAAGCGACATGCAGGTCCAATAGCCCGGCATCGCCTGCAGCACTTCGGGCGGCTGGCCCAGCAAGGGCAGCGCGAACCACACCAGCCCCATCGCCCCGGCACCGAACGCCCCGACCAAAGCCCCCAGCGCCAACCCGTTGCGCAGCAACAGCGGGATGCGCCGCTGGTCACCGGCCCCGAAGGCCGCGCCGATCCGCACCGAAAGCGCCGAAAGCATCCCGTAGATCGCCGCATAGGCGATGATCGCCACCGACATCGTCAGGCCGACCGCCGCCAGCGGGACCGGGCCCAAAGGGGCCAGCATCAGGCTGTCAGTGACCCCCAGCAGGGTCGAGGCCGCAAGCCCGACGACGATCGGCACCGCAAGCCCGAACAGGCCCGGCACTTCGGCCCGCACCGATGCCCATGTCATGAAACGCTCCCGTCCAGATTGCGCAGCCTTCCGGTGATCTAGGCGACGCCTAGCATCCGGTCAACGCCGGGAAGATCGGGGGCCACCAAGCTCGGGCGATCAGGCGCTCAGCCGCGCCTCGCCTCGCCCGGCCCAGTCACGCGCCGCATCGCCAAACGCGGTGAACAGCGGCCGCGACACCGGATCATCCGCCGCATTCCACTCGGGATGCCACTGCACTGCCAGCGTGAAGCCGGGCGCACCGCGCACATAGATCGCCTCGGGTGTGCCGTCCGGGGCCAGACCGTCGATGACGATCCGGTCGGCGGGCCGCGCGATGCCCTGTCCGTGCAGGGTGTTCGTCATCACCTCTGTCGCCCCCATCAGCCGCGCGAACACGCCGCCCGAAGTAAACCGCACCACATGGCGCAGGGCGAACTGTTCCTCGAGCGTGCCATCGGGCGGCATGCGGTGGTTCATCCGGCCCGGCAGATCGCGGATCTCGGGGTAAAGCGTGCCCCCCAGCGCCACGTTGATTTCCTGAAACCCCCGGCAGATGCCCAGAAACGGCTGGCCCCGTTCGACACAGGCGCGCACCAGGGGCAGCGTCACCGCATCGCGGCACCGGTCGAACGCGCCATGCGCCGGGGTTTCCTCCTCGCCGTATTCCGAAGGGTGCACGTTCGGCCTTCCCCCGGTCAGCAGGAACCCGTCGCACAACTCCAGCAGTTCCGGAACGGTGACATAGTTCGGGTCGCAAGGAATGATCAGCGGCAGACAGCCCGCAACCTGCGCGATGGCATCCGAATTCATCTTGCCGCCGACATGGACCGGGTACCGGTCATTCAGCGAATGGCTGTTGCCGATGATTCCGATGACGGGCCTGTTGCGCGATCTGCTCATGACGACCAGTTGTAACTCTTTTTTCAAAGTTTACGCTCCGGTTGCGGGATCGGAAAGGTCTCGGCCCGAAAAAATCGCGGATAGCGCGACACTTGCCACTTCCTCCGGCATCAGAACCCGCAATCGCGCTTCAAACGGCGCTGTGTGCCTCCGCCAGCCGAGGGATCATCGTGCCAACAGCCCCTTCGCGGCATCTGTCGCCGCGCCTCCTCTCTGCCGGGTCTTGGCGGCGCGTCCGTTTCGGGGATAGACCGGTAAACAGGGTTCCAGCGGGCGGGGAAAACACATGCATGTTCTGATCATCGGCGCGGGCGGCATGATCGGTGCGCGGCTTGCCCGCCTTCTGGCGCGGCGCGGCACCCTGAACGGCCGCCCGATCGGCCGGATGACGCTGGCCGACATCACGGCCCCCACAGCCCCGAAGTTTTCAGGGTCGCTCGACACGCTGGCGTTGGACCTTGCGGCACCGGGCGCCGCGCCGCGCCTGATCGCCGACCGACCAGATGTGATCTTCCATCTGGCCGCCATTGTGTCGTCGCAGGCGGAAGCCGACTTCGACCTTGGCTATGCGACCAACCTCGACGGAACCCGCGCGCTGCTCGATGCGATCCGCGCGGCGGACTATTGCCCGCGGCTGGTGTTCGCCTCATCGACGGCGGTGTTCGGCGCGCCCTTTCCCGCACGGATTCCCGACGACTTCCACGCCACGCCCCGCAGCAGCTATGGCACGCAAAAGGCCGTGACCGAACTTTTGCTGAACGACCACACCCGGCGCGGCCATGTCGATGCGGTGGCGCTGCGCCTGCCCACGATCTGCATCCGCCCGGGCCGCCCGAATGCCGCAGCATCCGGGTTCTATTCCAATATCCTGCGCGAACCCCTGGCCGGAAAACCCGCCAACCTCCCGGTCCCCGACAGCACGCGGCACTGGTTTGCCAGTCCCGCCAGCGCCATCGCCTTCTTCGACCACGCCGCCACACTGGACCCGGACCGGATCGGCCCCAACCGCGCGATCAACATGCCCGGCCTGTCGGCCACCGTCGCGGACCAGATCGACGCGCTTCGCCGCGCGGCGGGGCAGGACGCCGTCGATCTGATCACCCGCATCCCCGACCCGGCCATCGCAGCCATCGTGAACACATGGCCACAGGATTTCAACACCGCCCGCGCCCACGATCTGGGCTTCACCGCCGACACCAGCTTCGATACGATCATCGCGGCCCACATTTCGGACAATGCAGACTGAAGCAGCCCTGCCAGAATGCCGGCATGCCCCGATGCCGACGCCTCATTTTCTGTCCACAAATATCCTCGGGGGTCCGGGGGGGCGAGCCCCCCCGGTCCGACCGCCGTCAAGCCGCGCGCCCGATCAGAGCCGCCGCCGCCGCCAAGGCCCCCGGCCCGTGCGGGATGTCCAGCGCGATCATTCCCGCCTCCATCACCGCCAGCGCGCCCAGCGTCATGTGGGCGTTACAGTGCCCCATATGGGCCACCCGCAGAAAGCCGTGATAGGCCGGATCGCTGGCGTCGGCCATGCCGAGCCCGATGCCCAGCGTCACGCCCGCCTTGAACTCGGTCCATTCGCGCAGACGCGTCGCAAAGGGTGCCCCCAGCCGTGCCGCCGTGACCGACCGGCCCCGGTCGGCCGGATCGGCCACGTTCATCCCGATGTTCGGATTGCCCGCCGACCACGCATCGAAGGCCGCCCAGACTGCGCCTGCCAGCGCCTCGTGCCGCGCCCAGACGGCGTTGATGCCCTCGTCATGCAGGATCATGGTCAGCGCCTCGCGCAGCCCGTACAGATGATGCGTCGGCGCGGTGCCCGCCCAGTGCTGCCAGAACTCCGAAGCCTGCGCCCGCGGCCCCCAGTTCCAGTAGGGCGTGCGCAGGTCGGACGCGGCCGAGGCCGCGCGCGCCCGGTCGGAAAACCACACGAACCCCATGCCGGGCGGCGTCATCAGCCCCTTCTGGCTGGCGGCCACCGTCACGTCGACCCCCCAGTCATCCATCCGGTATTCGTCGCAGCCAAGGCTTGCGATGCAGTCCACCGCCAGCAGGGCGCCATGGCCCGCCGCATCGATCGCCGCCCGCAGGCCGGGAATCGACGTGCGCACCGAACTTGCCGTGTCGACATGCGTGGTCAGCACGGCCTTGATGCTGCCCGCGCCGTCGGCCCGCAGCGCATCTTCGACCTGCCCGAAATCCGGCGCGCTCGACTTGCCGAAGTCGAGGAGTTGAACATCGATCCCCATTGCCCGCGCGCTTTCGGCCCAGCCATGCCCGAACCGCCCCGTCGCCAGCACCAGCGCCTTGTCGCCGCGCGAAAAGAGGTTGGCGTTGGCCGCCTCCCATGTCGCATGGCCATTGCCGATATAGGCCGCCACATGGGCCTGCGTCTGCGCCACCGCCTTCAGATCGGGCCAAAGCGCCTCGACCATGTCGAGCAATTCACCGGCATAGATGTTGGGCCCTGCGCGGTGCATCGCGGACAACACCCGGTCGGGCATTGTAGACGGCCCCGGAATGGCTAGATACTGACGACCAAAGCCCAGCGACATGCGTTCCTCCATTCAGATCGCCCATGGCTATGCCCCCGGGCAGGCAACGTCAACCGGTCCGCCCGCCGCCGCCTTGCCTCGTTCTGCCGTTCCCGCTACACCGCCCCGACCCGTTCTCCGTCCCAAGGCCACAAGGTCCGCATGATCCGGCAGCTCCACCAGCGGCTGAAAGACTATCAGGATCGGCTCAGCGCGCGCTTCGGGTCCGACATCTCGACGCCGGCCGCGCGCCGGGCGGCGAACCTGCATTTCATCCTGTCGGATCACGCCTTCCTGCGGGTGCTGTGGACCAACCTGCACCAGATCGCCCCTGGCGTCTGGCGGTCGAACCAGCCTTCGGCACGCCAGCTTGCCGCGCTGGCCGCGCGCGGCATCCGCACCGTCATCAACCTGCGCGGCCGATCCGGGCAAAGCTTCTGGCTGTTCGAGGCCGAAGCCTGCGCAAAGGCCGGCCTGACGCTGCACGACCTGACCATGTCGGCGCGCGCCGCCCCCCGCCGCCAGACGCTGCTGGACCTGCACCATGTGCTGACCACCGCCGAAAAGCCGGTTCTGATCCATTGCAAATCCGGCGCGGACCGGACCGGCCTTGCCGCCGCGCTGTATCTGATCTGGGTCGAAGGCCGGTCCGTCGCCGACGCGCAACGGCAACTGTCGTGGCGCTATGTCCATCTGTCTTCGGGTCC
>JAIYDJ010000103.1 GCA_027487575.1 Rhodobacter sp. | reverse complement strand
TGCCCGCCACAAGACCGACCGCCAGCGTCAAGCGGTGGTGTGGGAACAGGGACGCCACGCCGTGACCCGCGCGCGCGTCGTGCAGGAGTTTCGTGGGGTCGCCGCACTGATCGAATGCTGGCTGGAAACCGGGCGCACGCATCAGATCCGCGTCCACATGGCCCATGCCGGGCATGGGCTTCTGGGGGATGCGACCTATGGCGGAAAGCGCAAACTGTCGCCCAAGCTGTTCGGCGACGCCGCGGCTGACTTCGGCAACGCCTTCCCGCGGCAGGCACTGCATGCGGCCACGCTGGGCTTTTTGCATCCGGTCACCGGTGAAACGCTGGAATTCTCGTCGCCGCTGCCCGCCGATCTGGCCGAATTGTTGCAAAAACTGGCGGGACCGGTGACATCCGCGTGAAGTCGACGAAACATGGCTTTGAGCGGGGGCCGATGGTAATCACTTCGTGTTGGATCAGAAGAAAAGCAATCCGGATGTCCGGTCAATTTCCTTCTGGTCCGATCCGGTCTGGATGAAAGGCCGGAACAAGAAAGGGGCAACACGTGAGCACCTATAACACCCTACCCGCACCCAGCCCCGAACAGGGCTTGAACCGGTACATGCAGGAAATCCGCAAATTTCCGCTGCTGGAACCGGAAGAGGAATACATGCTGGCCAAGCGTTGGGTCGACCACCAGGATTCGCAGGCGGCACATCGGATGGTGACGTCGCACCTGCGGTTGGCTGCCAAGATCGCGATGGGCTATCGCGGTTATGGCCTGCCGCAGGCCGAGGTGATTTCCGAGGCAAACGTCGGTCTGATGCAGGCGGTCAAACGCTTTGATCCCGAAAAGGGTTTCCGGCTGGCGACCTATGCGATGTGGTGGATCAGGGCATCGATCCAGGAATACATCCTGCGGTCATGGAGCCTTGTGAAGCTGGGCACGACCTCGGCACAGAAAAAGCTGTTCTTCAATCTGCGCAAGGCCAAGGCCAAGGTCGGCGCGCTGGAGGAAGGCGATCTTCGGCCGGAAAACGTGACGCGGATCGCCACCGATCTGGGTGTCTCGGAATCAGAGGTCATCGACATGAACCGGCGGTTGTCCGGGTCGGATGCGTCGCTGAACGTGACGGTCGGATCGGATGGCGAGTCCACCACGCAGTGGCAGGACTGGCTTGAAGATGAGCATTCCGATCAGGCCGGGGATTATGCCGAAAAAGACGAATATGACGCGCGCCACGAACTGCTGACGCAAGCGATGTCGGTCCTGAACGACCGCGAGCGCGACGTTCTTGCCAAGCGCCGGCTGTCCGAAGACCCGGTGACGCTGGAAGACCTGTCGACCAGCTATGGCGTCAGCCGCGAACGCATCCGCCAGATCGAAGTCCGGGCCTTCGAAAAGCTGCAGGTCCGCATCCGCGAACTTGCGCGCGGCAAGGGGATGAACGTTCCGGCCTGAGGCGGTCTGCCTGCGTCTCTGGAGGGCAAGGGTGAGATCAAGCCGCGCGGCGATGTGCCGGGCGGCTTTTTTTGGGCCGCCCGGATGTTTCGCCCGTCGGTGCGTGTCGCAGGCGGCAGATGCTCCGCATCCCGGCATGTGGGGCGCGGCTACTGGACGAACAGGCGCGCGGGCGTTACCCACTTGGTTGAACCATTCGGGAGGCGGACATGACTGAGGCGGTGCGGTGGGGTATTCTGGGGGCGGCGAATTTTGCACGCCATCACATGGGTCCGGCGATCCACGCGGCCAAGGGGGCCGATCTTGTGGCCCTTGCAACGTCGGACCCGGCGAAAGCGGCGGTTTTTGCAGAGTTTCGTCCGGGCTTGCGGGTTCATTCCAGCTATGACGATCTTCTTGCCGACCCCGAAATCGACGCCGTCTACATTCCGCTGCCGAACCACCTGCATGTGGAATGGACGCTGAAGACGCTGGCCGCGGGAAAGCATGTGCTGACGGAAAAGCCGATCGCGCTGCAGGCGTCCGAGATCGACCGGATCATCGCCGCGCGCGATGCCAGCGGCCTTCTGGCAGCAGAAGCCTACATGATCACCTTCCACCCGCAGTGGCGACGGGCGAAAGAGTGGCTTGAGGCGGGCGAGATCGGCACCCTGCGGCATGTCGATGTGGCATTCTCGTTCCATCTGACCGATGGCGAGAACATCCGTAACCGTCCCGAAACCGGCGGCGGGTCCTTGCGCGACATCGGCGTGTACACCTTTGGCTGCACCCGGTTCGTGACCGGTGCCGAACCGGTGGACCTGCAGGCGCAGTTCATCACATCGAACGGCATCGATAGTTTTGCCAATGTGACGGCGGTGATGCAGGGGCCCACGGGGCGTTTCACTTATGGCTCGATGACGTCGATGCGGCTTTACAACCGGCAGGTGGCAACCTTCCAGGGGGACCGCGGGATGATCCGGCTGGAAGGCGGTCCGTTCAACGCCAACGTCAACGACTTGGCCGAGGTCGAGTTGCACCAGAACGGCAACCGCGTGATCACCGAGCGGTTTCCCGCCGCCAACCACTATGTCCTGCAGGTCGAGGCATTCAGCCACTCGGTCCGTACCGGGGCGGCCTATCCCAACCCGCTGGAATTCGTGCGCGGCACGCAGGCCATGATGGACATTGCCTACAAGGTGGGCACAGAAATCGCCCTATAGACATGCTGACGCTGCACCTGCGACAGGAGACGATGGATGCCCCCTGGGCGATGCGGCAATTCTACGGCCCGCTGATCGAGGGGTTGCGCGGGGCGGGGATTGCGGTCGCCACCTGCGCGCTGGACCCCGCTCAGACCGAAGCGCGGGTGGCTGCGGATGCAGGATTTCACATTGTGCACGCTGGTCGGCTTCGGCATCCCCGGGTTCTGAACGCGGCCAAGGCCTATCTCGAAGGGTTCTATTCGCTGGACCCCTGGGGGTACCGGATGTTTTCCTCGACCGGCACCCGCGCTTTTGTGCCCTCGGGCGATGCTGCGGCGGACCTTGCGTTTTTCCACCGCCTGCGCGCCCGCACGGTGGACCGGCGCCTGTCGATGCAGCGACAGCCCGAGGATCGCGTCGATGTGTCTGACCATGTGATCGCCGTGTTCCTGCAGGCCGAGGATGACCGCGAGGTGGGCGAGAAGTGCCACCTGACCTATCGCCAGATGATCCGGGCGCTGTTGGCGCGCAATGACGGGCGCGAGATTCACATCAAGCCCCACCCCAAGGACCGCAACATGGACAGCTTCGACTGGCTGGCGCGGCAGATGCGCAAGCATGCGCGGCTGAAGCTGTTCGCGGGAAACATCCACGATCTGCTGGCCAAGGCCGATGTGGTGGTCACGGTCAACTCGGCGGTGGGGATCGAGGCCTTTCTGCACCGCAAGCCCGTGGTGCTGTGCGGCAGCGCCGATTTCCACCACCTGTGCGAAACCGTGACCCGGCGCGGCGAAATGGATGCAGCCATCCGCCGGGCCGAAGCGCGGCAGTCGGCGGGCGACTGGCCCCATCAGGCCTATCTGCACTGGTACTATGGTCGCATCTGCATCGAGGCCGCCGCACCCGACACAGTGACCCGAGTGATTGCACGGATTGCAGAACACGGGTTCGATCTGGCGCCCGGCTGATCGGTCGCGCAGACACGCACAACTGCCCTCCACAGTGAAGAAAACCCCCGTCGGGGGTTTTCAGATGAATTGTCGCCGTCCGGTTGACGCAGGGACGTCCCGGATCAGTCCTCCATCGCCTCCAGCTGGTCGATGAAGCCTGCGATCATCGACAGGCCCCTGTCCCAGAATTTCGGATCGCTCGCGTCCAGCCCGAAGGGCGCCAGCAGGTCCTTGTGGTGCTTCGATCCGCCAGCCTTGAGCATGTCGAAGTACTTTTCCTGAAAGTCGGGCAGACCGCCCTCATAGGCCGCATAAAGCGCATTCACTAACCCGTCGCCGAAGGCATAGGCATAGACGTAGAAGGGGGAGTGCACGAAGTGGGGGATATAGGCCCAGAACGTCTCGTACCCGTCCATGAATTCGAACGCATCGCCAAGCGATTGCGCCTGAATGCTCATCCACAGGGCGTTGATGTCGTCCGGCGTCAGTTCCCCCTTTGCGCGGGCGGCGTGCAGTTTGCATTCGAAGTCGTAGAACGCGATCTGGCGCACCACGGTGTTGATCATGTCCTCGACCTTGCCCGCAAGCAGCGTCTTGCGCTCGGCGGGGGTCTTTGCGGCATCCAGCAGGGCGCGGAAGGTCAGCATCTCGCCGAAAACGCTCGCGGTTTCGGCCAG
>JAIYDJ010000070.1 GCA_027487575.1 Rhodobacter sp. | reverse complement strand
GTTGTTGGTCACCCCGCCGCTGCCCAGCGTCCCCGCCGTGCCGCCCGAGCCGAGCTGCAGCGTACCGCCGCTGATCGTGGTGGTTCCGGCATAGCTGTTCGTCCCGGTCAGGGTGGTCGTGCCGGTGCCCGCCTTGGTGACCGTTCCCGTGCCCGAGATCGCGTTCGAAACCGT
This sequence comes from Rhodobacter sp., assembly GCA_027487575.1. Taxonomy (GTDB): domain Bacteria; phylum Pseudomonadota; class Alphaproteobacteria; order Rhodobacterales; family Rhodobacteraceae; genus JAIYDJ01. Next base: position 43,045 of record JAIYDJ010000070.1, on the reverse strand, counting down.
CACGGCGTCCGAGCGGTTGAAGGTCAGCGCGGCGTTGTTCGTCACGCCACCGGTGCCCAGCGTGCCTGCCGTGCCACCCGCACCCACCTGCAGCGTGCCGGTGGTGATCAGCGTGACACCGGCATAGGTGTTGGTGGCCGTCAGGGCCAGCGTGCCTGCGCCGATCTTTTCGAACCCGTGCGGGCCGGTCGTCTCGCTGATGATGCCCGCCTGCGTGCCGGTGCCGCTGGTGACCTGCAATTGTGTCGTGTTGGAATCTAGGTTGATCGGCGCGGCCGAGGTAACGCCATCCAGGATGTCGATCACCGACCCGGTGGTCGTGATCGTCCCGGTCACGGCGGAATCACTGCCCAGTACCAGCGTTCCCGCCCCCACCGTCACGCCGCCCGCGATCGACCCGGTAATTTCCAGCCTGCCCCCGCCGACCGTGGTGCCGCCAAGATAGGTGTTGGCCCCGCTTAGCACGGTCGTGTCGCTGCCGTTCTTTGCCAGCGCGCCATCGCCCGAAATCACCCCGGCAAAGGTCGTGACCTCGTCTGTTGTCAGGTCGCCGTCACCATTGATGGTCAGCGTATTCGCCCCCAGCGTGACTGTCGCGGTGTTTGACGAAGACACCAGCGTGCCGATGGTTTCGGACGCGGACAGTTCCAGATCGCCGGTGCCCAGAAGCGTCACCGTTCCGGTATCCAGCAGGGCCGAGCCTCCATCTGTTTGCAGTCCGGCGCCGTTGTTGATCGTGGTGCCGCCCGAATAGGTGTTGGCACCCGAAAGCATCAACGTGCCTTGCGCGACAGTCACCCCGCCGTCGCCCAGCACCGCACCCGAAAAAAGTGTCGAACCGGAATCCACGACGGTCATATCCCCACCGTTCAGGTTCACCGTGCCGGACCCCTGCAGGTCGAACGTCTCATCCCCGGTGATGGTCAGGGTGCCGTCAACCGTCAAGCTTCCGGGAAGCGCACCGCCGTCCGTGGTCAATGTGCCGCCCGCATCGACGGAGACTGAAAGGCCCAGAGTGCCGTTGTTCAGGACGGACAGGGTGCCTGCGGTGACGGTAGTCTCCTGTACGGTGTTCGCACCGGTCAGGGTCAGGGTCGCCGCACCGCCCTTGGCCAGCGTGCCCGTGCCGACAATGACACCCTCAAATGTCCCAACCACCGCCTGCGTGACGGTCAGTTCCTGTCCGCCGTCGATGTCGATTGTCCCGCCCGAGCCTGACAGAGTTCCGACCGTGTCGCTGGCGTTCACGTTCACCGTCCCGCCATCCACCGTCAGAGCCTCGGCATTCGCCAGGTTCGTTCCGATCTCAAGATTAAGCTCGCCGCCGGAGATGGTTGTCGCGCCGGTGACCGTGCCTGCGTTTTCGAACGAGCCGCCGGTCACGTCCAGCGTCCCGCTGATTTCGCCATTGTTGGTGCCGGTACCCGAGGAGGTGACGTCGCCCACAACCTGAGTGCCCGCGTTGAGGAGGGTCAGCGTGCCCGCGTTGGTGATGTTGCCGGTGATGTCCCCGTCCAGCGTCAGCGTGCCACCCGTCTGCACCTCCGCATCGCCCGAGATCGACCCCGCTCCGTTGACCGTCACAACGCCCGAGCCGCTGATCGTCATGCCCGTGGTCGCCGACAGATTGCCGGTGACTGTCAGCGTGCCCGCGCTGACCCCGACCGTAGCGACAGTCGCGGACTGACCGCCCAGAAGTTCAGGCTGGTTCGCCCCGCCTGCACCGGCGATCTCCACCGCACCGCTCGACACCGGGGCCACATCGCCGACCCAGTTGGTGGCCTCGTTGAAGCTGGGGTTCCCCGCAGCATCGCCGTCCCATGTCTGCGCCTGCGCCCCGCCCGACAGTGCCAGCGTGGCGCCCGTGGCCAGGATGAACACCAGTTCCGTCGCCCGTCCCAGACGGCAGTTGCGCAGGCTGCGCTGGCGGATTCCCACTTGGCGGACCGAGGTGCGCAGAACTGCGATCGGGGTGAACAAGGCAATCACTGACATGGTTTTAATCCCTGACTGGCGTCTAGGTTGAAGCAGAATATCTTTCGACAGACTAGATGCGCATCGGGCGTTCGCGCAACGAGTTTGTGCCGGATCACAGCTTTGCCTTGGAAAGCGCGGATTTCCGGCAACATTGTTACAAGTCTTGTCTGGCCTTGCAGGGCTTTTCTGTCGGTTGTCGGCGCGCTACACAGCCCCATGCGACAGACCCTGACCCAGATCTTCGAGGCCCGCGTGGCGCAGGGCACCCTGCGTCCTGACCCCGCGCAGCACGCCGTCCTCCCCCTGCTGGAGGAGGTGCGCCTGTGGCTGGAGGCCCAGCCACCCCGCCGCACCGGCCTGTTTTCCGGCCTGTTCTCGCGTCCGGCGGCTCCGCCAAGGGGTCTTTACCTGTGGGGCGGCGTCGGGCGCGGCAAGTCCATGCTGATGGACCTGTTCCATGCGGCGACCGACACCCCCGCCAAGCGCCGCGTCCATTTTCACGCCTTCATGCAGGACGTCCATCGCGGCATGCACGCGGCCCGCAAGACCGAGGTGGAAGACCCGCTTGCCCCGGTGGCGCAGGCAGTAATCGACGAGACCCGCCTGCTGTGTTTCGACGAGATGCAGATCACCGACATCACCGATGCGATGATCGTGGGGCGCCTCTTTCAGATGCTGCTGGATGCCGGGGTGGTGATCGTCACCACGTCGAACCGCCCGCCGCAGGACCTGTACAAGACCGGCCTGAACCGCGCGTTGTTCCTGCCGTTCATCGATCTGATCCAGCAGCGGTTGCAGGTCGTCGAACTGGAAAGCCCGACCGATTACCGCCAGCACCGCCTGACCGGCGCGCAGGTCTGGTTCAATCCGGCAGGCCGCGCGCGCACCGCCATCGACGCGATCTGGGCCGATCTGACCGGCGGTGCCGTGGGCGAGGTCCTGCGCCTGCCGGTCAACGGCCGCACGGTGGAACTGCCGCGCTTTGCCAACGGCACCGGCCGCGCCAGCTTCTGGGAGTTGTGCGCCAAGCCGCTGGGCCCGGCCGACTTCCTCGCCATCGCGGCGTCGGTCCGGGTTCTGATCCTTGAGGACATTCCGCAACTGTCGGCATCGAACTATAACGAGGCCAAACGCTTCGTCACCCTGATCGACGCGCTTTACGAGGCGAAGGTCCGGCTCATCGCCTCCGCCGCCGACGAACCCGAACGCCTGTACATCGAAGGCACCGGCAGCTTCGAATTCGAACGCACCGCCAGCCGGTTGCGGGAAATGCAAAGCGAAGGTTGGGGCGGGTGAGCCTGATCTAGCTGCCTACGTTCACCACTTCCTTCTCCATAATCCCGATCATCTTGTGATCCGTGATCGCATAAAACATCACGCCGATCTCAGCGGCCAGTTTGAATGCGGCAATCCCCGAGTACAGACCCCATGGCGTGTCGGCACCAAACGGCTCGTCATGGCTCGACAGCAAAGGAACGTCGAAATACAGCAGGCCCAATTCGCCCGACGCGACACCAACCCCCATTCCGCCGCTGATCACCGCCATCGACTTGCGCGCCACAATTTGTTCGATCGACCAATTCGAAACGATCTGATCTTTCCTGAAAATCCCACCCGTGGTGGCACTGGTCGGCGGAAGATTGTTCATCAGATCCTTCAAACCGTCGGCCAAGTTTGGCACGTCGCCCAATTTGAACCCAATGCCCTTGATAAAATTCACCGCCTTTTCGATATAACCCTTGGCTTCTTTTGCGCCAAACTCCACCCCAAGCCCGACCCCAAGTCCAATGCCGCTGATCGCCCATTGCTCGCCCTTGTCATTCAGCAGCGTGATGGTGATCTTGCCGGGTGACATCTTGATCGGCAATCCGAACGTGTCCACGCTCGTCACCAGCCAGATCCCCGGCTGAGTCTTCACGGTTTGTCTCACGAAATCCCTTCTAAATGAAGTCATCTCGCGGTTCAGGCCTTCCCAGCGCAAGGTCACCGCGCGATACCGCGGCTCGTCCTTGCCGTCCGGAAGGTTGTCGGCCACTGCGTCCTGATCGCCCACACCCCGGCTGTCGACAATGTTCACCTGTCCGTTGCTGCGAATGAAAGATGTCACCTGGTCGGCCCGACGCTGGCTAAGCCCGGCAGCCTTCTCGGGTCCCACGCGCGACGTCATGCCCAGGACCGTCACCCTTGCACCGGGGTGTTTCTGGATGTCGGGCAGGAAACCTTCTTTGAGCCAAGTTTTGTGCGACGGCAACATGGCGTCACTGCCAAGAGGAAAGCCCAACAGCCGCATTCCTGCGTGCTTTCCGGCCACTGTGTAGGGAACAACTTCGTCGGATATCGCCATTCTGGCCTCTGTGAAAAAAAGGGTTTTGAAAACCCACTTGGGCGTCAAATTCCGCAAGTGCGGAAGCTCTATTGTCGTTCAATAAACCAAGTTCGCATACACCTTACGCCAGTCGGACATACCTGTCACCGAAAGACTGCTTTGTATTCCTGATTTTCAGCGTCGACCGCTACTTGGCTCACAAACGGGCAAGTGATCAAAAACTATCCAAATTTCATCATTTTGCTTCGTGAAACCCAAGTAGCACGCAGACAGTTTCAGCAGCGCGGACCAAAGCCCTCACCACCAACATCGTGGCGTGATGTGACAACTAAGGGTTAAAGTGTAATAGCTAACAATATGAATGATAACGGTTGTTTTGTCCCGCGTCGGGACAATCAAAACCGCTCGGCCCTCAAAACCTGCGTGTCGGTCACCGAGACCACCCCGATGTGCCGTTCGACCACCGCAAAGGCCGCGTCCAGCAGTCCGTCCAGCTTTTCGGGGCGGATCAGGCAGATCACCGCGACCATCCCCGCCCGGCCGACCTGGCCTTCGCGGGTCCACTGGCCTGACCGGCCGGAACCGCCCAGCACCGGCAGCACGGTGAAGCCCGTCACCCCGGCCTTGACCAGCGCGCCGGTCAGGCGGCTTTCCATCGGGGCCTCGATGATGATCTCCACCCGTTTCGCGTCATGGGTCTGCATCGGTCATCCTCCGGTCATGGCCTGGGCAATCGCGACATAAGCCGGAATGCCGATGGCAAGGTTGAAGGGGAACGTCACCCCCAAAGACAGCGTCAGATAGACCGCCGGGTTCGCCTCGGGCAGGGCGACGCGCATCGCCGCCGGAACCGCGATGTAGCTGGCCGACGCGGCCAGGGTCATCATCAGCGCGACACCCCCGGCCGACAGCCCCAGAACCACCCCGAGGGCCAGCCCGAACGCCGCGCCGATCATCGGCATCACCACGCCGAAGGTCACCGCCCCAAGGCCCAGCACGCCGCGCGCGCCCCGCAGGCCCCGCCCGGCGACCAGCCCCATGTCCAGAAGGAACAGGCACAGCACCCCCTGGAACGGGGCGGTGATGAAGGCATCGATCCGCGCCATGCCTTCGGCCCCGGTCAGCAGCCCGATCACGAACGACCCCACCAGCAGCACGATCGACCCGTTCAGCAGGATCTCGCGCCAGAGCCCCGCATCCACCCGCGCGCCCGTGCCCGACCGCGACACCAGCCACAGCGCCGAGATGATGGCCGGAGCTTCCATTGCCGCCGCAACCGCCACCATGTAGCCCTCGCTGCTGATCCCGGCCCCCGCCAGAACCGAAGTGGCCGTCACGAAGGTCACGATCGAGATCGATCCGTAATGCGCCGCGACCGCCGCCCGGTCCAGCACCGACAACCGGGTCAGGGCGGCCAGAAGGCCGAAGGCCACGAAGGGCAGCCCGAAGGACAGAACGACGCCGCCCAGCAGCGCCGCGATCATCCCGCCGCCCGCCCCATGATCAGCCACGGCGACCCCGCCCTTGAAGCCAATGGCGAACAGCAGGTAGATCGACATGGCCTTGGCGGCCGCCTCGGGAACTGTCAGGTCGGACCGGGCCAGCGCCGCCGCCAGACCCAGCACAAAGCACAGGATCATCGGAGTCAGCAGATTGGCCCCTGCCAGGGTCAGAATGTCCTGCACGATCCCTCCTGATTGCCGCAAAGCATCATGCGCAGGCGGCCCCGGCTTGGAAAGGGGTCAGACCGCGACGAAGCCGCGCACCAGATCGAACTGTTCAAGCCCGCCTTCACCCGTATCGTTCCACAGTCCATGCAGCGTCAGGCGGTCGTCGGCGACCGCCTCTGCGATGAAGGGGAAGGTCATCAGGTTTTCAAGACTGATCAGCACCGCCTCCTTCTCCAGAGCGCGGGGGCGGTCGGCTTCGGGCAGATGCGCCACCCTGTCATAGCCGGGGCGCAGGATGTCCATCCATCGGCCGACGAAACTCGACTGCATCTCAAGCTCGGGCGCCAGACCGCAGCACATGTCGTGACAGCCTTTCACGCCGCCGCAGTTGGAATGTCCCAGCACGACGATATGCGCCACACCCAGCGAGGTGACGGCATATTCGACCGCAGCCGAGGTGCCGTGGTACTGCCCGTCCGGATTGTAGGGCGGTACCAGATTGGCGACATTGCGGTGGATGAAGAACTCGCCCTCATCCGCCCCGAAGATCGACGTGACATGGACCCGGCTGTCGCAGCACGAGATCACCATGGCGCGCGGATGCTGACCGCTGGCCGCAAGACGGCGATACCACGCCTTGTTGTCCTGATAGACCGTCGCCCGCCAGCCATGAAACCGTTGCACCAGATAGCCGGGTAGGGGGCGGGCAGCATCCATCGGATCACGTCCTGTCAAGGGTCTGGCCTTCGGGGGCGGCACATGCGGCCTGCCATTCCGGGGCATGCCGTGGGTATACTGCAATCGCGGCAAATTCGAGGGGGTTTGTGTGCGGCCCGGAACGTTTTCTTCAGCACGATGCCCCAGACTGGACCCGGGTGTGAAGAAATCGGGTATGTGTCATGAAGTCAGACAATGTGGTCGCGCTGCGGCCAAATGATCGTGTGCGGCAGGATGCCGAACCGATCGCGACGATCTATCGCAATCTGGGAACCGCCTCGGCCGAACAGGTTGTCACGCGGGCGCTTGGGGAACTGGCGCTGACAATGGCGGGTCTGGCCGCCCATGTAAAGGCGCATGACCTGACCGACCTGAACCGCCAGTTGCGCCGCCTGCAAAGGATGAGCGAAAATCTGGGGCTGACCAGTCTGGGTATGGTGGCGGCCGACGTCCGGCAATGTCTGGACCAACACGACGTGACGGCTTTCTCGGCGGTCTGGGCGCGCCTGATGCGGATCGCGGAACGGTCGCTTGCCACGGACAAGGGCCTGCTGGATCAGACGCAGGTTTGACCCTTGCGGGGCGGCAGTCAGACGTTAGGCTGCGGGGAACCCTGAAGGATGCCCCGATGCCTGTCCAGTTCGCCGATCCCGCCACCCCGTCCCGTCCGCTGCATGTCCTGTCCCCCGATGCGCTGGCCGACTGGCGCGCGCGGCAACCCGCGGCGACCGCCGAATGGCTGGTGGCGACCGGGTTCGAAGCGGCGCTTGGCGACCTGCGGCTGCTGCCCGGCGATGCCGGTGTCGCGGGGGCCGTTGTCGGCCTTGGCACCCCTCAGGCCCGCGCCCGCAGCCGGTTCGGGCTGATCCGGAACATCGGCACCCTCCCGGCCGGAAACTGGCACCTCACCGGCGATCTGACGCCTGCGCAGCGGGACGAGGCTGCACTCGGCTGGTTGCTGTCGTCCTACCGTTTCGACCGGTACCGCAAGACGGCTCCGCTTGTTGCCAGTCTGCAGGCGCCGGAGGGTTGCGATCGGGCGGCATTGCAGGCCATGGCGGCAGGAGAACACCTGACCCGCGACCTGATCAACACCCCCGCCTCGGACATGGGTCCGGCCGAACTGGAACAGGCGGCGCGCGCGCTGGCGGACAGGTTCGGCGCGCGGATCAGCGTGATAACCGGCGACGACCTGCTGGCACAGAACTTTCCGATGATCCATGCCGTCGGGCGCGCCTCGCCCCGCGCGCCCCGGCTGATCGACATCCGCTGGGGGTCTGAAGGCCCGGCCCTGACGCTGGTGGGCAAGGGTGTGTGTTTCGACACCGGCGGGCTGAACATCAAGCCTTCGTCCGGCATGTCGCTGATGAAGAAGGACATGGGCGGCGCGGCGACCGTTCTGGGTCTGGCGCAGATGATCATGGCGCTGAACCTGCCGCAGCGGCTGCGGGTGCTGATCCCGGCGGTCGAAAACGTGATCGCGGGCAACGCGCAGCGGCCCAAGGACATCCTTACCTCGCGCAAAGGCCTGACCGTCGAGGTGAACGATACCGATGCCGAAGGCCGCCTCGTGCTGGCGGATGCGCTGGCCTATGCCTGCGAGGGGCCGGTAGATGCCCTGATCTCGATGGCCACGCTGACGGGTGCGGCGCGGGTGGCCGTGGGCCCGGACCTTGCCCCCTATTACTGCGACGATCCGGCGATGGCGGCGGCTTTGGAACAGGGCGCTCTGGCGGGGTTGGACCCGGTGTGGCGGCTGCCGTTCCACACGCCTTACGAGCACATCATCGAGCCCGGCATCGCCGATCTGGACAATGCGCCTGGCTGGGGGTTTGCCGGATCGGTGACGGCGGCCCTGTTTCTGCGGCGGTTCGTGACGGGCCCGCGCTACATGCATTTCGACATCTACGGCCACACCCCCGCCGACCAACCCGCACGGCCCAAGGGCGGCGCGGGGCAGGGGGCGCGGGCGGTCCTGAAGGCCCTGCCCGCAATCCTGGGGCTATGACCGTGGACCGCCGCCTGACGCCCGTCACCCCCCGCGTCGCCCATGACAGCCTGCGCGGCCTCGTCGATGTGCCGGCCTTCACCCCGGGCACGTTCCTGCGCCTGTCGCAGCCGCTGACCGACCTTCTGACCCGCCCGGATGGCCCGCGCGACCGCCAGTTGCTGCTGGGTGAGGGATTCACCGTGATCGACCGTCAGGACGGCCACGCCTTCGGCTTTGCCGAAAAGGACGGCTATTGCGGCTGGCTGCCGGAAAGTGCGCTGACGGACGGTCCGGCCCCGACCCACTGGATCAGCACCCCTGCGACGCATCTTTACCCCGAGCCGCGGGTGCAGGCGCCCGAGATTGCAAGCCTGTCGATGGGCGCGCGGGTGCAGGTGGTCCTGATGACAGAGAAATGGGCGCAGACGCCTACGGGGTTCGTGCCCGCCTCCCATCTTCGCGCGATCGGCGACTGGGCGTCGGACCCGGTGGCGGTGGCGGCAAGCCTGCTGGGCACGCCCTATCTTTGGGGCGGCAACAGCCGGGGTGGCATCGACTGTTCCGGGCTTGTGCAACTGTCGTTCCATGCCTGCGGGTTGCCCTGCCCCGGCGACAGCGACCTGCAGCAGACGGTTGGCCACAGCGTCAACCACCACGCCCCGCAACGCGGCGACCTGATGTTCTGGCGCGGGCATGTGGCGCTGGTCAGCGATGCCGACACGATCCTGCACGCCAACGGCCATACCATGTCGGTCGCGTATGAACCGCTTGCCGCGGCCATCACGCGGATCAAGGACCAGAACGGTGGTCCTGTCACCCATCACCGTCGCCCCTGACCGTTCAGGGGGCATGTTCCAAGGCGGGCTTGCACAACCAGAAAGGTGTGACGGATGGCGCTTGGTCTTCCGGTTCTGGCCATCATCGTGTTTCTGGCCCCGATGATGTATCTTCTGCTGGCCGCGCCCGCCTTCTTGCTGGTCGATCTCGGCACCCCGCAGGTGGCCTATATCCTGCGGTCGGTTCTGGCCGGGTACTACTTGGTGCTGGTCGGGGCCGGGCTGGTGGCGACGGCACTGATGACGCTGGACGGCCGGGTGTGGCCATCGCTTGGCATCGGACTGGTGACGGTCTTCGATCTCGCCTTGCGGCGCTGGATGCTGCGGCGGATCGGCCCGCTGGTGGACCGCGCGCAGGAAGGGCTGCGCGGCTCCGGCCCGCCGCTCCGGCGGCTGCACTGGATGGCGATGGCGACAAATGCCGTGCAACTTGCCCTGTTCGCCCCGCTGATCCCGACTTTCGCTGCCGCGTGACTGTGGGGCGTCATTCCACCGGGCGGATCAGCTTTCGCTCCAGCACCCGCAACACCACGTCCAGATCATGCCCGCGCCGCAAAATCTGGCCATCCATTCCCAATACGGCATACATCCCCTGACGGCTGCGCAATCTGGGGCGCTTTTCGATCCGGTACAGCGGAAACTCGGCGGTTCTGCGAAACACGGAAAACACCGCCACCTCGCGCAGCAAGGAAATTGCGTAGTCGCGCCATTCGCCCGCCGCGACCATCTGTCCGTAGAGCCGCAGGATCATTCCCAGTTCGCGCCGGTCGAAACAGACCTGTTCGGTGCCGGTGTCGCCATGCGAAAAAGGGGTCGGTGTCTGAACCGTCATGGGTCGAGTTTACGCACCGGCGGTCACAAATCAACCCCGTGCGGCCTGGCGGCCAGAACCTGCCATGACAAGACCCCGAAAGGGTCACGCCAAGTCCACAGACCCGCCCCTTTTGGCCGGCATAAAGGGGTCAGTAACAAGTGCTACCCCGGTGGAGCGGGTCTTTAGCCCCCACCCGGCCCGCTCTGCCGGACCTTGTTGCGCATAGGGCCCCCGCCGAAAGGCGGGGGCTTTTCTACACCGGAAAGCCGGGTGCAGTCTGCAACTGCGCCGCCGCCAGCCCGCGCCAGTTCCGCTGCGGCCCGGTCAGCCAGCGCTGCGCCGCCGGATGGTCTGCCGAAAGCGCGTCCAGCCAGATCAGCAGGGCGGTGATTGCCGCATCCTTGGCACGGTCTGACCCGTCCACGATCTTCAACGCCACGCCAAGCCGCTTTTCGGGCAGGATCGCGATGTAGACGCCTTCGGCTCCGCCCTTGAGGGTGACCCGCCCGCCCATGGCCCGCATCAGTTCGGTGCAGGTGCCGCCGTAGCCCGAAATCATCTCGGGATAATCCGCCATCGCACGTGTCAGCCGGTGCATGGCGCGCGACCGCAGATCGCCGGTGTCGCTCGCCCCGGCAAACCGCCCCATCGCCCGCGCAAGCCCTGTGACCGAGGTGGCAAAGTTGGGCGCGGAACAGCCGTCGATGCCCCAGCCGGGGCTGTCCTCGCCCGTCGCCTCTTCGAACGCCTGCTTGATCGCGACCTGCAACGGGTGGTCGATCTCGGTGTATTCCGGTCCGCCCTTCAAATGCCGGTTCATCGTCAGAAAGCCCGAATGCTTGCCCGAACAGTTGTTGTGCAACTGGCAGGGGGCCTCATGGTCCACCGCCAGCCGGGTGCGTTCCGTCTTGTCGGACGGTTCATGTGCGCCGCAGCGCAGGTCGGCCTCGCCAAGGCCCAGCCCTGCCAGCCAATCCGCCGCCGCCTGCCGGTGCATGGCCGCGCCCATGTGGCTGGCGCAGGCAAAGGCCACCTGCCGTTCGGTCAGGCCTGCCGCATCCGCCGCGCCGCTTTCGATCAGCGGCAGCGCCTGCACCATCTTGCAGGCCGATCGCGGAAAGATCACCGCATCCGGGTCGCCCCAGGCCTGGATCACCTCGCCCTCTGCATTGCAGATGACCGCGTGGCCCAGATGGCTGCTTTCCAGCCTGCCGCCCCGCCACAACTCCACCATCGGTACTGCCGTCATCGTTCATCCTTCCGTCACGCTTGCGCGATTTTCTGCGCAGGGGGCTTTCGCGAATTGGCCCTTTTCGGTTATTCATGAAATATCGAGACAAAGTCTGACGCGCCACCGGAAAAGACTGCCCCGAAGGCAGCTTGGGCACGGACAAGACCAGAGCGGCTTGGAGGCTGAGAACACATGACACGCTGGATGACGCGCACGAGTTGCGCTGCGCTGTTGGCACTGACAGCCACCGCCGCCACCGCGCAGGAATCGACCAACATCGTCGGCACCGCGACCGACTGGAGCATTTTCACCGAAAACGATCCCAAGGAATGCTGGGGCGTCTCGCCACCCAAGGAAACCGTCAACACCCGCGACGGACAGCCGGTGTCGGTGCGCCGGGGCGATATCCTGCTGTTCGTGACGTTCCGTCCCGGCGGCAGCGCAGGGGAAGTGTCGTTCACCGGCGGCTACCCGTTTGCCCCCGGCTCGACCGTCAGCGTCACGGTGGACGGTACCAGCTATCAGTTGTTCACCGAAGGCGAATGGGCATGGGCCGCCAGCCCCGCCGATGACGCCACCCTGCTGGCCGCGCTGAAGCGCGGGACGACGGCCGTTTTGACCGCACGGTCCGGCAAGGGCACCCAGACGCAGGACACCTTCAGTCTGCGCGGGTTCACCGCTGCGATGGAAGAAGCCGCGAAGCGCTGCGTTTCCTGAAGGCGGGTTGGTCCTTTTGTTTCGGGGCGGTCTGGCCTATATGTGCTGACTGCCCCAGCCGGAACCCGCCATGACCGCCACCGCCCCGTTGTCTGCCCCGATTACCCAGGACGTGCTGACCCTGCCGCGCAAGCTGCCTGAGGGCGGGTTGCCGAATCTGGTCGGCCTGACGCGTGATCAGATGCGAGACGCGCTGGTCGCTGCGGGCACGCCGGAAAAGCAGGCGAAGATGCGCGTCGGGCAGGTCTGGCAGTGGGTCTATCACTGGGGTGTGCGGGATTTCGCGCAGATGACCAATCTTGCGAAGGATTACCGCGCGCTGCTGGCCGCGAACTTTGTCATCGAGTTGCCGCAGGTCGTCACCCGCCAGATTTCGACGGACGGCACCCGCAAGTATCTGGTGCGCATCGCGGGCGGGCATGAGGTCGAGGTTGTCTACATCCCCGAGGAAGACCGCGGAACGCTGTGCATCTCCAGTCAGGTCGGCTGCACGCTGACCTGTTCGTTCTGTCACACCGGCACGCAGAAACTGGTGCGCAACCTGACGGCAGCGGAGATTGTCGGGCAGGTCATGCTGGCCCGCGACGATCTGGACGAATGGCCGGTGCAGGGCGCGCCCAAGGTGGAAACCCGGCTGATTTCCAACATCGTGCTGATGGGCATGGGCGAGCCGCTGTACAACTTCGAGAACGTCCGTGACGCGATGAAGATCGTGATGGATGGCGAAGGCATCGCACTGGGCCGCCGCCGCATCACGCTTTCGACCAGCGGCGTGGTGCCCGAAATTGCCCGCACCGCGACCGAGATCGGATGCCTGCTGGCCGTCTCGTTCCACGCCACGACCGACGAGGTCCGCGACCAGCTTGTGCCGATCAACAAGCGCTGGAACATCGCGACACTGCTGGATGCGCTGCGCGATTACCCCGGATTGTCGAACAGCGAGCGGATCACCTTCGAATACGTGATGCTGCAGGGCGTTAACGACAGCAAGGAAGACGCCTACCGGCTTGTCGAACTCCTCAAGGGCTTCCCGGCCAAGGTCAACCTGATCCCGTTCAACGAATGGCCCGGCGCGCCCTACAAGCGGTCGTCGGGCAACCGCATCCACGCCTTTGCCGACATCATCCACAACGCGGGCTATGCCAGTCCGATCCGCACGCCGCGCGGCGAAGACATCATGGCAGCCTGCGGACAGTTGAAATCGGCGACGGAACGCGCGCGAAAGTCGCCGCGTGTGCGGCAGCCCGCCGGGGTGTGACGGGCGGGCGGAACATTCGTCCCGCGCTGATGTTGAGGCGATATCCAAGGAAAGGATATCCCATGTTGTTCAAAACTCTGGCCCTCGCATCGGCGCTGTCGCTGTCCGCTGCCTATGGTTTCGCCCAGACCGACGCCTCTCCGCCGTCGGCCGATGCGATGGAGGCCGCGATGACCTCGGCCCAAGCCTTTGCCGAACGGGCCGCGTCCGGCAACCAGTTCGAAATCCAGTCCAGCGAACTGGCGCTGATCAAGAATCCGTCTCCCGAAGTGCAGGCCTTTGCCGAGCAGATGATCGCCGACCATACGGCAGCGGGCGAAAAGATGATGGCAGCGGCCGAGGCCGACGGCATCACGGTGCCCCGGGCCCTGATGCCCGACCACCAGGCGCAACTGGACGCACTGACGGAAACGGCGGAAGACAGCTTTGGCGAAGCCTATCTGTCGGCACAGGCCGCAGCGCATAACGAAGCCGTTGCGCTGTACCAGGGCTACAGCCAGGGTGGCGAGGAAGGTCGGCTGAAGGCGTTCGCAACCGAAACCCTGCCGACGCTGGAATCGCACCTGATGCACGTCGAGCCGATGGTCACGCAGTAACACCGACTTCTGACGAAAGGCGGCTCAGGCCGCCTTTCTGGCTTCCCGCCGATCCAGCGCGATGAACAGCAGCGGGTTGATCAGGATCGACGCCAGCGCGCCCGCAACCACCAGATCGCGCGCCTCGGGCGGGACGATGCCCAGAACCAGGGCCATGCTGATCAGGATGAACGAAAATTCGCCGATCTGCGACAGGCTGGCGGCGATGGTCAGGCCCATGGATTTGTCATGCCCAAAGGCCCGCGTGATGCCATAGGCCGCCACTGCCTTTACCCCGACGATCACGACCACCGTCGCCAGCACCGCCAATGGCGCGCGGATCAGGACCGAGGGGTCGAACAGCATCCCGACCGACACGAAGAACAGAACCGCAAAGGCATCGCGCAGGGGCAGCGTTTCCCGCATCGCCTGACTCGACAGGGTGGACCCCGCCATGACCATGCCGGCAAAGAACGCCCCGAGCGCGAAAGAGACGCCGAAAAGATAGGATGACCCGAAGGCCACGCCCAATGCGATGGCCAGCACGCCCAGACGGAACAACTCGCGCGATCCGGTGTGCGCCGTGTAGTGCAGCACCGCCGGGATAACCTTGCGCCCCACCACCAGCATCAGCGCGACAAAGGCCGACACCTTGACCAGCGTGATCAGCAAAGTCGCGGCAATCGGCCCGATGCCCAGTTGCGCCACCTGTTCGGCCCCTTCGCCCAGCGGCACCGCCTGCCCGCCCAGAAGTCCTGCCACCGGTGGGATCAGCACCAGCGCCAGAACCATCACCAGATCCTCGACGATCAGCCATCCCACGGCAATCCGGCCTTGCGGCGTTTGCACAAGCTCGCGGTCCTGAAGCGCACGCAGCAGCACCACCGTCGAGGCAACCGACAGCGACAGCCCGAAGATCAGGCTTGCCCCCCATCCCCAGCCCAGTGCCACCCCCAGACCCATTCCCCCCAGCGTGGCGAAACCGATCTGCACCAAGGCGCCCGGAATGGCGATGCGCCGCACCGCCAGCAGGTCCTTGACCGAAAAATGCAAACCCACACCGAACATCAGCAGGATCACCCCCAGTTCGGCCAGTTCCGCTGCCAGCTTCAGGTCGGCGACATAACCCGGCGTGAAAGGCCCGATGACCACCCCGGCCGCCAGATAACCGGCGAGCATCGGCAGTTTCAGACGCTGCGCCAGAAGACCGAACAGGAAAGCCAACCCCAGCCCCATGACCATGGTTGCGATCAGGGGGGTTTCATGCGGCAAGTGCGGGCTCCGTCTTGATCCGGGCGCAGTCCAGACGTCCTCGGAAACGAGGCGAGCCTGCAAGACGCGATTGCGGGGTACCGACCTCAGATATGCAAAATCGTCATGAAATCAATGACGGGTGCGTGACTTCCGCACCTTTGTTGCGGCTCTGTGACAAGGAACGCCGGGAGCGGAGCAAAGTTCCGCCCCATCGCGCCATGGCGGTGGCTTGACCGGTCCGCTCTGCGTGATAGGCCTTGGTGATGTCCGTACCCGTCCTGCCGAATGCCGCCGCCCGCCGCCTGTTCCTGCACCGGCACGCGCTGGCGGAACAGCCCGTCGGGCCTGCCACGGGACAGGCGCTGGCCGATCTGATCGGGCGCATCGGCTTTGTCCAGGTCGACAGCATCACCACCGTCGAACGCGCGCATCACATGATCCTGTGGTCCCGTCGCCAGACCTATCGGCCTTCTGCGCTGAAATCCTTGCTGGAAACCGACCGGGCCGTGTTTGAACATTGGACGCATGATGCGTCCATTCTGCCGGTGGGGCTGTTTCCGCATTGGCACCATCGTTTCACCAGGGATGCCGTGCGGCTGGAGGCGAACTGGCGCACCTGGTTCCGCGACGGGTATGCGGACCAGTTCGAAACCATCCTGCGCCGGATCGAGGATCATGGCCCGGTCACCACATCGGATGTCGGGAAAGACGAGGTGCGCGGCAAGGGCGGGTGGTGGAACTGGCATCCGTCAAAGACCGCGCTGGAATGGTTGTGGCGCACCGGGCGGCTGTCGATTGCCCGCCGCGACGGGTTCCAGAAGGTCTATGACCTGACCGAACGGGTGATCCCGGACATCTGTCGCCTGCCCGCGCCGGACGTGCCCGCAATGATCGACTGGGCCTGTTCTTCGGCGCTGGCGCATCTCGGCTTTGCCACGCCGGGCGAGGTTTGCGCCTATTGGCGCGCGATCACCCCGCTAGAGGCACGCGATTGGTGCAAGGCGGCGCTGATGCGGGGCGATCTGATCGAGATTGACGTGGAAGGGTCCGGCGGCCAGACGCGCCGCTCGCTGGCCCGCCCCGATGTTTTGGACGCCGCCAATGCCGCGCCCGAGCCGCCTTTGCGACTGCGCATCTTGTCGCCCTTCGATCCGGCCCTGCGCGACCGGATGCGCGCCGAATTCCTGTTCGGCTTTTTTTACCGGATCGAGGTGTTCGTGCCCGAGCCCAAGCGCACCTATGGATACTACGTCTTTCCGATTCTCGAAGGCGCGCGGCTGATCGGGCGCATCGACGCCAAGGCGCACCGCGATGCCGGGGTGTTGCGGGTCCGCGCCATCTGGCCGGAACGAGGTGTGACTTTCGGCCCGCAGCGCCGCCAAAGGCTGGCCGCCGAACTCGACAGGCTGGCCCGCTTTGCCGCCTGTGATCGGGTGGAATGGCTGGACGGTTGGCAGCGCGACGCGGTTTAGGGCGGCTTGCCTGCCCTTGCGCAAAGCCCTGGCCCCTTGCCGCCCCGGCATCGCCCTGCCACACTTCGCCGAACCCAAGGGAATGCCGCCATGACTGCCCCAGCCCCCAGCATCTCTGCCACCGACCATCTGCCCAAGGTCGTTCGGGGGGCCGGAAGCTATCTGTATGACACGACCGGCAAGCAGTACATCGACGGGTCGGGCGGCCCTGCGGTCTATTGCCTGGGCCATGGCAACGCCGAGGTCAATGCGGCGGTCCTGGCCCAGATGAACCAGATCGCGCATGGCTACCGCTACAATTTCACCACCGACGCGCTGGAGGAGTTGACCGAGATCATCCGCGCGGCCTGCGGCGGGACCCTGCGAGAGATGGTGTTCGTCACCGGCGGGTCGGAAGCCGTCGAAAGCTGCCTGAAGATCGCGTTGCAATACCAGACCGCCATCGGCCGGAAATCCCGCCGCCGCTTCATCTCGCGGCAACGGTCGTGGCATGGCAACACCTTGGGCGCGCTGGGGGTTTCGGGCTTTGCCGAACGCACCGCTGCGTTCGAGGGGGCGTTCATCCCGTCGATCAATGTCTCTGCGGCCAATGCCTACCGTCCCGTCGACGGCGCAACACCGGAAACGGCCGGGGCCGCCTGCGCCGCCGAGTTGGAGGCGACCATCCTGCGTGAAGGTGCCGAAACCATCGCGGCCTTCATCTTTGAACCCGTGGTCGGGGCGGCGGGCGGCTGTGTGCCTGCCCCCGAAGGTTACGCCCGCGCCGTCCGCGAAATCTGCACCCGCCACGGCATTCTGATGATCGCCGACGAAGTGATGTGCGGGGCAGGGCGCTGCGGCACGTGGCGCGCGTTGCAGCGGGACGGGGTGGAACCCGACATCATGTCCATCGCCAAGGGTCTGGCGGGCGGCTATCTGCCGCTGGGCGCGGCGATCTGCACCACTGCCGTGCATGAAGCCCTGCATGCGGTGGACGGCGCCTTTCAGACCGGGCACACGTTCAGCGGTCACACCGCCGCCTGTGCGGCGGGCGTCGCGGTGCAGCGGATCGTGGCGCGCGAAGGTCTGATCGCGCGGGTCGCCGCCAATGAATCCCGCCTGAAAGGCTGGCTGGGCGATGCCCTGCAGGGGATGGAGGCGGTCGGCGACATACGCGGGCGCGGTCATTTCATCGCGCTGGAACTGGTGGCCAACCGGGCAACGAAGCGGCCGTTCGATGCCTCGCACAAGCTGGCGATGAAAATCCGGGCGCAGGCGATGGACAACGGGCTGATCTGCTATCCCGTGGGGGGCAATGTGGACGGGGTGCATGGCGACATCGTCATCCTTGCCCCGCCCTACAACGCCACCGACGCCGAACTGCAGGAAATCGTCGACAAGGCGGCGCAATCGGTGCGGCAGGTGTTGACGGCCGAACTTCTGGGCTAACTGCACGCAAGGTTGATGTCGAACCGGCGCCCGGCGTGGTATCAAGGCGCAATAGAGGAGATTACGAGATGAGCATTCAAAGCCGACTGTCCGCTGCCGCCCTGTTTGCCGCCGTGGCCCTGACGGGTCTGTCCGCCGCACCGTCGTTTGCCGCAGGGACCGAAGACGGATCTTCGCAGACCGCCGCCGTGGGCACCTATGCCGAGGCAAAGGCGCTGGTCTACAGCGCGAAATACGCCGAGGCGCGCGAGATGCTGCAAGCCGTCACCGCCGCGGAACCGCGCAACGCCGACGCCTGGAACCTGCTGGGCTTTTCGTCGCGCAAACTGGGCGACCTGAAAGCCGCATCCAAGGCCTATTCCAAGGCGCTGAAGCTGAACCCGGGTCATCTGGGTGCGCTGGAGTATCAGGGCGAAATGTTCGTCCAGATGGGCGATGCCGCCAAGGCGAAGGCCAATCTGGTCAAGCTGGAAGGGCTGTGCGGCAATTGCGAAGAGGCGCGGGATCTGAAAAAGGCCATGGCCGCCGCCGGAATGTCCTGATCCGCGTGAGTCTGCCGGTGAAGCCTGCTCCCGCTGCCGGGATCGTGCGGGTTGTTATTTCACCCAACGCGCCGGGGTGTGCGGCCTAGCCGCCGCCCCGATCGATTTTCGCAATCTGGTCAGGCCCGATAGTCCCGGAATTGATCCCGCCCGGAAGTCGAATGCCGCCGTTCCGGAATCAGGGACGGCGCAAGGCGGGCCGAGTCGGCCCCCATACCTTGCTTGTTTCAGCCCTTCTTCAGGCAGCGGTTGCCCAGCACTTCGGCGATCTGCACCGCGTTCAGGGCCGCGCCCTTGCGCAGGTTGTCGCTGACACACCAAAGGCTGATGCCGTTGTCGATCGTGCTGTCCTGCCGGATGCGGCTGACATAGGTCGCGTAATCGCCCACGCATTCGATGGGCGTGATGTAGCCCCCCGGTTCGCGCTTGTCGATCACCATGATCCCAGGCGCTTCACGCAGGATGTCGCGCGCCTCGTGTTCGTCCAGAAACTCCTCGAACTCGATGTTGATCGATTCCGAATGCCCGACGAACACAGGGACGCGCACGCAGGTCGCCACGACCTTGATCGACTTGTCGAGAATCTTCTTCGTCTCGGCGACCATCTTCCATTCCTCCTTGGTGCTGCCGTCATCCAGGAAGACGTCGATCTGCGGGATCACGTTGAAGGCGATCTGCTTTTGAAACTTCTTGGGCGCAACTTCCTGACCGACGACATAGATGCCCTTGGTCTGGTCCCACAACTCGTCGATGCCTTCCTTGCCCGCGCCGGACACCGACTGATAGGTGCTGACCACCACCCGCTTGATCCGGGCCCGGTCATGCAGCGGCTTCAACGCCACCACCATCTGTGCGGTGGAACAGTTGGGGTTCGCGATGATCATCTTGTTCTTGTAATGCACGATCTGGTCGGCATTCACTTCCGGCACGATCAGCGGGATCGCGGGGTCATACCGGTACAGCGAAGAATTGTCGATCACGACACAACCGGCCGCCGCAGCGCGCGGAGCATAGGTCTTGGTCGCTTCGGAACCCACGGCGAACAGGGCGATGTCCCAGCCGTGAAAGTCGAAGGTGTCGAGGTCCTTGGTTTTCAGGGTCTTGTCGCCAAAGCTGATCTCGGTGCCCAGCGACTTGCGGCTGGCCAGCGCCGCGATCTCGTCCACCGGGAACGCGCGCTCGGCGAGGATGTTCAGCATTTCGCGGCCCACATTGCCCGTGGCGCCTGCGACGACGACCTTGTAACCCATCGGAAACTCCTGTCTGAAAGACAGGTCCCGATACTCTGCTTGGGTCAGGCGCGCAAGGTGAACCGGGGGTCGCGCCCGGTCAGCGCCTGAACAAAATCACGCTCGCCGGTGAAATCATGCGGCACCTGCGCAGCCGTCCTGCTGCCGCTGAAGGACTTGCTGTCGAAGAAATCGAAGCCGTAAAGGCAGACGCGCGTCGCCGGACCGCGCGCCAGCAGGTCGATCATCATAAGCCCGGTCGTCGGCGGTGCGCCCAGTTCCTGTCGCAACCGGACGAACCCGTCCAGCGGGGGCAGGGCAAACCCCGTCCGTTGTGCCAGATGCCAGGGCAACCGTTTGCGCTTGTGCGACATCCACAAGACCAGCGATGGGTTCAGCCGCGCAAGGCTTGCAGCGTCGATCCCCACCGCCAGAGCCAAAACGTCCGTCCTTCGGCCGTGGCTGACCGCATCCGGCATCGGTGCGCGGTTGATCCGGATCACCAGATCAGCCGCGTCGATCTCGGCCCCATGGCGCTGTTCGCCCAGACTGCGGGCATTGCCGACCAGGGCGATCCGGCCCTGCAAACGCGCCAGGACTTCCGCCACCGGCAACCCCATCGCCGCCAGAACCGCCTCGCGCCGCAGGGTCCGCGCGATCAGAAACTGCAGACGGGTCATGCCAGCATCTGCCGATAGACCGCGCAGATCGCCTCGGCCTCGCCCTCGATTTGGTGATGTGCCAGAACATGCGCCCGCGCCGCCACCCCCCCCGCCGCCAACCGCGCCGGATCGTCGATCCATGCCCGCAGGGCCGCCGTCAGCGCCGCCTGATCGCCCGCAGGCACCAGCGTGCCCGCCTCTGGCACGATCAACTGGTCAAACGCCCCCACATCCGCCGCCACCACCGGAACGCCACAGGCCATCGCCTCCAGCGGGGTCAAGCCGAACCCCTCCCACCGGGCCGGGGCGCAGAACAGGTCCAGCGCCTGATAGTGCCGCACCACCTGCGCCCAGGGAATCTCGCCCAGAAAGCGGACCCGGTCCGCCAGCCCCGCCGCCGCGATCCGCGCCGCCAGATCGGCGTGAAACCCGGCGTTGTCCGGCGTGACCAGCCCGGTGAACACTACACTGACGCCGGGGCGCGACGGCAACAGATCGACAGCCGCGCCGACCAGCAGATCAACCCCCTTCTGCGCCCGCACCCGCCCGAAACAGCCGATGACGATGCCCGCGGGCAATCCCAGATCCGCCCGCAGTGCCGCCCGGTCGTCGGCGGGCAAGAACACAGCCGTATCGACCCCGTGCATGATCACCGTTGCGGGGCGCTGCAGATACCGGGCGGCCTTCGCAGATGTTGCGATCACCCCGTCCATCCGCGCGATCAGCCATTTGGTGAACGGCTTGTGGTCACGCTGCGCGGCGCTGGTGAACAGCAGCTTGAACCGCCGCCCCAGACCGTGCCGCATCAACAGGCCGAGAACCATTTCCGAATTGCGCCGTGCATGCCAGACCCGCCACCGCCGCCGCGACAGCAGCGCGACGCGCCACAGCGGCAGATGCGGCAACCCGTCCGGCAAGCCCGGCCCGGTGGTCACAATCCCCATCTGCCGTGCCTGAATGGGCACCAGACGCACCACGGTCGATGTCACGCCCGACAAACGGCGCTTCAGATTGGGGGCGATGACGTCGGGGTCGGAATTGCGCATGATGCCGCCCTGATAGCGCAAAGCAGCCCCTCAGTCGACCGGTGCCGCACCCCCGGCCGCTGTCCGCGCCGCGATATAGCTCGCCAGACGGTCCGCAGCCTCGGCCCCGTGCGGCGGTGGCTGAAACTCGGCCAGCACCCGCTGCCAGATCGCCGTGGCGCGGGTGGTCGAACTTTGCGATCCGGCCTCGGTCCAGGTTCCGAAATTGGTCAGGTCCGCGACCAGCGGCGGATAGAACGCGGTGTCATAGCGCGCCATCGTGTGCGCAGTGGCAAAGAAGTGCCCGCCCGGAGCCACGTCGGCAATCGCCTCCAGCGCCAGATCGTCGGGCGTGGCGGGCGGCGGGGCACAGATCTCGGCCAGAGTCTGCAATGCCTCTACATCGTTGACGAACTTTTCATAGCCGAACGACAGCCCGCCCTCCAGCCAGCCCGCCGCATGGATCACCAGCGTGGCCTGCGCCATCAGCGCACCCCACAGCGACATCACGGTTTCCTGCGCGGCCTGCATGTCGGCGCTGTTGGACGCTGCCCCCGACGCCGACCGCCACGGCATCCCGATGTGCCGCGCCAACTGCCCCGACCCGATCTGCATCTGCAGATGCGCGGGCGTGCCAAAGGCGGGCGCGCCCGACTTCATGTCCACGTTCGACGAGAACCCGCCATAGCTGACCGGCGCACCGGGCCGCGCCACCTGTGCCAGAGTGATGCCCGCCAAAGCCTCGGCATGCTGCAACACCAGCGCCCCGGCGACCGTGACCGGGGCCATCGCCCCGGCCAGACAGAACGGCGTGATGATCGACATCTGCCCGGCGCGGGCAAAGTCGATGATGCCCTGCGCCATCGGCACATCGATCTGACGCGGCGAGTTGGTGTTGATCACGGTACTGGCCCAGACGCCCGTCGCCCAGTCCGCCTCTGACAGGTTCAGCGCCAGCCGGATCATCTCGAAGCTTTCGGCCACCTGCGCGCGGCCCCGGGCATAGACGAACATCGGTTTGTCTGCGCGCGTCAGTTGTGCCTGCATCATCGCATAGTGCCGCAAGGCGGGTGGCACATCCTGCGGCTCGGCCGATGGTCCCAGCATGTGGATCACATCGAAGCTTTGCTGCAAGGCCAGCGTTTCGGTGAAATCCCGCAGGCTGCCCGGCCGCCGCCCCCGCACCGCATCCGTGGCATTCGGGCAGCCCGACCCCGGCGAAAACAGCAACTGCCCCGGCGCATACAACCGCTGCCTCTCCGGGTTGGCCGCCCTCAGCACCCAGTGTCGCGGTGCCGTGCGCAGCGCCTCGGCCACCAGATCGGCCCCGAAATGCACCATGTCGTCCACCACGCGCGCGCCGGCCCGCGCCAGCAGGTCGCGCGCCTCGGGCAGCAGGACCTTCATCCCGTCGCGCGCCAGCACGCCCAGGGCGGCCTCGTGCATCGCGGCGATATAGTCGTCGGAGAATACCCTTTGCGGATCAAACGGATGGGTCAGACGGACATAGTCCACCACCCTGCCTTTGCGCCCCTTGGTCCGGTCCCGTGCCATGACCTGATCCTAGGGCATCCGGGCGGCCCATCCCGCCCGATAACGACAGATCACGCCGCTTGTGCAGCCCAGGGCTTTTCGCGGATCGGCAGGTGTACAATGGCCGAAAACGCCCCCACACCCACCCCGATCCACCATACCGTCGTGTAGTTGCCCGTCAGGTCATACATCATGCCCCCTAGCCAGACGCCCAGAAAGGACCCCAACTGATGGCTCAAGAACACAAAGCCATACAGCGTTCCCATATAGCGGAGCCCGTAGATATGCGCGACAAGGCCCGAGGTCAGAGGCACCGTGGCCAGCCACAGCGCCCCCATTACCAGCGAGAACAGCAGCACGGTTGCAGGCGTCATCGGAAACATGATGAACAGCGCCGCCGCGACCGTCCGGCCGACATAGATCCCGGCCAGCAGGTATTTCTTCGAATACTTGCGACCCAGCCACCCCGCCATGATCGACCCCGCGATGTTGGCCAGCCCGATGACGGAAATCGAAATCGCCCCCAGCGCCGAGGTAGTGGTGATCCCCAGCCCCGCCAGCATCCCCGACGGATCGATCGCGCCGCACATCTCGGTCACGAAGGCCGGAAAATGCGCAGTCACGAAGGCCAGTTGATACCCGCATGAAAAGAACCCGAGGAAGATCAGCACATAGGACGGGTCGGTGAAGGCCCGCTTCAGCACCGTGCCCAGCGATTCGTCCAGTTCCTGCTTGCTGGCCACCTTGGGCGACCGGATGAAGGGCAGCGCGAACAGGCTGCACAGGATCACGGCGGCAAAGATCAGGAACACGGTCTGCCACGGGAAGATCTGCAACAGCGCCTCGGCGGTAGGTGCGCCGAACACCTGCCCCGCAGACCCGGCGGCGGTGGCGATGCCCAGCGCCAGACTGCGGTTCTCGGGGCTCGCAGCGCGGCCGACAATCGCAAGGATGACCCCGAACCCGGTGCCCGCAATGCCGAAGCCGACCAGAATCTCCAGCAGCCAGTGCTGCCCCGGAGTCACCGCGAAACTCGACAGGACCAGCCCTGCCGCATACAGCAATGCCCCCGCGATGATCGCCCGCCGGTCGCCGAATCGTTCCGCAATCGCCCCGAACAGCGGCTGCCCGATGCCCCAGGCAAGGTTCTGGATCGCGATCGCCATCGAGAAATCGGCGCGCAGCCAGCCGAACTCCTGAGCAATCGGGATCTGGAACACCCCGAAGCTGGCGCGGATCGAAAAGCCCAGCATCAGGATGACGCAACCCGCGATAAGGACCGGGGTGAAGATCGGGGTTTTGGTCATCGCGCGCTCCTGTGGCACAGGCGCGCACGGTGCGGCGGCGGCTGTGCGTGGTCAAATGGTATTTCGTGGGGTTGCACATGAAAGTCCGGCATGGCGATGCCCCATTTTGGCACCCCGCACGCGGCGCCCGGACAGGTCAGGGGACGCATCGCGTCTCCCTGTCCGTTGGCTCGGAAGCCGGAGGCTGAAGAGGCAAGGGGTTGACGCCAGGCCAGACGGTGGGGCAATTCGGGCTGCGCCTGACCGGGCGGGCGGACTGTCGCGCGTGCCAAAGGGCAGGCCCGCGCGGCCTGATTGGCTGAAACCAAATCAGGCAAGACCCGCTCAATCCACTACACCTTCGCACCTCTCCCCCCTATGCTGCCACGACAACACTCCGGGGGCAGGCATGAACGAATGGTGGCGCGGGTCGGTGACGTATCAGGTCTATCCCCGGTCGTTTCAGGACGACAGCGGCGACGGGGTCGGTGACCTTGCGGGCATCACCCGGCGGCTGCCCTATCTGGCCGAGTTGGGGGTGGACGCTGTCTGGCTGTCGCCGGTGTTCACTTCTCCGATGCGCGACATGGGCTATGACGTGTCGGACTACACCGACATCGACCCGGTGTTCGGCACTCTGGCGGATTTCGACGCGCTGGTGGCCCGCGCCCACGGCCTTGGCCTGAAGATCATCATCGATCAGGTGCTGTCGCATTGTTCCGACCAGCACGCCGCATTCCGGGAAAGCCGCCAGAGCCGCGACAACCCCAAGGCAGACTGGTTCGTCTGGGCGGACCCCCGTCCCGACGGCACGCCGCCCAACAACTGGCTGTCGGTGTTCGGTGGCCCGGCCTGGACCTGGGACGCGCGGCGCAAGCAGTATTACTTCCACAACTTCCTGACGCAGCAGCCCGATTTCAACTACCACAATCCCGCCGTTCAGGACTGGATGCTCGACAACATGCGGTTCTGGCTGGACCGGGGGGTAGACGGCTTCCGCTTTGATACGGTCAACTATTTCTTCCATGACCGGATGCTGCGCGACGACGCGGCCGATTACCGGATCAAGACCGAATCCGAAGCCAACCCCTACATGATGCAGTACCACCTGTTTTCGAAGAACCAGCCCGAAAACCTGCCGTGGATCGAACGTATCCGCGCGCTGATGGACGAATACGACAACCGCGCGACGGTGGGCGAGATGGGCGAAAACCATCACGCGATCCGGATGATGGGCGAATACACCGCCCCCGGCCGCCTGCATCAGTGCTACAGCTTCGATCTGATGGGCTATGACTATTCCGCCGCCCTGTTCCGCAGCAAGATCGAGGAATTCTTTACCGGCGCCCCCAATGGCTGGCCGATGTGGGCATTTTCCAACCATGACGTCGTGCGCCACGTCAGCCGCTGGGCCGAACACGGGGCATCTCAGGATGCGCTTGCCAAACAGGCCGGGGCGCTGTTGCTGTCGCTGCAAGGATCGATCTGCCTGTGGCAGGGCGAGGAATTGGGCCAGACCGACACGGTACTCGACTTCGAGGATCTGACCGACCCGCAGGGCATCGCCTTCTGGCCCGAGCCTGTGGGCCGCGACAACACCCGCACGCCGATGGTCTGGGATGACAGCCCGAACGCGGGCTTTTCGCCGGTGACGCCGTGGTTGCCGGTCAAGCCCGCGCAGGCCGCGCGCAACGTGGCGGCGCAACAGGGCGTGCCGGGGTCGGTGCTGGAGTTCTACCGGCAGATGCTGGCCTTCCGCAGCGCCACCCCGGCACTGGTCACCGGGGCCACGCGGTTTCACGATCTGCCGGAACCGGTTCTTGCGTTCACGCGCGGCGGGAACCTGACTTGCGTGTTCAACCTTTCTCCCAACCCGGTCGCGCTGACCACCCGCGCATCGGGCCTGACCGGGCCGTTCAACGCAACGCTGACCGGCACCACGCTGACCCTGCCGCCGAACGGCTTTGCCTGGGTTCAGGGCGGCGCGGACTTCGCGCCGGTGTGACGCAGATCGACTCACTTGGACTCCGGACCCGGGACGCGCTAGGATGTTCCGGTAATGTTCCGGTTATCCCATGCCCTTTGTCGAACTGTCCGCCACGTCGAACTTCACCTTCCTTGTCGGGGCATCGCACCCCGAGGAGTACATGGCGCGTGCCGCCGAACTGGGGTTGTCGGCGCTGGCCATCGCGGATGAAAATTCGGTCGCGGGCATCGTGCGGGCGCATACCCATGCGCGCGAACTTGTGCGTGACGGCG
Organism: Rhodobacter sp.; assembly: GCA_027487575.1. Taxonomy (GTDB): domain Bacteria; phylum Pseudomonadota; class Alphaproteobacteria; order Rhodobacterales; family Rhodobacteraceae; genus JAIYDJ01. The sequence goes on along the minus strand of JAIYDJ010000070.1, from coordinate 16,244 downwards.
GGCCTGACATTCGCCTGATCCCGGCGGCGCGGGTGGTGTTGCGGTCGGGCTTTACCGTCACCGCCCTCCCGGTGGATCGCGCAGGGTGGGGGCGGCTGTGCCGCTTGCTGACGCTGGGGCGCAGGCGGGCCGTGAAGGGCACCTGCGATCTGGGGTTGGAAGATCTTTTGGAATGGGGGCAGGGCAACGCGTTGCTGCTGCATCCGGCGACCAGGGGTGGTACCGGCTGGGGTGCGCAGGCGGACCGGCTGATCGCGGCGTTTCCCGGCGCCTGCCACCTGCTGATGGCGCCCCGCTATGACGGGCAGGACACGGCGCGGTTTGCCCGGCTGGATCGGCTGGCGGCGCGGCTGGGCGTTTCGACCGTCGCCTCGGGCACCCCGATGATGCATCACGGCGCGCGGCGCAAGCTGGCCGATGTGCTGACCGCGATCCGGCTGGGCGTGCGGGTCGATGCGCTTGGCCATGCGGCCAGCCCGCATGCCGAACGCCGCCTGCGGTCGGAGGCCGAGATGTGCCGGGTGTTTCACGGGCATGAGGCGGCGGTAGAGCGGGCAGGGGCGCTGGCCGAAACCCTGCGCTTCTCGCTGGACGAGTTGCGCTATGAATACCCGTCCGAGGTGACGGGGGGCGAAACGGCGGCGGGGCGGCTGGCGCGGCTGGCTTGGGCGGGGCTCGACTGGCGCTATCCGGCGGGGGTGCCCGACCGGGTGCGCGCGCAGGTCGTGCATGAACTGGAACTGATCGGGAAGCTGCACTACGAGCCGTATTTCCTGACCGTGCACGACATCGTGGACTTTGCCCGCCAGCGCGGCATCCTGTGTCAGGGGCGCGGGTCTGCGGCCAATTCGGTGGTGTGCTATGCGCTGGGGGTCACTTCTGTCAGCCCGGAAATCGGCACGATGGTGTTTGAACGATTCGTGTCCGAGGCGCGGAACGAACCGCCCGACATCGACGTCGATTTCGAACACGAGCGCCGCGAGGAGGTCATCCAGCACATCTATGAACGCTATGGCCGCCACCGCGCGGGCCTGTGCGCGACGGTGATCCACTATCGCGGCAAGCGGGCGGTGCGCGAGGTCGGCCGCGCGATGGGGCTGACCGAGGATACGCTGGCGGCGATGTCCAGCCAGATCTGGGGCTGGGGCGGGCCGGGGGGCGTGACGGATCAGCGGCTGGCAGAAATCGGGCTGGATCCTGCGGACAAGCGGTTGCGCCTGACGATGGACCTGATCGACGAGATACAGGGCTTTCCCCGCCATCTGTCGCAGCATGTCGGCGGGTTCATCATCACCGAAGGGCGGCTGGACGAGTTGGTGCCGATCGAGAATGCCACGATGGAGGATCGCACCGTCATCTGCTGGGACAAGGACGACATCGACAGCTTGGGCATCCTGAAGGTCGATGTTCTGGCGCTGGGCATGCTGTCGTGCATCCGCAAGGCGTTCGACCTCTTGGAACGGCACCACCATGCGGCCTACACGCTGGCCACCCTGCCGCCCGAGGACCCTGCGACCTATGACATGCTGTGCAAGGCGGACTCGCTCGGCGTGTTTCAGGTGGAATCCCGCGCGCAGATGAACTTCCTGCCCCGGATGCGGCCGCGCGCCTTCTATGATCTGGTGATCCAGGTGGCGATCATCCGGCCCGGCCCCATTCAGGGCGACATGGTGCACCCCTACCTGCGCCGACGGAACGGGCAGGAGATCGTGACCTTCCCGTCCGATGCCTTGGGCCGCGTGCTGGGCAAGACGCTGGGCGTGCCGCTGTTTCAGGAACAGGCGATGCAGATCGCCATCATCGGCGCGGGCTTCACGCCGCTGGAATCCGACCGGCTGCGCCGCGCGCTGGCCACGTTCAAGAAGCACGGCAATGTCACCGCGCTGAAGGAACGGTTTCTGGCGGGGATGAAGGCCAACGGCTATGACGAAGACTTCGCCGGGCGGTGTTTCTCGCAGATCGAGGGGTTCGGGTCCTACGGCTTCCCCGAAAGCCACGCGGCGAGTTTCGCGCTGCTGGTCTATGCCTCTGCGTGGATCAAATGCCACCATCCCGGCATCTTCGCCTGCGCCTTGCTGAACAGCCAGCCGATGGGGTTCTATGCCCCCGCGCAGATCGTGCGGGATGCAAGGGCGCATGGGGTGGTGGTCCTGCCACCCTGCATCAACCGCAGCCACTGGAACAACGTGATGGAAGAGGCGGACGGCAAGCTGGCATTGCGGCTGGGCTTCCGGCAGATCAAGGGGCTGGCGGAAGAAGAGGCGCTGTGGATCGTGGCCGCGCGCGGCAACGGCTATCCGGGGGTCGAGGATGTGTGGCGGCGGGCCGGGGTCCTGCCCGCGACCGTGACCGTGCTGGCCGAGGCGGATGTGTTCGGATCGCTGGGCCTTGCGCGGCGCGAGGCGCTGTGGGCCGCGCGGGCGCTGTCGGGTGACGCGCCGCTGCCCTTGTTCGCGGGCGACATGGACGGCGAGGGGATCGTGGAACCCGCCGTGCAGTTCAAGGCGATGACCGAAGGCGAGTCGGTGGTCGAGGATTACGTCAGCATGCGGCTGACCCTGCGCAGCCACCCGATCGCGCTGCTGCGGCATCTGCTGACGCCGGAACCCGCGTGACTACCGGAAGGCAGGCCCGTGCGCCCAAAGGGTCAACGACCAGCGCGTGCCGATGGTGACGGGCGTCACCCGGTGCAGCACGAAACTGGGAAACACCGTCGCCACTCCGCGCCCCGGATCGGCCTGCACCACGTTGCTGTCCGGCCGCACCTCCAGCGCCCCGCCCTGATAGGCGGCGGGGTCCGACAGTTGCACCACCACGGTCAGCTTGCGCCGCGCGGCCAGCGGTCCGGCCCCGATGTCGGAATGCCAGTCGAAATGCCCCAGCCGGTCGGCCCCGTAACGCGCGACCTGCGCCGATTCGGCAAAATCGTCGAGATCGAAGCCGAAGGCCTCGCGGTTGGCCTGTGCCACGATCCGCACCATCCGGTCCATCACCCAGTCGGCCTCGGGGATATCCTCCAGCCAGGCCAGATCGGCGCGGCGGATGTCATGCGACTTGGCCCGCACCAGCCCGGCGTCCGACATCTGCGACTCCGCCGCCAGCGCGATGATGCGGTCGCAGTCGTCGGGCGACAGGGCGCCGGGCAGGGTCACAGGGCCGGGCATGATCACAACCTTCGCGAAAAGGACCAGAGCCTTGCGCGGCTCTGGTCCGGGGTTTCAATTGGTGGGCGCAGGCATCGTGTGGCCGGAATGATCCATGCCTTCCACCGCCGGGCCGGAGACACGCTCGTTGTCCACCGGGACCTCAACCGTCACCTTGCCGGCCTTTTCGAAGGTCAGCGTCAGGGTAACGGTGTCGCCGGTGTTCAGCGGGGCTTTCAACCCCATCATCATCACATGGTCCCCGCCGCGTGACAGCGCATGGGTGCCGTTGCCGGGCACGACGAAGCCTTCGGGGACCTCCATCATCTGCATCACCCCGTTGGCATCTTCCTTGTGGGTGTGCAGTTCCACCCGTTCGGCCGCGTCTGATGCGACGCCGATCAGACGGTCATCGTCGGTCTGGTGATTCTCGATCTCGAAGAACACCGCACCCGAGGCCTGGGAGGCGCGGGCATAGGCATCATTGATGTGCACGCCATCATGGGCGGCGGCGGGCAGGGTCAGGCAGAACGTGGCGGCAATGGCCACCAGCAGCGGGCGAAACATGGTCATGGGATATCCTGTCGGTTGATCTGAAGCGAAAGTGTCCGTTCAGGCCGACAACGGCGGTCCCCGCGCCGTGGGGTGGATGGCCAAAATCCCCGCCACAACCGAATCGCGCGCCACGGGATAGGCAAAGCGCAGGACCACCCCGCCGAACCGCGTGGCCGGGGGTTCGGCCAGCAGACCTGCGGTATGGCAGGCGATGCAGTCAGGGCAGGGATGATGCGGACCGACCGGGTTGCCACGGGCGTCCAGCGTGACCGTTTCCGTGCCCGCCGCCCCACAGATCTCGATCTGCGACAGGCCCGCCATCGCGCCGCGCGTCGGAGCCATGACCACCGAAGAGGCAACCAGGATCAGGATCAGGGCAAGGCGGAAAAGGAAAGCCATGGGGTGTCCTATCGCGTTGGCCTCGCAAGGCCAAGAGGACAGATGGCCGCAAACCAAAAGGCCCCGACCGCGCGACGGCCGGGACCTTTTGCCTAGAACCGAAAAAGTGTCAGGCCGCAGCCTGAACCTTCTTGGCAATCTCTTTCTTGATCTTCTGCGCGTCGGCCGACAGTTCGTCGTCCTTGGCCTTGGCCAGATAGGCGTCAAGCCCGCCACGGTGATCCACCGACCGCAGCGCCGCTGCCGAGATCTTCAGCTTGAAGGTCTGGCCCAGCGTATCGGAGATCAGGCTGACAACGTTCAGGTTCGGCAGAAAACGCCGACGGGTCTTGTTGTTGGCATGGCTGACCTTGTTGCCAGACATCGGGCCCTTGCCCGTGAGTTCGCAGACGCGCGACATGGTCGTGATCCTTGTCTTACATAAATGAGGAACGCCCACCCGCAGGGCGGCATCCGAATTCGATTTATGGGCTTTAAGGGCAAAGCAGGGGGGCGTCAAGCGGGGACTGCCATCCCGCCCCCCGTTTCCTGCGCCCGCTGTTCCCTTGCGGTCAGGCCTGATGCGCGGTGGCGGCGCGCCAGCCTTCGACAAAGGCCGCCATCGCGGCGTTCCACGGGAACGGGCCATGGCTGATCCGCGCCACGCCTGCCGCGGCCAGAACAGCGGGCGGTTGCTGCGCCGGGCTGGCCATCGCGTTTACGGGCAGGGCCGTTCCCCGGACAATCGCGCCCATCAGAACGGGATCGGTCAACCCCGGCACGAAAAGCCCCGATGCCCCGGCGGCCGCATAGGCGGCGGCGCGGGCCAGCGCCTCGGGGACGAGAGCCGCATGCTGGTCGGCGGGGGCCTTGAGAAACAAGTCGGTGCGGGCGTTGATGAAGATCGGCACCTCGCGGGCATCTCCGGCGGCCCGGATGGCAGCGATTCGCGCGGCCTGCGCCTCGACCGGGTGCAGCGTCTTGGTGCCGATCACCTGATCCTCGAAGTTCAACCCGATCGCCCCCGCGTCGATCAGCCGGGTGACATTGGCGGCGACGCCAGCCGGGTCCGGCGCATAGGCCCCCTCGAAATCGACCGTCACCGGAACGGCGACCAACGCCGTCACCCGCCGCACCAGATACAGCACATCGTCCAGCGGAGTCTTTTCGCCGTCACCATACCCCAGCGATTCGGCAACACCGTGGCTGCCGGTGGCGATGGCAGGCGCGCCGACCTTTTCCAGCGCCACCGCGCCGCCTGCATCCCACACGTTGAACAGCACGACCGGCGTGCCGGGCTTGTGCAGGGTGGCAAAAGCGCGGGCCTTGTCGGATTGGGTCATGGGTTCGGCCTTTGATCAAACGGGTTCGAGTCACCTTGGCACGGGGCGTCGCGGCTCTGCCATCGACAGTTTCGTGACAGGCGGCGTCAGGCCGAAAGGCCGTCCAGCACGCGCGCCGCTGCGGCCTCGGGGGTCAGCGCGCCTGCCGCGACGTCGCGCCCCAGCTCTGCCATCAGGGTCCGCGCCGGTTCGCGGGTCAGTGCCGACAGCAAACCCTGCTTGACCTCCTGCACGAACCAGTGCCGCGCCTGTTCCGCCCGCCGCGCCGCCCAGAAACCCCGCGCGCGCCGCCAGTCGGCCAGATGCCTCACTTCGGCCCAGACAAGGTCCAGACCCGAATGGTCCAGCGCCGAGGCGGTCATCGCGCGGGGATATCCCTCGGGGTCCTGCGGGCGGCGGCGCAGCAGGTGCAGCGCGCCGGAATAGTCGGCGCAGGTGCGCAGCGCCGCCTGTTTCAGGTCGCCATCGGCCTTGTTGACCACGATCAGGTCGGCCATTTCCATGATGCCGCGCTTGACCCCCTGCAACTCATCCCCTCCAGCCGGGGCCAGCAGCAAAAGGAAGATGTCGCAAAGTTCGGCCACCACGGTTTCGGATTGGCCCACGCCGACCGTCTCGATCAGCACCACGTCGAACCCCGCCCCTTCGCACAGGGCCACCGCCTCGCGCGTGCGGCGGGCCACACCGCCCAGATGGGTCTGGCTGGGCGACGGGCGGATGAAGGCGCGCGGGTCGCGGGACAGCCGCTCCATCCGCGTCTTGTCACCCAGAATCGAGCCGCCCGACCGGGCCGAAGACGGGTCGACCGCCAGCACCGCCACGCGCAGACCCTGCGCGGTCAGCATCAGGCCGAACGTCTCGATGAAGGTCGATTTGCCGACCCCGGGCGTGCCCGACAGCCCGATGCGCAGCGCCTGCCGCGCGGTGCCAAGGGCGGCCAGCAGCGCCTGCGCCTGCGTGCGGTGGTCCGGCCGCGCACTTTCCACCAGCGTGATCGCACGCGCCAGACTGCGCCGGTCACCGCTCTGCACGGCTTCCGCAAGGCTTTGCGCGTCAGGAGGGGCTTGATGTTGCAGCACTGTCATCCGATTTTGGCATCTGTTCAACTTCTGCCCCATGATCCGGGGTTTGGCCAGTGGGGGAGTGCGGGCGTGAGCAAGGGCATCCGGGGTCTGATGGTGGCGGTCCTGTGCTGGGCTTGTGGCGGTCTGGCTGCCGCCGAGGAGGCGCAGTTCGACGTGACGCTGCAGGGGCTGAAGGTGGCCGAGCTTTCGATGGCAAGCGCGGTGACCGACGGGCGCTACCGCGTGCGGGTGACGATCCGGTCTGACGGGCTGGCGGGGGTCGTCCGGCGGGTGCGCTTTACCGGCGACGCGGAAGGACGGGTTGCCGAGCGTTTCGCCCCCGTCCGGTACAACGAGGAGGCCGACACCGGACGGCGGCAGTCGGAGGTCGAGATCGTGTATGATGCCGGAGTGCCGAAGGTCGTCTCCTATACCTCGCCCCGCCCCGATGGTCCCGAACTGCTGGACCCCGCCGCGCAGGGCGGCACGCTGGACCCTGCCACCGCGCTGTTCGCCGGTCTGCGCGACCTGCCCGCCGGGCAGGGATGCACCGTGGCCTACGATGTTTTTGACGGGCGGCGGCGCAGCGCCTTTGCGCTGTCGGGGAACGGGGTAACCTGCACGGGCGAATACCGTCGGATCGCGGGATACACGCCCGAAGAGATGGCCGAACGGTCCCGCTTTCCGCTGGAGGTGACCTATGCCCCCGAGGGTGGGCTGATGCGGGTGGTGGAGGCGTCGGCGCAGACTGTCTATGGCAAGGTGCGGCTGAAACGGCGATAAGGCCGCATGCCCGAACCTGGCCCGCAGCCCCTTCCGATCGATGATGCCCTGCCCGCCCTGCGCGCCGCGATTGCCGCGCGCGGAATGGCCGTGCTGCAGGCCCCGCCCGGTGCCGGGAAAACCACCCGTGTGCCGCTGGACCTGCTGGCGTCGGGATTGATCCGGGGGCGGATCGTGATGCTGGAACCGCGCAGGCTGGCGGCGCGGGCAGCGGCGGAACGGATGGCGGAAACGCTGGGCGAGCCGGTCGGGCGGACCATCGGCTACCGCATCCGGGGCGAGGCGGTGGCCGGGCCGCAGACCCGGATCGAGGTGGTGACCGAAGGCATCCTGACCCGGATGATCCAGTCGGACGCGGCCTTGCCGGGTATCGGCGCCCTGATCTTCGACGAGTTTCACGAACGCAGCCTGAACGCCGATCTGGGGTTGGCGCTGGCGCTGGAGATCCGGCAACTGCGCGAGGATCTGGTGCTGGTGGTGATGTCGGCCACGCTCGACGCGGCTCCGGTGGCGGTTTTGATGGGAGATGCACCGGTCATCACCTCGGCAGGGCGGGCTTTTCCGGTGGAAACCCGCTGGCTGGGGCGGCCGGTCGATGCGTCGCTGCGTCACGAGGCGGCGGTGGCCGGGCTGGTCCGGCAGGCGGTGGAGGAAACGACGGGCGGGGTGCTGGTTTTTCTGCCGGGCGAGGGGGAAATCCGGCGGGTCGAGGCGATGCTGAACCTGCCCGGCTGCGATGTGCGCCCGCTGTTCGGCGCGATGGAGTTTGCCGCACAGCGGGCGGCGCTGGGGCCAAGCGACCGGCGCAAGGTGGTGCTGGCGACGTCGATTGCCGAAACCTCGCTGACCTTGCCCGATGTGCGGGTGGTGGTGGATGGCGGTCGGGCGCGGCGGGCGCGGTTCGACGCCAGTTCGGGCATGTCGCGGCTGGTCACCGAACGCGTGACCAAGGCCGAGGCGGAACAGCGGCGTGGCAGGGCCGGCCGGGTGGCGGCGGGGGTCTGCTATAGGCTGTGGACCAAGGGAGAGGAGGGCGCGCTGGCGGCCTTCCCCCCGGCCGAGATCGAATCGGCCGACCTGACCGCGCTTGCGCTGGAATTGGCGCTGTGGGGGGCCGAGGACCTGCCGTTCCTGACGCCCCCCAACCCGGGCGTGCTGGCCGAGGCGAAGGCGTTGCTGACCGATCTGGGCGCGCTGGATGCGGGTGGGATCACCGCGCATGGCCGCAAACTGGCGGCGCGCCCCTTGCATCCGCGTCTGGCGCATATGCTGGAAGTGGCGGGATCGGGGGCGTCCGTGCTGGCCGCGCTTCTGGCCGAGCGGGACCCGCTGCGGGGGGCACCCCCCGACCTTGCGCTGCGGGTGGCCGCCGTCACCGACCCGCGCCGGTTCGAGGCCGAGCACAGCTTTGCCGTTTCGCGCCCGGTGGTCGAACGGGTGCGGGCCGAGGCGCGCAGGCTTCGGGGCGGGCCGGATGCGGGCTTGGGGCTTGGGCAGATGGCGGCGCTGGCCTATCCCGACCGCATCGGCTTGCGCCGCAAGGGCGACGCACCGCGCTGGCTGCTTTCCGGAGGGAAGGGGGCCGCGATGGCACCGGGCACGCCGCTGGCCGGGGCGCGGCTGATCGTGGCGACCGATCTGGACGGCGACGCGCGCGAGGCGCAGGTGCGGCAGGGCATCGCGATTGCCGAGGCGGACCTGCGCGCGGTGCTGGGCGACCGCATCGGCTGGCATGAGGTGTGCGAATGGTCGCGCCGCGAGGGCCGGGTGGTGGCGCGCCGGCAGGAACGGCTGGGGGCGATCGTGCTGGATGACAGGGCCTGGCCCGACGCGCCGGCTCAGGCACTGGCGCGCGCGGCGCTGGAGGGTGTGCGCCTTCTGGGCCTGCCCTGGACGCCTGCCGCGCGGCGGCTTCGCGCCCGGATCGCGCTGGCCCGGGCCCCGGACTGGCCCGAGGTGACGGACGCGGCGCTGCTGGCCGATGACTGGCTGCTGCCGCATCTGGACGGCCTGCGCAGCGAGGCGGATCTGCGCAGCCTTGACCTGACCGAGCCATTGAAGGCGCGGATCGGCTGGGACAGGCTCGCCCTGCTGGACCGGACGGTTCCTGCGGCGTTCGAAACCCCATTGGGGCGCAGGATTCCCATCGACTATGACGGCGACACCCCGGCCATCGAGGTGCGCCTGCAGGAAATGTTCGGCGTGACGGTGCATCCGGTGGTTGGTGCGGCCCGGCAGCCCTTGAAGATCACCCTGCTGTCGCCGGGGCAGAAACCGGTGCAGGTCACTTCCGATCTGCCGGGGTTCTGGGCCAACACCTATGCCGACGTGCGCCGCGACATGCGCGGCACCTACCCCCGCCATCCCTGGCCCGAAGACCCCACGGCGGCCGAACCCACCCTGCGCGCCAAACCGCGCGGAACGTGACGCGCGCCTTTTGCAGAGATTGCCATGGCCTCCCGGCTGTTCTGTCAGCCCTGACGCCGCGTTTGGCGTGACAGCGCCCCTGCCTTTGCTAAGGTTGACCAAAGGGAGATCACCATGACCGACTTTCCGCATCTGCTGGCCCCGCTGGACCTTGGCCATGTGACCCTGCCCAACCGGGTGCTGATGGGGTCGATGCATACGGGGCTGGAGGAAACTGGCGACTGGAACCGGGTTGCGGAATTCTATGCCACCCGCGCGCGGGGCGGGGTCGCGCTGATGGTCACGGGCGGCATGGCGCCCAACCGCGAGGGCGGGGTGTTTCCCGGGGCGGCAGGGCTTTTCACTCCGCAGGACATCCTCGACCACCGCGTCGTGACGGGGCGGGTGCATGGTGCGGGCGGGCGGATCGCGATGCAGATCCTGCATGCCGGGCGCTATGCCTATGGCAAGGAATGCGTGTCGGCCTCGGCCGTGAAATCGCCCATTTCGCCCTTTGTCCCGCGCGAACTGGACGAGGAGGGCATCGAAAAGCAGATCGCCGACATCGTGACGGCGGCCGTTCGCGCCCGCGAGGCAGGGTATGACGGGGTCGAGGTGATGGGGTCGGAAGGGTATTTCCTGAACCAGTTCCTCGTGACGCATGTCAACCGCCGCGAGGACCGGTGGGGGGGCAGCTACGCCAACCGGATGCGCCTTCCGGTCGAGGTGGTTTCCCGCGTCCGGGCGGCGGTCGGCCCGGATTTCATCGTGATCTACCGGATCAGCCTGATCGACCTGATCCCCGACGGATCAAGCTGGGACGAAGTTGTGCTGCTGGCGCAGGCGGTTCAGGCTGCGGGGGCCACGATGCTGAACTCCGGCATCGGCTGGCACGAGGCGCGGGTGCCCACGATTGCCACCTCGGTGCCGCGTGCCGCCTTTGCGCATCTGACGGCGCGGCTGCGGGCAGAGGTTTCGATTCCGGTCATCGCGTCGAACCGGATCAACACCCCGGCGGTGGCCGAGGGAATTCTGGCCGCCGGACAGGCCGACATGGTCAGCATGGCGCGGCCGTTCCTTGCCGATCCCGATTTCGTGGTCAAGGCCGCGACGGGGCGCGTGGCCGAGATCGCGCCCTGCATCGCCTGCAATCAGGCCTGTCTGGACCATACCTTTTCGGGGCGGATGACAAGCTGCCTTGTGAACCCGCAGGCGTGTCATGAAACCGAATTGCGGGTGGAGCCTGCCGCAACGCCCCGCCGGATCGCCGTTGTGGGGGCCGGGCCTGCGGGCATGGCGGTGGCCATGACAGCGGCCGGGCGTGGTCATGCGGTGACGCTGTTCGAACGGGCCGGGCAGGTGGGTGGGCAGTTGAACCTTGCGCGTCAGGTGCCGGGCAAGGAGGAATTCCACGGGCTGGTCGACTGGTTTGCCACCATGCTGGATCGGTCGGGTGTACAGGTGCGGCTGAACACCGAGGCGACGGTCGATGTGCTTTCGGGGTTCGACCGGGTGATCATCGCCACCGGCGTGGTGCCGCGCGATCCTGCGATTCCGGGGCAGGACCGGGCGCTCAGCTATATCGAGGTGCTGAACGGGGCCGATGTCGGGCCAAGGGTGGCATTGGTCGGCGCCGGGGGAATCGGGTTCGATCTGGCCGAGTATCTGACGCATCACGGGGTCAGCCCGACGCTGGACCCCGCGATCTGGCGGCGCGAATGGGGGGTCTCGGACCCAGCAGCCGACCGGGGCGGGCTGACCAAGGCCATGCCCGAACCTCCGGCTCGCGAGGTCTGGCTGCTGCAGCGCCGGGCCGAAAAGCCGGGACGCAACCTTGGCAAGACGACCGGCTGGATTCACCGGGCCAGCCTTGCCTCCAAGGGGGTGCGGATGATGGGCGGGGTCGGTTACGACGCGATCACCGAAGAGGGCCTGTGGATCACCCGCGACGGCAAGTCAGAGCTTCTGGCGGTCGATACGGTCGTCCTGTGTGCCGGGCAGGTGCCGGAACGGGGGCTGGCAGACCGGCTGACGGCGGCGGGCATCGCGGTGGACATCATCGGGGGGGCGGATGTTGCCGCAGAACTCGACGCCAAGCGCGCCATCGATCAGGGCGTGCGGCTGGCGGCGGTGCTTTAGGCGGCCAAGGTCAGCCGCTGGCCCGTCTGCCGCGCGACCAGCACCCGCGCCTCGAACGGCTTCAGCATGCGGCGCGCCGACGGCTGCCGCATCATCCGGGCGATCGAAAGGGGATCGACCTTTGCCTGCATCGCCTGCAACACGCGGCGCGGCAAGGCATCAAGCGCAAAGGGGCCCAGATGCAGGCTTTCCGCCGCCGCGCCGTTGGCGAACAGGATCTGGTGCCTGTCCAGAAGGACATGGTGATAGCGGATCGCCCCGCGCCCCGATGCCACAGTCACGCCCGGCAGTCCCAGAAGGTCGCGCGCCGCGACCAGAACCTCGGCCTCGCCGAACAGCAGTTCGCACGCCGCGCCGCTGATCTGCACCCCGTGCAGCGGCGACACCAGCAAGGCCGCGTCGTTGCCCAGCACGCCCGGCGCAAACCGGATCGGGCGCACGTCCGGGTCCGGCATCATCGCCCATCCGCCGGTCCACCGCACCGGTTGTGGTCCGTCATCCGCCGTCAGCACCAGATCCCCGGCCCGCAGGGTTTCGACCGCGCGCGGACCGTCCGGCGTGGCAATCTGTGTTCCCGCCACAAAGCACACCGGTTGCCCGTTGCGGTAATAGGTGGACCATGTCCCGTTCGGATCGCCGGACTGCAACGAGGCATTCGGGTACTGGGTCAGGGACGCCGCATTTCCCGACCCGGGCAGGGGATAGTCGTTGCCGGCCCCGTCCGTCAGGCCGGTCTGCGCCACCCCGGTATAGCCGTTGGTCCACTGCACCTGCTGATAGATGAACTCGATTTCAAAGTTGCCGTCCTGGGTGTGCTGAAACACGACCTGAAACGTGTTGGTCCCGCTGCCGGTATAGGGACGCACCCCAAGCCAGGTGACGGTGACCCTGTCGTTGACGGTATCCAGATCCCAATAGATGTTGTTCGTGCCGGTGGCCGAGCCTGACCGGATGTCGACGTCCGACCAGAACACCGCCACCGCCGGAAAGTTCAGGCTGCTGATGTCGGACGGCGTGTAGGACGTCTGCGCAGAGGCGAAGGTGATCAGCCCGTTGGTGTTGATGAACATCGCCGTGTAGTCGGTGCCGAACCAGTTGATCCCCTGAGGTCCGAAGACCGACGTGATGTCGACCCGGACCGCCCCGTCATCATAGTTTCCGGCATTCAGGGTGGAGCTGCGAAAACTGCCCTCACCCACGCCCCGCGGCCCGCCCAATCCTGTGTTGATCGTTGCCATTGCCTGATGCCTGTTGTTGCCATCTGGAAACAATCAGCCCGCAGGATGTGTTTCGCCTGCGGCTGCATTCTGGCGTTTTCGCGATTTCGTGCCTTTTGCCGCCCGGAAGCGGAATTTGTTGACCGGCCCGAAACAAATCCGGTGTCAGGTCGTGAACAAAGACGCCCCGCGCAGGGCTTTCGCCGCGCGCATGGCTTTCGCCCCGGACCGTCATCCCCTATGACGGCGGCAAAACAGCCGGAGGGGCAGATGCGCGACGATGGACGGGCGATGCGGATCGGACGCTGGGCTGTGGCCGGGATGTTCACCGCGAACGGAATGATCATGGGTGCCTGGGCGCCGCAGATTCCGCTTCTGCTGCCGCGCCACCAGATCGGCGAGTCCACCCTGGGCCTGCTGATCCTGGGGCTGGGGGTGGGGGCGGTCGGGTCGATGCTGTACTCCGGGCGGCTGATCGCCACCTTCGGCGCGCGCCGGGTTCTGGTGGCGCTGGGAATTCTGGTCGTGCCGGTTCTGCCGCTTGTGGTGTTTGCGCCCAACCTGTGGATGCTGGCGCTGGCGATGGCCGCGATGGGCGCAGCGATCGGCTGCATGGATGTGGCGATGAATGCCAACGCTGTCGAGGTCGAGCGGGGGCTGGGCCGGGCGATCATGTCGTCCTCGCATGGCTTCTGGAGCCTTGGCGGATTTGTCGGCGCATCGCTGGGCGGGATTATCTTGGCGCGGTTCGGCGCAGAGGCGCAGGCGCTGGCGGTGGCCCTTGCCGCTGCGGCGCTGGTGGCAGGAGCGTCAAGGTTTCTGATAGGCGAACATGCCCCGGCGCGCAGACCGGCGGCAGAGCCGCGCACCGCGCTGTTCCCACGCCAGCCGATCCTGTGGCTGCTTGGCGCGATGGCCCTGTTTTCGATGGTGCCCGAGGGGGCCGTGCTGGACTGGGCCGCACTTTACCTGTCCGACGACCTGGGGTCGGGCCTGGCGGTATCTGGACTGGCCTTCGGGCTTTTCTCGGCGACGATGGCGGTGATGCGGTTTGCGGGGGACAGCATCCGCAACCGGTTCGGCGCGGTGGCGACCTTGCGGATGTCCGGCTTCGTCGGGGCGGCCGGGCTGATGCTGGCCGCCGTGGCCCCGCACGAAACCGTGGCATTGGCCGGTTTTGCAGTGGCCGGCCTCGGCGTCGCGAACATGGTGCCGATCCTGTTTTCCGCCGCCGGGAACCAGCCCGGCATCGCTTCGGGGGCGGGAATCGCGACGGTCACGATGTTGGGGTACTGCGGCATCCTCGTCGCCCCGTCGTCGATCGGCTTTGTCGCCGAGGCGGTCGGGTTCCGCGTCACCTTTGCCACGCTTGCCCTGCTGTTGCTGGGTGTCGCTATCCTGGCCGGGCGGGCGGCTGCAGCGGACGGTCACGATGTCCCTGCGGCAGCGCCCGCCCGCTGATCCCGGCTACTGCGCCGCGACGCCCATGTAGTCCATCTTGCCGACTTCCACCCCGTTGTGGCGCAGGATGCCGTAGGCCGTTGCCGCATGGAAATAGACCTGCGGCAGCGAATACATCGTCAGGTACTGCAGCCCGGGCATCTGAACGTCCTGCCCGCGCATCTTGATCGTCACGACCCGCTCTGCCGCGCCCTGAAACCCGGCAGGGTCCAGCGACAGCAGATAGTCCCGCGCCTTGTTCACCCGTGCAATCAGCTCGGCAAAGCTGGTTTCGGTGTCCGGAAAGGACGGCACTTCCGCCCCGGTCAGCCGCGCCCCGGCCCGTGCGCAGAAATCGGCGGTCAGTTGCACCTGCCGGGTCAGGGTGAACATGTCGGGAAACAGCCGCGCTGTCAGCAGGGCCGCCGGGTCGATCTTGCGGGCCGTCGCATGCGCCTCGGCCTTGGCCAGAATGGCACCAAGGGCGGACAGGGCGCGTGTCATCGGGGGAATGGTGTGGTCAAACATCGGGGGTCTCCTGCACATGTCGGCGTGACGCTACGCCGGAAGGTGCGGCCGCGCCAGTGCCGCCGTCGCCAAAGCCGGGTGAGGGGGGTCGATCCCCCCGAGAACGGCGGCCCGTTCGGGGATCAGCGCAACCGCGTCAGGATGTCGAGGCTGGGATAACCGTCCGCCACCAACCCGACCGACCGCTGGAACCCCCGCACCGCCGCGATGGTCAGCGGTCCGATCTTGCCATCCACCCCGCCCGCATCGAACCCCGCACCGGTCAGCCGTTCCTGCAGTTCGATCCGTTCCGGCAAGGTCAGCGCCCGCAACTCGCGCGGCCACCCGGCCTGGATGGCATTGCCGCCCCTGAGCCGGTCGGCCAGATGCCCGACTGCGATCACATAGGCGTCGGCGGTGTTGTAGGTCTCGATCACCTGAAAATTGGCAAAGATCAGGAAGGCCGCCCCCCGCGCCCCGCCCGGCAGCAGAACCGAGGCTGGCCCGTGGTCCGGCAGATCGCCTCCGTCCCACGGCGTGACCCCTGCCATCTGCCACTCGGCGACCGCCTTCTTCACCCGCTCTCCCGTCTTCCCATAGTCGAAACCTTCAGGCAGCCGCACTTCCAGCCCCCAAGGCTGCCCCATGGTCCAGCCGTTCTTCGCCAGATAGGCGGCGGTCGAGGCCAGCGCATCGGCAGGGTCGTCGCCCCAGATGTCGCGCCGCCCGTCACCGGTGAAATCGACGGCAAAGGTCTGGAACGAGGTCGGCATGAACTGCGTGTGCCCCATCGCCCCGGCCCAGGACCCGATCATCCGGTCCGCCGTCGTGTGCCCGGCTTGCAGGATCTGCAAGGCCGCCAGCAACTGCCCTTCAAAGAACGCCCCGCGCCGCCCGTCATAGGCCAGCGTTGCCAGCGCCTCCAGCGTGCGGACGTCGCCGCGCACCGCGCCATAGGCCGATTCAAGCCCCCAGATCGCAGTGACCACCTCTTTGTCGACCCCGTAAGCCGCTTCGATCCGGTCCAGCAGATCGGCATGTCTGGCCAGCGCCTTCACACCGCCCGCCACTCGGTCGTCGGACGTGGCGGTGTCGAGATAGTCCCAGATCGTCTTGGTGAACTCGTTCTGGTTCCTGTCGCGCCGGACCACATCCGGCAAATGCGTCAGCCCGGCCATCGCCCCATCGAAAACGCCCGCGCTGATCCCGGCACTCAGCGCGCGGGCGCGAAAGCCGGTGATCCAGTCCTGCAAACCCGTCGTCGTGCCT
>JAIYDJ010000073.1 GCA_027487575.1 Rhodobacter sp. | reverse complement strand
TCGGGGCGCACCATCGACGACATGATCGCGGGCGCGCGGGTCGAGGTCGCACCCTTCAAGGAAGACCCGATGGATTTCGTACTTTGGAAGCCGTCAACCGATCAGGAACCCGGCTGGGCGTCCCCCTGGGGCCGCGGCCGCCCCGGCTGGCACATCGAATGCTCGGCGATGAGCCATGAATTGCTGGGCCCGTCCTTCGACATCCACGGCGGCGGGCTGGACCTGCAATTCCCCCACCACGAAAACGAAATCGCCCAAAGCTGCTGCGCCCACCCAGAAGCGGACTTCGCGAAGGTCTGGATGCACAACGAGATGCTGCAGGTGGAGGGCAAGAAGATGTCCAAGAGTTTGGGCAACTTCTTCACCGTGCGGGATTTGCTTAAACAGCGCGTGCCGGGAGAGGTGATCCGGTTCGTCATGCTGGGTACGCATTATTCCAAGCCGATGGACTGGACAAAGGAAAAAGCGGAGCAGGCTAAGGAAACACTTATTTTCTGGCGAGGAATTGTCACCGGAGTAAGAAAAAAGCAGGTGGATAGCGACTTTCTCAACTGCCTTTCCGACGATCTGAATACTGCTGGTGCTGTTGCCATACTTCATGAACTTGCTAGGTCCGGTCGTTCTGGAGAACTTGCTGCTTCAGCAGAAATCTTGGGCCTTTTAACGAACGATCTGTCTGATTGGCCGCAACAGGATTCGCTAAGTTCTGAAATTCGATCTGCTGTGGAGCGATTGACCAGGAAGTGGATCGAACTCAGGCGCAAAAAGGATTTTGCTGGCGCAGACAAGTTGCGCGATTCACTTCTGGAAGTTGGCATTCGTCTTGTTGTTGAGAAGACGAATGAAAGCAGTTGGCGATATGAGAACCCCGACATTGCAACTCTCGACGAGCGAGAAGCAAGGATAGTTGCATTATCTGCGCTTGAAGAGGGGCAATAATGTCAGGCCCCACCCCCCTCTCCCTCTTCGACACCACCCTCCGCGACGGGCAGCAGACGCAGGGCGTCCAGTTCTCTACCGCCGAGAAGATCCAGATCGCCCATGCGCTCGATGCCCTGGGCGTGGACTATATCGAAGGCGGCTGGCCCGGGGCCAATCCGACCGACTCTGATTTCTTTGCCCATGCGCCGCAAACCCGTGCGACCATGACTGCCTTCGGGATGACCAAGCGCACCGGCCGGTCCGCCGCGAATGATGACGTGCTGGCGGCGGTGCTGAATGCCGCCACGCCCGCCGTCTGTCTGGTGGGCAAGACCCACGAATACCATGTCACCACCGCGCTGGGGGTGACGCTGGAGGAAAACCGCGCCAATATCGAAGCCTCCATCGCGCATGTCACGGCGCAGGGCCGCGAGGCGCTGTTCGATGCCGAGCATTTCTTCGACGGCTACCGCGCCAATCCCGGCTATGCGCTGTCCTGCCTGACCACGGCGCTGCAGGCCGGGGCGCGCTGGGTCGTGCTGTGCGACACCAATGGCGGCACCCTGCCGGCGGAAATCGGGCGCGTCGTGACCGAGGTAATCGCGGCGGGCCTTCCGGGTGACCGGCTGGGCATCCACTGCCACGACGACACCGGAAATGCCGTGGCCGGATCGCTGGCCGCCATCGACGCCGGGGTGCGGCAGGTGCAGGGCACGCTGAACGGGCTTGGCGAACGCTGCGGCAACGCAAACCTGACCACCCTGATCCCGACGCTGCTGCTGAAGGAACCTTATGCCAGCCGGTTCAGCACCGGTGTCACGCCCGACGCGTTGCAGGGCCTGCTGAAAACCAGCCGGATGCTGGACGACATCCTGAATCGCGTCCCGCTGCGTGCGGCCCCCTATATCGGGGCCTCGGCCTTTGCCCACAAGGCGGGGCTGCATGCCAGCGCGATCCTGAAGAACCCCGCGACCTACGAACACATCGACCCCGCCGTGGTCGGCAACGACCGCATCATCCCGATGAGCAATCAGGCCGGCCAGTCCAACCTGCGCGCCCGGCTTCAGGCGGCGGGGCTGGACGTTGCCCCCGGCGACCCGCGTCTGGGCCGGATTCTGGACATCGTGAAGGAGCGCGAGGATCAGGGCTATGCCTATGACTCGGCGCAGGCGAGCTTCGAGCTTGTGGCGCGCCGCGAGTTGGGCCTTCTGCCGCAGTTCTTCGAGGTCAAGCGCTACCGGGTCACCGTTGAGCGCCGCAAGAACAAGTATGACCGCATGGTCAGCCTGTCCGAAGCGGTGGTTGTGGTGAAGATCGGGGACCGCAAGATGCTGTCTGTGTCCGAAAGCATGGATGAAACCGGCACCGACCGCGGCCCGGTCAATGCGCTGGCCAAGGCACTGGGCAAGGACCTTGGCCCGTATCAGGCGGTGATCGACGACCTGCGGCTTGTGGATTTCAAGGTGCGGATCACCCAAGGCGGCACCGAGGCGGTCACCCGCGTGATCATCGACAGCGAAGACAGCAAGGGCCGCCGCTGGTCCACCGTCGGGGTCAGCGCCAATATCGTCGACGCCAGTTTCGAGGCGCTGCTGGACGCGATCCTGTGGAAGTTGATCCGCGACGTGGGCCAGCCTGTCGCGGGGCCTGCATGACGATCGACGCCTGCGCCGGTCTGGTGCATCGCGGCGACCCCGACCGGTTCGCCGCCGCGATCGCCGCGCCGGTGCCCGACCGGGCGCGCCTGTTTCCGCTTTATGCCTTCAATCTGGAAGTGGCCCGCGCGCCCTGGGTCACGCGAGAGCCGCTGATTGCCGAGATGCGGTTGCAATGGTGGCGCGATGTGGTGGCCGAAGACCGCCCCCGCGCGCATGAGGTGGCCGGGCCGTTGCACGCGCTGATCCGTGAGGCGGGGTTGCCGGTGGCGGTTATGGACGCGCTGATCGCGGCGCGGCGATGGGATGTCTATTCCGACGCCTTCGCGGACTCGGCCGCTTTCGAGGGCTACCTGCAGGACACCGGTGGCGGGCTGATGTGGCTGGCTGCGGTCGCCTTGGGTGCAGGTCCGCAGGTTGAGCCTGCCGCGCGCGACCTTGGGTGGGCGGTCGGACTCGCCGGGTTTCTGCGGGCGGTGCCAGAACTTCGGGCCCGGGGCCGCCTGCCGTTGCCGGATGCGGGTCCCGATGCGGTGCGGTCACTTGCGCAGGAAGGACGGGCGCGGCTGGCGCGTGCCCGGCGGGGCGGGGTGCCGCACGGTGCGGCGCTGTCGGCGTGGCAGACGGACGGCCTGCTGCGCCAGATCGTGGCCGATCCGCGCCGCGTGGCCGAAGGCAGGGTGCAGCTTTCGGAATTCGACCGCCGCCGGTTGCTGGTCTGGCAGGCGATGACCGGGCGGTTCTGACCCTACACCCGCGTCTCGCGCGGCCGCATCGCCAGCCAGATCAGCGCGCCCCCCGCCAGCACCAGAAACGGCAGCATCGCCATGTTGACGGCCATCCAGCCCGCCTGCACCGATCCGCCCGAACAGTTCATCAGCCCCCCCGACGAAAACGAGGCGAGCGTGACACCGCCGAACACGATCAGGTCGTTCATGCCCTGCATCCGGCCGCGTTCTTCGGGCGCATGCGATCCGGCCAGCATCGTCGTGGCCCCGATGAACCCGAAGTTCCATCCGACGCCCAGCAGGATCAGCGCCACGAAGAAGTTCGCCAGATCGACTCCGGCAATCGCAACGGCGCCCGACGCGGCCAGAATCACCAGCCCCAGCGTCATCACCCGTTCCGCGCCGAACCGGGCGATGATGTGCCCGGTCACAAAGCTGGGGGCATACATCGCCAGAACATGCCCCGTCACGACATCCGCCGCATCCGCCGTCTGGAACCCGCAGCCGACGACCGCCAGCGGCGATGAGGTCATCACGAGGTTCATCAGCGCGTAGGAAACCGTTGCCACGATCACCGCCACCGCAATGCGCGGGGTGCGGATCAGTTCACCCCGGCTCCTGCCGGCAAACGCCCCGGCAACCGGGGCTTTCGGGGTGGGAATTTTCAGACCGGCGAACAGGAATACGCCGACAAGGTTCAGTCCGATCACCGCCAGATAGGTGCCGAGGAACGGCACGACCATGCTCTGCGCGGTCACCTTCACCAGTTGCGGCCCGATCACCGCCGACAACAGCCCGCCCGCCATCACCCAGGAAATCGCCTTGGGCCGGAACGTCTCACTGGCAGTGTCTGCCGCGGCAAAGCGGTAGAACCCTTGCGCCGACATGTAGACCCCGGTGAACAGCGATCCCAGAACGAACAGCCAGAACGACTGCGTTATCAGCCCGTAAGCCCCGATGGCAGCGCCCAGTGCCCCGCCGCCCGCGCCGACCACAAACCCCGCCCGTCGCCCATAGCGGGACATGAAGGCAGAAATTGGCGTCGCGGTCAGCATCGACCCGATCACCGCGGCGGTGATCGGCAGCGTGGCCCAGCACGGATTCGGGGCCAGCCCCTGACCCGCCAGCCCGGCGATGGTGAAGATCATCGGCATCTGCGCGCCCAGAATCGCCTGAGCAGCGACAAGGACATAGACGTTGCGGCGGGCGAGGGCATCTGTTTGCGGCATGATGCCCCAAGCGGTAGGACCTATCCCGTGGCGGCGCAAGGGGGGCACGGTATGGTCGGACGGATCATCACGACATTGAACTGCATCGCCGAAGGGGCGGACTGGCTGGCGCGGCACGAACCGGCCTTTGGCCGCGCGCTGGCGGTCTGCGGGCCGCTGCCGCTGCGCCGCCAGCCCGACGGGTTCGCGGCGCTCCTGTCGGCCATCGTGGGTCAGCAGGTCTCGGTCGCGTCCGCCTCGGCGATCTGGGCGCGGCTTGAGGCGGCCGGCTTGACCGATCAGGCGGCAATGGCCGCGGCTCCGGACGAGGCGCTGCGGGCGGTCGGCCTCAGCCGCCAGAAGGCGCGCTATGGCCGTGCGCTGGCGCAGTCCGACATCGACTTCGACGCCCTGCGCGGCCAACCCGATGCGGTCGTGGTGTCCACACTCGTCGCGGTGCCGGGGATCGGGCTTTGGACTGCGGAAATCTATGCGATGTTCGCGCTGGGGCGGGCCGATGTGTTTGCGCCCGGCGATCTTGCCTTGCAAGAGGCGACGAGGGGCCTGTTTTCCCTGTCCGAACGCCCGAACGAGCGGGCGCTGCGGGCGCTGGCGGCGGACTGGTCGCCTTGGCGGTCGGTTGCGGCATGTATCCTTTGGGCGTATTACAAGACGATGAAGTCGCGCGAGGGGATCCGGTGATGAGAAAGCTGCAGTCAGACCGGAAACCCGCCCAGTCCGGCAAGGCCACGTCCATGGTGGTGTTCCTGCACGGCTATGGTGCGAACGGGGCCGATCTTTTCGGGCTGGCCGACCCGCTGGCCCCGCATCTGCCCGACTCGGTCTTTCTGTCCCCCGACGCGCCCGAACCGGCGCAGGGCGGCTACGGGTTGCAGTGGTTTCCCATACCCTGGCTCGACGGGTCCAGCGAAGAGGCCGCCCGTCAGGGTCTGGCGCGGGCCACGGCCGACCTGAACGGTTTTCTGGATGCCGCGCTGGCCTCCGAAGGACTGGACGACTCCGCCTTGGCGCTGGTGGGGTTTTCGCAGGGGGCGATGATGGCCATGCATGTGGCCCCGCGCCGCGCGCGCGCCATGGCTGGCGTCGTGGCGATATCGGGGCGGCTGCTGGAGCCTGAGAGCATCGGCACGATCACCGCCCGGCCACCGGTCTTGCTGATCCACGGCGATGAGGACCAGGTGGTCCCGTTCGGCAACATGGCCTATGCGGGCGAGGTTCTGGCGGGGGCCGGGATCGAAACCTTCGCGCATGTCATGCGCGCCACCGGCCACGGCATCGCGCCGGACGGGCTTTCCGTCGCGCTTGCGTTCCTGCGCGATCGCCTGCCGCACTGACGACGGCCACCCATGGGCGCTAGCCCCGGCCGCCGTTTTCAAGATAGGCGGCGCAACCGGTCAGCGCGGCATAGTCATCTTCGACCACGGTGATCGAAAAGGCTTGCGTCAGCAGATCGATCCGCCGCATTTCGCGAAACCTCGCCGTCAGACCGAACCGGTCGAAATGCGATGTCAGCGCGCGGGCCATGCCGCCGATCAGGAAAATGCCGCTGTAGGGCAGATGGATCAGCGCCAGATCGGCCAGCGTCTGGGCCAGGATTCGCACGTAAAGCTGTGCGGCATGGACGGCGACCGCATCGCCCGCCGCCAGCGCCGCCAGAACCTGCGCCGATGAAAGCTCGGCGCGCCCGCCCGCCTCGGCGGCCGCAAAGCCGTAAAGGTTGGCCAGCCCCCGCCCTGCCAGCACCTCTTCCACCGCGCAATGTGCGACTTCGCCGCGCGAGGTCAGCAACGCCTCGATGAACCGGACCAGACGCAGGTCTTCGTCGCACCGCACGGCCATGTTCACATGCCCGCATTCCGACGGTGGCACGACCCGGCCCCAAGGAGTGTCATGTACCGGCGCCGCATTCACCCCGGTGCCCAGCCCCACCACCAGCATCGAGGACCCCGCCCGGACCGGCCCCGGCACAACCGGCCGCAGATGATCGGCGCGGATATGGCCAAGCGCCTGTCCCTGCGCCTGCAGATCGTTCAGGATCGCGGTACGCCCGGCCCTGGTGGCGCGTGTCAATTGCGCCGCGTCGATGGTCCAGGCGAGGTTGGTCATCTCTGCCACCCCGTCCTGCACCGGCCCCGCCGCCGCCACGCAGACCCCGTCCACCGCCGACAGACCTTGCCCGGCCAGGTACTGCCGCAGAATCGGTTCCAGCCCCGGATGGTCCGCGTTGCGGAAACTGACGGCGCTGTCACGCCGCACGATGGCACCGTCGGCCAGCGCGACGCGGGTGTTGGTACCGCCGATATCGGCAAGAAGGGCAAGTGTCATGGCAGTCCTTTGGATGTCGCGCGGCCAGGCCCGCGGAGTGGAATGATACGGCGCCTCGGATGTGGTCTTTTGCGCGCGGGCACAGACAGGCACAAGGCCGAAGAGCCCGGCAGGTTTCCGAACGCGCCGGCCGATCTCATGCCTGTTCTCCCGTGCGGTCCGGCATCGTCAAGGCCCGTAAGGCGCAGGTCCGGTCGATTGACCGATGATCAGTTCCGCCTCCATCAGGTGGGTGCGCGGGGGCGAGTCGGGGGCTGCGATCAGGTCAAGCACCATCTGCGCCGCAAGCCGCCCCGCCTCGCGCACCGAAGACCGCGTTGCCGTGAAGATCGGCACGTCATCGCCATTGCGCAGATAGGAAAGATCGTCGTCGAAGATGATGACCGACACATCGCGCCCCATGACCAGACCTCCCGCCTCGATCGCGCGGCGCACCCCCATGCCCGACAGCATCGATGCGGCCAGAAAGGCGGTGGGCGGATCGGGTTCGGCCAGCATCTGCGCTGCGGCCCGATAGCCCGACAGTTCGGTCATCTGCTGGCTGGCCATCAACGCGGGGTCGACCGTCAGGCCCCGCATCACCAGCGCATCCTGATAGCCCGTACGGCGGCGGATCGCGAAATCCATGTATTCCGGACCGTTGACCAGCCCGATCCGCCGGTGACCAAGGTCCAGCAGAAACTCGGTCGCCCGCAGGAAGGCACGCCGGTTGTTCACGTCGACCCAGCTGTAGGGCGCATCCGTGCCCGTCGCGCGGCCATGAAAGACGGCCGGCAGCCCGATATCGCCCAGCACTGCAATGCGGGCATCGTTGCGCCGCACCGAATGCACGATCACCCCGTCCACCGCCCCGCGCGAGGCGAGATCGCGGTAGGCCGCCTCTTCGCCGTCCTCGGTCACGACGGAAAGGATCATGTCATACCCCTGCCGCGAATAGCTTTCGCCGGCCCCTGCGATAAAATCGGCAAAGATCGGGTTCATGATCTCGGCCCGGCTGGGCCCGGAAATCACATGCCCCACCGTCATCGC
>JAIYDJ010000059.1 GCA_027487575.1 Rhodobacter sp. | reverse complement strand
GGATCGGCCTCGAAACAGAACTGGGTGGCAATGGCAAAGTCGGCGTCCGAGCGGTCGGCGAAGGCCTGCTTCCACTTCAGCGCCTGCAACACGATTGCGTCGCCGCCGGTCTTGTCGATGTCCTTGTTGCCTTCGGGATGGCCCGCCACGTGCAGCCGCTTGAACCCGTCGAACAGGCCGGTTTCCATCATCTGCATGGAACTGTCGAAATCCCCCGCCGGCGTGTTGACCCCGCCGCCCAGCAGCAGCGCCTGATCCACCCCGGCCTCGCCCCGATAGCGGGCGATCCAGTCGGCCAGCGTCGCACGGTCGGGGATGATCCGTGCCGGAAAATGCGGCATCACCGCAAATCCTTCGCCCGCGATCCGCTTTGCCGTCGCCACCATGTCGGCAATCGGCGTGCCTTCGATGTGGGCGATGTAGACCCGCGTGCCCGCTGGCAGCAGGTCACGGAAGTTTTCGACCTTTTCGGCGGTGCGGGGCATCACCTCGATCGAATAGCCCTTCACGAAGGTTTCGATCTGCGGGTTGGTGTCGGGCGTCGCCACATCGCGGCGGAAGTTGAACAGGGCCATGGGGTTCCTCAGAGGGCAGGGCGGGGGGATGCCCAGCCGTCTTGGTCGATCAGTGTCTTCAGCGCGGCCTGATCGATTTCCGCTTCCAGACGGGCAGCCTCGGCAGCCGCGATTGCATCGGGCTCGCCTTCCACCTCGTAGGGGGCCGCCTTGTGCCATTCGGCCATGTAGGCATCGGCATCTTTCGCGCCGATCTTCATGGCCACCCGGTCGATCGCTTTTTCGAACCGTTCGGTCAACTGCACCTTCGACCCGCGCCGTCCCTTGCCCACGATGACCTGGGCCGGAATGTCGCGCCAATAAACCACTGTGACGTCCGGCATGATGATTCCCCGTTGACCGCTGCTGCTGGTTCTAGGCGTGCGTCCCCGACAAACCATGTCGGATTTCGACAGAATGGCCCCTGCTTGCGACCCGCAGCGCGTCTTGATGCGGCCCCCGACGTCTTGCCTGAAATCTGCACACAGGGGTGGGAGAAATCTACATGAACTTCCGGCGATCCGTCCCGGCAAGCGACTGCTTGTCAGCGTCACGGTTCGGGACTACGCTTTGGTCAACCATGAATGGAGGGCGGATATGACGCCCGAGCGTCCCCAGGGGGCGGACGCTGATCCAGCGGCGATCGAGGCTCTTGCGGCTTCTCGGCGCGCAGACACGTCGGCCCCCGCCGACCCGGAACCGGTGCTGTACGCGGCACTGGATCTGGGCACCAACTCGTGCCGGATGCTGATTGCGCAACCTCGCGGCAGTCAATTTCAGGTCGTAGACAGCTTTTCAAAGACGGTCCAGCTTGGCGCCGGGCTGGAGGCGTCGGGCACGCTCAGCCGCGCTTCGATGAGCCGGACAATTCAGGCGCTGCGCATCTGCGCCAAGAAGATCGACAAGCATGGTGTCAAACGGATGCGGCTGGTTGCGACCGAGGCCTGCCGCCGTGCCCGCAACGCCCGCGATTTCATCCGGCAGGTCCGCCGGGAAACCGGCCTGCAGCTTGAAATCATCGCGCCCGAAGAAGAGGCGCGTCTGGCGGTGATCTCGTGCGCGCCGCTGGTTTCGCCGCGCACCGAACAGTTGCTGGTGGTCGACATCGGCGGAGGGTCGACCGAACTGGTGTGGATCGACCTCTCCGGCGTACCGCCCGAGGATCGTCCCAAGTCGATCATGCGGCTGCACAGCGGGTTTGCGATGCAGGGTCCGCAGGACGCCCGCGTGGTGGACTGGATTTCGGTGCCCCTTGGGGTGGCGACGTTGAAGGACCAGTTCTTCGATGTCGAGGATGACGCCGCGCGCTTTGCGCTGATGAGCTGGTTCTTTGAAGAGAACCTTGCCAAGTTCAGCCCCTACAACGCCGACAACCCGCGCGAGGGGTTCCAGATCATCGGGACCAGCGGTACGGTGACGACAGTGGCCGCGAGCTTTCTGGGCCTGCGGCGCTATGACCGGGCCAAGGTGGACGGGCTTCTGATGACGTCCGACCAGATCGACTTCGTGATCCGCGACTACCTGTCGCTGGGCCCAGAGGGGCGGCGCACCGACCCGCGCATCGGGCGTGACCGGCACGCGCTGATCATGTCGGGGGCGGCTATCCTTCAGGCGCTGATGCGGATATGGCCGACCGACAAGCTGTCCGTGGCCGACCGGGGTCTGCGCGAGGGACTGCTTTATGCACAGATGAGCGCGGATGGCGTTCTGGAAGATGGACCGTTCGAATGACCGACAAGCCGGGCACGCCCAAGAACACCTCCGGTCGCGGCCAGCGCGAGTTGCGCGTGCGGGTCAAGACGGCGAAGGGGCGCAAGCTGTCTTCCACATTGTGGCTGGAACGGCAATTGAACGACCCTTACGTGATCCGGGCGCGCAAGGAGGGCTATCGCGGCCGGGCGGCGTTCAAGATTCTGGAACTGGACGACAAGTACCAGTTCCTGAAGCCGGGCGCGCGGGTGGTGGACCTCGGCTGTGCGCCGGGGGGCTGGTGTCAGGTCGCGGTGGCGCGGGTCAACGCGCTGGGCGACCGGCCCGCGAAACCGGTGGGTACCGTGCTGGGGGTAGATTTGCAGGCGGTGGAGCCGATTGCCGGGGCGCAGATCCACCAGCTCGATTTCCTCGATGATGCGGCGGACGGGCTGGTCAAGGGCTGGCTCGGCGGACCTGCCGACGTGGTGATGTCCGACATGGCGGCGGCCTCGTCCGGGCACAAGGGCACCGATCACCTGCGCATCATCGCGCTGTGCGAGGCAGCGGCCTATTTCGCGATGGACGTGCTGGAAGAGGGCGGCACCTTTGTCGCCAAGGTGCTGGCGGGGGGGGCCGAGAACAGCCTTCAGACCATCCTGAAACAGAACTTCCGCAAGGTGGCCAACGTCAAACCGCCCGCCAGCCGCGCCGACAGTTCGGAAAAGTTCGTCGTGGCCCAGGGGTTTCGGGGGCGTGACCGGGCGGTGGACGATCTGGACGAATCAGACGCGGACTGATCCCGGACGAAATGCAAAAAGGCAGCCGAAGCTGCCTGATTTCGCATAATGCCGACAATTTGATCTCAGCCGCCCCAGGTGCGGACAGGGCCGCAGTCCATGTGCACGAAGTTCGACTTGTAGTAATGCCCGACTCCGCCGCCGCCGCAGGTTTCGGCCGCGCGGGCCATCTGCTTGACCGACCGCGACTTCAACCGCAGGTCTGCCGCCTCGCCCTTCATGTGCAGCGAATTGCGCGCCACACCGCCCGATCGCGACCGCAACATCGCGTTCGTCGCCGGGCTGCGATAGCCGGACAACAGCATGTACGGCTCGGACACATCCATCAACCGGTGCGCAGCCGCCATGATGTCAACGTTGCGCGGATCGATCTTTATCGTCTCATCATTGCGCCAGTCGCGCATGAAGTGGTTGATTTCCTTCAAAACTTCCGGAATGTATTCGCCTTCGATCCAATAGATCGTGTCAAGGCTTTCCCCGGTCCGTCCCGAATACATGCGCACGCGGCGGATATCGCCCGCGCCCCGGATCACGCCGAACGCGTTGGACAGCGTCGGGGCTGCCACTACCATCGTTGCTGCAAAAGCACCCAGAAGGCCGCGCCGTGTGAAACCCATCGAAGTCATATTCGCCATTCTGTGCGCCTGTCCCGTCGCTGGTCTGCTGTCGCCTGTGTCTGCGACTTGTCGATCACTTGCCTGTAACTGCCCTGTAGCAATGGCACACCGCGCCGTGATCCCCAAGCCTAGATTGCCTGCTCTGCAACCACCGTGCCATCAATAGGCAAAAAATTGCTGAAAACGCACTTGCCAAGTCCGGAATTCCACACCGTGGCGCGAGGGCCAATTTTCGTCGAAAATGGATGACAGGGAACGGGTTAAGCAGTTTACACCAGTCGCGTTTTCATCGAAGGTTTTTCTGCTGATCAACGGCTCTTGCGGGCCAGACCTGGGATTTGATGCACATGCCGCTGCCCCGTTTCCACCTGACCCTCGCATTTGCCGCGTCGATGGTCGGCGCCTGCCTGCCGCTGTCCTCTGCGGTTCTGGCGATGGAATCGACGACTCCGTTCACGCAGGCCCTGGCCGAAGCGGCGTCGGGGACCGAGGCGCTGGCCAGGTTCTACGCCGCGCGCGACTATGCGCCGCTGTGGACCGGACCGGGGGACGTGGACCGCCGGCAGACGCTGCTGGCCGCGCTGGATCAAGTCGATGCGCATGGTCTGCCCGTGGCGCGGTATGACGCTGCGGCGTTGCGGCGCGGCTTTGCGGCGGTGGTGACCGAAGGCGACCGTGGCCGTCTGGAAGTGGCGATGACGGCGGCATATCTGGCCTTTGCCACCGACCTGTCCTCGGGCGTTCTGACCCCGAAATCGGTCGATGGCGGCATCCTGCGCGACGTGACAAGGCCGGACCCGGCGCTGTTGCTGGCGCGGGTGAACGCCGGGGGACTGGACGCTTTTCTGCAGGGTCTTGCCCCGAAATCTCCGCACTACGCCCGCCTGATGAAGGAGAAGATGGCGCTTGAGGCGCGCATTGCCTCGGGCGGTTTCGGCGAGGCGATCGCGGCACCGAAACTGGCACCCGAATCGCGGGGCGCGGCGGTCGTTCAGTTGCGGGATCGGCTGGTGGCCCTGGGCTACATGGGACAGAATGCGACGATGACCTATGACCGCCCCTTGCAGCAGGCGGTGCAGCGGTTCCAGCTCGACAATGGCCTGACCGCAGACGGTGTTGCCGGCGCCAGCACGATCGACGCGCTGAACACCGCCCCCGATACCCGGCTGAAGGCCGTGATCGTCGCGATGGAGCGGTTGCGCTGGCTGCATGATCTTGATCTGGGGGATCGCTATATCTGGGTGAACCAGCCCGATTTTACCGCCCAGATCATCGACGGCGGGCGCGTGGTGTTCCAGACCCGCACCGTGATCGGCAAGGACGTGCCCGACCAGCGTAGCCCCGAGTTTTCCGACACGATGGAGCATATGGTCGTCAATCCGTCCTGGTCGGTGCCCCGGTCGATCACCACCAAGGAATACCTGCCGCTGCTGCAGTCCAACCCCAATGCCGTCAGCCATCTGCAGGTGATCGACGGGCAGGGGCGGGTCGTGCCGCGCGGTGCCGTGAACTTCGCCGCCTATTCGGCGCGCAGTTTCCCCTTTGCGCTGCGCCAGCCGCCTTCGGACGGGAACGCACTGGGCAAGGTGAAGTTCATGTTTCCCAACACCTACAACATCTATCTGCATGACACTCCGTCGAAATCTCTGTTCGACAACGAGGTGCGCGCCTACAGCCACGGCTGCATCCGGCTGGCCGATCCGTTCGACTTTGCCTATGCGCTGCTGTCGGCCCAAAGCGCCGATCCCAAGGGCGAGTTTGCCGCACATCTGGACACGGGGCGCGAAACCACGGTTCAGCTTGAGGCGCCCCTGCCGGTGCATCTGGTGTATTTCACCGCCTGGCCGAATGCCAAGGGCACGGTCGGTTACCGGCGCGACGTGTACGGCCGGGACGGTCGGATTTTTCAGGCGCTGACCGAGGCCGGGGTGGCGCTGCGGGGCGTTCGGGGCTAAACCGCCCCCGGGGGGCAAACCCCGGTCGTCAGAGGGTTCCGATGGGCCATCGCATTGGGGATATTGCCGCTGCCCTCGGGGCCGAAGCGTCGGGCGATCTGGACCTGACCATCGACGGCGCGTCGGAACCGGCGCAGGCCGGTCCGCAGCATCTGGCCCTTGCCATGTCGCCCCGCTATGCCGAGGGGCTGGCGCAGGGCATGGCGCGGGCAGCCGTGTTGTGGCCGGGGGCCGACTGGCGCGGTCTTGGCTTGCAGGCGGCCATCTTTGCGCCCCGCGCGCGGATGGCAATGGCCGGCGTCACGTCCCTTCTGGACAACGGTCCCCAGATCGCTCCCGGCATCCATCCGATGACGGTCATCGATTCGACCGCCCGGATCGCGGACGGGGCCGCCATCGGCCCGTTCGTCAGCATCGGGGCCGGTGCGCAAATCGGGGCTCGGGCGCGGATCGCCAGCCATGTCTCGATCGCCGAAGGTGCCGAGATCGGCGAGGATGCCCTGATCCTGCAGGGGGTGCGGATCGGCGCGCGCGTCAGGATCGGCCACCGGGTGATCTGCCAGCCCGGTGCGGTGATCGGGTCAGACGGTTTTTCCTTTGTGACTCCGGACCCGTCCGGGGTCGAGGAAATCCGCGCAACCCTTGGACATCGTGCGGAAATCAGCGCGCAGTCCTGGGTGCGTATCCATTCGCTGGGCACCGTGGTGATCGGCGACGATGTGGAAATCGGGACAAATTGCACCATCGACCGGGGCACCATCCACGACACGACCATCGGCGCGGGCACCAAGCTCGACAATCAGGTGCACCTTGCCCACAACGTGACGGTGGGGCGCGACTGTCTGCTGTGCGGGCAGGTCGGTATCGCGGGGTCCGCCCGCATCGGGGACCGCGTCGTGCTGGGCGGGCAATGTGGCGTGGGCGACAACCTGTTTGTCGGGGATGACGTGATCGGCGGGGGCGGGACCAAGATCATGACCAACGCGCCCGCGGGTCGCGTGCTGCTGGGCTATCCGGCGATCCGGATGGACACCCATATCGAACTGCAGAAGGCCACCCGCCGCCTGCCCCGTCTGGCAGCCCGGGTTGCGGCACTGGAATCCGCTGCGAAACTGTCGCATAACCCCGATTGAGGGCACGACAACGCGAAAGGACCGACCGATGAGTTCCAGTGTGCAGGACAAGGTGGTCGCCATCATCGCGGAACAGGCGGTTCTTGATGTGGCCGATGTGAAACTCGACATGAGCCTTGATGACCTCGGGATCGACAGCCTGGGTCTGGTCGAATCGATCTTCGCGATCGAAGAAGCCTTCGACATCTCGGTTCCGTTCAACGCCAACGCGCCGACACAGAACGATTTCGACATTTCTTCCGTCTCGGCCATGGTGCGCGCCGTTGAAGGTCTTCTTGCGCAGAAGGTCGCATGAAGCGCGTCGTCATTACCGGCGCAGGCACGATCAACGCATTGGCCCATGACGTTCCGGGCACGTTTGCGGCGTTCCGCGACGGGCGCTGCGGGATCACCGATCTGGATATCCGCGACAAGGACCGCCTGTCGATCCAGATCGGCGGGCAGGTCCACAACTGGGACCCCGAGGCGCATTTCAACCGCCAGCAGATCGTTCTGTATGACAAGTTCACCCAGTTCACCCTGCTGGCGGCCCGGCAGGCGGTGGCGCAGTCGGGCCTCGATTTCGACGGGCGGCTTGGCTATGACGCGGGCGTCGTGCTCGGCACCGCCGGGGGCGGGGTCAACACCTGGGACGACAACTATCGCGCGGTCTATGAAGAGGGCAAGAACCGGGTCCATCCCTTTGTCGTGCCCAAGCTGATGAACAATGCCGCCGCAAGCCACCTTTCGATGGAATACAACCTCAAGGGGCCAAGCTACACCGTCGCCACCGCCTGCGCGTCCAGCAATCACGCGATGGGGCAGGCGTTCCACATGATCCGGTCGGGCATGACGCGGGCGATGCTGACCGGCGGGTCGGAATCGATGCTGTGTTTCGGCGGGATCAAGGCGTGGGAAGGACTGCGGGTGATGTCGAAAGACGCCTGCCGCCCGTTCAGCCTGACCCGCAACGGCATGGTGCAGGGCGAGGGCGCGGCGGTCTTCGTCTTTGAAGAATACGAGATGGCCCGCGCCCGGGGGGCCGAGATTCTGGCAGAGGTGATCGGGTTCGCGATGACCTCGGATGCGTCCGATATCGTCATGCCGTTGAAACAGGGTGGGGCGCGGGCGATGGCCGGGGCGATGCGCGACGCGCGGATCAACCCCGAGGATGTGGGATACATCAACGCGCATGGCACCGGCACGGCGGCCAACGACAAGACCGAATGCGCGGCGGTGGCGGATGTGTTCGGCCCGCATGCCGACCGGCTGATGATCTCGTCGACCAAGTCGATGCACGGGCATCTGATCGGCGGCACCGGCGCTGTCGAGCTTCTGGCCTGCATCATGGCACTGCGCGACGGGGTCATCGCGCCGACGATCGGCTATGAAGAACCCGATCCGGAATGCGCGCTGGACATCGTTCCGAACGTGGCGCGCGATGCGGCGGTGGAAGTCTGCCTGTCGAACGCCTTTGCCTTTGGCGGGCTGAACGCGGTGCTCGCCCTGCGCCGGGTCTGACAGCGGTCAGGCAAGGGGGGGCGTCGCCCGCCCCCCCGCCAATGATCTGATCAGGGCGCTTTCACGTCCACATTCGCGTCGGTCACGGCCTTGAACCCGGCGGTGAACCCGTTGAGCGAGATGTTCAGCGCCACTTTCTGATCGGGGGCGACGGCCGGAACGATCGTCATCACAGCGCCCGCACCCTTGCGGAACTGGTCGACCTCTTCGGCGGTGAACCCGATCCGGGCGATGCAGCCGATCTGGGCGCAGAAGGTGAAGGGATAGACCTTGGCCGTACCGGTATCGATCGTGATCTGCAGGTTGGCGGTCAGCAGCGTTTCAAGGGGGGCCACGACGGTTGCCCCGGCTGCGGCTTGGGCCCCCGCAGGCAGGTCGAACATGCTGATCTCGGCCACGGGGCCACCGGATTCGTCCTTCAGGAGCTGGTAAAGCTGACATGGGTCAGAGCCGTCCTCGGTCTTGACGCAGCGCTGTTCCCAGACGCCGTAGCTGCCGGAAAGGTAGGTCTGCCCGACCGTGGCGTTTTCCGGTGTGGCGATCGGCGCGGGTCCGACCTGCACTTCCTGCCCCATCGAAAGGTCGGCGGGAAGCGGAACCGCCGGCGCGGCTTCCGGTGCGGTTTCCGGCGCGGCGGGCGGCGTGGTGGCCTCCTGCGCGGTGGCCAGGGTCGCAAAGCCGAAGCCCAATCCTGCGGCCAGGATCAGCGCCCCGGTCAAGGTGCGCGCTGGCTTGCGGGTCTGAACGAATGTCGACATGCCGTCATTTCCTTCCTGTGGTTTGGCGCTGATCTAGCATGACACCCGGCCCGAGTCAGGTCCGAAAAGCAGCCCCTGCGGCCAATCGCCAAGCCGCCCGCCCCACAAAGAAAAAGGGCCGCGAGGCGACCCTTTTTCCGGTTGTTTTTTTGCTCCCTGTCGGACTGGCCGACTTCTGAAGGGACGCTAAGACGGTTTCGGACAGGCGTCAACTGGGTATTTCGGCATCTTGCCCCGCAAAACCGTTACAAAAAAACCGCGCGTTTTCAGGGGGCCGGGGTTTGAAAGGCACACCCGGTGACGCGGCGCGGCGATCTGCAACACAGGGCTGGCACGCCGCGCCCGACGCTGTAGTTTGTGGTGCGACAACAGGACTGTGGGCCACGGGTCGTCGGAGGGAATTGCAGGGCATGACGGACAGTATCTTTGTGGGTGGCGGCGGGGCGGGGCATGGCGAGCCGCAGCAGCTTTTGCTGAAATACGGCAACCGCCACGGGCTGATTGCCGGGGCGACCGGCACCGGCAAGACGGTGACGCTGCAGATCCTGGCCGAAGGCTTTTCCGCGGCGGGGGTTCCGGTGTTTCTGTCCGACATCAAGGGGGACGTGTCGGGCATGGGCGAAGCCGGATCGCCGGACCACAAGCTGCACGGGGCCTTCCTTGAACGGTCCGCGACCATCGGGCTTGACCTGCAGTACCGCGCGTTTCCGGTTACCTTCTGGGACCTGTTCGGGGAACAGGGCCATCCGGTGCGGGCCACCGTGGCCGAAATGGGGCCCTTGCTGCTGTCGCGCCTGATGGAGTTGACCGAACCGCAGGAAGGCGTGCTGAACGTCGCGTTTAGGCTGGCGGACGAAGAGGGACTGCCGCTTCTCGACATGAAGGACCTGCAGGTGCTGCTGACCTTCATCGCCGAGAATGACAACGCGATATCGGCGCGCTACGGCCTTGTCTCCGCCACGTCGATCGGCGCGATCCAGCGGCGGTTGCTGGTCCTGGAAAATCAGGGGGCCGCCGCCATGTTCGGCGAACCGGCGCTTGATCTGGCAGACCTGATGCGGGTCGATGCCACCGGGGCAGGGCGGATCAACATCCTTGCCGCCGACAAGCTGATGCAGTCGCCCCGTCTTTACGCGACCTTCCTGTTGTGGCTGCTGTCGGAACTCTTTGAACAACTGCCCGAGGTGGGCGACCCCGACATGCCGAAGCTGGTGTTCTTCTTTGACGAGGCGCATCTGCTGTTCACCGATGCGCCAAAGGCCTTGGTGTCGAAGGTCGAACAGGTGGCGCGGCTGATCCGGTCCAAGGGGGTGGGGGTCTATTTCATCACCCAGAACCCGGCGGATGTGCCCGACGTGATTCTGGGCCAGCTTGGCAACCGGGTGCAGCACGCGCTGCGGGCCTTCACCGCCAAGGACCAGAAGGACCTTGCCAAAGCCGCCGAGACCTACCGCCCGAACCCCGCCTTCGACACCGCCGATGCGATCCGCGATGTGGGGACGGGCGAGGCGGTGACGTCCTTCCTGCAGGCCAAGGGCGTGCCCTCGGTGGTGGAGCGTACGCTGATCCGCCCGCCCGCCTCGAAACTCGGGCCGATCGATCCGGCAACGCGGGCGCGGATCATCGCCGCGTCGGACATGGGGTTGAAATATGCCACGGTCGTCGACCGCGATTCAGCCTATGAACGCCTGCGCGCCCGCGCCGAAAAGGCCGCGCGCGAGGCGCAGGTGGCCGAGGAGGAGGACGCCCGCCGGGACGAGGCAGACCGCGAGTTCAGCCGGGCCCGCCGCTATGACGGAGGACGGTCGGACCCGGAGCCACGTCAGAAACCCGCGCGCCGGACCGATTCGATGGGCGAGGCCTTTGCCAAATCCTTCGCCCGCCAGTTGGGCACCCGGACGGGGCAGGCGGTGGTGCGCGGAGTGCTGGGATCGATCTTCGGGCGAAGGTAGTTGGCGTCGTCGCGGGGGGTCAGTTGCGCCAGATGTCACAGACCGCGACCGTCCGCTTTGCGGACGCAGCGGAGGGTCTCGCCCTTTTGCCCGGAATCAAGGCGTTTCAGCGCCGCCGGGCAGCGCCCGACCGCCCCATCGGGCGGGCGCTTTTGTAACCGTAAGGCCCAGAACATGGGTGGGATGGATGGAACCATAAAGCGCCCAGTACTTCTGCTGCTGCGCCCACCCGGCGGTCACGCGGTACCCTCTCTGGGGTGTCGCTGAATGTCCGCACTGGACTCGGATCTGATCTTCGCTGCCGACCCGACCAACGGTGGCGATGCAAAACGTAGCAGACACAAGTCTGCCCGTTCTCTTTGCAGCCCGGAATCAAGGGCGAAGCCCGCCGGGCAGCGCCCGACCGCCCCCTCGGGCGGGCGCTTTTGCAACCGTAGTGCGTAGAACTCCGGTGGGCGTGGTTGAGCCATAAACCGCCTAGAACTTCGGTTGCTGCGCCCACCCGGCGGTCAGACGCCGCCCTCCCTTGGTTCTGGCTGAATGTCCGCTTTGGGCTCTAAGTTGCGATCAACTGCCCTGTGTCAGATGGCAAACACGAGGCGCTAAAGCGGCCGGATCTTCAGTTTGGCAAGGCGGTTCTGCACGCGTTGCGTCACCTCGAACCGGAAGCCGTGAAAGCTGAAGGCCTGCCCCTCGTTCGGGATCACCTGCGCCCCGTGGATCACCAGCCCTGCGATGGTGTTGGCCTGATCGTCGGGCAGCGACCAGTCGGTGGTGCGGTTCAGATCGCGGATCGTCATGGCCCCGTCGACCAGCACCGACCCGTCCGGCGTGCGTTTCAGCGTGGTGTCGCGGTGGACGATGTCGAATTCGTCGGTGATCTCGCCCACGATTTCCTCCAGAATGTCTTCCAGCGTGATCAGGCCGCGCAGGGCGCCGTACTCGTCGACCACCAGCGCGAAATGGGTGCGCCGCTTCAGGAACTGGCGCATCTGTTCGTCCAGCGGGGTGGTTTCCGGGACGAAGTAGGGCTTCATCGCCACTTTCAGGATATCCAGCGCATCCAGCCCCTGCGCCGCATCGGCACCGCGGATCAGCCGGTCCATCTCGCGCAGCAGGTCCTTGGCATGCACCACGCCCAGAATGTTCTCGTCATTGTCGCGAAACACAGGCAGCCGGGTGTGGGCCGAGGCCAGAACCTGCGTGACGATCTGGCCCGGCGTCTTGTCGGCGTCGATCATCTCGATGGTCCGGCGATGGTGCATGATCTCTTCGACGGTGCGATGCGACAGGTCCAAGGCCCCGAGCAGGCGGTCGCGGTCCTCTTTTTCCACTGCGCCTTCGGAATGTCCCAGCGAGATCGCGCCCGCGATTTCCTCGCGCATGGCCACCATGCGGCCGTCGGGATTGGCGCGGACCCCGATCAGCGCGAGGATCGCGCGGACCACTGCACGCACGACACCGACGACAGGCGAAAACACCACGATCAGGATGCGGATGATCGGAGCCACGCGCAGCGCGACCGGTTCGGGAAAGGTGATGGCCAGCGTCTTGGGCAGCACTTCGCCGAACACCAGCACCAGCAGGGTCATGCCCAGCGTCGCAAAGGCCACCCCGCTGTCGCCCAGAATCCGGGTCATCAGTGCGGTCGCCAGCGAGGCGGACAGGATGTTGACGATGTTGTTGCCCAACAGCAGCGCGCCGATCATCCGCTCGGGGTCTTCGGTCGCCTTCATCGCGCTGGCCGCGCCGGGAACGCCGCGGTCCGCCTGCGACTTCAGCTTGCCGCGCGAGGCGGCGGTCAGGGCCGTTTCCGAGCCGGAAAAGAACGCCGAGAGCAGCAGAAGCCCCAGGATGGAAAGGATGGTCAGCCAGAAGGCAGAATCAAGCAATGCAGGTTCCATGGGTCCGGATCAATCGGGCAAGGGGACAAGTCTGTGGCAGGCCTTCGGGTTCCGCTGGCGCGTTGCCGCGTTCATCCCTTGCGGGCCAAAGGGTGGCGCGTCAGCACCAGATCCTTCAGGCTGTCTTCCAGCACATGCGTGTAGATTTCGGTCGTGGCGATGTCGGCATGGCCCAGAAGTGTCTGGATCACCCGCAGATCGGCCCCGCCTTGCAACAGATGGGTCGCAAAGGCATGGCGCAGGGTGTGGGGCGTCACGCGCGAAGGGTCGACCCCGCCCGCAACCGCGATGGCCTTGATCAACAGGTAGAAATGCTGCCGGGTCAGGTGGCCCGCGGCACCCGGTCCGGGAAACAGATGGCGGAGCGGAGGTTTTCCCGCAATCCGCCGCGAGTCCTCTTCGGCATCGCGCTGCGCCAGCCATGCGGCGACGGCGGCCTTGGCGGGCGCGGACAGCGGCACCATGCGTTCCTTGTCGCCCTTGCCGCGTACCAGAATCATCGCCGGATTGCCCCGCACCGCCGCCAGTGGCAACTCCACCAATTCGGAGACGCGCATCCCCGTCGCATAAAGCAGTTCCACCAGTGCGGTGTTGCGCAGCCGGTCCGCTGCCGTGCGGCCATGACTTCGCGCGGCGGTCAGCAGGCGGTCAACCTCGTCATGGCGCAGCGTCTGCGGCAGGCTCTGGGATTTGCCCGGACCCGTCAGCCGGATCGCCGGATTGTCCGAGCGCCAGCCTTCGTCGTGGGCAAAGCGATAGAGCTGCCGGATCGACGACAGACGCCGCGCCCGCGTTGCCTTGGACAGGCCCTGAGCTTCGCAATAGATCAGGTAGGATTCCACCGTGTCCCGCCCGGCCCGGGCCAAATCGCTGCCCTGACGCGCCAGCCAGCCCGCGAAATCCTGCAGATCGCGTCCGTAAGCCAGCCGCGTGTTGCGCGCGGCGTCGAGTTCGGCCGCGATGGCATCAAGGAACGTCGAAATCCAGCGGTCGGCCAGGTCCATTCCTAGCCCCGCCGTTCCAGCAGCATCAGTTCCAGCGCCGTGCGCCGGGCGACATCCTCCATGCCCGCCTCGCGCAACAGGACCAGCCCTTCGGTCACCCCGCGAAGATCGCCCTGCACCCCGGCGGCAATCCGGCCCATACCCCACAGGATCGCCTCGCCCACCCGCGCGTCGTCCAGCAGTTTCTGCGCGTCCTCGGGCAGGGCGGCGTCGACAAAAGCGGGCGCGATGGCGCGGGCCATGCTGTCGGGGGCGACCAGCCCCTTCAACTCGCCCGCCGCCAGCCCGGCCAGAAAGCGTTCGCGCACGTCGTCGGTCACCGGGGCAAGGGCGATCCGCTGATAGTCGGGCGACAGCAGGCCGATCTGATAGCCCAGTTGCGCGGCCTTGTCGGTCAGGGGCAGCGCGGCAAGCCGTTCGGCATAAAGCGAGGCGAACGGCACTTCCAGTTCCATCGCCTGCATCTGTGCCCAGACCAGCGGCAGTTCCCGCGACACCGCCACCGGGTCGCGGCGTGCCAGCGCCTGATCGAACCCCTGAAACGCGTCGGCGCGGTCCCAGACCCCGCCCGACGCGGCGGGCATCGATTGGGTGTAAAGGCCCAGCAGCACGTTCGGGGGAATGGCACCGGCGCGGGCCAGCCGTTCGGCCGCCTCGATCTGCGCCTTCCAGCCTGCGGTCGGGCGCAGTTCCGCATGGGCAAAAGCCAGCGGCAGCGCGCCGGTCGGCAGGGTTTCACCGATTGCCTCGAACATGCGCCACGACAGTGGCGTCACCGGCTTGCCCGGCGCGGGCATCGGTTCACCCTCGTAAAGGTCGGGGTCTAGATAGCGGGACAGCAGCGCGTCTTCCTCGGGGGCGATCTGCCCCAGCGCCTGCGCGGTGCGCAGCGTCAACGCCGCCGCGTTCCAGTCCCCCGACCGCGCAAGGCAGAAGATGCGGGCCGGAAAGGTCGGCGCGAGGCCGGGGTTCTGCCGCATCGCGTCGCACGCCCGGTCTTCGGTGCCGGTCAGAAGCGCCACATCGAAACTGCGGCGAAAGAGGTCGGGCGAGGAGGTGGCATCCGCCGCTTCCAGCAGCGCCTCGGTCTGGTCCAGCGCCCCGATGGCCAGCAGCCGGTCCAGCCGCGCCACCAGAAGCCGCCCCGTGCCTCCGGCGTCCGCCGGGGGTTCCGCCTCGGCCAGAAGCAGGGTGATCAGCAGACCCTGAAGCGCCGGAAGCCCCTGCAGATCATGGGAAAACAGCGCGGTCACGATGTCGTCCGTCCGCCCCAGCCCCCACAGATTTCGCGGCAACCCTGTCACCTGCGCGGGCAGCAGACCCACGCCATCGGGCGACGGACCGCCCAGCACGGTGACCGACACATCGGCGGGCAGGGCAGACCCGTCGGTCACTGCGGGTTCGTTCGGTGAAGGCGCGGGTGTCGGCGCGGCCGTGACGGATTGCGACAGCCAGTCGATCGCCGAAAGCGGTTCCTGCGCCATCGCGGTGCTCGCGACGCCCGCACAGAGCGCACCCACCAGAAGCGTGCGCCTAGTTCGCATCAAGCGTGACCGGCACGGTGATCTGGCGCGACTCGGGCGACATGTCGACCAGATAGGCATAGCCGGTCAGCCCCGCGAACCCCAGAATGCTCAGAACGAAAACCGCCTTTATCAGCCGCACCATGCCCGCCTTGCCCTTCAATTCCGCCGGTTGGCCCGGTCGTATCTGTCGGCCCGCACGCAACGGGCCGTCCCACGATTGAAGATATATATGGCAATCGCGCCGAGTTCACGCCATTCAGGCAAGAAAGATCGCATGTTCGGCAGGTGACCGCCGCCGTCCTTGCGACACGGACGGGTGCTGTGCAGGTTTGCAGGGGAATCGATGCAACGGTTGAAGAAGACCGTGGTCATGGTCGGCATGATGGGGGCAGGCAAGACCGCCGTGGGCACTGCGCTTGCCCGGCAGCTTGGCGTGCCGTTTCTTGATTCGGATGAAGAGATCGTGCGTGCCGCCGACCGCAGCATTCCCGAAATCTTCGAAAACCACGGCGAGGCGTTCTTTCGCGCCCGCGAGACAGAGGTGCTGGCCCGCCTGCTGCGCGCCGCGCCCTCGGTCCTGTCCACCGGGGGGGGCGCGTTTTTGTCCGAACGCAACCGCGCGCTGATCAAGGAGTCCGGCGTGTCGGTCTGGCTGCGGGCCGATCTGGACCTTCTGTGGCAAAGGGTGCGCCACAAATCCACCCGCCCGCTGCTGCGCACCGCAAATCCGCGCGAAACCCTGCGCGGCCTTTACGAGGGACGGGTGCCCTTCTACAGCCTTGCCGACCTCACGGTGGATTCGGTCGTGGATCTGAGTGTGGAGGCGATGGCGCAGCGGGTGGCGGAAACGCTGGCCTTGCGGGCGGATGTGTTGGAAAGGGTTTAGGATGGATTTCAACACGGTGCCGGTCGACCTCGGGTCGCGCAGCTATGAGGTCAGGATCGGTTCGGGGTTGATCGACGGGGCAGGGGCGCTGATCGCCCCGCTGCTGGCACGGCCGAAGATTGCGGTGATCACCGATGAAACCGTGGCGGGGCTGCATCTGCTGCGTCTGGGCGCCAGTTTCGAGGCGCAGGGCATCACGCTGACCGCCCTTGCCCTGCCGCCCGGCGAATCCACCAAGGGGTGGCAGCAGTTCGCCCGGTGCAGCGAATGGCTGCTGGAACAGAAGATCGAACGGCGCGACGTGGTGCTGGCCTTCGGGGGCGGCGTGGTGGGCGACCTTGTGGGGTTCGCGGCGGCCGTCCTGCGGCGCGGCGTGCGATTCGTGCAGATGCCGACGACGCTTCTGGCGCAGGTCGACAGTTCGGTCGGCGGCAAGACCGGGATCAACACAGGCCAGGGCAAGAACCTGATCGGCGCCTTCCACCAGCCCTCGCTGGTTCTGGCCGACATCGATGTTCTGGGCACGATGTCGCGCCGCGATTTTCTGGCGGGCTATGGCGAGGTGGTGAAATACGGCCTGCTGGGCGACGCCGGGTTTTTCGAATGGCTTGAACAGCGCGGCCCCGCCCTGGCGGCGGGCGACCACGCCGCGCGCCTGCACGCGGTGACGCGGTCGGTCGAAATGAAGGCGGGGATCGTGGCCCGCGACGAGACGGAAGAAGGCGAACGCGCGCTGTTGAACCTTGGCCACACCTTCTGCCACGCGCTGGAAAAGGCCACGGGCTATGGCGACAGGCTGCTGCATGGCGAAGGCGTGGCCATCGGCTGCGCACTGGCCTTCGAGTTGAGCCAGCGGCTGGGCCTGTGCGCGCAGGAGGTGCCCGGCCGGGTGCGTGCCCATCTGAAGGCGATGGGGCTGAAGACCGATCTGGCCGATATTCCGGGCGATCTGCCCGATGCCGCCGGGCTGTTGTCCCTGATGGGGCAGGACAAGAAAGTGGTCGACGGGCGGTTGCGGTTCATCCTGGCGCGCGGCATCGGCGAGGCCTTCGTGGCCGAAGACGTGCCCCCCGATCTGGTCCAGGCTCTTCTGGCCGAGGCGCTGGCAGGGCGCTGATGCGGGGCAGTGCGTCGCCCGGTGACTTGATCCCCCGGCGCGCCCGTCCTAACACAGCGCATGACCCCGATATCCCCCCCCGCGATCCCCCCGGCCGATCTGCTGACGCAGATCGGTGACTTCATGGCGATGGGCGGCCCCGCAATGTGGGCCATTGTGGCCCTGTCGGTCGCCACACTGACGCTGATCCTGTGGAAGCTGGGTCAGATGGCGGCCCTGGGCGGCTTCACCGGGGGCCGCGTGACCGCCCGCGCCCTGATTTTGTGGGAGTCGGGCGACCGCCCTGCGGCACAGGCCGCGCTGGCGGCGCGGCGCAGCCTGCGGGCGCAGGTCGTGGCCCGGGCCATGCTTGCGGCGCAGGACCCTGCGCTGACGGCGGCGCAGGCCGAGGCCGCGACGCTGCAGGTGGCGAAGGCCGGTCTGATGCAGGCGCGCAGCGGTCTGCGCGGGCTGGAACTGGCGGCGGCGGTCGGGCCGCTTCTGGGCCTTCTGGGCACCGTGACCGGCATGATTGCCGCGTTTCAGGGGCTGGAGGCGGCCGGCGTGCGCGCTGACACGGCCACCCTTGCGGGCGGCATATGGGAAGCCCTGCTGACCACGGCGGCAGGCATGGGCGTGGCCATTCCGGCGATGGTCGCCTTGACCTGGTTCGACGGTCTGGTGGAACGCCTGCGCCATGACATGGAGGAGGGCGCAGGCCGGGTCTTTCTGGCCGCCCGCCCGCCCTTGCCATGAAGATCGAGCTCGCCCCCCGCCCGCGCCACCGGATGAACCTGACGCCGATGATCGACGTGGTGTTCCTGCTTCTGGTATTCTTCATGATGGTGTCGCGGTTCGGGGCGGAACAGGCGGTGCCGCTGGAACTGGCCGGGACGGGGGGCGTCTGGTCGGGCCCGCCGCGTCTGATCGACATCTCGGACAGCGGGGTTCTGCTGAACGGATCAGCAGTGCCTGACACAAAGCTGGTGCAGGCACTTGTCCCGCTGATGGCATCCCCGCAGGACCCGGTGGTTCTGCGGCTGTCCGAAGGGTCGGACGCGCAGGACCTGATGGCGGTGATGGACCGGTTGCAGGCGGCGGGGATCACCCGGCTGTCGGTGGTGCAATGATCCGTCTGCCCGATCCGCCCGCCCGGTTGCGGTTTGAAACCCTGTTGCCCCTGATCGACGTGGTGTTCTTTCTGGTGATCGCCTTCATGATGGTCTCGCATCTGAAAACGCCGCAGCCCTTTGCGGTCACACCGCCCGAAAGCGTTCAACGGCGTGCCTCGGATGCCACCTTCACCCTGTTCGTGTCCCCCGACGGCGTGCCGGGCTTCGTGGCGGACCGGCCTCTGACAGGCGAGGCGGCGCTGGCGCGTCTGGCCGTGGCGCGGGCGGCGCATTGCGCGACCGCAGATTGCCTGCAGAACCCGCCCGCGCTGCGGCTTTCCGCCGATGCGGGTA
This sequence comes from Rhodobacter sp., assembly GCA_027487575.1. Lineage (GTDB taxonomy): Bacteria > Pseudomonadota > Alphaproteobacteria > Rhodobacterales > Rhodobacteraceae > JAIYDJ01. The sequence goes on along the minus strand of JAIYDJ010000059.1, from coordinate 60,656 downwards.
CACCGGGGCCGGGGCTGGCGGCGCTGTTACCCGTGCTGGCCGGCATGGGGTTCGGTCAGGTGGACATGGTGGCGACGGGGGGGTGATGCGCGCAGGTCCGGTCATCGCTGCAACCCTGGCGCTGGCGCTGCACCTTGCGGCCTTCGCCGCCGTGGCCCCGCATCTGCAGGGCGCGCAAGCTGCGGGCGACGGGGGGGGCGCGACGCTGACGCTGGCCGCAGCCGACCCGGCGCTTGCGGACCTTGTGGCCGAATGGGACCGCCCGCCGGACCTGATGCCGCAAGCCGCCGCGCAGTCCGCTTTGCCGCCGCCGCCACAGACCACACCGCCCGACGCCCCCGCCCTGCTTGCATTGCCCGCGCAGACCGCCGTGGCCACCGTTGCGCCATTGCCGTCCCCCCCACCGGATTTCGCGCCCACGGCGGACCTCGCGATCCCCGATCCGCCCTCCCTGACGCCGGAGGCACCTGCCAAATCCGCACCCGAACCCAGACCTGCGCCCAAGCCCGAACGCGCAAAGCCCCGCCCCGCCCCGCAACCCGCAGCGCCTGCGCAACAGGCGGCCGGGGCTGGCGGGCAGGGCGCTGCGGGACAGTCCGGGCAGGCCGCCGCCGCCCAAAGTGGTGCCGGGTCCGCTGCCGCCAAGGCCGAATGGGGCGCGTCCATCCGCGCCCGGATCGAGCGGCGCAAATCCTATCCCGCCGATGCGGGCGGGGCCACGGGTAAGGTCACGCTGCGTCTGGTGGTCGGCGCGGACGGTCGGCTCGCCTCGGTCGCCGTGACGAAATCGTCGGGGGTGGCCGCGCTGGACAGGGCAGCCCTTGGCGCGGTCAGGGCGGCGGGGCGGTTTCCCAAGGCCCCCCGCGGGCTGGCCGAATCGAGCTTCAGCCTGCCGATCAGCTTTGCGCCGTAACGGATTGTCACTGATGTATTATAAGAAGAAAAGCCAACACGGGTTCGCCGGGTAACCAGAATCTGCGGGCATAGAGGCCGCAGCGTTTCCTTGCCGGACCGGGTCCTGAGGCCGCACCACCAAAGCCTGCATCGGACCGGCCGGGTATCGCAACGGCCTTGACGCTCACCCTTGCACAGCTTCCGCCAGCAAGCGGTTTTCCCGGTGCCCCATGTGATGGCACCCTTGCACCGGGATCAGCAGATCACGTCCTGACCTGCCGCCGGCGCGCCTTTGCGTCCTTGGGCGGGGAACGCGCCAGGGTCGAGATGACGGCCTTGTAACGCGGGCGGAACCGGGCAAGTCTTGATGCCCGCGGGCCCGCCAAACGGGTCTGCGCTGCGGGCTTGCCGCCATGTCTGCCGCCCCGACCTCACCACGACCCAACAAGGAACGCGACCCCCATGAAAGACCTTTGCCGCGCCATCGCGATTGCCCTGACCGAACGGCCCAGCGTGACCGGAACACCCGATGAGGCGGCGTTCGGGCCTTGGTTGGCCGGGTATCTGCGCGACCTCGGCTGCTTTGGCGATACGCCCGAAATCTGGTGTTTTCCCGTGACACCCGGCGACGCGCGGCAATGCGTGGCGATGCTGATACGGCGGTCCGGGCGGGCGGCCGTGCTGCTGACCGGCCATTACGACACGGTGACCACGGCGGATTACGGCGACCTGCAACCGCTGGCCATCCGGCCCCTGGAACTGGCTGCGGCGCTTGCGCGGCGTGTCGCGGGGGCGGCGTCCGGCACGGCAGAGGCGCGGGCGCGCGACGATCTGGCGTCGGGGACCTATCTGCCCGGGCGGGGACTTCTGGACATGAAGGCGGGTCTGGCCGCCGGTCTGGCTGCCATGGCCGGGTTTGCCGCCGATCCGGAAGCGACGGGAAACCTGCTGTTCCTGGCCGTGCCGGATGAAGAAAACGCCTCGGCTGGGGCAAGGTCTGCGGCGGCGGCGCTGGCCGGGATAGCGCGGGACCGGGGCCTTGATCTGCGGCTTGCGATCAACCTTGATGCGATTGCCGATGACGGGGATGGCAGCGCCGGGCGGATCATGGCGCTTGGCAGCGTCGGCAAGGTGCTGCCCACGGCCTTTGTCGTCGGAGTGCCGGTGCACAGCGGATTCCCCTTGCGCGGGGTGAATGCTGCGGTGCTGGCGGGGGCCATTGCCGCGCGGCTGGAATGGGCACCCGAATTGACCGACGGGTCTGCGCATGATCCCGGAACGCCTGTCAGCCTGCTGTCGCTGCGCGATGGCAAGGCGGGGTATGACGTGACCACCCCCGGCACCGCCTTTGCGACGTGGAGCGTTCTGAACACCCGCCGGGCGCCGTCTGCCGTTCTGGACCTTGTGGCGCGCCTTGTGCGCGAGGCGGTCGATACCTGCCTTGCCGATCTGGCCGACAGGGCGGGGCGGTCCGGTCAGCCGTTTCCGGCACCCCCCGAAGTGCCCATCCTGCGATACAGCCAGCTTCTTGCCCAGACGCTGGCGGCCGACTCCGGCCTTGCCGCACGTCTTGATGCGGATGCGCGGGCACGGCAGCGTGCGGGTCAAAGCCTGCCGGACATCTGCCACGCGTTGACCGCCGCCGTCTGGCAGGCATCGGGGCGCGCCGGGCCTGCGGTGGTGCTGGGTCTGGGCTCGATGCCCTATCTGGCGGTCGAATTGGCCGACCCCGCCTTGCGCAGCAGGATGGCTGGTTTCACCGCGTCCGCAGCGCAACGATACGGCATCACGCTGCAGACCGCAGACTTCTTTGCCGGGATTTCCGACATGAGCTTTTTCCGCGAGGCGGCGACCGGATTTGCCGGGATCGCAGAGGAAACCCCGGCATGGCGGGGTTGCATCGGTCTGAATGACCACAGTCTGGCCCGGGTGCCGACGGTCAACCTCGGCCCCTGGGGCCGCGATTACCATACGCCGCTGGAGCGGATCGAAACCACCTACGGGTTCGACACGCTGCCCGCCCTGCTGGGTGATCTGTGCCGGACCTGCCTGCAGGACGAGGAACCGGCGTAGACCGGCGGTCAGGTTCTGCCGCAATCGGCAAAACGGATGGCTGAGGACCTGTTCCGTTGGCACTCTCCCTTTGGCGGGGCCGTCAAGCCCCTTGCACCGATGCACCCAATCATGGGTCGGGTCCAGCGTGCCTAAGGCCCACCTTGCCGCCTGGGGTTTCGCGGCGATGCAAAGCGATGTCTTCCTGAAGCCCATCAACATCAAGAACATGCTTCAGGCCGCGGCACCTGTGGGGCTGGTGGCACTGGCGCAGTTGCATGTCCTGCTGGTGCGGGGGCTGGATGTATCGGTTGGCGCGCTGATGAGCGTGACGGTCGTCACAGCCTCGTATCTGATGGCCAGCGGTAGCCCGGCCGGAATCGTGATGCTGGGGGTTCTGGCCTGTGTCGGGATCGGCGTGGTGGTCGGGCTGATCAACGGATGGCTGGTGCGCTTTGCCCATATCAACGCGGTCATCACAACGATCGCCATGCTGTCGGTGCTGCAGGGAATCGCGCTGATCGTGCGGCCGACGCCGGGCGGGGCCATCAGTTCTGATTTCATGAAATTCCTGCAGGTCAAGATCGGGTTCGTGCCCGTCTCGGCCTTCGTGCTGATCGCGGCGGTTCTGATCGGCGACTGGTGGCTGCACCGGACCCGGTCCGGGCTGGAGGTCAAGGCCATCGGCTTTCGCGAAGAGGCCGCCCGGCGCAACGGCGTTCGCGTGAACCGTGTGCAGGTCAGGTCCTACATCCTCGCTTCGGCCACGGCGGCGGTGGCCGGGCTGTTCCTTGCCGCCGAGGTGGGGGTGGGGCATCCGACGATCGGGCAGAACTTCGCACTCAACAGCATTGCCGCGGCGGTTCTGGGCGGGGCAGCCCTTTCAGGCGGGCGCGGGTCGTTCGGCGGGGCGCTGTTCGGCGCGTTCTTCTTCACGCTGATGGTCAATGTCATCTCGATCCTTGGACTGTCGTCGTCGGTCGGGGTCATCGCGAGCGGCCTGATGACGCTGCTGGCCATCTTCCTTTACTCGGGATTTGCCGAATTCGACCGCGTCATCCGCCGCCTTCTGGGCCGCCGGAGCCGGTCCGCACCGGTGGCGGCGAAAGGATGACGATGCAGGATCAGACCCGCAAACCGGAGGTCAACATGTCCGCCAACAGGTCCATGACCGCCGGAAGGCCGGGTACCTCCGGCAAGGGCGGCGGGTTCGGACTGCAACTTCGCTTCGCCGCGATCTGGATCGCGCTTGGCGTGCTGCTGCTGGCCTGCGCGGTTTTCCTGCCGCGCAGCGTTGCACCGGGCACGCTGATGTCGATCATCCCCTTTGCCGCCTTCCTGACCATTGCCGCGATGGGGCAGGCCATCGTCATTATGGGGCGCGGCATCGACCTTTCGGTGCCCGCGATCGTGGCGCTGACCTGTTCGGTTCTGGTCGGGGTGTCGCGCGGGTCGGATGACCGGCTTTTGCTCGCGGTGGCGGCCGCGCTGGGGGTGGCCCTTGCCGTCGGGCTGATCAACGGCGCGCTGATCGCGGTCTTGAAGCTGAACGCGCTGATCGTCACGCTGGCGGTGGGGGCGGTGACCACCGGGGTCAACCTGTGGTACCGTCAGGGCCTTCCCGCCGAAGCCAAGGTTCCTCCGGCGCTGGCCGATCTTGGGTCGGCGCGGCTTTGGGGCATTCCGTCATCGGTCTGGCTGGCGGTCGTCATCCTTGTCGTGATCACCGTGCTCCTGCGCAAGACCGTCATCGGCCGCCGGTTCGAGGCCGTGGGTGCCAATCCGCGCGCGGCCTATGCGACCGGCGTGGAAATCATGCGCTATCAGGCGGGGGCCTATGTGCTGGCGGCGCTGCTGTATGGCCTGATGGCGCTGTTGCTGGCCGGGTTCATCCGCAACCCCACGCAGGACGTTGGCGTGCCCTATCTTCTGGCCCCGATCGCCGCCGCCGTTCTGGCAGGCACCGCGATCAACGGCGGCATCGGCAGCATGGTTGCGGTGGCCGGTGCGGCGCTGTTTCTGGTGCAACTGGACCAGTCGCTGAAGATGTTCGGCCTGCCCACCTCGAACCAGCTTGTCCTGCAGGGGATCGCCATTGCGGCGGGGATGTACCTGTCCGAGTGGTCGTCCCGGCGCAGCTAGCCCGAAGCGGTCAGACGGCGGTAATCACCGCCGCCGCAACCCGACCAGACCCCTGGGCAGCAGGATCACGAAGCCCGCCAGAACCAGCCCCAGCCCGATCTCGCGCCAGTCGCCGACCTCGCGCAGGCCTTCATCGGCGATCATCAGCACCGCCGCCCCCAGCAGGGGGCCCCAGACCGTGCCCATGCCGCCCACCACGATCATCGCCAGCAGGAAAAGCAGCATCGAAACCGAAAAGACGATCGGCCCGACCACCCCGAAATGCGCGACATAGAACGCCCCCGCCAGACCGGTGAAGAAGGCCGAAAGCCCGAAGACCCACAACTGGTACTTCAGCCGACCCACCCCGCGCGACATCGCATAGCCGGGGTTGTCACGCAGCGCCCGAAAGGCAAGCCCCAGCGGCCCCCGGATCAGGAAGGCGCAGAAGACCTGCGCCACCAGCAACAGCCCGAGGCCGACATAGTAATGGCCGACAAACCATTTCGACCCCAAGAGATCGCGAAACCCGAGGTCCCCGAATCGCGAAAACCCCCGCACGCCCCCCAGAAGCGGCAGGCAACCCGACGGCGGATTGGTAAAGCAGCCGGTGTCGTTGACGACGATCAGGTACAGCATCTGGGCGATGGCCAGCGTCAGAAGGGCGACGTAGGGGCCCTTCAGGCGCAGGCAGGCAAAGCCGATGACCAGGCTGACCCCCACCGTGGCAAGCGACGCGATGACCATTGCAGGCACCATCGCCATGCCGCCGTAGTAGGCCAGCATCGCCGTGCCATAAGCCCCCACGGCAAACAGGGCCATCTGCGCCAGTGAAAAGATCCCGGCAACGCCCAGCACCAGATTCCACTGGGTGACAACGATCCCCCAGATGAAGAAGACCGTCAGCTGCGTGATGACATAGCGCGTGTCGAAGATCAGCGGCACCACCGCCATGGCGGCGACAAGGGCAATGCTTGCAGCAATGTCGCGGCGCAACGGGGTCATAGCCGCACGACCTGCCGTGTTCCGAACAGGCCGTAGGGACGCCAGATCAGAACCGCGATGACCAGGGCCAGCAGGATGGCAAAGGCATATTGCACCCCGAACAGATACTGGATCACCGCCTCCAGCACCCCTAGAACCAGCGCGGCCAGCGCCGCCCCCGGCACGTTGCCGAGGCCCGCCACCACACAGATCACGAACGCCTTCAGCATGGGGTCCGCGCCCATCGTCGGCAACAGGCCCGACAGCGACGACACCATCACCCCCGAAACCGCCGCCAGCGCGCCCGACAGCATCAGCACCTGCGCATAGACCCGGCCGATCCGGATGCCCATCAGTTGCGCCGCAACCCGGTTCTGGGCAGTGGCGCGGATGGCAAGGCCCGCCCGCGTTCTGCCCAGAAGCCACGCCACCCCCGCCAGCATAAGGGCCGTGACCCCCATGATCAGGACATTCTGCCACGGCAGGGTCACACCCCCCAGCGTCAGACCGCCCGGTATCTGCAGCGGCTGCGCCTTGGGCTGGGGGCCGAACAGATGCAGCACGGCACTTTGCAGCACCGAACCCACGCCGATGGTCGCGATGAAGATCTGCGTCTCGAAATTGGCCGATCCCAGCATCGGGCGGGTGACAAGCGCATAGATGGCCAGACCCAGCACACCCCCCGTCACCAGCGCCGCAAGCAGGCCCAGCGGCGCAGGCAGGCCAAGACTGTCCATCACATACATGCAGACATAGCCGCCAAAGGCCAGAAGCGCGCCCTGCGCCATGTTCAGCATGTTCAGTGCGCCGTAGACCAGCGCCAGCCCGATGGTGGAAGCCGCATACATCGCGCCGATGGTCAGCCCGGACACCAGGATCTGCAAAACCACATCCATCGTCAGCCCCCCAGATAGGCGGAAAGGATTTCCGGGCGCGACAGGAATTCGGCACCACCGCCGGACCACGAAATGGTGCCGTTGTCCAGAAGATGCATCCGGTCCGCCATCTCGGCAATCCGCATCGCATTCTCTTCGACCACCAGAATGGTCCGGCCCGATGCGGCCAAGGCGCGGATCACCTCGTAGATCTGGTCGATGATGATGGGGGCAAGGCCAAGCGACGGTTCATCCAGCATCAGGATCCTGCCGCCCGCCATCAGGCCGCGCCCGATGCCCACCATCCGCCGCTCGCCGCCCGAAAGGGTGCTGGCAACCTGAAACCGCCGCTCCTGCAGCTTTGGCAACAGGGCATAGACCTCTTCCAGACGGTGCGGCGCGGCAGCGGCGGCCTCGGGCAGATAGGCCCCCAGCCGCAGGTTTTCCAGCACGGTCATTTCCGGAAACAGAAGATCGCCCTGCGGCACATGGATGATCCCCGCCGCAACGATCTGGTCCGCGCGCAGGCGGTCGACCCGCCGCCCCGCCAGCCGGATTTCGCCGCGCGTCGGATGCAGAAGGCCGGACAGCGTGCGCAAAAGCGTGGTCTTTCCGTGCCCGTTCGGGCCGACCAGCGCGACAAAACTGCCCTCCTCGATGGTGATCGACAGATTGCGCAGCACCGCCTGCGCGCCATAGCCCGCGTCGACCGCCGCCACTTCAAGCAGGCTCATGGCGACCCTCGCGCAGAAGGGCGGCAAGGCGGGCCGATGCACCTTCGCCCAGATAGACATCGATCACCCGGCGATCCTGCACCAGACCGGCGGCGGAACCTTCGTAGATCCGCTCCCCGTGATGCAGGATCATCACGCGGTCCGACAGGGCGACCAGAAACCGCATGACATGCTCGATCAGGATGATGGTCACGCCGGTCGCGGCGATCCGGCGGACGGTTGCCATCATCAGATCGGTTTCGGCATGGGTCAATCCGCCGACGGGTTCATCCATCAGCAACAGCTTCGGCCGCGTGGCCATGGCCCCCGCCACCATCAGAAGCTTGCGATCCAGCACCGGAAGGCTGCCCGCGACCAGCCCCTGCCGGGCGGACAGACCCACAAGGTCCAGCGCGTCATCGGTCGCCTGCTGCATCTCGGGCGACGGGCGCAGGTTGGGTAGCATCCGGCCGCTGCGACCGAAGATGGCACCCACCTCGACATTCTCGCGCACCGTCAGGCTGTCGAAACACGCGTTCAGCTGAAAGGTCCGGGCAATCCCGGCATGGCAGATAGCCTCTGGCGAAGCGTGGGTGATGTCGCGCCCTTCCAGCAGCACCCGCCCGGAGGTGGCCGGGTTCAACCCCGACATCACCTCGAACAGCGTGGTCTTTCCCGCCCCGTTCGGCCCGCCGACCCCCAGAATCTCGCCTCGGCCCGCGGTAAAGCTGAGTTGCCTTACCGCGGTCAGCGAACCGAAGCTTTTCGCCACGCTGTCGCAGACGAGCAGCGGGGGATCGGTCGTGGTCACGTCTGGCGGCCTTCCTACTTGATCCAGGACGGCATCACGAAGGCCGCTGTGTTGTAAGGCGGCGGCGCGATCAGCAACCCGCCTTTCGTCTTGTCCTGAATCTGCAGGAACTGGTGCGGCATGCCCAGCGAAGAATCCTTCGTTTCGGTCGGATAGGTGTAGGCGGTGTTTTCCGCCGGGTTGAACCGCGTCGTCCCAGCCACGCCGCGCCAGATCAGGCTGCGCATCCGGTCTGCCACCTTGCGGTTCTGGTCGGCATTGTCAGGCTCTCCGGTGCCGCCCGCCAGCGCCGCCGCCGTGGCCCAGACCATGCAGCCGTCATAGGGCTGCACCCCGGCATTGTGCCCGGCGTTCTGACCGAAGCGCGCCTTGTAGCGGGTTTCGAAGGCCAGCCCGATCTCGTCCTGAAGCGCGCCGACCACGGTGGCATAAACCACGCCGACTGAAGCGTCCCCGGCCATTTCCCGAAACACCGGAATGGACGGGCCGTACTGCATGTAGACCAGCGACGGCGTCGGGTTGGTCGAAAACTGCACCATGAACTGCGCAAGGTCGGCGGGCAGGAAGTGGGTGACCGCGATCACCGCGGGCGGGTCTTCGCGCAGCTTGGCCAGCGTCGGGCCCCATTCCGAAGTCGGCACGTTGACCGTCTCGAACATCGAAAGCTCCCAGCCATAGCTGGCTGCCTGCTCCTTGATCGCGTTGGCGATGTTGGCCGAATAGACGCCCGCCGAAAGGATCACGGCCATCTTGTTGTTGCCGCGCGTGTATTCGCCGCGCGCTTCCAGCCCCTGCAGGAAGGCAAGGAACCCCGGACCATACCAGTATTCGGCGGGGTCCCCCTGAAAGCTGCCGAAATAGCGGTCGGGGTCCGATGCGATCAGGGCGTTGTGGCCGATCGTGGTGTCATAGTGGACATAGATGATGCCGCTGTCGGCGATCGTGTCCTGAATGGCCGCGCCCGACCCGATGTTGTAGCCGTTGATCACCGCATGCACGCCGTGACGGTCGATCAACCGCTGCACGGCCTGCACGTTGGTGGCATCGCCCATCTGCTTGGTGTCTTCGAAATGCGGCTCCAGTGCGCGGCCCAGAATGCCGCCCAGCGCATTGATCTCTTCGCAGGCCAGAGTCAGGCCGTTCTGGAATTCGACCCCGTCGGCGGCGGCGAAATCCGTCAGGGGTGCTGCCTGACCGACCGGAATCGGATCGGAGTCCTGCGCGCGCGCGCCGTCGTTCATCGCGGCCAGCATCGCGGCGCTGCCGGTCAGGGCCGATGCGCCTTTCAGAAAGGCCCGGCGTCCGGGGATCACATTGGGGGCGGTCAACTTCGTCATGCGTCAATCTTCCTTTCCATGTCGGGATGGGTTTTCATCTTATGTCTGCAAGCAGGGTCGCCGCCGCATCGATGGCGGCCTTCTGGTGGGGTTGCAGGTCCTGCTGGCCCCAGTCGGCCATCACCGGCCCCCAGGGATCTTCGACGTGGGTGCGCCTTCCGGTCAGCGTTTCAAGGACGGCCAATCCGCAGTAAGGCACATGCATGGCCGAATAGCCCCCCTCATGCGCCATCAGCAGCCTGCCACCGCACAGCCGGTCTGCGGCGTCCATCAGCATCCCGGTCATCTCGCGGTACCCTTCCGAGGTCACCATCATGCGCCCCAGCGGATCAACCCCCGATGCGTCGAAACCCGAAGGCACCACGATGATATCGGGGCGGAACCGGTCCAGCGCGGGCAGGACGACGCGGCGGAAGGCGTCGAAATAGGCGCCGTTGCCACAGCCGGGCGGCAGCGGGATGTTCAGGTTGTACCCGAAGCCCGGTCCCTTGCCGCGTTCGGCCAGCCCGCCCGACGCGGCGGGGAACAGGTTGTCCTGATGCAGCGAGATCGTCAGCACATCCGGATTGTCATAGAAGGCGGCCTGCGTGCCGTTGCCGTGGTGCACGTCCCAGTCGACGGTCGCCACCCGGCCCACCCCGCGCACCGCGCGCGCGTGCATGACCGCGATGGCGACATTGCCGAACAGGCAAAATCCCATGCCCACATCCTGCGTGGCGTGATGCCCGGGCGGGCGCACCAGCGCATAGGCATTGCGGACCCGACCCGCCAGCACCGCGTCCATCGCCTCGATGACGCCGCCAGCGGCCAGCAGCGCGATTTCATAGCTGCCCGATCCGAAGGGTGTCAGTTGGCTGGCGTCACCCCCGCCTGCGGCGCTCATGCTGCGGATCTTTTCCAGATGCGCAGGCGTGTGAAACCGCAGGATTTCCGCCTCGGTGGCGGGGCGCGGCCGGATGGTGGTCAGATGATCCAGCAGCCCCGACACCTCCAGCAGGTTGCGAAAACGCCGCTTGGTTTCAGGGTTTTCGGCATGTTCGCCGGGTTGCACGGTCAGGCCGGGCGGAAAGACCTGCGCCCAGTTGCCGGTGTTGTGCCAGAGATAAAGTTCATGAAAGACAAACCCCGTCGCCATCTGGCCCCCGCAGCAACCCCGCCGATCAGGATCGGCGGCATTTGCGGTCCTGTCACTTCCCTTCCGGGTAATGGCTTGCCACTATCTCCCACCCATACGGGTGAGGCGGCCTGCCGCGGCCCTGTCAGCCGCGTCCGATGCCGCTTGACAGGCCCATCTCGCGCAGCCGCAGAACGGCCTGTGTCCGGTTGTCGACGCCAAGCTTGCCGAAAATGTTCTTGAGGTGCCATTTCACCGTATCGGGCGCCATGGCCAGCGAGGATGCCAGATCGCGGTTGCTGAGGCCGGCCGTCAGATGGCGGGCGACCTCTGTTTCCTTGGGGCTGAACTGCGGCCGGGCCGAGGGGCTGCGGCGGGGCAGGGGGTCGGTCGGACGTCCCGCGCCGATGATCTTGTCCAGATAGACCGCCATGTCGCTGCGCGCTTGCCAGCCGGGCATCCTTTCCCGTGCGAACGACAGCACGTCGCGCAGCTGCGCGCCTTCGTCGATCAGCGTGCGCACGGCCCCCTGCCGGTGGCACATGTCCACCGCATCGACGATGGCCGCGAGCGTGCCAAGCCCATCCCCCATCCCGAACGCCGCGATCGAGGCCAGCGTCCTGACCTGCGCCAGCCGCCGAAGCCTGCCATCCTGCCGCAGCTTGTCCGACAGCTTGTCCAGCACCTTCAAGCCCGCGTCGGGCCGGCTTTCGGCGATCAGCACACGGGCCAGCGCGATGTGTTCCATTTCGCAGGCGATCCGGCCCGCATCGGCGCTGCGCACCCAGCCTTCGGTGATCCCGCGTGCGGTCAGGACATGCCGCGCCAGCACGGTTTCGCCCCGCAGGATCAACAGCCGCACGCGGTCGTTCAGCGCCGAGGCGATCTGGCGGCGGTAGCGGTTCTTCTTGCCCTGCCGTTCGGCCTGTTCCAGCACCGCAAGCGCCTCGTCGATCCGCCCATGCGCCGCAGCCAGCCGGGCGACATGCAGCTTGCAGGCGATGTCGTGCACGACCAGACCGCATTCCTCGATCATCGGGCGATGGCGGTTCAGCAGGGTCTCCGCCTCGTCCAGCTCGTTCCATTCATAGTGCAGTTCGACCCGGAAAATGCCTGCCATCGCCTCGGCATAGGAACCGGGGCCCAAGAGGTCCGCCGCGATCCGGGTGGCCCGGCCGAACAGCTCGTTCGACGCGGCCAGATGGCCCGCCCCCTTTTCGATCAGTCCAAGGATCAGGTCGGAATAGGCGATGCCGAACACCGACTGCGCGTCGGTGTGATGGTCGCGGGCCATCAGGCAGGCCTGCTGTGCGGGGGCGAACTGGCCCAGCGAATACAGGCTGAATCCAAGGATATTTCCCATCGTCCCCTTCAGAAAGGGCAGATCGTCGGGAATCGAGGCCAGCCGCGCCCGCGCCAGCCGCACGGCCGAATGCGGCCGTTCCGCCGAACTGAAAACGCCCGCCGTCAGAACGGCCAGCTCTGCCGCCAGCGCGCGCCTTGCGACAGGGTCCAGCGTACCGTGCCGCGCCGCCTCGATGAAGCTGTCGCGCGCCTTTTTCAGCGAGGCTGCCGCAGACCTCGGCCGACTGGTCTGAAACTCGATCCACACCTTGGCCAACAAAAGCCGTGCATGGCGGTCGACCACTTCGGCGGGCAGGCGCGATAGCCAGTCGCGCACCCGTGTCAGATGGCTTTGCCGGATCAGTGGCATGCAGCAGTCCTGCACCAGCGCCGCCGCCATGTCGCTGTCGCCTGCAGCCAGCGCGTGGTGCACCGCATCGGCGGACAATCCGCGGTCCTGCAGCCGCCGCGCCGCCAGAAGGTGCAACTGAGCCATGTCCTGCGCCTGCCGCTGTTTCAGCAGGGTGCGCAGCAGTTCCGCAAACAGGTGGTGATAGCGGAACAGCGTCTTGTCGGCGTTCAACGGTACCAGAAACAGGTTTGCCGCCTCGATATCGGTCAGGCGTGTCGCAGCGTCGGCCTGACCGGACACCGCTTCGGCCAGGTCGCCGTCGAACCAGTCGAGGATCGACGTGCGCAGAAGAAAGTCCAGAACCGGCACCGACAGGTGGCTGATCACGTCCTGCAGCAGAAAGGCCGCGATATCGCCGGTTGCACCGGAAAACCGCTGCAGAAACCGGGACCGGTCCGCCGTTTCGGGCAGGGCGAGACTGGCGAGTTGCAGCCCGGCGATCCAGCCTTCGGTCCGGTTGTGCAGGGTCAGGACATCGGGTTCGGTCAGTCCAAGGCTGCGGCTTTCGTTCAGGAAGGCCATCGCCTCGTCCAGCGAGAAGCGCAACGAGGCTTCGTCGAGACGCACAACCAGATCGCGCATCCGCAATGTCGCCACCTTGACCGGCACCGCGCCCCGTGTCGCCAGCAGCATCCGGAAATTGGCCGGCGCATAACTGAGCAGGGCATCCAGGATGGTCCCGATTTCCGGGTCGGCCAGAAAATGCACGTCGTCGATCACCAGAACAAGATCCCGCCGCCACGCCGATATTCCGTTGACCAGACGCGTCACGATCACGTCGGTCGGCAGGTTGGGACTTGCCGCCACGATCGTGGCCAGCGAGGCGACAATCTCGGGCGACACTTTGCCCAGCGCGCCGATGATGTAGTCGATCAGCCGGCCCGGCTCGTTCTCGCGCTCTCCCAGCGACAGCCAGGCGATGTCGATGCCCCGCAGGCGGGCGCTTTGGCACCATTGGGCGATCAGGGTGGTCTTGCCAAACCCCGCAGGGGCCGAGATGACGGCAAGGCGGCGGTCCAGCACCCGGTCCAGTTGTTCCACCAGCGCCCGGCGCGCCACAAGACCCGGCATCAGGACCGGCATCTCGAATTTCGTGTCGATCAGCAGCACCATGGCATCACCTTGCCATCACCTTGGCACGCGACCGGCGGCAAGGGAAGACGGACCACCCGGTGCCCGTCCGCTTCGAAGCGCCATCATCATCGCGCGACCGGTTTGCAGGCACTTGGCCGCCGCGCCGGGTGGCGTGCGGCCGCAACGCAGGGGCGTGACACAGGAAAGGCTGTCACCTCGCCGGGTGCGGGGCAGGGCGGCCGCTGGTGTGGGACAGCGGCAGGCACAGCAGCGCCGTGGCAAGGCCGATGGCCGCAAGACAGATAAAAGCCAGCCGGAACGCGTCGATCCCCGCCCCCGCCTGTCCGACCAGAACCACCGCCAGCGCAGTGCCGAACACGCCGCCCAACTGCCGTACCGCGTTGTTCACCGCGCCCCCGACGCCAAAGCGCGCAGGTGACAGCCCAGAAACCGCCGCCCCCGACAGGCCCACCAGCAGCAGCCCCACCGCTGTGCCGCCGACGATCTGCATCGGAAACCACAGGGTGAAATAGGCCGGTGTCTGCGTCACCAGCAACGCCACGCAACCCTGTGCGGCGGCATAAAGCAGCCCGCCCGCCACCAGCACCGCCCGATGCCCGACCCGCGCCACCAGCCGCCCCGAGGCGACGGCGACCGCGATCACCACCAGCGGCCCCGGTGTCACCGCAAGCCCGGTCAGACCCTGCGAAAAGTCCCAGACCTGCAAGAGGAACAGGAAAGATGACAGGAACATCATCGAAAACGCGATGCCGAAGACAAAGCTGGCGACAGTGACCAGCCGGTAGGTGCGGTCGGTGAAAAGACTCAGATCGATGGCCGCCGCCTTGCGCCCCTTTGCCCACAGGGCATAGCTGATCAGCAGGCCGGTCCCGGCAAGCGCGGGCCCCCAGACCGTTGCGGCGGCAAGGCCCGCCTCCTCGACATGAACCACGCCCCAGGTCAGCGCGGCAACCCCGCCAGCGATCAGGGCGATGCCGGGGATATCAAGGCCTTCCCCCGCAGCGGCCCCGTTCAGGGCAGGCAGTCGGCGCGCGGCGAACCACAGGATGAGCGCCCCGAAGGGAAGGTTGACCAGAAAGGCCGCACGCCAAGTGGCCAACTCGATCAGGACAGCGCCCGCGCCCGGGCCGACGGCGGCGCCTAGGGCACCGGCCGCACTCCACAGGCCCACGATCGCGCTGCGCTGGCCGGCCGGAAACGCGCCCAGGATCAGCGCCAGCGATGCAGGTGTCAGAACCGCCCCGCCCACCGCCTGCACGACACGCGCCGCGATCAGACTTCCCGTGCCGGGGGCCATGCCGCAAGCCGCCGACGCAAGCGTGAACAGCGCCACCCCGAACAGGAAAAGCCGCCGCGCCCCGTGCAGATCGACAAGCCGCCCGGCAGGCACCAGAAGCGCCGCATAAAGGATGGTGTAGGCGTTCAGGACCCAGGACAGCGTGGCAGGCGACGTGTCGGCGAACGATGACCGCAAGGCCGGAAAAGCCGCCACCGCAATGGTCGCATCGACAGAAACAAGGAACACCGCCGCACTTGCAATTGCAAAGACCGCCCAGGGGTTGGCGGTCATCGCGTCAGCCTTTCGTCTTTGGCATCATGCCCGACATGATCTGCCCCAACACGCGCACACGCGCCCGGCGGGGGATCATGCCCAGCGACCAACCCAGCAGCTTGGCGAGGAGACCGGGCCGCACGGTGCCGCCACGTTCCAGTGCCGCCAGCGCGACGCGGGCCACGGTGTCGGGCCGTTCCGCCCTGCCCATCTGCATCCCCGCGCGCGCGGCAAACCCGGTGCCGACCGGGCCGGGCGCGACGGACAGCACGCTGATCCCGCGCGGGCGCAATTCTACGCCAAGTCCTTCGGCAAAGCTTTGGATGAAGCCTTTCGTTGCGGCGTAGGTGGCCGAAAAGGGCGCGCCACTGAACCCCACAACCGAGCTGAACAACACCACCCCGCCGCGACCTGCTGCCACCATGCTGGTGGCCAGCCCATGGATCAGTTCCACCACCGACCGGCAGTTGACGTCGACCATGTTGGCCTCGCTGCCCGGATCAAGGTCAAGAAACGGCCCGACCGACCCGAATCCCGCCGAGGCGACCAGCAGGCCGATGGGCCGATCCGCTGTGCGGGTCAGGATATCGGCCACCGACCCATGGGCGGACAGGTCGGATGCGATGACCTCGACGGCGATCCCGTGCCGTGACGCAAGATCGCGTGCCAGCCCTTGCAGCACGGCTTCGCGGCGTGCGACCAGCACCAGATCAAATCCCTGTGCTGCCAGCGCCCCGGCAAAGGCGCGGCCGATGCCGTCGCTGGCTCCGGTGATCAGGGCTGCGGGGCCGAAGCGGCGCAGAAGGGGGCTGCCTTTGTCCGTCATCGGTCATCCTTTCCGTTGTGCCGGGCCATTCGTCTGCCGGGCGTCGCGGCAGGGACCGGGCCTCGGCGCGGACGCCAAGGCAAACACCGTCCATGACCGGCCACCGCGCTGCGCGTCGATTCTGAGTCAAAGTGAGTTCCACTTACATAAGTTAGAATGACTCACATTGGCAAGCCTTCCTTTGGCTTTGTCCAAGGCCCCTTCCACCCCGACCGGTCAAACTCGCACGAAGGCAGAAGGACAGCCCACTTCCCGCTGACGTCTGCAATCCCCAATCGCCCATCATCCCGCGTCCAACCTTGTGACTTCATGTAAGAAGTGCTAACATTTGCGCTTGCGAAACCAGCACGGCTGCTGTTTCAACCGAACCTCGAGGCGGAATGTCCGACCAGACCCGTGACCCGCAGTCGCATCCCGGCGTGCCGCCCAAAGCGGCGTATCATCACGGTGACCTGCCTGCGCAATTGATCGCGGCGGTCCGGGATCTGGTTGAGCTCCACGGTCCCGACGGGTTTTCCGTGGCTGAGGCGGCGCGGCGCGCGGGGGTCAGTTCGGCTGCCCCCTACAAGCATTTCAAGGACCGCCCTGAAATTCTGCGCGGTGTGGTCAGCGAGGCCATGGACCGGCTGCGCGTGGCGATGCAGACCGGTGCCGCGGCCCATCCCCACGGCTCGCTAGAGGCTGTGGCCGCCGTGGGCAGGGCCTATGTCGATTTCGCCCGGGCCGAACCGGGCGTGTTCCGGCTGGTGTTCGGCCTGACCGAAGGGCACCAGAATGCCCCCGATCTGCTGGCCAAGGGCGAAGGGTGTTTCGGGGTGGTGGTCGCGGCGGCCGCTGCCTGTATGCGCCTGCCGCCCGATGATCCAGACGTGCAGAGCCGGGCCTATATGCTGTGGTCCTGCGTCCATGGCCATTCCTTCCTGACCATCGACATGAAGCACAAGGTGGCCAGTGCCGGGATCGACGACTGGACGTACCTCATGGCCATCAGCCACGCGGTCCTGGAATACCCGCTGCGGGCCTGACGATCTGTTTCACCAAAGAAGCCCGACCGAAAAAGGGGGGCCGCGCATCCCCTGCGCGGCCCCCAAACCTGTCAGCGATACGGATATCCTGCCTTGTCCATCGTATCGGCGTATTTCTTGAAGGCCTCGACAACCCGGGCAGACCGGGGCGAAGATGCGGCCACCTCATCCCAGAAGCCTTTGGAATCGGCCAGAACCTGTGCCCATTCCTCGGCCGGAAGCGAGGTCAGTTCCATCTTCTCGCCTTCGACGCGCAGCTTGGCCTCGCCGCCCCAGTACCAGACCTGACGGTAGTAATGCGACTGGTCGATGGTTGTCCGGAACAGTTGCTGCAGATGCGGCGGCACCTTGGCCCAGCTGGCGGTGTTGGCGAAATAGCTGCCGAACCACGCGCCGGTGACCGAATTCGACAGCGCGTACTTGCAGACATCGGCCCAGCCCACCTCGTAGGCCTCGGTAAAGCCGCACCACGCCACACCGTCGATCTCGCCGGTCTGCAGTGCGACTTCCACGTTGTCCCACGGGATGGTCACCGGGATCAGACCGTATTTGGCCAGGAACTTTCCGGCGGTCGGCACGCCGAACACGCGCAGGCCCGCCATGTCGGCCAGACTGCGGATCGGCTTGTCGACGGTGAACACATGCAGCGGGTCCCAGGCACCGGCGGAAAGCCAGGTGACGCCTTCGACCTCGGAATAGGCCTCTTCCCAGATTTCCTTCAACCCATAGTACTGGAACATCGCCGGCACATCGAGGCTGTAGCGGGTGGCGAAGGGGAAGTAGCCGCCGAAGACCGAAATGTCGACCGGCGAGGCCATCGTCGCCTCGTCCGACTGCACGGCGTCCAGCGTCCCGTTCTGCAGCGACCGGAACAGATCGGCGGTGGGGACCAGCTGGTCGGCGTAGTAAAGCTCGATCTCCATCTCGCCGTTGGCGGCGGCGTTGAAGGCATCGATCTGCGGCTTGATCACATGCACGCCCAGCGGCGCACCGGAATAGGTCTGCAACCGCCACTTGATCGGGGCGCTTTGCGCGTTGACGTAAGGCGCGGCCAGCGTGGCCCCGGCCACGGCCCCGGCTCCCACGACCGACTGGCGCAGAAAGTTGCGCCGGGTGGCAAGGATCGCCTCGGACGGGCTTTGCGGTTTCTTGGGGTCTGTCATGCAAGTTTCTCCTGTTGCTATGGGCTTCTTCGGCCCGGTGGTGGATTTAAAGTCAGCCCTTCACGTTGATCTGCTCGGGCAGCCAGAGTGCGATCTGCGGAAAGATCATCAAGAGGATGATGGTCAGCATCATGATGCCGACGAAGGGCCAGATCGACTGATAGATGTCGCCCAGCGAGATTTCCTTGGGCGCAAGCGAGCGCATCAGGAACAGGTTATAGCCGAACGGCGGCGTGATGTAGGCGATCTGGCAGGTGATCGTGTAAAGAATGCCGTACCAGATCAACTGGTTGTCAAAGCCTAGGTCGAGGCTGCCCACCAGCGGGATGTAAAGCGGCGCCACGATGACAAGCATCGCGGTATCATCAAGGAACATGCCCAGCAGGATGAAGCTGAGCTGCATCATGATGATGATCATCCAGGGCGACAGCTCCCACTGGGTGATGAACAGGGTCTCGATGGCCCTGACGGCTCCCAGACCGTCGAACACCGCCCCGAACGCCAGGGCCGCGAGGATCAGCCACATGAACATGCAGGACACCGCCAGCGTCTTCATCGAGGTTTCCCGGATCAGCCGCCACGAAAACCGCCCCTTCAGGACCGCCGCCAGCGTGGCCGACGTCGCCCCAACGGCCGAGCTTTCGACAAGGCTGGTGAAGCCGAAGGCGAACAGCCCCGTCATGAAGAAGAAGATCAGGAAGGGAATGATCCCAGCCTTGGCCAGCGCCAGTTTCTCGCGCAGGGGCATGTTCAGTTCCGCCTCGGGCACCGCGGGGGCAAGCTTTGGATTCATTTTCGCGCGGATCATGATGTAGGCGATGAACAGGGCCGCCATCAGCAGACCCGGAAAGATACCGGCAAACCAGAGTTTCGACACGGGCTGCCGCGCGATCATGCCATACAGCACCAGCACGACCGACGGCGGGATCAGGATGCCCAGCGACGAGCCCCCCTGCACGACACCCGAGATCAGCACCTTGTCATAGCCGCGCCGCAGCATTTCGGGCAGGGCGATGGTCGCGCCGATGGCCATCCCGGCGACCGACAGCCCGTTCATCGCCGAGATGATGACCATCACGAGGATCGTGCCCACCGCCAACCCGCCCGACAGACGCCCGAACCAGACATGCATCATCTTGTAAAGGTCTTCGGCGATCCCGCTTTCGGCAAGGATGTAGCCCATGTAGATGAACATCGGCAGCGTCAGCATCGCGTACCAGTTGAACAGCTTGAAAACCTGATTGTACGGCAGTTCGACGGCGCCGTTGCCGTACAGCAGCAGCGCGGCACCCGCCGCGACAAAACCGATGGCGGCAAAGACCCGCTGGCCGGTCACCAGCAGCAGCGCCATCGAGGCGAACATCAGCAGGGCGATCATTTCATACGACATGTCAGAGACGCTCTCCGCGCAGGGTGGCGATGTGCTTGAACACCAGCGAGAACGACTGGAGCAGCATCAGGACGATGCAGAAGGTCAGCAGGGTCTTGATCGGAATGACCGAAGGGTTCCACATCGAGAACCGCCTTTCGTTGGTTTCGATCGCGTATTGCAGCGACGATATGCTGCCGACCAGCATCACCCCCAGATAGAAGATCAGGCAGCCCGACGTGAACAGATCGGTCCTGGCCTTGGCGCGCTCTGACAGATTGGCGTACCAGAGATCCATCCGGACATGCTCTTCGTTCTTCAGGGTCATCGCCCCCCCCATGAAGAAATAGGCCGCCAGCGTGAACTGGGTGAACTCGATGGCCCAGTGGATCGGGATGTTCAGCACGTTGCGGGTGACAGCGTCCATAAGCAGCGTCGCCCCCATCACGAAGATCAGCGAGGCCGCCAGATAGCCGACATAGTCCGACATCCGGTCGACCACGCGCACATAGGACCGGATCAGCGGCGACATGTCGGGCCCGCCTCTGCGTTATGGGTCACGTCCAAAGTTCCACTCCCTTTTCCTTCAGCGCCTCTTTGTGCGCCTTTTCCAGTTGCCCATCACTGATGATGAGATCGATGTCCCTTGTGGCGCAGACCGCATGGGCCGCGTGCTGACCGAACTTGCCCGCGTCCGCGAGGATGGTCACCAGCCGCGCGCTGCCGATCATGGCACGGGCGATCTGGGCTTCGTCAAGACTTGCATCCATCGCGCCGAAGTCGGCGTCGAACGCCGCGACCGTCAGGATCGCCCGGTCGGCCCGGAATCCGCGAATTTGATCGATGACTTCGCTGCCGATCGTCTGCGCGTTGTCCGCCGCATAACGGCCACCCAGAAGATGAACCTTCGCGTCCGATCCGCTGCGCCCGATCCGTTCGGCCAGTCGGCAAGAATTGGTGATCAGCGTCAGGCCCGGAATTGCCGACAATCCCTCGGCCGCCGCAAGCGTGGTCGATCCGGTGTCGACGAACACCGTTTCTCCGGGCTGCACGGCCTCCGACACCCGGCGGCCGATAATAGCCTTGGCCTCTCGCGCGGTGATCTCGCGCGTGTCATGGCTCGGCTCGCGGATCAGCCGCGCCCGGCGCGCCCCGCCATGCACCTTCTCCACCCGGCCCAGATCGGCCAGGTGCACCAGATCACGACGGATGGTTTCGGCTGACACGTCAAACCGCGCTGCAAGCATCTCGACCGACATTTCCCCTTCGCGCCGGATCAGCGCCTCGATCTGAGGCTGTCTTTCGTGCGGCTTCATGATCTTCCCCAACACCAGCCGACCGCATCGGGCGGCCAAAGGCAACATTCCTTTGCGGTCGGGCGAAAATTCCTGACCATCCCGGGGTCAAACCTTGACGGAAATGACCGATCAGTCAATACTTGTTGAAAACCACAGGCAGATGAAAATGACGTCCGACCCAGTGCCAAAGTCTTCAGCGGCCTTCGATGTGTGTGTCATCGGCGCGGGCGTGGTGGGTTGCGCGCTGGCGCGGGCGTTCACGCTGGCGGGTGCAACCGTGGCGGTGCTGGAAAAGGCCGTCGATGTGCTGGATGGGGCATCGAAAGGCAACAGCGCGATCCTGCACACCGGTTTCGACGCGCCCGAAGGATCGGTCGAACTGGCCTGCATCCGCGAAGGCTATGCGCTGTATCATCAGGTGCGCGAACGGCTGGGCCTGCCGCTGATCCGCGCCGGGGCCATGGTGCTGGCATGGACCGAGGAAGAACAGGCGGGCTTGCCTGCCCTGATGGATCAGGCGCTGTCCAACGGGGTCACCGATGTGCACCCGCTGACCGGCGCGCAGGCGCGCGGGCTGGAGCCACAGCTTTCGCCCGCCGTGCGGGCCGGATTTCGGGTGCCGGGCGAACATCTGATCGACCCATGGTCCGCCGCGCATGGCTATCTCTTGCAGGCGCTGGCCAACGGGGCTGTTCTGATGCGGCAGGCCGAGGTGCTGTCGGGGCAGCGCAGCGGCGATGCATGGCACCTGACCACCACGGCGGGGCCGGTCGCGGCGCGGCTGGTGATCAATGCCGCCGGCCTTTGGGGAGACGAGGTTGACCGAAGGGTCACCGGCGCAAGCTGGTTCACCATAAAGCCGCGCAAGGGCCAGTTCGTGGTCTACGACAAGACGGCTGCCGCCTTGGCGGGGCATGTCCTGCTGCCGGTGCCGACGAAGATCACCAAGGGCATCGTCGTATGCCGCACCGCCTTTGGCAATCTGTTGGTCGGCCCCACGGCCGAGGAACAGGACGACCGCGACCACGCGGCGGTGGACCGCGACACATTGCAGGCGCTGATGCGGCGGGGCTGCGAAATCCTGCCCGCGCTGGCCGGGCACGAAGTGACGGCGGTTTATGCCGGTTTGCGGCCTGCGACCGAAGCCAAGGAATACCGCATCCGCACCGATCTTGCCGAAAGTTACATCTGTGTGGGCGGCATCCGGTCCACCGGGCTGTCGGCCGCGCTGGGAATTGCGGCGCATGTCGTGCGGCTGGCGGGGCAGGGGGACCGCGCCCTGCCGGAACCGGTCTGGCCGCAGGTGCCCAACATCTCGACCGACGCGGCGCGCGACTGGCAATGCGCGGGGCATGGCGGCATCGTGTGCCACTGCGAACTGGTGACCCGGCGCGAGATCGAGGCCGCGCTGACCGGGCCCATGGCCGCAGGCAGCCTTGCCGGGCTGAAACGCCGCACGCGAGTGACGATGGGGCGCTGTCAGGGGTTCTACTGTTCCGCCGAACTGGCCCGCATCACCGAAGGCCGCCTTGCGCAACCGATGCTGGCGCGCAGCACATGAGCGATGTCCTTGTCATCGGCAGCGGTCCGGCCGGGCTTGCGGCGGCAACCGAACTGGCAAAGGCCGGGCGGCGCGTCACCGTTCTGGAACGCGAGGCCGAAGCGGGAGGCATCCCGCGCCATTGCGGCCACTACCCTTACGGCATGCGAGAGTTTCACCGCCTGATGCGCGGCCCCGACTATGCCGCGCGCCTGCGGGATGCGGCGCTGAAGTCCGGGGTGACGATCCGCACGCGCACCACCGTCACGGCGCTGCGACCGGGCGGCGGGGTTGACATCACCGACGACAACGGCCTTGCGACCCTGTCCGCACGGGCGGTGCTTCTGGCGACGGGCGTGCGCGAAACCAGCCGCGCGGCCCGGTTGATCGGGGGCGACAAACCCGGTGGTGTGCTGTCAACCGGCGCGTTGCAGGGCATGGTCTACCTCAACCACCAGAGGCCCTTCCGCAGCCCGGTCATTCTGGGAACCGAACTTGTCGCCTTTTCCGCCCTGCTGACCTGCAGACACGCAGGGATCAAACCCATCGCGATGATCGAACCCGGCGCGCGGATCACGGCGCGTTCGCCGGTTCTCTGGCTGGCGCGGCTGATGGGCGTGCCGATCCGTCTCGGCTCCGAGATCACCCATATCCACGGCCGGATGCAGGTTGAACGTGTCACGCTGTCGACGCCGAAGGGCCCGCTGGACCTGCCCGCCGATGGCGTGATCGTCACCGGCGGGTTTCGTCCGGATGCCATGCTGCTGCGCGGCAGTCATCTGGAGGTGGACGAAAGCTCGGGCGGGCCAGTGATCGACCGCTGGGGCCGACTGTCTGATCCGGCGTTTTTCGCGGCGGGAAACCTGTTGCGCGGCGTTGAAACCGCCGGTTGGTGCTGGGCCGAGGGGCGTCGCACCGCGCGTGCCATCCGCGCGTCGCTCGACGGTCGCCTGCCAGCGCCGGAAGGCATCCGGCTGACGCTGGACCACCCGGCGCTGGGTCTGGCGGTGCCGCAAGTCATCGGCGCGGCGGGGCTGGATATGGCGCAGGATGCGCTGCAGGTCAGGCTCAACCGACCCGTCAGGGGGCAGTTGCGGCTGATGCAGGGCGGTCACGTCCTTTCCAGCGCCAGCGTGAACAGCCTGCCCGAACGCCGCCTGTCGCTGCCCTTGCCGCCTGCGCCGGGGACAGGCGCGATCACCCTTTCTATCGAGGAACGGGTTTGAAAATCGCCGCGATAGATCAAGGCACGACCAGCACCCGCGTTCTGGTGATGGGCGCCGACGGGCGGCTGGACCCGGTGCTGTCCGTTCCCAGCGGGCAGACCACCCCCGCACCCGGCCATGTAGAACAGGACGGCGAGGCGCTGCTGGCTGCTGTCGTGCAATGCCTGAATGCCGCATCGCCCGACATTGTTGGCCTCGCCAATCAGGGCGAAAGCTGCCTTGCCTGGGATGCCCGCACAGGTGTGCCGATCTGCCCGGTGATCTCGTGGCAGGACGACCGCACCGCTGGCCTGACCGCCGCGCTGGAACAGGGCGGCGCGGGAGCACTGGTGATGGCGCGGGCGGGACTGCCGCTGGACGCATATTTTTCGGCCTCGAAACTGGGCTGGATCGTCCGGAATGTGACCGGGGCGACAGAGCTTGCCGCGAAGGGTCACCTGCGGCTTGGCACGACGGATGCGTTCTTCCGCGACCGGCTGACCGGGCGATACGAGACGGACATCGCCACGGCCTCGCGCACGTCGCTGATGAACCTTGCGACCGGTACTTGGGATACGGACCTGTGCGCGCTGTTCGGTGTGCCGCTGGACTGCCTGCCACCAATCGGGCCGACCTCGGGCGAGCTTGGGGTGCTGCCCGGCGGCGCGCGACTGGCCGCCTCGATTGTCGATCAGCAGGCCGCGCTTTACGGGCACGGTTGCCGCTTGCCGGGAGCGGCGAAGGTGACCTTTGGCACCGGGGCCTTTGTGCAATGCCTGACGGGGGGGCTGGTCCGCCCCGACCGGCCCGGCCCGCTGCCCACCGTGGCCTGGCAAAGACCGGGCGAGCCTGTGACCTACGCGCTGGATGGCGGGGTCTATGCCGCGGCCTCGGCGGTGAACTGGGCGCGGGACCTTGGCTTGTTTGATGACCTCGCCCGGATATCGGCCTTCGCCAGCCCCACGGCGATCGACCGCGGGATCGTGTTTGTGCCCGCACTGGCCGGTCTGGGCTGCCCGCATTGGAACCGTGCCGCGCGGGGGGCGTGGATGGGGCTGTCTCTGGGCGACGGCAGGGCCGACATGATGCAGGCACTGCTGGAGGGGGTTGCGCTGCGCACGGCCGAAGTGATGGCCGCCATGCACGCGCTGCATCCTTTCACGGGACCTGTTTCGGTCGATGGCGGGCTGTCGCGCAACGCCTATTTCGTCCGCTTCCTGTCCGAGGTGGCCGGGCATGACCTGTTCCTGCCCGACGAGACGGAACAGACCGCGGCCGGACTGGCCCGCATGGCCGCCGAAGCCTGCGGTCTGGATGTTCCCTTCCCGCGTCCGGGTCGCAACCTGACGTCCCTTGGCCAGCGCCGCACCGACCGGACCGCGCGTTTTTCCGCAGCGACCCGCGCCGTCGCGGCTTTCGCCCGGGCGACCGCTGGACAACCCGACTGACCTGCGGCCCAAAGGGCATCGGCCTTGCGGAACTACCGGCCTTGCCTGTCGGTCTAAAGGCGGGCCCGTCGGGTCCGGGACGAAAGCTGGATAGCCGATTTCCCATGTAGACAATGCGGTTGGAAGGCTTTGCTCTGATCTTGCATCCACATCCTTATGGGCAGCCGACCATCCTGATGGGTGTATGGCGCCGTCGGCGCTAACATTGGGGTAGGGTCAGCCGTTTGTGGTCTTGATGTGCCGCCGTGTCGGCACGCCGCAAGGGGCGCCATGACGATGAGCCAGACACTTCACGAACTGCAGGGCACGCTGCGCGCGGGCGAAGCGGCTGCCTTGCGGGCCACGCTGGCCGACGCGCTGTCGCAGGGCGATGTGCGGATATCAACGGACGGTCTGACGGCCATCGACAGTGCCATCCTGCAGATTTTGCTGTCGGCGCAGCGCAGCGCCGAACAGTTGGAGCGGAACTTGCAGATCGACTTCCCGCAAGGCGGCGCGTTGGCGGCAATGCGGGATCGGCTGGCGCTTGGCGCGGCCTTCGGGCCGGCGCGCGCGGACATCCCGGCGGCCTGAATCCGGCGCGTGAAACAGGACAGAGAAGAGAGAGACATGCCCAAAACAGTACTTACCGTCGATGACTCGCCGTCGGTGCGCCGGATGGTGGCACTGACGCTGCAGGAGGCAGGCTATGACGTGGTCGAGGCAGTGGACGGTCAGGACGGGCTGAAAAAGGCCCTGGCGCAGCCGTTCGACGCGATCATCACCGACCAGAACATGCCCAATCTTGACGGTCTGGGGTTCATCCGCGCGCTGCGTCAACACCCCGAAGGCAAAGGCGTGCCGATCGTCGTGCTGTCGACCGATTCCGAAGACGGGCTCAAGGCGCAGGCCCGCGAGGCTGGCGCGCTTGGCTGGATGGTCAAACCCTTCACGCAGGACAAGCTGCTTGCCGTGATCAGGAAGGTGCTGGGCTGATGAGCGATGACATGGCTGCAATCTTCCGCGACGAACTGCGCGATCTTCTGGAAAGCCTGGAGCGCGGGCTGCTGGACCTGAAATCGCGTCCGACCGACATGGGGCTGGTCAATCAGGTGTTCCGCGACCTGCACACCGTCAAGGGAAGCGGCGCGATGTTCGGCTTTACCGACCTTGCCGCGTTCATCCACGAATTCGAAACCGTGTTCGACCGGGTCCGCGCCGGGGTGATCCCGATCGGCCCCGAGATCCTGCGCCTCGCACTGGCCGCCAAGGACGAGATTCCGGGCCTGGTCGAAGGCGACGCCGATCCGGACGGACGGCGCGCGGCGATCCTTTCGGCGCTGCAGGACATCATGGCGCGGTCGCCCGCATCTGACGTGGCCGGGTCCGAGGAGGGCGCGCCTGCGACGGCGCACGCCGCCGCAGACGTGCCGGTTGATCAGGCCGCACGGCATCCGTCGCGGCTGCGGTTCCGACTGTCGGGTGCCGCCTTTGCCATGGGCGCGCGCCCCGAAATCGTGCTGGACGAATTGCGCGGCCTTGGGGCGGCGCATATCGCAGTCGATCTGTCCGATGTGCCCGCACTGGACCGTCTGGATGTCGAAGCCTGCGCGCTGGTCTGGTCGATGGACATGCCCGCCGAGATCACGGCGGCGCAACTGGAGGATGTGTTCCTGTTTGTCGATGCCGACTGGACGCTGGACGCGGCACAGGTTGACCACTCCGATGCTGCCCATGCAGATGAACCTGAAGCAGCCGCGTCCTTGCCTGATCGGGCCGCACAGCCTGCACCGGCGTCCGTTGCGGCACCGGCGGCGGCGGTTCTGCCGAACGAGGCACGGGTTGCCGCACCGGTCGCGCCCCGCGATGCAAGGGCCGAAGCGGCGGGTGCGACGGTACGGGTTCCGGCCGATCGTCTCGACTCGCTGATGGATGCGGTGGGCGAGTTGGTGATCCTTGAGGCCCGCCTGACCCAGCTTGCCCGCGAAAGCCGCGACCCGGCGCTGATGGCCACCGCGGAACAGATCACCCGCCTTGCCGCCGGTCTGCGCGATGCCACGATGACGATGCGCATGGTCCCCATGCGCTCGTTGGTCGGGCGGTTCCGGCGGCTGGTGATGGACCTGTCCGACAAGCTGGGCAAACCTGTCGAGTTTTCGGTGATCGGCGAGGACACCGAACTGGACAAGACAGTGATCGAGAAACTGGCCGATCCTCTGGTGCACATCCTGCGCAACGCCATCGACCACGGGATGGAGACGGAAGACGAACGTGCGACCTCGGGGAAGGCACGGGGCGGGCTGATCGAGCTTTCGGCGGAACATGCCGGGGCCGAAGTGCTGATCCGGGTGCGCGATGACGGGCGCGGGATGGACCCCGCGCGCATCCGCGCCAAGGCGGTGGCGCAGGGGCTGATCTCGGCCGATGCGGTGCTGACAGAGTCGCAGGTCTATGCGCTGGTGTTCGAACCCGGCTTTTCAACGGCCGAAACGGTAACCGAGCTTTCGGGGCGCGGTGTCGGCATGGACGTGGTCCGGCGCACCATCGAGTCGCTGCGCGGCAGCCTCGAGATCGACTCGAAGCTTGGTCATGGCACGACCGTCACCCTGCGCCTGCCGCTGACGCTTGCGATCATCGAAGGCTTGCTGATCGAAGTGGCGGGCGAACGCTATACCCTGCCGATGCCAAGCGTGCAGGAGATCGTGGAACTGCCGCCCGA
Organism: Rhodobacter sp.; assembly: GCA_027487575.1. GTDB lineage: Bacteria > Pseudomonadota > Alphaproteobacteria > Rhodobacterales > Rhodobacteraceae > JAIYDJ01. Next base: position 32,780 of record JAIYDJ010000059.1, on the reverse strand, counting down.
AAAGGCCCAGCCGAAACGGACGGGCGATTTCCTGGATATCCGGGGCCGGTTCGTGCCGTTCCTGCGGCTGCGCGCGCTGTTCGATTGCGCGGGCGAGCCCGGAGCAGAGCAGAACGTGGTCATCGTGATGTCGGGCGAAAACCGGGTGGGTCTGGTGGTGGACAGGATCGTCGGCACCAACCAGACGGTCATCAAGCAGATGTCGAAACTGCACTCCGCCGTGCGCGCGGTGTCGGGGGCCACGATACTGGGCGACGGGTCGGTCGCGCTGATCCTCGACGTGGCACATCTGGTCGGCATGGGCCGCACGCAGGTTGACCTGCAATCGGCGCCTCAATCCGCAGCACGGGAGTTGGCCGCATGAAACTGTCGGACATCAGACTGCACAGGAACCTGACGGTCGTGACCCTGTCGCTGGGCACCCAGACGCTGGCCATACCTGCGGAACTTCTGCGCGAAATCCTGGACCCGCTGCCCGTCACGCGCGTTCCGGGGGCCGGGCACTATGTGCCCAGTGTCGTCAACGTGCGCGGATCGGTCGTTCCGCTGGCCGATCTGAAACAGGCGCTGTCGATCCCCCATGAAGGGCAAGACGACCGCCGCCGCATCCTTGTGCTTGAAGTGACGCTGGCCGGAGAGGCCGCGGTCGTCGCGATTTCGGCGGACGCCGTGCACGAGGTGACCACCATCGAGACGCAGACGATCGAACCTGTTCCGGCCTCGGCCCAGGCCTGGCCACCCGACTATCTGACCGGGTTGTACCGGGGCGCGCAGGGCTTTGTGCTGCTGCCAAACCTGGAAGCGATCTTTTCCAATCTTGCCAACCGGCCGATGGCCAACCAGCTCTGAGGGAGCACGACATGAGACTGACGATCAAAGCGAAACTGGCGGCAACATTCCTACTTGTTTTCGTCCTTTGGGCGGGTTCCACGGTTCTCGCCGTCACTAAGCTTGCAAAGTCGAACGCCGCCTTCGAGCAGACGGTTCAAAGGGATATCCCACGGTTGATGGAAATCGAGGATATCGTTACGGCCAAGCTGCAGGTGCGCAGCATCGTTTCGCAGATTCTGATCGGCTTGCCCAACGCACCGTCAGACCATCTTCCCAACCTGATGAAGAAACTGGAAGAAACGGCAGGGTCAGTTGACACGCTCATCGCGACCCTTCGCGAGCGCACCACCCGGACAGACATTCACGCTGCCATCGATGCGTTCGAGGTCATCCACCGTGAAGCCTTCGCTTTGAACAAGCGGATCGTTCAACTTGAAGCGGCGGGCAATGGTGAGCTTGCGAATACCCTCTACCATGGGGAGCTTGGTCAGAAGAACGACGAGATCCTTGCAGCGCTCGCGGGTCTGCGGGAAACCGTTCTGAAGATCGTCGCGGAAGAAGAAACAGCGACGAATGCGGCATACACATCCGCTCGCAACATGATGATTGGGCTGTTTGTGGCTTCCGCGCTGGTTGCAGCGATGCTTGTGATCTGGATCGTTGCGGCCCTGTCGCGCGGCCTGAATCAATCCGTGACCTTTGCCCAGGCAGTGGCAGGCGGCGATCTGCGCAACTCTCCGACATTGAGGGGCAATGATGAGATGACTGATCTGCTGCGTGCACAGGGCGAAATGATCGTCAAGCTGCGCGAAGTGGTCGGCACGGTGAACAGCGCCGCGCGCAACGTTGCGTCTGGCTCCACACAGATGGCTGCGACCGCAGAAGAACTGACCCAGGGGGCAACCCAGCAGGCGGCATCCACCGAGGAATCCTCGGCCGCTGTCGAACAGATGGCCGCCAACATCAAGCAAAGCTCGGACAACGCCTCGCTGACCGAAACCATCGCGACCAAGTCGGCAAACGATGCCCGCGTCAGCGGCAAGGCCGTGGCCGATGCGGTGCAGGCCATGCAGACCATCGCCGACCGGATCATGATCGTGCAGGAAATCGCGCGGCAAACCGACCTTCTGGCGCTGAACGCGGCTGTGGAAGCGGCCCGGGCGGGCGAACACGGACGCGGTTTCGCGGTTGTGGCGGCCGAAGTGCGCAAGCTGGCCGAACGCAGCCAGACGGCAGCTGCGGAAATCTCGTCCCTGTCGGCGTCCACCGTGCGCACGGCGGCAAGTGCGGGCGAAATGCTGCTGGGTCTGGTCCCGGACATCGAGAAAACCTCGGCGCTGGTGACCGAAATCACCGTGGCCTCGCGGGAACTTGCGACCGGCTCGGCGCAGATCAGCGTGTCGATCCAGCAGCTTGACAAGGTCACGCAGGAAAACACCTCGTCGGCCGAAGAACTGTCGTCCAGTGCGACAGAACTGGCCAGCCAGGCCGATGCGCTGGCCGAGGCGATCGCCTTCTTCCGCACCGAGGATGGCACGGGGTCGGTGGCACCTGTCGCTCACCGCAAGGTTGCCGCCACGCCGCGCGTCGTTGCTCGGGGCAAGTCGCGCCCGGTGGCGGTGGACGGTGGTTTCGACTTCGACCTTGGCGAAGGCTCCGACGATCTGGATGCCCGCTTCAAGCGCCGCAACGCGGCCTGAGGGGGACATCATGAACAATGGCGTGGATGTCGTCACCTTCAACGCGGACCGGTCGCTGTACGCCGTTCCGGTCGGCCGGGTGCAGGAGATCCTTGATCTGCGCCCGGTGGCGGCGATGCCCAACGCGCCGGCCCATCTGGTGGGGATCATCGATCTGCGGGGGGCCAACATCCCCGTGGTCGACCTGCGCTGCCTGCTGGGCCGGCCACCCGGCGAGGATACGGCGCAAAGCCGCATCCTTGTCGTGTGGCTGGCCTATGGCGGCGGCCGTATCATCATCGGCATCAAGACGGATCGGGTGATCGAGGTGACAGCCCTTGACCAACCCGACCTGCGCCCTTTGGAAGAGGCGGACCTTCTGCGCTGGTCCGGCAGCGCCATCGCCGGAATCGGACGTCGCAAGGGCGAGGTGGTCAGCGTGCTGGACCTTGACCGTCTGTTTGACCGCGTCGAACTGGCCGCGGCGATGGCCGGGGTCGACGACCTTGACGCGGTGGCCTGACCCGATGGTCATGACCCAGACCCGCAACGTGCATCGCGACCGTTTCCGCGAATTGATCCGGTCGCTGACCGGGATCAGTCTGCCCCCCACCAAGGTGCAGATGATCGATCAGCGCCTGCGGCGGCGGGTGATGGCCTTCGGGTTGGCCGATACGGAAACCTATCTTGAACAGTTACTGGGCGGCACGCTGCCCGGTGACGAATTGCGCACGGTGATCGACCTGATCACGACCAACACCACCAGCTTCTTTCGCGAGGCGGAACATTTCGATTATCTGGCCGAAGTGATCGCGCCATCGGTGGCCACGCGCAGCCGCCCGGGGCGTCCGGCCCGGCTGAAGCTGTGGTCGGCCGCATCGTCCGAAGGGGCAGAGGCTTATACCGCCGCCATGATGCTGGAAGAGGCGCGGCGGCGGGGGCATAACTTCGACTTTGCCATTCTCGGCTCGGATCTCAGCCAGCGGATGGTGGAGCGCGCCATCGAGGGGGTCTATGACACCGATCAACTTTCCACCGTGTCGCCGGACATGCAGCGGCGCTACTTTCTGACCTCCAGCGACCCGTCGCTGGCCGGAAAGGCGCGGGTCGCCCCCGAACTGCGGCGGCGGGTCAGGTTCCGCAATCTCAACCTGATGGACACCCACTATCCGGTGGACCGCGATGTCGACGTGATCCTGCTGCGCAACATCCTGATCTATTTCGACCCTGTCACCAAGGAAAAGGTGGTGGAACGTCTGGCCGATCATCTGCGGCCCGGCGGAATTCTGATCGTCGGCCACGCCGAAAGCATGGTTGTCCGGAGCAGAACCCTGCGGCAGGTCAAGCCGACGATCTTTCAGAAGAACTGAGCCATGGCCTCCTTTCCGCCCGAACCTGTCAAGGTCCTGATCGTGGACGATTCCGCCTCGGCCCGCGCCATGCTGCGCGCGATCGTCGAAACCGATCCGGGGCTGTGCGTCCTGGGGGCCGCGCCCGATGCCTTCGCGGCCGTGAAGATGATGAAACTCGAACTGCCCGATGTGATCCTGCTGGATCTGGAACTGCCGGGCATGGACGGCATGACCTTTCTCAAGCGGATCATGGCGCAGCGGCCGATTCCGGTGGTGGTCTGTTCGGGCTTCACTGCGGGCGGGTCGGACCAGTCGGTCGCGGCGATGGAGGCGGGCGCGGTCGACGTGATCCTGAAACCGCAGGCCCGCAACGAACAGGCCCGGATGGAAGCCCAGGTCCGGATTTGCGATGCCCTGCGCGCTGCCAGCCAGTCGGGCGGGCGCCGTCCCGTCCAGGCAGCCGTCCGCGCGCCCGGTGCCAAGCTTTCGGCCGACGAGGTGCTGCCGCCACCGAACCTGTCCAAGCCCATCCCCGTGACCGAACCCATTGTGGTGATCGGCGCTTCGACCGGCGGAACCGAGGCGTTGCGCCAACTTCTGGTGGCGCTGCCTCCGGACGCCCCGGCCATCGCCATCGTGCAGCACATGCCTCCCGGCTTTACCGCAGCCTTTGCCCGCCGTCTGGACGGGCTGTGTCAGGTGCGGGTCAACGAGGCGTCAGACGGGGTGATGCTGCGCCAGGGCGAGGTCGTCATCGCCCCGGGCGACCACCACATCATGCTGCGCCGTCTTTCGGGTGGCTACCGGGTCACCGTGGCGGACGGCCCCTATGTCAGCCGTCATCGCCCCTCTGTCGACGTGCTGTTCCGTTCTGCCGCCACGGCGGCGGGGCCGAATGCGCTGGGGATCATCCTGACGGGCATGGGCGACGACGGCGCGCGCTGCATGGGCGAACTGCGGGCCAGCGGTGCCCACACCATCGCACAGGACGAGGCAAGCTCGGTGGTCTACGGCATGCCGCGCGAGGCCGTGCGGATGGGCAGCGTCGTGCAGTCCGTGGCACTCGACCGGATGGCGGCGGCGATCATGGGCTTTGCCCGGCGTCACAGGACAGGAGTACAGGCATGACCTTTGCAGCACAGAACTGGACCCCCGCGCAGGTTCTTGCGCAGGGCGATCCCTTGCGGTCGGTTCTTGGGCTGACCGAAAAGTGCTTTGTCGAGGCGGGTGACAGTCTGGCTCTGGCGGTTGAATCTTTGAACGGAACCAAGGCCCTGTTTGCGCGGCTGGACGATGCGCTGGGGGCCGGGGCGGGCCGCCATCTTGCGGACCTGATCGCCCGAACCTTCGGAAACGTCCAGGGCGTGCGCGCGGACTTCGACGGTTTTCTGCGCCAGAGTGTCGATCTTCGCGCCGCCGTCCGCAGCGTCAAGGTCGAGGTGGCCGAGTTGGACCGGGTGGTGCGGACCATCTCCAGCGTGTCGATCAACGCGCGCATTCTGGGCAACGCCCTGATGCCCCCCCGCCCGCAGGTGAATTCCTTCATCGAACGGCTGGCGCAGATGTCGTCCGAAGCCGAAACGATCCTGCGCGAAGTCAAGGACGCGATGAGCGGGATCGCCGAAGACACCGACATGATGGACCACATCCTGCAGGACCTGCGTCAGGACCTGATGCAGCGGGTGCTGCCCGCACTCGCCCGCTTTGCCGCGATTGCCCAAAAGGTACAGGACGGCCGCGCCGAGATGACCGAGGTCAGCAACGGCCTGTCCGATCAGATGAAGGCCGTGTTCAGCGAAGTCTCGCGCCTGATCATGGCGCTGCAGACCGGCGATTCCACCCGGCAGCGGCTGCACCGGGTGCAGGACGTGCTTGCCGGCGTGTACGCTGCGGGCCGCAAGGGGCACGGCTCGGGCCTGGACGCGGTGCTGGTCCGGCTCGCCCGCGCGCTGGTCGAGGCTGCGCGCGCCGATGCGGAAACCGAGGTCGACGTGTCGATTGCCGCGCTGGAAACGGTCCGGCGCAATGCGGAGCTGGCCATCCGCTCGGCGCGCCAGTTCTACTTCGCGCAGGCCGGGCGGGGCACCGACGGCAGCGCCACATCGGGGGCACCCGACAAGCTGGACGAAAGCCTTGACCGGGTGCGCCGCCATCTTGTGGCCATGCGGGGCAGGGCCGCGACACTGGGCGGGCGGCTGGACCTGATCATGAAACACGAGGTCACGATCCGCCAGATCGCCCAGCAGGTGCGCCTGTCGGGGCTGAATGCGGTTCTGATCTGCGCCAAGTTGGGCGAAGAGGGCCGGTCGCTGCGCGAACTTGCGCAATGGCTGCGCGCGCTGACCGACGAAAGCGATGTGATCGTGGCGCGGTTGCAGGGCAATCTGGCCGAAACGCGGATCCGGACGGACGAGGCGGGCCGGGCCGGGGTGGACCGGCTGGAACAGGCGCTTTCGGGGTTCATCGCGGATGCCGAGATGCTGAATGCCGCCATGGCCGGGATCAATGCCACGGTCACCGAAACCGCGCGGGGTTTCGATGCGGCGGGGCGGCAGTTGCCCCTGCAGATCGGACTTGCCGAAGGCCGGCTCGTGGCGTTCCGGGGTGCCCTTGGCGATCTTGACGGGTTCGCGGCGATGCTGGGCCTGCGCGCCGCGATGCTGGGCGACCCGGCGGAACCGTTTGACGAAGGGTCGGACGAGGCGGCGGTTCTGGCCCGTCTGCGGGCGCAATACACGATGCAGCAGGAACGCACGATCCATGACGCGGTGCTGGATGCCGTGGCGCGCGCGCTGCCGGGTCGACCTGTCGCTGTGCCGTCGGCGGGATTGCCGCCGGTCGCGGTGGCAGAGCAGTCGCTGGATGACATCCTGTTCTGACTGCCGCCGCGACCTGCGGTGCCGGGCCGCCACGCCCCGGCCGCCATGCCCTGCCGAAAAGGCCGCAACCAGACGGGTTGCGCCCTTTGCACATCGTGGGCTTCTGCAGGACGGGCCGTCCCCGTCGCCGGGTTGATCCGGGGTGTGACGCTGACGTGGCCTGCGCGATGGCCGCGTCCGCATCTGCCGAAGGTTTCCTGTTGGTTGATCGCAGACAGTGCCGATTCTGCACCGGATCGCGCAATCTGGGCACGTGTCAGACCTTGCACCCCGATGCCGCGCCACGCCGTCGCCTGACCGGGCCGAAGGGGATTTTCGAAGGTCTGAACACCCTGAAGGCGTCGAACGGGTCGATGACCGCGGTGGGGCCGATCTGCGCCGGTCCGCAGCGCCCGGATCTGCCCATGCAGAGCGTGACGTCCACGCTGGCCAAGGCTTCTCGTGGGGCGTCATGCCGCCCTGCAATGGCCTGCCTGCAGAAAGAGCATTCGTGGCGCTTTGGAATGTGGAGCCGGATATGGGGATCGCCTGCCGGGTCCTCCGGCCAGGCCACGTGAGGCTTCGGCGGGTTGGGAAGAACTCTCGGCCGATCAATGGCCCTTCGTCGCCGGGGCTTCGGCGGTCCGTCAACGATCAGCGATCTGATCGGGTCGGTCTGGGCACGGGGTCATCGAACCCAGCCATCCAAGGGTCCCGGTTTCGGGTTCCCTTCTTGCGTCGTGCGGCCTGACAGTTCGCTTGCGGGCTGTGGCAGGCACAGGTCGTCCAGGGTTCAGTTCGCGCCGAACAGGTGCTTCACACGGCCACGCGACGAAGCGCGCAGCGGCGACGGGCCACGACCTGCCACGATGCGGGCTTCGCTGCCCAGACGCGACCAGCGGTCACGGCCCATAGCGGCCTTGGAGGTGGCGGTGTTGTTCGTCAGGATGGCGGCGATGAAGGACATTTGCTGTGGCTTTCCTGGGTGCGAGTCGTTTGAAGGGGTGTATCTTTCTGTTAAAGCTACATTTTCACAGGCCACACTTCGGGTCAACGCGCCGGGGGGTTTCCCATACCTCTCCCGGCCGGCGGGTGGCCCTTAGGTGGTCAGTTCCAGACTTTCGGATGCCTCTGCCGTGCCGCAAAGTGCCCCCGCCGACAGGACCATGCCGACTTCGCCGCCCGAAAGCAGGGCGACGCCGGTCACATTGCGTACCTTCGACATCAGCCCGCGCAAGGGGCGCAGAAGCACCAGCTGCTGGCCCACAAGGTCATCCACGGGAATGGCGACGCTGCGCCCGGCCTGACCCAGAATGATGTGCACATTGCCTTGCCCGCCGCGCGGCGCCGCCTTGCCCTGTGCCGGCGCGGTAGCCGATCCAGACAGGGCTTTCGGCCCACGGGCGGGGGACAGGGTCTTGATGGCGATGATCTCGTCATCGCTGAACCGCAGCCAGCGCTGGTCGCCCTGCGCCGAAATCTGCACGACCTTTGCCGGGTCGGGCTGCAGGATCGTCCGGATCGCCTCGACCGGCAGCACATAGCGGGTGCCGCCGATGCCCACGACCATGCCTTCCAGCACCACAAGGCTCATCGGCAGCACGATGTGAAAGCGACGTCCGCCCCCCGGAAGCGCCAGGTGGCGGATGCGCCCGTGCGCCCGGGTGATCTCGGCCTCGATCGCGTGCATCGCGGTGGTGTCCGGCGGTGCACCCGAATCGTCCTGCAGTGTGACTGACAGGTGATCGTCGTTGCGGTTGATCGAAAGATGCAGACGGCGGGGGGCGGTTTCCCCCTGCGCCAGCCGCGCCAGTACCAGCGGCCGAAGAACCCGCTTGAGGCTGTCCAGCAGGGCGATGTCCAGCGCCATTTCGGAACCGGACGTGGTCATCCGCGCCTCGCGCCCGTTGCGGCGCGACTGGGTTTCAACCAGCGCCGCCATGGGCCGCAGCACCGTTTCGACCGGGCGGGCACGCAGGGCTGCGGTTGTCTGCTGCAACTCGGCCATCTGGCCCAGAAGCTGGGTTTCCAACTGGGCAAGATCGCGCAGCCGCGTCATCGTCCGGTCGGCCAGCGCCCGCAAGGCAGCACTGGCCGCCCTGGGGTTGTGGTCATGCGCCTTCAGGATCGCATCCATCGACTCGACCATGTCATTCTCGGCAAGGTCGTTCAGCATGCCGTGGACCATGGCCTGCCCGGCTGCGATTTCGCCGATCTTTTCCAGTGTACCGGCTGAAAGGTCGCTTTCGTGCAGCGGGTCCGCCGCCTTGCCCGGCCCGTCGCCTTCGGCACTGCGGGCTTCTTCGGTGTCGTCGGGCGACGGTGTCAGGCTTTGCATCAGAACCAGCCGACGCCCGCCCGGGTCCATCCGGGCCAGCGCCTCGGTCAGGTCGACGAGATCAAGCGCCGTGGCGATCAGGAAATCGAACAGCGTTTCCTGCCCGCGAAACACCGTCACGTTGGTGATTGCCTGAATGACACCCGACCCGATGAAGGTGAACAGCGCCTCGGCCAGATCGTTGTCCGAGTTCACGTCAGCGCGCAGGATGTGGAAATTCCGGCCATCGGTCAGCGCCTGCGACGCGGTTCGGGTGCTTTCGGGCGACAGGACGCGGTGGAATTCTTTCGGTAATCCCAGCCGCCGTTCAACGGCGGTGGCCGTCATCACGCCGGACCCGGTGAAACTGGCCTCTGACGCCTCGGCGAAAAGCTGTTCCAGCCGGGCGGTATCCGCCGGCTCGCCCTGTCGCAGCGCGTCGAACACCAGCCCCATCGTATCGACGAACCCGCGCGCGATGCGCATCAGGATGGCATCCGGGGCCTGCCCCTTGGCCTGACCGCGCCCGAACAGATCGACCAGCGACATTGCAAGCTGCGATGCCATGTCCAGGTCATGGTGCCGGCACGCGTAATGCACCAGCCGCACCAGCCATTCCAGCGTGTGCAGCCCCTGCGGCAGATCGACACCCTGCCGCAACTGTTCCAGCACGCCATCCAGTTCGTCCAGCGTGTCAAAGATGTGGTCCGCGCTCCAGCTTGCCAGAAGTCTGGCCGGGCTGTGGTCCTTGCCGAGGGCGTCGGGCTGCAGGACATCTTCCACATCGGCCAGACATTCGTAAAGCCTGAGTTCGGCCCGCCGGTAGCTTGCCCTGTCCTTTGCCTCCAGCAGGGTGAAGGCCGCACCCACGACCCGGACATATCCGGCCGCATCCGCCGCAGACGCAACGGAATGTGCGGCATGTTCCAGTTGCACCGGATCGGGGGTTTCGCCGACCGCAAGGCTGATGCCCAGGCGCGAGATGGCCGAAAGCGGGTCTGCGATGGTGGCAAAGAACCCTTTTTCTTCTGCCGCCGGATCGGCCAGCCGGGGCGCGGCGTCAAGGGAACCGTACAGCCCGGTCATCGCCTCGATGATGGCCGCGACATCGGACATGGCCGGGGTTGTGGGATAGGTCGCCAGAACCCGGCTCCAGTCCTCCAGCCCCAACTGGCGGGCGGCGTGATCCAGATCGGCAATGGGGCGGCGCGTGGCGTCGGGCGTGCCGGCGGCCTGGTGTTTGGCCAGACGCTCCTGCGTTTCGCGCACCATCTGGGCAAAAATCGCGCGATAGGCAGGATCGTCGGCCATTCTGGTACGGGGCGGTGTGGCATCCGCCTGCGTCACGTCGGACCGGGATTGAGGCGCGGGCTGCGGGTCGGGTTCCTGCTCGGACTTCAGCTCCGGCTGGGCTGGCGGTTCGGCTTGCACGACCGGTTCCGGTTCCGGTTCGGGCGCGGCGGCGATGGGTGCAGGGGCTGCGGCTTCCCCGCCCGTACACCGCGCGATCTTGTCGCGCAGGCGTTCCATCAGGTCCTCGGTGTCGGCCGGATCGACATCGGCATGGGTGGCCGCGGTCGTTTCCAGCATCACGCGCAGCCGGTCACCGGTTTCCAGCAGCAGGGCAAGGATTTCGGCATCCAGAAGCACGCCTTCATCCCGCACCAGCCCGATCAGGTCTTCGGCGATATGCGCGCGGCTTTCCACCACGCCCAGCCCCAGAACCCGCGAGTTGCCCTTGAACGTGTGCACGGCCCGGAACAGGGCCCCGACATGGCTGTGCTGGTCCGCAACGCCGGCACCGTCCAGCGCCAGCAGGGCCGCTTCCATCGCGTCCATGGCCTGCGCGCCATCGTCGGCGTAAAGCGACCAGATTTCATCCATTTCATCGGACATGTTGCAGCTTTCATGGGGCAGGGAAGGGGGCAGGGAAGCGGACACGGGGAATCGGGGGCCCCGCGCCTGGCCGGTGTCAGGCCTGCATCAGGGCGCGCATGGTGCGGGCAAGCTCGCCGCCGGTCTTTTCTTCAAGGTCGTGCGAGACGGTTCCCGACGGTTTGGCGACCACGCCATCGGCGCCAAGTTCGCGCGCCTTGGCGGCATGGGGCGATCCGGACACCGCGACCGAAGACAGCATGCAGATCTTGGCACGCGTCTTCAGCTTGGCGTGGCGCAGGAATTCCAGCCCGTCCATCACTGGCATTTCGATGTCCAGAAGGATCAGGTCCACTTCGGCCCCGCTGGCCAGCTTGTCCAGCGCGTCTTGCCCGTTGGCCGCCTGCGCCGTGACCTTGAAGTCAGGCAAACCCTTGATGAAGCTGGAAATGTAAAGCCGCATCATGGCGGCGTCGTCGACGATCATTACGTTGTGGGGCATCTTTTTTCTCCGGGTAGGGGCACCGCCGGGACTTGTCCGGCGGTGCTGCGTTGATCAGAAATTGGCAAATCCGCGTTCATCGTGGTCTGCACTGGGGCGGTGGGCCGCGCCGTTGGTCTTCTTGCGCGCATCGCCATTCGGCCGTGGCGCGTGCATCGGCGGCAGGGAATGGGCCCCCTGCATCGACTGGGCTTCGAACATCGACCGCAACTGCGCCAGCAGTTCGGGGGTCAGGCTGTCCAGCGTGATCGGGCGGGTGGCCTGCACCTCGACGGGACGCAGTTTGAACCGGCTGAAGTCGCGGCGCATGGTTTCCGTCGCGGCCTGCATCTGGGACGAACTGGCGGCAAGTTCGTCGGCCTGCTGGCTGGTCGCCAGGGCGGTCTTGGCGATCTCGCCGATGGCGACGTTGATCTGAGTCACGCCGCGCGACTGTTCGTCGCTGGCAAGGGCTATGTCGCTGACGATGGTCTGCACCTGCTTGATGTCTTCCGCGATCCGCAGGAAAGACTCCCGCGTTTCACCGGCGATGCGCACGCCCGCATGGACCCGGGCCGAGGCATCCTCGATCAGGTCCGACGTTTCGCGCGCGGCCTTTGCGGACCGGCCCGCAAGGTTGCGCACCTCTTGCGCCACCACGGCAAACCCGCGCCCGTGCTGCCCGGCGCGGGCGGCCTCGACCGCCGCGTTCAGGGCCAGCAAGTTGGTCTGGAATGCGATTTCGTCGATCACCTTGATGATCTTTGCGATGTCGTGCGACGACGACCGGATGCCGTCCATCGCGCCGACCATCTCGGAAATCTTCCCAGTGCCGTCCGCCGCGACGACGGCCGTCCCCGCCACCAGTTTCGAGGCATTGTCGGCAGCCGAGGCGTTCGACTTGACCTGGATGTTGGTCTGTTCGGTCGAGGCGGACACCTCGTCGACCGACGAGGACTGGATCTGCGAGTTCGACGCAAGTGCCTGACTGGACTGCGACATCTGCTCGACCGTGATCGCGACCTGCTGCACCTGTTCATTCGCCATGGTGATGGTGCGGTTCAGCGAGACAAGCGCGTTTTCCATCATCGACACAAGGCTGCGGTAGTCGCCGGGGAATGTTCCGGAATCGAGCACGACCGACAGATCGCCCCCTTCCAGCGCCTTGCAGAACCGCGTGATTTCGCTGGTCACGTTCTTGAAAGACTTGCGTATTCCTTCGATCGCTTCATTGATGAAGGTCCGCTCGCCCGAGAACTGTTCGATTTTGGCGTCGAAGTTCCCGGCAGCGAATTCGACCATTATGGCCAGCATCTTTTTCTTTGTGGAGATGTGACCCAGAACGGTCCTGTTCGTTTCTTCGGCGACGATGCGGAACTCTTCGTCCAGGCCTTCAAGCGGGATCATGTGGCTGATGATGCCCTCGGCATGGGCGGCCGACATCCTGCCGATCTCGTCATTCAGCAGCGCGACCTGGTGCTGACGCTGCGCCAGCGCGGTCTGGTCCTGCCATTCCACATAGATCGTGGACAGCGCGCCTTCGGCGTTGAACATCGGCGTGGCCTTGAACCACAGGTGCTTGCCACCGACGGTGAACCTGCCGTCGTGCGGCTTGACCATCTTGGCCATCATGCTGCTCTGCAGGGCCGGGTTCTGCTGGAACAGGTCGATGTTCTTGCCCAGCACGTCGCGCGCCACGAAATGCGGCAGGTCCCGGCGGATGTCGGTCTCGATCAGTTCGAACATCCTGTAGGCCGCGTCGTTGACAAAGCGGATGACCATGTCAGCGTCGGCGACCATGATGGGGCTGGACAGGATGTTCAGCGTATCGGTCGCCGTGAGGCTGTCCCAGGTGTTGAGTGCGGCGGCTGCGTTGGGCAAGAGAGGGCTCCTATGTGGATCGGCGGCGGTGGCCGGGGGGGGCGCGGCCCCGATTGCGGGGGAAACTTCGGGGGTTGAAGGTGCCGGTCCGGTCTGGCTGCCGGGCGGGGCGAAAGGATCAAGTGCCAGTCGGCGCTTGGAGGTGCGGGAACCCGTCGTCATGCTGCGGTCCTTTTGTGGCGGTGCGTCCCCGACAGCGCCGAGGCGAGCGTGCGATGGTCGTCGCAACCGGTTGATGCCGGGGCATGGGCGAAGATCGTCATGCCCATGCCGGGGGCTTCGGCCAGACGGACCGAATTGCGGATTTCGACCGGCAACAGCATGTCGCCGAACTGCGCCTGCAACCTCTGGCGGACCTCGCGGTGCAGCGCCAGCCTTGCGGAATAGCGCGTCAGCAGGAACCGCAGCCGGTCACGCCCGGTGCCCAGATCCTCCAGCCGCTGCAACAGCCGTCCTACCCCGGACAGCCCAAGGAAATCCGGCTCGAGCGGGCAAAGCACCAGATCGGCCTCTTGCGCGGCCCTTGCGATGGCGGGCGACCATCCGGGGGCGGTGTCCAGAAAGACCCAGGCGTCGGGGTCGGACGGAAAGTCCGGAAAGCCGGCATCGGGCGCGTCAGGCCGCGCTTTGGCCAGAAACAGGCCGGGCTCGCCGCGCACCGGCAGGGCCTGCGCGGACTCGCCCTGCGCCGGGTCGGTGACGACCATTGCCGTCAGGTGCTGCTGGGGGTCAAGGTCGGCCATCAGCACATGCCGGGCCTGCCCCTGCCGCAAAAGCGCCGCCGCAAGGTTCAGCGTGGTCGTGGTCTTGCCCACGCCGCCCTTCTGGGTATGGATCAGGATGCGCATCACGCGGTCCCCGCATCCCGTGCCGACGCAAAATCGTCGTCCGACACCAGAACCGACGGGTCGAGGATCACGGCGACCCGGTCCCCGACCCGCCCGATCCCCGCGATGACCGAACGCGATCCGTTGCGGCCCATCTGGCCGCGCTGGTCGATCTGGCCCGGCGGGATGTCGCGCACTTCGCGCACACCATCGACGATCAGCCCCACGGGGGCTTCGTCCACCTCCATCACGATGATGACCGTGCGTTCGTCATAGGCGCGTTCGGCCATGTCAAAGCGCAGCCGCACGTCCATCAGGGGAATGACCTTGCCGCGCAGGTTGATCACGCCGCGCAGGTAGCGCGGCATGTCCGGGATCGGCATGATGCGCTGCAAGCCGACAATCTCGGTCACGCCGGCGATGTTCACGCCGTATTCCTCTTCGCCAAGATCGAAGGTCAGGTACATGTCGGCGATCGTGTCGACGTCGTGGTTGACTGTCACGACGGTCTGGGCGGCGCTGGCCTGGGTGCCGGGCTGGGGCGTCATGCGATGGTCCTTCCTTGTGCGGTGGGGCGGGCCGTGCCGCCGGAGACGATGGATTTCGAGCTTTCGATCAGGGCCGACGCGACATCGGCCAGTGGCACCACCTGCATGGCGGCCCCCAGCGCGATGGCTGCGGCGGGCATCCCCCAGACGACAGAACTGGCTTCGTCCTGCGCGATGGTGATGGCGCCGGACTTGCGCAGGGCCAGCATGCCGCGCGCGCCGTCCTTGCCCATTCCGGTCAACAGCGCCGCCACACAATGCGCCCCGCAGTGCCGCGCGGCCGAGTTGAACAGCACATCGACCGAAGGCCGCGAAAAGCTTTCGGGTTCACCCTCGATCAGGGACACGTGCCAATGCGGCGCGCGCCCGTTGATCACCAGATGGCGATCGCCGCCGGGGGCCAGCAGCGCGAGGCCTGGCACGATCTTGTCGCCATCCCTGGCCTCGCGCACCCGGATCCCCGAGGTGCTGTCCAGTCGGCTGGCAAATGCGGCGGTAAAGCCTTCAGGCATGTGTTGCACGATCACCAGTCCGGGGGCGTCCTGCGGCATCTGCTGCAGGATCTGTGCCAGCGCCTGAACGCCGCCCGTCGATGCGCCGATCACCATGACCGGGGCGTGCAGACCGCTGACGCGCGACGCTGCCGGATGCCGGGGCGGCACCGGCCCGAACGCAAGCGGCCGCGCCTGTGCCGCGGCATGAACGCGGCGGCAGACATCGGCCATGATGCGCGGCAGCCCTTCGCCGATCCCCAGCGATGGCTTGGCAATGATATCCACCGCGCCCGCCTCCAGGGCCTGCAGCGTGATCGAGGCGCCCCGCCTGGTCGCACTCGAGATCACCACGGTCGGAACGGGCATCACCGGCATCAGGCGTCGCAGGAAGGTGACGCCGTCCATCCGGGGCATCTCGATGTCCAGCGTCATGACATCCGGCTTCAGTTCGCGGATCATCTGGAAGGCCTGATCGGCACCCGAAGCCGATCCCACGACCTCGATCGCCGGATCGGTGGCCAGCCCCAGGGCCAGCACCTTGCGGATCATCGCCGAGTCATCGACGATCAGAACCCGGACCGGTCCGGTCATGCGCGCGCGGTCGGTCATCTTGATGTTTCCATCCGCGAGGAAATGCCGCTGGCAACGGGCTGCCAGCGCAGCGTCAGGTCACGCACGTTTTCGGTGACGCTGGTGAACAGCCAGCCTCCGGGTTCCGTGACGTCCGCGATGGCGTTGACGATGTCGACCTGATCCTGATACGCGAAGTAATACAGGACGTTGCGGCAGAACACGGCCTGAAACGGCTTGCGGAACGGCAGCGCGGCCACCTTCAGGTTCATGCGGCGAAACGTGCAGGCCGCGCGCACTTCGGGCACGACCTGAAACTGGTCGGCCCCGGCGGGTGCCAGGTACTTGCGCCGGATTTCGGCGGGAACCTGTTCCAGTTGCCGGGCGGAATACACCCCGGTTTCGGCGCGTTCGATCACCGGCGCGCTGATGTCGGTGCCAAGGATCTGCGTCCGGCGCAGCGCGTCAATCCCCAGCGTCTCGGCGATCAGGATGGCAAGGGTATAGACCTCGTCACCTGTCGAACAGGCGGCACTCCACAGGCGGATTTCGGGGCGCGTGGCCAGTTTCGGCAGCACCTGACTGCGGAAGAAATCAAGGACATCCTTCTCGCGGTAGAAATAGGTGTGATTGGTCGAGGCGGCATGAATGACCGCAAGCTGCACGTCGTGCGCCTGATCGAGCATCACCTTTCGGGCAAGGTCCTTCAGGTCGGTCAGCGCCAGCGCCCGCTGCACCCTTGCAAGGCGCTGGCGCAGAAGGTCGCGCTTGTGGTCGGGGTAGTGGATCGCGCAGCGCCGCTCCAGCCAGCCCCGGATCGCCTCATAGCTTTCGGCCTCTGTCTGCAGGGGATGCGTCATTGCACAGCACCTCCGACCGCCAGCCGTTCGCAGTCCAGAACCAGCGCCACCTCGCCCGTGCCCAGAAGCGCGCAGCCATAGCTCGCGCGGACCCGGTTCAACCGGCCGACCAGCGGTTTCATCACCACCTGCTGGCGGTCCAGAATTTCATCGACCGGCACCGCCAGATGCCCTGCTGCGGTCTGGAACACCACGATCACCTGAGGCGGCGCATTCGCCGGACGGGGCGGGCTGTCGATCCCGTCAAAGAAATGCTCCAGTCGGCAGACCGGCACGCTGGCCCCGCGCAGCCGGAACAGCTCGCGCCCGCCCCCCGCCGAGACCTTGGGCAGGTCATCCGTGCCGGGCCGGGCAATCTCGCTGACGACCTCGATCGGGACGGCAAAAAGCTGGGCCCCCAGACGCAGGATGATGCAGTCGAGAAAGGCCAGCGACACCGGAATGTGCAGCGCCACGCGGGTACCCTTGCCCTGCGTGCTGTCGACAAGGATGCGCCCGCGCAGCGCCGTCATCGTGGTGTTGAGAACATCCATCCCGACGCCGCGCCCCGACAGGTTCGACACGTTCTCGGCGGTCGAGAAGCCGGGTTCGAAGATCATCTTCCACAGGGCCGAAGGCTCGGGCTCTTCCTCGGGGCCAAACAGGCCGCGCTCGCGGGCCTTGGCAAGAATCCGTGTGCGGTTCAGACCGCGCCCGTCATCGGCCACGACGATGCGCACCTCGCTGCCGATCTGCGAGGCCGAAAGGTAGATATGGCCGGTTTCGGTCTTGCCCGCCGCAAGCCGTTCGGCCGGCGGTTCCAGCCCATGGTCCGCAGAGTTGCGCAACACGTGCAGCAGCGGATCATAAAGCCGGTCTGCCACCATCTTGTCGATCTGGGTGTCCTCGCCCGACACGACGACTTCGATCTTCTTTCCGGTCTGGCGTTCCAGTTCGCGCACCATCCGGCGCAGCCGCTTGAACACATCGTCCACCGGCACCAGCCGCATGTCTGTGGCGGCGTCCTGAACCTCGCGCACGATCATCATCAGCCGGTGCACGGCCGTTTCGAAATGCGAAAGCTCCAACCCGACCAGATCGGGAGAGCGCACGGTTTCGGCCACCGAAAGCGAAAGCTCGGCGACAAGGTCCATCAGGCGGCCGATCCTTTCGGAGGGCACCCGCATCAGACCGCCGTCGGGGGCGGTATCCGGGCCTGCGGCCGTCATGTCATGCTTCCTTGCATCTCGCCGTGTGGGTTGGGTTCAGCCATGCTGGTTCGCCTTGCCCGCCGCGGTGGGCCTTGCTCGTTGCCCGCTCCTGCGGGCGGAGTGCCTTGCCCGCCGCTGCGGGCGGTGCGCCCGGTGCAGGGTGCGGGCGGCGGTCGGCCACCTCAGGCCGCCTCTTCCGAACGGTCGAAGGTGAAGATGCAGACCCCGTCAAATCCGACGGACCGGAACAGGAAGGTCTTCTTCATCGTGTCCAGAAAGCCGCCATGCTTCTTTTCGAACCCTTTCAGATCGTTGATGTTGGGAAAGAACAGGTTGATCGACACATCCCCCTCTTTGGATATGACGACGTTCAACCCCGACAGATTGCAGGTCGGAATGGCATTCCCAAGGGTTTCGACCACGAAGGGCGCCGCAATCTGGGCGGCGTCGAGGCTGGGGAATTTGAGGTGATAAGTCTTGGAGAGCATTTTGGGTGGCCCTGTCTGTGCACGATAAACCCCTAACGGCGGTGCAGGACGGGATGTGATACCTCCAAAGGTCGGCGACCCCATACCAAAGGATGCATGCCGCCTCGCAGGCGGAAGCGGACCCCTGCGCGCCCATACCGATTGATGCCTTCCGGCACCGGTATGGCGGCGACCGCACGCCCTATGCCTGTCGGCAATCCGGCGTCACCTCGGGCGATCGGCGGTCCGGGCAGTCAAATGACACCCTTTTTCCATCACCTTCCGCCCTCGAAGACCCGCCACAGGCTGAAACGACCCCCGGGCAGATCATTTTAACCGACATTCGCGCAAATCCGGAAAGTTGGCATGTTTCCTGCCTTTGGGGATGCAGTTGAAGGAAAAGGAACACCCCATGTCCACCCTGCACTTTCTTGCCCCCGGTTTTGCTTCGGCCGATGCCCTGGCAGACCTTCTGGCGCGGCGTCGCATCCTTGTGACCCGTGGCGAGGCCGATCTTGCCAGGGGGGCCGCTGCCATCGTGGCAGCCTCGGGCGATCTGACGGACGAACGCCGCGTGACCGACATCGCGCGGGCCGCCGGGGTGCGGATGGTCGTGCTGCTGCGCGAGGACGCGGACAAGTTCGAGATCCGCAGCGACCTTGGCGGGCGGCTCTTGCGGGTTGCGATGCCTGCGCCGGTCACGCGCCCGGTGCGCGATGCCGCGCTTCTGATGCTGGCCGACCTGCTCGCGGCCCCCTTGCGCCCGATGGTGGCCTGCGATCCGGTGACCGGAGGTCTGCTCGATCTGGCGGCCCGCGTTGCGCGGACCGAGGTCACCGTGTTCATTAACGGGCCCACCGGCAGCGGCAAGGAAGTGCTGGCGCGCGCGGTCCACACGGCCAGCCGCCGGGCGGACAAGCCCTTTGTCGCGATCAACTGTGCCGCGATTCCGGAAAACATGCTGGAGGCCATCCTGTTCGGCCATGAAAAGGGTGCCTTCACCGGGGCAGCGACCGCCAACCGCGGCCTGATCCGCGCCGCCGAGGGTGGCACGCTGATGCTGGACGAGATTTCGGAAATGCCGCTGGGCCTGCAGTCCAAGCTGTTGCGCGTCATTCAGGAACGTCAGGTGACCCCGCTGGGATCGTCCGCCGAGGTTGCGGTCGACATCCGCATCATCGCCACCTCGAACCGCGACATGGCCGCCGAAGTGGGCGCGGGCCGGTTCCGCGAGGACCTTTACTACCGGCTGAACGTCTTCCCCCTGACCACCCGCGCCCTTGTTGCCCGCCCCGAGGATATTCCGGCCCTTGCTGTGTCCCTGCTGCGCCGCCACGGGCCGCAGGGCACGCCGCCGATGTTCACCGCCGCCGCCATCGACCTGCTGACGGCGCATCACTGGCCCGGCAACGTGCGCGAACTGGAAAATGTCGTCCAGCGCGCGCTGGTCCTGTGCGATGGCCTGTGCATCGGAGCAGAAGACATCGTGATCGACATGAACTCCGGCGTGACTGCCCCGGCCGAACGACCCGGCCTCCGCCTGGCCGAAGCGGTCTGAGGCGCGGGACATGTCAATCGGTTCTGTCGGAAGCAACTTCAACATCGTCCCGCTTCAGCCTGGCCTGTCAGCCGGTTCGGCCGAAGAGACAAAGGGTTTTGGCGCGCGGATCGAAACGGCGCTGGATCAGTTCAAGGCGTCGCAGACACAGGCCAGCCAATCGGCGCAGGCCTGGGAATTGGGCATGGAACAGGACCTTGCCGCCGTCATGGTCGACCAGCAGGTGGCCTCGCTGGGGTTTCAGCTTGCGCTCAACGTGCGGAACAAGGCGCTTGGCGCCTACCGCGACATCATGAACATGCCGCTTTGATGCGGCCGACCTCATTGCAAGGCCCCAGATAATGGCACTGTCCCCTGTTTCGCGGTCCGATCTTGCCCCGGCGGCCCTTCCCGGTGGCGGCATCGCGCGCCTGCGCGGCCTGACCGAAGGCTTCGAGCGTTTTGCCCGCCAGCCGGCCATCCGCCGGGCCCTGCCGTCGCTGGTGCTGGTGGCTGCGGCGACCATTGCCATCCTCGCCTGGGTCATGCTGCGCGAGCCGCCCCAGACCACCCTCTACCCCGGAATGGCCGAGGCGGAAAAGGCCAGCGTCATCGAGGCCCTGAACGGATCGGGCATCCCGGCCGATATCGACGCGGTGTCGGGCGAGATCATGGTGGCCAAGGCGGATTACCATCGGGCGCGTCTGGCGCTGGCCGGGCAGGGGCTGCCGCAGTCGGTGCCGGATGGCGACCGCGTGCTGTCGGAACTGCCGATGGGGGCCAGCCGCGCGCTGGAAACCGCCCGTCTGCGGCAGGCACAGGAACTGGAACTGTCCCGGTCCATCTCGGAAATCTCGACGGTGCAGGCCGCGCGCGTGCATCTGGCCCTGCCCGAAAAGTCCGCGTTCCTGCGCGACAGCCATCCGCCGCGCGCGTCGGTCTTCCTGACGCTGGCGGCGGGGCGCGCGCTCGACGGCGGCCAGGTCGAGGCCATCGTGCATCTTGTGTCGTCGTCCGTTCCGGGCATGGCTCGCAGTGACGTCAGCGTGGTGGACCAGTCGGGCCGGCTGTTGTCCGATGGCGACGGCGATACGGCCGGGCAGCTCAGCGACCGGCAGCTTCGCCATCGGGTCGAGGTGGAAACGCTGATGCGCCACCGCATCGAGGCGCTGCTGACCCCCATCGTCGGGGTGGGCAACCTGTCGGTCGAAGTGACCGCCACGATGGATTTCACCCGCCGCGAAATCACCGAGGAACGTGTCGATCCCGAAGGAAAGGCGCTGCTCAGCGAACAGGTGTCCGAAACGCGGACCAGTGACACGGCGGCAGGCGGTGTGCCGGGGGCGATTGCCAACACGCCGCCGACCGAAGCCGAACTGACCGACACCCCTCCCGGCGCGGGCACCGGCGCGCCAGAGACCACCAGCAACAGTTCAACCGGGGCGACCCGGAACTATGAAGTCAGCCGGACCGTCGAAAACACGCTGCCCGAAGTGGGCCAGATCACGCGGATTTCCGCGGCCGTCGTCATCCGTGCGCCCGCCCTGGCCGCGCAACCCGCCGCGGACGGCACCGAAGCGCCGGTAGACCCTGCTGCCGCTACACTGATGGCCGATCTGCAAAGGCTGACCGAAAGCGCGATCGGCCACGATCCCGCCCGCGGCGATACGGTGACGATTCTTGCGCAGACCTTTGCGCTGCCCGAAGAGGTGATCGAACCTGCGACCGTGAAACTCGACTGGGTTCCCGGCGCCATCCGCGACGCCGTGCTTGTGGCGGTACTTGCCATCGTCGGGCTGGGCTTCGTGCGCCCCCTCCTGATGCGTCAGGTTGCGGCAGCGTCGTCGCTGGGTGGCCTGACGCCACAAAGCGCAACCACCGTGGAAGTGGCCGAAGGCGAGTCGCTGGATGATCTCGAGGAAAAGCTGGACCGCCGCCACAAGGACCTGGCCGTCAGCGTTCTGGGCAGCCGCGCAAGCCGGGCCGAAAAACAGGCCGTCCTGCGCCGCCTTGTGGCCGACGATCCGTCGCGCATCGCCACGGTGATGCACCGGATGATGCAGGCCGAAATCGACTCCCTCCGCTAGGAATATCCCATGCCCACAACCTCGTTCAATCCCGGACCCGACACCACCAGCGCGGCCATCCTGATGCTGATGCTGGGCGAAATGGTTGCGGCCGACGTGATGCGCCACCTCAGCCCCACCGAAGTCCAGCATCTGGGCGCCGCGATGTATGCCGTC
This sequence comes from Rhodobacter sp., assembly GCA_027487575.1. Lineage (GTDB taxonomy): Bacteria > Pseudomonadota > Alphaproteobacteria > Rhodobacterales > Rhodobacteraceae > JAIYDJ01. The sequence goes on along the minus strand of JAIYDJ010000059.1, from coordinate 10,770 downwards.
GAACATGTGACCGAGGCAGAGATCGACCGCGTTCTTGAGGAATTTCTGGGCAGGCTGGCCGGAGAGACCGGCATCGGGCACGGCACCTCGGCCTATGTCCGCGCCATGATGAACGAGGCGCTGGGGCCGGACCGGGCACAATCGGTGATCACCCGGATTAGCCCGCACAGCAACGAACGCCCCATCGAGTTGCTGGACTGGATGGATGCGCGGTCGATTTCCGAGCTGATCATCGACGAGCATCCGCAGATCATGGCGCTGGTTGTGTCCTGCCTAGATTACTCGCAGGCGGCCGAGGTGCTGACGACCCTGCCCGAAACGGTTCAGGCCGATGTGGTGCGCCGCATCGCACAGCTTGTGTCCGTCACGCCAGAAGCTTTGCGCGACCTGGAACAGGTTCTGCAGCGCAAGTTCAAGGCCTCCACCAGTTCAAGCGCTTCGCAGATCGGCGGTGTGCGCGCCGCTGCCCGTATCATGAACTTCACCCGTTCCGGGGTGGAGTCCCGCATCCTGCGCGACATCCGCAAGGATGACCGCGACCTGATGACGGCGATTCAGGACAACATGTTCGTCTTCGACAACCTTGGAAAATCCGACGACCGCAGCCTGCAGACGCTGCTGCGCGCAATCGAGCCGGAGCGGTTGGTGATGGCCCTGAAGGGGGCGGACGAAGTGCTGCGCGACCGACTTTTGTCGTGCATGTCCACCCGCGCCGCCGCCGGAATTCGCGACGAGATGGAAGCGAAGGGTCCGGTTCGCCTGACCGATGTGCAGGAGGCGCAAAAGCAGATCGTGGCCGTAGCCCGCCAGATGGCCGATGCCGGAACCATCGTTCTGGCAGGGCGCGGCGGCGAGGAGATGGTCTGAGCCATGGATGGTGCCCTTCCCGCCGCCTTCGAGGCGACCACCGGTTTTCTGTCCGGACACAGCGCCGAGAAAAGCCGGTTCACCGCGCAACCGGGCATGACCGCGCCCGATGGCCGGTCCGGTTTTCAAAGCCGCGCACCTCTGGCACTGGTGATTGCGCCGAAACGTCCCGAACCGGCGGCACCGCACCCCGCGCCCCCCGAGGTGGACATTGCGGAAGTGCCGGTGGTTGAACCGCCGCCCGTGGTGCAGCATCCGGTCATGCCGCGCCCGGTGCCGCCCGGTGCCGCGTTGCTTGCCGAAACCCGCGCCGTGGCGCTGGCCGAAGGGCGGGCGCAGGGCATTGCCGAAACCGAAACGGCGCTGATGGCTGATCGGGAACACCTGGCCGCGCAGGCCCGCGCGCTGGCCGCAGCCCTTGCCCAGTTGCAAGAGCCGCCCATTGCCGAGGTCGATGCGCTGACGCAGTCCATCGCGGCGGCGGTTGCGCGGCTTGCGTCCGAACGCGCGGGGCAGCTGATCGACCGGTTGCCAGACGCCTTTGCGCGGCGCATCGCCCATCTGGCCGAACGGGTGGCCCAGGGGATGCGCGACGTGACGATCCACCTGCATCCAGATGATCTTGCAGCGATTTCCCCGCTTCTGAATCAGGGCTGCCCGCCCGAACTTTCAACCCTGGCCGCGGCGCGGCTGGTGGCCGACTGCGCCCTGTCGCGCGGGGATGCCGACCTGCGCGCGCCCGGCCTGCGGCTTGGCGATCTGGGCGTCACCGACGTGCCGCTGACCGGCGCGGACAGGGCCGATCTGCCATGACCGCCGCCCTTCGCCCCGGCTTGTTGGCACAGCTTGCCGACCGCGTGGAAGGCCTGCCCATGCCGCAACCGTCCATCGGCGGGCGGGTGCTGCGCTATGATGGTTTGACGCTGGAGACGACAGGTTTTCCCGCCAGTCCCGGCGCGCTGGTCACCATCGAGACCGAAGATGGCGGACAGGTCGAGGCCGAGGTTGTGGGGTTCCGCGATGGGCGCAACCTTTTGTTCCTGACCGAACCGCAGGCCCCGGTCGTCGCCGGGGCCGCCGCCCGTCTGCTGCCGGGCGGGCAGGTGGCCGAGGTGGGCGAGGCGCTGCTGGGCCGCGTCATCGATGCGCAGGGTCAACCCCTGGACGGATTGCCGGCCGCCCGTACCACCCAGCTTTGGCCGCTGCATGGCAAGCCGCTGAACCCCCTGATGCGCATGCCGGTGGACCGCCCGCTTGATGTCGGGGTCCGCGTGATCAACGCCGCGCTGACGCTGGGCGAGGGGCAGCGCATCGGCATCGTGGCAGGCTCTGGCGTCGGCAAGTCTGTGCTGGTCGAGATGATGGCGCAGCATGTCGAGGCCGATGTGGTGGTGATCGCCCTGATTGGCGAACGCGCCCGCGAAGTCGGGCATTTCGCCCGGCGCCTGATGCAGGGGGCTGCTGCGGCGCGCACCTGTCTGGTTGCGGTTCCGGCAGACCGTTCGCCCCTGTTGCGCTTGCGCGGGGTTCGCCGGGCGATGGCGATATCCGAGGCGTTCCGCGCCACGGGCAATCGCGTGCTGCTGATCGTCGACAGCCTGACGCGGGTTGCCCACGCGCAGCGCGAGATCGGTCTGGCCTTGGGCGAACAGCCGACGGCCAAGGGCTATCCGCCCTCGGTCGTCGCCATGATCCCGGCGTTGCTGGAACGGGCCGGGCCGGGGCTGGCGGGGCAGGGTACCATCACCGCGATCTGCACGGTGCTGGCCGATGGCGACGACACGACCAACGATCCGGTCGTGGACACCGCGCGGGCCATCATGGACGGCCACCTCGTTCTGTCGCGCAGGCAGGCCCAGATGGGCATCTACCCCGCCATCGACATTCCCCAGTCGGTCAGCCGGGTGATGCCGGATGTCACCGACCCCGCGCACCGTGCGGCGGCGTTGCGGCTGCGGCAACTGGTATCGACCTACTTCGAAAACCGCGATCTTGTCATGATGGGCGGATATTCCGCCGGTCAGGATGCCCTGCTGGACGAAGCGCTGCGCCTGTGGCCGCAGATCCGGGCCTTCGTGGCTCAGGGTCAGGACGAGTCCACATCGTTGACCGACTGCCGAGCGGCGCTTCTGGCGCTGGTCGGGGAAAGGGCAGCGCGATGACGTCGCGCGCCAAGCTGTTCGATCTTTACGCCCGGCGCGAGGCTGCGCAGGCGGCGGGTCTGGGGCGCGAAGTGTCGCGCGCAGTGTCCGAACGGGCCGAGGCGCAAGCCTCTGCATCCCGGCTGCAAAGGATGGCGCAACAGATGCAGCCCGGCTTTGGCCCGCTTCTGGCCGCCAGCCTGCGGGCAAACGGGCTTCTGGTATCGGGTCTTGTCGAAGAGGCGGAACGTCAGGTCCGCAAGGCCGACTTCGCCGGCGACGAGGCCGCCCGTCTGATCCAGAAAATGAACCATCACGACCGCCGCCGCCACTTTGGTGAAACGGCGGCTGCCACCGCGCGCGCCGCCGATGCCGAGGCCGCCGAAGCCCGGGCAGAAGCCGCGCGCCCGGTGCCCCGCCGGGACGGATCGACACGATGATGCCGCCGGTCCCGCGCATGGCACCAATCTTGCATGGGATGACTGAACCTCATCCGGGAATGACATGACCCTTTCGATGCCATCACTTTCTGCCGGGCCTTCCGCCCCTGCCGTGCAAGGACTCAGCCCTGCGTCGGGCAGCGTCGGGGTGCCGGGCGGATTTCTGGCAAGCCTTGTGCTGGAAGGCGCTATCCCCCAACCGGGTCCGATGCCTGCACAGGCGGCAGCCCGCGCTTTGCTGATCTCGCCACCTGCCGCCCCATTGCAAGTTCCGACTGCCCCTGCGCCGACCGGGCTGCCCGAAGGGCCCGGCCCCGTGACACAGGCCCTGCGGCCTCAGGCCGATGTTCTGCCGAAGGCGGCAAGTCCTGCAATGCCGGAAACCGCACACCCTGCGATACCCGACGTACCCGCGGCAACCCCGCGCCCGAAGGCCGCACCGAAAGGCGCGGCCAGCGACCCGGCACAGGACCTTGCACCTGCCCAACGCAAAGTCATCGCGCCCGACGCGGTCGCCATTCCGGCCGCCATGCCGACCGGCGCAGCGGCCCCGCCCCCGGTGGCCGCTCCGGTCGCACAGGCCGCGACGCCCGGAAACGACGCCGCGCCGCTGGAAGCCGCCATCAGGCCCGCTGCCCCTGCACCTGTGTCGGGCCATGGCGGACCGGATGGCACGCCGCAGGCCCAACATTCCGCCGGATCAGCGGCACCCCCCGCCGCCATACCGGCCCCCGGCTTGCCCGACAGCCCTGCGGCCCCCGGCCCCGCGCCCGTGCCCTTGGCCGAACCGGTGCAGCAGGCGGGAACCCTGTCCGCTGTTCCGGCAGCCCCCGTCGCCATGATGGACCGCGCGGACTGGCCCCAGACCGTCGTCACCGCAACGCTGGCCGGGCTGTCACCCGACGGCGGCACGATGACGATGGAGATATCTCCGCAAGAGCTGGGCGCGCTGCGCATCACCCTGACGCTGGAGGGAGACAGCGCCTCGGTCCGGATCGAGACGGCGACGCCCGAAGCGGCCCGCCTGCTGAACGAGGCCGAACGCCAGCTTTCGCAGGATTTCGCGCGTCAGGGTGTCACCCTTGCCGCCCATGACGCGCAGAACGGCCGCCGTGGCGATTCCGGGGCGCACACCCCGGATCTGCCGACCCCCGCCGGCGGCGAAGACCCGTCGTCCAACCCCGTGGCGCTGTTGCGTCCGCTGGGGATCATCAACCTGATCGCTTGAGGAATACCCGATGCCCGCCGCAGCCCCGTCATCCAAGGACATGATCGACATCACCCCGCGCCCGCGCAAGGGCGGCGGGCTCCTGCGGGCCGCAGGTCTTGTCTTCGGCGGGCTCGCCCTGGCCGGTGCCGGTTTCGGGGGCGGGTGGTTCTATTTCTCGACCATGCAGTCGCCGGTCTCCGAGGCGCTGCGCCTGATCGAGCGCGAGGCCCCCGGTGCGGAGGCTCCGCCTGAAGAGGACCCGGCCGAACCCCAGAAGGTTCCGCGCGTGCCTCCGGAAACCGATGCCTTCGTCACCACCTATTACAACTTCGAAGAGCCGCTGACCACGAACCTGTCGGGTTCGCGCCGGTTCCTGCAGATCGGCATTTCGGTTTCCACCCAGTACGACGCCACCGTGATGACCCATGTGGAAACCCACAAGGCCGCGCTCCAGTCGGACATGCTGGCCGTTGCTGGCGGCTTTACGGAAGAACAGATTTCCGGGCGCGAGGGGCGTGAGGGGCTGGCGACCGCCCTGCGCGATGCGATCAACGAACGTCTTGTCACGCTGGAAGGTTTCGGCGGAGTCGAAGGCGTGTTCTTCACATCCTTCGTCCTGCAGTAGGTTCAAGATGGCCAAACCGACCAAGCTTTCCTCGACCGAAGTCGCGGCCCTTGTCGGCGGGCTGATCGGCATGAACGCCGAAGGACCCGGCGACGGCGTTCTGAACGGCGTGCCCGTCCGGCCCTATGCGTTCGGGTCGAACGACCTGTCCGGCTTTGGTGACTATCACGGGTTGCGGATGATCAACGAACGCTTCTGCCGGATCGCGCGCGCCGCCTTTCTGCCGATGTTGCAGTTCCAGCCGCGCCTGTCGTGTTTTCCGCCCGAACTGCGCAGCTTTGACGACTATCGCAACAGCCAGGACAACTTCCTGTCGCTGACCATATCGGCCACCGATGAATTGCGCGGCAGCCAGTTGATGGTCATTTCGCCCTCCTTCATCAGTCTGCTGACCAACGCCTATTTCGGAGGCGGGATCGACGGCCCGACCCATGCGCGAACCGAATTCACCGCGACCGAGCACCGGGTGATCGAGCTTGTGTCCGACCGGCTGAATGCCGCCCTGCAACTCGCCTGGCGCGACTTGACGCGGCTGTCGTTCAACGTGACCAGCCGCGAGGAGAACATGCAGTTCGTGGCCTTCGCCGACAGCGACGAGATGATCGTCAACTGTTCGTTCATGGTGCAGCTGCCCGGTCAGGAACCGGCCAACTTCGATATCCTTTATCCGCTGCAGATGCTGAAACCGATCGCCACGCTGCTGCGGTCCAGAATGCAGTCCGACCAGTTGACCGAGGATCAAACCTGGCGCGACCGGATGGAACAGGCCGTCATGCACATTCCCCTCGGGGTGTCGGTCCGGTTGTGCCAGCCGCAGATTCCGCTGTCGCGGCTGATGTCGCTGGCCGATGGCGAGGTCTGGCCCGTCACCCTGACGGGCGCAGTCGAGGTGCTGGTGGAAAACCAGACGATGTTCGAGGCGCAACCCGGCGAACAGGCCGGTCATTCCGCCGTTTCCATAACCCGCCGCCTCGCGGCCTGAAATCCAAGGACCTGCCATGACCGAAACCCAAGCCCGCCCGAGTTCCGACCAGCTTCGCCTGCTTGAGAACATCGATGTCGCCCTGACCGTCGAAGTCGGGCGCGCTGAACTGACGATCCGCGATCTGTTGCGGCTGGCCGAAGGGTCGGTGGTCGAACTGAACCGCATGGCGGGCGACCCGCTTGACGTTCTGGTCAACGGAACCCTGATCGCCAAGGGCGAGGTGGTGATGGTGGGCGACCGGTTCGGCATCCGGTTCGGCCATGTCATCACCCCCGAAGAACGCGCGGGCGCAATCTGACCTGACTTTTGTCCGGGCGATGGGCGCATGATCCCGGCCCGGACGCCCGGATGGCATGCGGCTTGCAGTCTGTCAGCAACGACAGACGAGGAAGCCCCATGGAATTGTTGCGCCCCGATCAGATCATCCCCCTCGCGGTCTTTCTTGCCGCACTGGGTGCCCTATGGGTTTATGTCCTGCGCAACCGGGAACGCCTGTCGGCCCGGATGGGGCGCGGGCGCCGTCTGAGGGTGGTGGAAACCGCAGCTCTGGGGCCTGCGGATCGCGCGATGATCCTCAGCCTTGACGACCGGGAATTCCTGATCGTGAAACTCAAGGGGGCGGCCCCGATGCTGCATCCGCTGAGGGCTGCGCACGGGCCGGAGGAGGCGGCATGATGCGCGTCCTGATCCTTGCACCGCTTTTGCTGTTGCCCGGACTTGCACAGGCGCAGGGCATCCCGGCGCTGACATTCACTGAAACGGCAGGCGGCGGCGGAAGCTGGTCACTGTCCCTGCAGATCCTTGTGATGATGACGGCCCTGACGGTGCTGCCGTCGCTGCTGCTGGGCATGACGGCGTTCACCCGGATCATCATCGTGCTTTCGATCCTGCGCCAGGCGCTGGGAACGCAGCAGACCCCGCCGAACCAGGTGCTGATCGCGCTGGCGCTGTTTCTGACCTTCTTCGTGATGCAGCCGGTGCTGACGGATGTCTACGAACAGGCGCTGGCCCCGGCGCTGGACAACACCATGTCGCAGGAGGCCGCCTTGCAGCGCGGCGGCGAAATCATGAAGGACTTCATGATCGAGAATACCCGTCAGAACGATCTTGCCATGTTCGCGGAACTGGCGGGTGACGTGCCCTATGCCGACACGCAGGCCGTGCCGTTCCGCGTTCTGCTGCCCGCCTTCATGACATCCGAGCTGAAAACCGCGTTCCAGATCGGCTTTCTTCTGTTCCTGCCGTTTCTGGTGATCGACATCGTGATCGCCTCGATCCTGATGGCGCTAGGGATGATGATGGTCTCGCCCGTGCTGGTGGCCTTGCCGTTCAAGCTGTTGCTGTTCGTGCTGGTGGATGGCTGGGCGCTGACGGTGGCCTCGCTGGCCGCAGGGTACGGCGTTGCGGCAGGGGGGGGCGGCTGATGGAATTCGGTGCGGGCGTTGCCCATCTGCAGATGGCCTATTCGACGATGCTGTGGGCGGCGGGACCCGTTCTTGCCGTGGCCCTGGCGGTCGGTCTGGTGATCGGCGTCATTCAGGCGGCCACCTCGATCAGCGAGAACACCCTGAGTTTCGTGCCGAAACTGGTGGTGGTGCTGGGGACCATGGCCTTGATGTCCAGCTACATGCTGATGACGATGACGGACTATTTCGAATTTATCTTCGAAACCATCCGGACGATCCGATAACGCGATGGAAGGCGCGATCTTCACAATCCCCGGTCTTGACATGGCGCGGCTGGCCGACCCGATGGCCGCCTTCTTCTTTGCCATGCTGCGGATCGGGTCGTTCCTGATCGCCTCGCCGATGTTCGGCGGCCGGTTTGTCCCGCTTCCCGTGCGGATCATCGCATCCGTCTGTCTGGCCCTGCCGGTGGCGGGCCAACCCGGATTTCCCGATGCCGAGGCGCTGGCGCGCCTTTCTGCGGTGCCGATGATGATGTCCGAACTCGCCGTGGGTCTGACGGCGGGCCTTGTGCTGACCGTGCTGTTCGCGGCGGCCGGTCTTGCCGGGGACCGGATCGCAAACGCGGCGGGGCTCAGCTTTGCCATGCAGTTCGATCCGTCGGCGGGCGGCCAGAGCCCGGTCATCGCCCAGATTTTCGGGCTGGCGATGATGATGTTGTTTCTCGGCACGGACGGGCACCTTGCCGCACTGCGGATCGTGCTGGACAGCTATGCAAGCCATCCCCCCGGTGCCACGCCCGACCTTGACGTGCTGGTCGGCGCCGGGGTGACGGCGGGGGGAATGATGTTCGCGCTGGCCTCGGCGCTGATGCTGCCGGCGGTGGCGGGGCTTCTGGTTCTGAACCTCGCCGTCGGGGTCATGACCCGGTCCGCGCCGCAACTGAACCTGTTTTCCGTGGGCTTCCCGCTGACGATCCTGGCCGCGATCATCCTGCTTTGGCTGACCGCGCCGCAGATGATGACCGGGCTGGAGGGGGTGGTCGATGCCGGATTGCAGATGATCGACGGCGTGCTGCCCCGCGCGGCGGAAGGGCGCTGACATGTCGGAAAACGAGGACGGCGCCGAACGCAGCCATGCCCCCAGCCAGAAACGGCTGGACGACGCGCGCCGCGAGGGGCGGGTCCTGACGTCCAAGGACATGATGGTTGCCGCGACCATGGCCGCTGGAACGCTGATGATCGCGGCAAGTCCCGCGGTCGGCAACATGCTTGCCGGACGTTGGGCACAACATCTGCGTCTGGGCGGACCGGAAACGCTGGATGCGGCGCTGCTGCCCTCGGTTGCCGTCGCCGGGATCGAGGTGTTGGCCGTGGCGCTGGCGGTCGCGGTTCCGGTGATGCTGGTGGCGATCCTGGCGCAGGCCGCGATGGGGGGGATCGGGTGGTCCGCAAAGGGATATGCCTTCAAGCCCGAAAAGCTGGACCCGATCAAGGGCCTGATGCGGATGGTGTCAGCCTCGGCGGTTGTGGAACTGGTCAAGTCGCTGGCCAAGGTCGTGCTGCTGCTGGCGGTGACGGTCTGGATCACCCGCGACGCGATGACTGAAATCGTCGTGCTGGGGGATATGGCACCGGGCGACGCGGCCAGCGTCACCGCACATCTGGTGTTCCGCCTTTTCGCGGCGCTGACGGTGGTGCTGGGACTGCTCGGTGCGGTCGATCTGTTCTGGCAATACATTTCGATGCAGAAATCGCTTTGGATGACCTTTGACGAGGTCAAGCGCGAAAGCCGCGAGGACAACGGATCACCCGAGCTGAAGGGCCGGATGCGCCAGATGCAGATGGAGGCCAGCCGCCGGGGCGCGCGCGAACGCAGCGCGCTGGCCGATGTGCCGACCGCCTCTGCCGTTATCACCAACCCGACGCACTTTGCCGTGGCGATCCGCTACGTACCGGGCACCGACGACGCACCGACGATCATCGCCACCGGCCGCGACCGGATGGCGGCCCAGGTCATCGCCTCGGCCCGCAAGGCCGGTGTGCCCATCCTCGGCCTGCCGCCGTTGGCCCGCGCGCTGTATTTCACCGGCGATATCGGTTCGGTCATCCATGCCGGTCTTTACGGGGCGGTCGCGGCGGTGCTGGCGCATATCTGGCGCGTCGAACGCGGCCTGCGCGAGGATCTGCCCGAAATCGATCTGCCGGACGACCTGAAGTTCGATGCGCGCGGCCAGACCGGGCGGTGATCCGGCACGGAAATTGCAGTTTTCCTTGCGTGACCCCGAAAAGGAACATGCCTTGTCAATCTCCGGCCAGAAACCCTGTCGCATCTGCCAGACCGGGCAGCGCATCTCGACCGCCTCTTTCGCCTTCTTCGCCGTTGGCCTGCTGATGGCGGCGATGGACCCGGCCGAAACGCCGCTGCGCCAAGCCGTGCTGTCGCTGTGCGCCGTGCTGTCCGGCCTTGCCGCCGCCCGCTTTCCGATCGCGCGGCTGGTCGCATGGCGCCGGTCCTTGCGGACCAAAGGCCAACCTTCCCCCGCATTCCGGAAACAGATGCCATGACAGACAAGACCACTCCCGCCGCTGACCCTATGGGCGACGCCATCAAGCAGGCGCTTGAGGCGGCTACGCTGGCGACCAACGCAGCCCATGAGGCCGAAGCCGTGTTGATCGCCCGATCCGACGCGGCCAGCGCGATGGATCGTACCGCCCGCCGCAGCGCCGTGCTTGCGGCGCTGGCGGGCGGGGCTTCGGTTCTGGTTCTGGTGCTGGGCGGGCTGTTGTGGCTGCGCAGCGCATCCGATCTGCGCGACGCCGCCGACGTGCAGGCCGCCGCCGCCGTCGGCTTTGCCGACCGGATCGGAGAGTTGAACACCCTGCTGGACCGGATGGATCAGGTTGTGATCCAGGCGGAAACCGAAAGCCAGTCGTTGCAGACCGGATTGACCGGGCTGATTCAGCAACTGGATGCGGGGGTCGAAGCAATCCTGACGGTCAACGAGACGGATCCGGACAGCGCAGAGCCGCTGACGCAGCAGATCGAGAACCTTCGCCTCGACGTCCTTGAAGCCCTAGCGCAAACCCAGCTTTC
>JAIYDJ010000019.1 GCA_027487575.1 Rhodobacter sp. | reverse complement strand
GATGGCACGGCCACCGGCACGACCGACACCACAACCGCAACCGATGGCACGGCCACCGGCACGATGGATTCGACCACCACAACCGATGCCACAAGCACCGGCACTACCGACGCCACCACCGCGACCGACGGCACGGCCACCGGCACGATGGACACCACCACCGCAACCGATGGCACCGCCACCGGTACGACGGACACGACCACCGCGACCGACGGCACCGCCACCGGTTCGACGGACACCACCACCGCAACCGACGGCACCGCCACCGGTACAACGGACACGACCACCGCGACCGATGGCACAGCCACGGGTACGACGGACACCACCACCGCGACCGACGGCACCGCCACCGGAACGATGGACACGACGACGGCAACCGACAGCACGGCGACCGGCACGACGGATACCACCACCGCGACGGACGGCAGCGTTTCCACCACCACGGATGGCACTGTTGCAGACACGACAGCCGGCAGCACCGATACCGCAGCCGGAACGTCGGGCGAAGTTGCCGGCAGCGAAGTGTCGCTGGAAGGCGGCCAGATCAGCCACGTTCTGATCGACATGGGCGGCTTCCTCGGGATGGGCGTGCACACCGTCGCACTTCCGATCGACGCGCTGGAAATCTACAGCGACAACAACAACGACTTCCGCATCTACCTGCCGTGGAGCGAAGACCAGCTGCGCAACCTGCCGGCCTATGACGAAAACGACCCGGCAACGCTGACCCCGGCCAGCGCCGGCAGCAACTGATCCTTCCCACGAAAAGGACGCACCCCACGGGGTGCGTCCACCCCTGAAAGGATCACCGTCATGGACGAAGACGATCTGAACACGCTTCCCCCCGGCCCCGGCAATTCGGTCCGGCCCGACGAAAAGCGCCCTTTCCTGTACAACCCCGATCTTGCCGCGCCTCTGCCCGAAGACGGCGTGCCCGCAGACCCCGACGCGCAGCCCGACAATGGCGCATCCGCCGAAACCAACGGCCATTGGCTGCACGATCCGGCAGGCCCCGCACGTTATGTGCCCGCACCGCAGGACCGCGCCAAACCCATCGTGCCCGATCTGCAGAAACTTTCCGAAGACTAGGCTTGCCCCGCCCTTCGCAACCTCTGACCAAGGTGGCAGACCCTGCGGTCCGTGGCGTCTTTCGCCGGGCGGAACGCGGCGCGAATGACTGACATTGTGGCAAAACTGTGTTAAAAGGCGTTTTATTATAACGCCTTATCAGTTGGAGCCTTTGCATGCCGATCCAGGCCACGACCCAGACATCTACCTCTCCGCTTTTTGTTCTTTCCGGAAACGATGACCTTAACATCGGGGTCGGCGTGATCCTGATCGCCACGCAAAGCGATGCGGTGCAGGCCAGTTGGGGGCAGCACACCATCACCCTGTCCGGGTCCATCCTCGCCTATGATGACGGCATCGACCTGCAGAACAGCACGGCCGCGCAAAGCGTTGAAATCGCGCAGACCGGCGTGATCATCGCCGGGCGCAACTCGCCGGTTGCCGAAGCGCATGGCGTGGTCCTCGACGGGGTGGGATCGACTCTCGTCAACCGGGGAACCGTAACCGCGAAAGGCGCGGCGGTTCAGGTCATTGTTCGCGATGGCGGAACAACCACCGTCACAAATCATGGCTTCATGAGTGGCGAACTCTACGGAATTCAGAACGTTTCGGGCAACGGAACGCTGGAATTCACCAATTTCGGCTTCGTCGAATCACTTGGCCGCAGCTTTCAAGGCGGAAATGTGGCGGACCGCGTGACCAACGCGGGCACCATGCTGGGCACCGTCGATCTGGGCGGCGGCGACGATCTTTATGTCGGAACCGGCGGTACGGTGATCGGCAAAATCCTTGGCGGCATGGGGAATGACCGGTTCGTCGTCGGCCTTTCGGATGAGGTGATCGACGCCGGCGAGGGCGTGGACACCCTCGATCTGTCCGCCCTGACCGCACGCGTCGCGGTCAACCTGGCCGACCCATCCGCCAACCATGGCGCAGGCGTCGCAGGCGATACCTATGCGGGGTTCGAGAACATCACCGGCAGCGCCTATCGCGACACCCTGACGGGCGACGACGGGGACAACGTCCTGATCGGCGGCGGCGCGCTGGACGATCTGATCGGGGGCGGCGGCAACGACACGCTGACCGGCGGCAGCGGGGCGGATGCGGTCACCGGCGGGGCGGGGGCCGACACCTTTCTGTTCCAGGCCTATGCCGACCGGGGCGACGCCATTGCGGATTTCGCGACCGGCCTCGATGTGCTGGCGGTGAACGCGGCGGCCTTCGGCCTTGGTGCCCTCACCGGCGCGATCAGCGCGTCGGCCTTCGTCTCGGGCACCACCAACCTGCCACAGGACGCGCTGGACCGGTTCATCTTCCGCACCACTGATGCGACGCTGTGGTTCGACCGTGACGGCACCGGCAAGACCGCCGGCGTGCTGCTGGCCCATTTCGCCGACGGTACGGCCTTCGCCGCGACCGACATCCTTCTGGTCTGAACCGAAAGGCACGGACCCGCCGTCCCTTTGGGCGGCGGGTCGATCATTCGATCAGCACAGGGATCAGCGACGCCACCAGAAGCGCCGCCATCGTCCAGTTGAACACCCGCAACCGTGCGGGCGAGGTGAGCCATCGCCGCAAGGCCCGCCCGGCCAGCGTCCAGATCGACACCGAAGGCAAGTTGACGGCCGCGAACACAGCGGCGACCACCGCGACCGTCGCCAGACGCTGGTCCGGCGCATAGGCCGCCACGGCACCCACGCTCATCGCCCAGGCCTTCGGGTTGACCCACTGAAACGCCGCCGCCTGCAGGAACGTCATCGGCCGCGCGCTGCCCCCCGCCTCTGCCGGGGCGGCGGCATGGGCCAGCTTCCACGCCAGCCACAGCATGTAGATCACCGACACGATCTTCAGCCCGATCTGGAGCGCCGGAACCGCCAGAAACGCCCCCGCAAGCCCCAGCCCCACGATCAGCGTCATCACCATGTGACCGATCGAGATGCCAAGGATATGCGGCACCGTGCGGGCAAAGCCGAAATTGGCCCCCGAAGCCAGCAACATCATGTTGTTGGGTCCCGGCGTAACCGAGGTCACGAAGGCGAAGACAAGCAGCGCAAGGAAAAGGTCATGGTCCATCGCGCAATTCTTCACCAAATCTGACGCCAAAAGGTTGCATACTTTGCTTTGCAGCCGCATGTTTCACAACAAATGACCAATCTTGACGCCATAAACAACCGGATATTGCGTGCCCTGATGCGGGACGGCCGCATCTCGAACCTCGATCTTGCGGCCAGTGTCGGCCTGTCCCCCTCGGCCTGCCTGCGCCGCGTGCAGGACCTGGAACGGACCGGCGTGATCAAGGGCTATCGCGCCGTGCTGGACCCCGTCCGGATCGGGAACGGCTTCATCGCCTACATCACCGTCGGCCTCAGCGTCCACACCAAGGCCGCACAAGAGGCGTTCGAACGCGCGATGGCGCTGGCCCCGGAAGTGCGCGAGTGTCACAACATCACCGGCACGGTCGAATACCTGCTGCGGGTTGAGGCGGCAGACCTTGTCGCCTACAAGCATTTCCACACCGATGTGCTGGGCGTGTTGCCGCAGGTTCGTGCGCTGACCACCTATGTCGTGATGGGCAGCCCCAAGGACGAACGCGGCTGAACGCCCTTTCCACCTGCCCCGGCTTGTCCTACCCTGCGCCCAGCATTCAGGGAGGTTTGCATGACCGACACGACCATGGGTTTCGACACGCTGGCAGTCCACGCCGGAACCGCGCCCGACCCCGCCACCGGCGCGCGGCAGGTGCCGATCTACCAGACCACGGCCTATGTGTTCCGCGACGCGGATCACGCGGCGGCCTTGTTCAACTTGACCGAGGTCGGCTACATCTATTCCCGCCTGACCAACCCCACCGTTTCGGCACTGGCCAACCGGGTCTGCGCGCTGGAAGGCGGGGCGGGGGCGGTGGCCTGTTCGTCGGGGCATGCCGCCCAGATCATGGCGCTGTTCCCGCTGATGCGTCCGGGATGCAACATTGTCGCCTCCACCCGGCTTTACGGCGGCACGATCCAGCAGTTTACCAACACCATCCGCACCTTCGGCTGGTCGGCCAAGTTTGTCGACACCGATGATCTGGCAGCGGTCGAAGCCGCCTGCGACGAAAACACCCGCGCGATCTTCTGCGAAACCATCGCCAATCCCGGCGGCTACATCAGCGACCTGCCCGCGCTGGCCGCGATTGCAAACAAGGTCGGCGTGCCGCTGATCGTCGACAACACCACCGCGACGCCCTATCTGTGCCGCCCGATCGAACACGGGGCCACGCTGGTCGTCCATTCCGCCACCAAATACCTGACCGGCAACGGCACCGTCACCGGCGGCATCGTGGTCGACAGCGGCAAGTTCGACTGGTCTGCCTCCGACAAGTTTCCCGCCCTCAGCCAGCCCGAACCCGCCTATCACGGCATCACCTTCCATACGGCCCTTGGCGCGATGGCCTTCACCTTCCATTCCATCGCCGTGGGCCTGCGCGATCTGGGCATGACGATGAACCCGCAGGGCGCGCATTACACCTTGATGGGGATCGAAACGCTGGGCCTGCGGATGCAGCGCCATGTTGAAAACGCGCAAAAGGTCGCCGAATGGCTGGAGGCCGATCCCCGCGTCGAGTTCGTGACCTATGCCGGCCTGAAATCCTCGCCCTACCACCACCGCATCGCGCAGATCGTGCCGAAAGGCGCAGGGGCCCTGTTCACCTTCGCGCTGAAAAGCGGCTACGACGGCTGCGTCAAGCTGATCGACAACCTCAAGCTGTTCAGCCATGTCGCCAACCTTGGCGACACCCGCAGTCTGGTGATCCACTCGGCCTCCACCACCCACCGCCAGCTTTCGCCCGAGGCGCAGATCAAGGCGGGGGCCGCGCCGAATGTCGTGCGCCTGTCGATCGGCATCGAAGACGTGGCCGACATCATCGCCGATCTGGATCAGGCGCTGGCGAAGGCATCGGCCTGATCGACGGCGGCAGGGTTATTGCAACCCTGCCACCCGGACGTCCTGCAGATAGGCCCGCATCTGACGATCGACCATGAACGGGTGACGCCCGTAGGCTCTGTGCGGACATGTTCGATGGTCCAATCCGGGAAGCGCCCGAGATGTTCGCTGATTTCTGCCCGGGCGTCGTCCAACCGTCCGGCACGGACCAGCGCACTCGCCTTGCAGGGAATGCAGTAGTAGTCCAACCCCTCATAGGTCGTGACGGCATCGTCGGTGCGCCCCGCCATCAGGTAGGCCCACGCAAGGTTGTTGCGATACCAGTCAGGCACGACGGCCTCGCTCTCGACCGCATACTCCGCCCATTCAACCGCCCTGTCCGGATACCCGGCGTTTGCCATCACCATCGCCAGATTGACGCTTGTCATCGGGTCATAGGGCACCATCGCATGCGCAGCGTCAGCTTCCCGCGCGGCTTCCTCGAAATTGCCTGTCGCAACCGCCAGGACATTCGCCTTCATGTAGTGCAGCAACCACTGTTCCATCCGTGACCTGTCGGGCATCTCTTCGGCCTCGCGGATCAGCTTGAACGCCATCTGCACATCCTGCCAGGGATCATTGGTCAGACCCTCGGCAGCGCGATTGTTGTAGACTGCAGCGAGTTCGAGACGCAGCAGAGCCGAATTCGGGAACTTCTCCAGACCCTCGGAAAGGATCTGCCACGCATGATAGGTGGAATCGTCGGTCCACTTCAGAAATTCTGACATGGCGCGCAGGTGATAGTCATATTCCTCAAGCGAAGGAGCCGATTTGCTCCATGTGCCGCTGATTTCCGTATTGCTTACCTCACCCTTCGTCCCCGCGATGGTCGCATAAACCTTGCTGGCAATTCTTTCCTGCATCAGAACGACGTTTGACCCATCCTGTTCCAATCGGTCTGCCCAAAGATTTTTCCCGTCGCGACCATCGACGAGTTGTGTCGAGATGCTGAACGTCTCGCCATTACGCCGCAAACTCCCTTCCAGAATGTAATCGACCTGCAGTGTCCGAGCGACCAGGCGCGGATCGGAATCGGACCCCATCGAAAAGCTGGAGGATTTCGACATGACTTGCAGAAGTGGCGAGGTGGACAGCATCGAAATGATGTCTTCGGCGATCCCCGGCCCCAGATAATCCTGGGTCGGATCACCGCTGAGGTTGCTGAAGGGCAGGACAGCCAGAACAGGTGGACCGCTTCGGGCATCAGGCTGTTGCAAAAGGTAGAACACGCCGACAGCTACCGCGGCCAACAGCACAACAGCCGCCGCCAACAGCCGCGGGGTGAACCGGAAAAGCCGCGCAGGCCGATCCCGCCGTACCCCCTTGGTCGCATCCGCACTGACCCGATAGACATGGATCGGCTCGACGATGTTCTTGACCCGCCGCTGGCCCATCGACTCGAACCCGAAGGCCAGTTTGCGTTCGACCTCGCGGGCGACCTTTTCCGACACGCAGATGCCGCCCGGATCGGCCAGTTGCTCCAGCCGGGCGGCGATGTTGACCCCTTCGCCCAGCCGGTCGTCGCCCTCGACGATCACCTCGCCCAGATTGATCCCGATGCGGGCAAGGATACGCTGATCCTCGGCCACGTCGGCGTTGCGCTCTGCCAGACTGCGCTGCACCGCCATCGCACATTCGACCGCCTGCACGGCACTTCCGAATTCGGCCAGCAGCCCGTCGCCGACCAACTTGAAGATGCGGCCCTGATGCCGGGCGATCTCTGGTTCGAAGATGTCACGGCGACGGGCGGTCACCCGGGCATAGGTGCCCGCCTCGTCCTTCTCCATCAGGGCGGAATAGCCCACGATGTCTGCCACCAGAATGACAGCAAGCTTGCGTTCCATCGGCCGCTCCCGGCGTTTTTGCGCGCGGGATACAGCCTAGCAGCCTTGGGATTGTCCGGCAACGATGGCCTCAGTCTTTGGCTTCGAACACCATCGTGACCGTCGTCGTCACGGCGATCTCGCCCGCCGCGACCGGCACCGGCGAGGCCGCAGCTTCCGACCGGAACATCGGGGTCGGGTTGACGTAGCCGCCGCCTTCGGTGATCGACGTCACCTCGCCCAGCGTGATCCCCGCCGCCTCGGCCAGCACCGCCGCCCGCGCCCGCGCATCGGCCACGGCAGCCCGGCGCGCCTCGTCCATCTTCGCCTTGGGGTCCGACAGCTCGAACGTCAGACCGTTCAGCGTGTTGGCCCCGTCGGTGATCGCCGCATCCAGAACCGTTCCCAGACTGTCAAGCGCCCTCACCCGCACGGTCAGCATGTTGGACGCGGTATAGCCCGCGATGGTCGGCGTTGCCCCGCTTTCATAACCGACCCAGTTGGGGTTCAGTGACAGGTTCGACGTCTGCAGGTCGCGGTCCGCGATCCCGGCCGCCTTCAGCCGGTCCAGCACGACGTTCAGCGCGGCGCTGTTGGCGGCCATCGCCTCGGTCGCAGTAGCACCCTGCGTGGTGACGCCCAGCGACAGGGTCGCCACATCGGGCTGGACGGCGACCGATGCTTCACCGGTCACCGTGATCGACGTGTCGGCGGCGGCGGCCAGCGGGGTCAGCACGGGCAGCGCAAGCGCGGTGGTCAGCATCAGGGCATGAAACAGGCGCATGAGTATCCTCCTTGGGGTCGATGACACGTTCTCGAAGCGTATGACGACGCCCGCAAGTCAATCCTTGGCGCGTCGGCAAAAGAATTCGCCCCTGCACGAACCTGGGCCCGGATTTCGGCTGATGCAGGCGCGAACCAGCCACCTTTGCCAAGGAACGCGGCCCTGCGGCACGGCTTTTCTTTCCTTAGGCAAGAAGCTGCTGTAGGAACACAGGAACGGGTCGGTTGCCGTATCCGAACCTCAGACCCCTGTGCTAGACCCGACCCATGAAACCGACTTTCGCGCTCGACTTCCGCAATGACGCCATCACCCTGCTGCACCGCGTGCCGCGCGGTTGGCAGCCGATTGGTCATGTCGCCCTCGATGCCCCCGATCTGGACGAGGCGCTGTCCTACCTGCGCGCGACGGCCCTGGGCCTGTCGCCGCGCGGCATGGTGACCAAGCTGATCATTCCCAATTCCCAGATCCTTTACACGCAGGTCACCGTTCCGGACATGGTTGGCTCGCGCAAGCGCAAGCAGGTTCTGCGCGGGCTGGAAGGTCTGACACCTTACGCACTTTCCGATCTCGCCTTTGACATGTGGGGGGAGGGCCCGGAATTCCAGGTGGCCGTGGTCGCCAAGGAAACCCTGGCCGAGGCCGAAGCCTTTGCCGTTCAGCACCGGTTCAGTCCGGTCTCCTTCGTCGCCATTCCTGAAAACGGCCTGTTTCTGGGGGAACCGTGGTTCGGCCCGACAAGCTGTGCGGCAGAATGTCTGCCCGAAGGCGAAAAGCTGGGACGGGACCTTGAACCCGTCGCCATCCTGTCGCGCGACCTGCCGGGCGAGCCAAGCGCCGCCGAGCCGCCCGCGGACGTGGCTGCTGAGTCCGATCCGGAACCCGCAACCGCGCCGATCCTGGAATCGGACGAAGACGCACCACCCCTGACGGAACCCGACGCCGCTCCGATCCCTGATCCCGTTCCGGAAGAGTCCGGACCCGACGCGCCGTTCATCGCGGACCCTGCGCCGCAGCCTGACGAAGGCCCGGTTGCCGTTGCGGACCACAGCGACTGGCGGCAGGAACCCGTGTTCGCGCAAGATGCCGCTGCGCCGGACGTGGCTGCCGAAGTCTCGCCTTTGCCCCCAGCCCCCCTTCCGTTTGCGGATCCGGACCCGGTGACGCCGCCCGAAACCATATCGGCCGAGCCGGCATGGGCCGCACCTGTCGCCGATCCGGAATTCGAGCAGGCCCTGACGCGCAGTCTGGCTGACGCCGACACCCCGACAACTCCTGCCATGGAACCGGTGACGGACGCCGAACTGGCACCGAGCGACCCTGAACCGGCGCCCGAACAGACTTTGGCAAATCCACCGTTCCCCGCACCGGAACGCATGGAACCAGTGCCGGACGCACGGACCGCGCCGCCAGAAACGGTCGCGCCGGACATCATGGCAGACGAGGCGCCGATCGCGCTCGATGTCGTCGATGACCTGCCCGACGATCCCCCGCCGCCGTTCACGGTCGTGCCGGCCCCTGCGGCGGCAAGCGTGCTCGACCCGACGATCCACGACGATATTCCGCCCCCGCCCGCCACGTCGATCATGATGGCGTTCGCCAGCCGCCGCGCGGCCGAAGCGGCGGCGGCAGAAACCGCTGCAAAGACCGGCGGCAAGTCGGGCTCTGCCAAGTCTGCGGGCGGTCGCGCTCCGGCCCTTGGGGCGGTGACGGCAACGCGCACCGGTGGGTCCGCCAAGGTCACGACCCTGCCGACCCGCAATGCCGCCCCCAATCTTGCCGCCGTGCCGCAGCGGGGCGCAGAGCCACCGACACCGGCCGCAGCCTCGAAGGCCGCGATCAAGGGTAGTGCTTCCGGCAAATCCTTGCGCCGACTTGGTGCGCTGGTGACCGATCCCGCCATTCCGGGGATCAAGGAACGCCGCCCGGTCGTGCAGACCGTCACCCCGCCGACCGGCCCCACATCGGCCGCGTCCGCCGCGGCTGCCACACTTTCGAAACCGGGCGCCAAACCCTACAGCGGCGGCTTGGGCAGCCGCAGCATGGCCGACCGCGGAAAGCCCCGCTATCTGGGGTTGATCCTGACCGGCATCCTTCTGGTTTTCCTCGCGCTGGTTGCGCTGTGGTCTACCCTGTTCCTGGAAACCGGCGGGACGACCACCTCCGAGGACCCTGCTGCCGTCGCTGCAACGACCGTTGCTGAAGCCCTGCCAGACGCCGCCACCCCGTCGACCGCAGCCCTGCCGTCCGTCGACGAAGAAGCCCTGGCCGATCTGCAGGTCCCGGTCGAAACCGCACCCCCCGCCGATCCGGAGCCTGCCGTTGAAACCGTGGCCGCGGCCGCGCCGCCGCCCGAGACGCCCGAAACCGCACCCGTCACCAACCTGGACACCGAAACCAGCACGGTCCGTCAGCCTGCCGCCGATCCGCAGGACGAAATCTTCCTCGCGGCGATGGATGCGCCGCCGACGATGCCCGATGCGCTGTCCCTGCCCCGCCCGGCCGATCAGATCGACCCGCCGCCCGGACCCGCCGTGCCGCCGCCGCCGTTCGGCACGGTGTACCAGTTCGACGCGGCCGGTCTGATCATTGCGACGCCCGAAGGCATCCTGACGCCCGAGGGCGTGGTGGTTAGGGCGGGCCGTCCGGCCTTGGTGCCCCCGCAACGCCCCGCCTCGCTGGCCCCGCCGGCCGACGCCGTGGCCGCCGCCCCCGATGCGACCCCGACACCCGGCCAGACGGCCGTCGAGGCTGCCGTCGAAGCGGCCATCGGCTCCGCTCCCCCGCCCCTAGCCTCCGACCCCGCGCTTGCCGGATTTCGCCCCCGCGCCCGGCCGGAAGGTCTGACGCCGCCCACCCGGAACGCAGATGACGACGCCTCGCTCGCGCCGCA
Organism: Rhodobacter sp.; assembly: GCA_027487575.1. GTDB lineage: Bacteria > Pseudomonadota > Alphaproteobacteria > Rhodobacterales > Rhodobacteraceae > JAIYDJ01. Next base: position 23,599 of record JAIYDJ010000019.1, on the reverse strand, counting down.
GCAGGACAGCCGGTTCGCCAGCCTGCGCCCGCTGGCCCGTCCCGCCACAGTGGTCGCGGCGGCCGCCGCAGCAGCGCCCGCCGACCCGGCAGCCGACCTTGGCGCACAGGGTGCATCGCTGACGGCGCAGGCCAACGCCATTGCTGCGGCTGCCGACAGCAACCCCCTGATTCTGGCTGTCTCGCGCAAACCGGCGCAGCGCCCGCGCGACATGTCCCGCGCAGTCGAAGCCGCTGTCGCCGTCGCATCGCGCCAGCCCGACCCCGCCCCGCCGCCCGTGGAAGAACGCGCGGCCGCGGTCGAGCCCGAAGCCGACGGCGAGCCGGAAGTGGCCCGCGCCATGCCGCGCCTGCCGACCAAGGCTTCGGTGTCCAAACAGGCGACCTTCGTGAACGCGATCAACCTGTCGAAGGTCAACCTGATCGGAGTCTACGGAACACAATCCAACCGCTATGCCCTGATCCGCCAGACCAACGGGCGTTACAAGAAGGTCAAGGTCGGCGACAATTTCGACGGCGGGCGGATCGCCGCGATCACCGCATCGGAAGTCCGCTATCAGAAATCCGGCAAGATGCTGACACTGGCCCTGCCAAAGGGTTGAGGCGCGCGGTCGAGTGTTTCACAACTCTTGCAGAATGTTGACTTGCGCCCGTGCGCCCAAAGCGCAACCATGACCCGCACAACCCTTCATGACCGGAAAGGCGCAAGTGGAAGGCTTCCTGCTGCAGGCGTCGATCTATCTGGGTGCCGCCGTACTGGTGGTGCCGCTTGCCGTGCGCATCGGGCTGGGGTCGGTGCTGGGCTACATCGCGGCGGGCATCCTGATGGGTCCGGTGCTGGGCCTTGCCGGTGCCGAAACCACCGACCTGCAGCATTTTGCCGAATTCGGCGTTGTCCTGATGCTGTTCCTGATCGGGCTGGAACTGGAACCCAGGGCGCTTTGGGACATGCGGCATCGCCTTCTGGGCCTTGGTGGGGCGCAGGTTGTTCTGACCACCATCCTGATCGCCGCCGCGCTGATGGCGCTTGGCCAGAATTTCGGGGTGTCCCTCACGCTGGGAATGCTCTGCTCGCTGTCATCGACCGCTATCGTGCTGCAGACCCTGACCGAAAAGGGACTGCTTCGCACGGCGGGGGGGAAAAGCTCGTTCTCGGTTCTGCTGACCCAGGACATCGCAGTCATCCCGATGCTGGCGCTGATACCCCTTCTGGCCCTGCCGGAACTGAATGCTACCCAAGCCGTGACCATCGGCGTGACCAACCCCGTCGATCCCGAACTGGCCTCGCATGCCGCGACGGGGGCCGCCGAACCGCTGATCACGCTGGTGCAATCGCTGCCCAACTGGGGCGCGGCCCTGCTGACCCTGGCCGTCGTGGCGACGATCGTGCTGGTCGGCCATTTCCTGACCCGCCCGATCTTCCGCTTCGTGCACGCAGCACACCTGCCCGAAATGTCGACCTTCATCTCGCTTCTGATGGTGCTGGGGATCGCCTTCCTGATGATGCTGGTCGGCCTGTCGCCCGCACTTGGCACCTTCGTGGCCGGGGTGGTGCTGGCAAACTCGGAATTCCGCCACCAGCTCGAGGCCGATTTGAAACCGTTCAAGGGCCTGCTGCTCGGCCTGTTCTTCATGACGGTCGGCGTCGGCATCAACTTCACCATCCTGCTGCGCGACCCGCTGATCGTGCTGGGCCTGACACTGGGTCTGATGACAATCAAGATGGCGGTCCTGTTCGCCCTGACCCCGATCTTCCACCTCAGGGGCCGCGACCGCTGGCTGTTCACGCTCGGTCTGGCGCAGGCAGGGGAGTTCGGCTTTCTGATCGTCAGCTTCGCGCGGTCCGAGTCGGTTCTGGGTCTGGCCACCGGGCAGATGGCCCTGCTGGTGATCAGCCTGTCGATGTTGCTGACTCCCCTTCTCTACATCGGCTACGACATGGTCGCGCGGCGGCTGCACAGCATGGCCCCGATGCCAGACCCCGACGAGATCACCGAAAAGGGCCGCGTCATCATCGCCGGAATCGGACGGTTCGGGCAGGTCGTCAACCGGCTGGTCCGGATGAGCGGGCTTTCCACCGTCGTGCTTGACAGCGACATGGGCACGATCGAAACCATGCGCCGCTTCGGCGTGAAGGGCTTCTTCGGCGACCCGTCGCGCCCCGAACTGCTGGCGGCGGCCGGGTTGGCCGATTGCGAAGTGCTGGTGGTGGCGGTGGATGACCGCGAGAATGCCCTGAAGATCGTGCGCCACGCCCGAAGCCAGCGTCCCGATCTGCATATCGTGGCCCGCGCCCGCGACCGGGTGCATGTCTATGAACTCTATCAGGCGGGTGCCACCGACATCGTGCGCGAAACCTTCGACTCCTCCATCCGGGCCGGGCGGTATGTTCTGGAAAACATGGGGTTCACCGAATACGAGGCCGCAGCCCTGTCGCGCACCTATTTCAAGGTCGACCGTGCCGCGATGCGCGACCTGGCCGAGGTGTGGGAACCCGGAAAGCCTGTCCATCTGAACGAGGCCTACATCGCCCGCGCCAAACAGTTGGACCGCGATCTGGAAACCGCGCTGATCGACGAATTGTACGAAGTCCGCCCAATGGCGGGCGCGGCGGAATAGACCCGCGCGGGGCGTTGCCTTACCCCGCGCCGGGCCCTTCAGCCTTCCGAAACCCCCGCCTCGCCAAAGGTTGCCATCCCCAGATGGCAGACCACCGCCGCCTGGATCACCGACACCGCCAGCACCGCCCCCGACCCTTCGCCCAGCCGCAGGCCCAGCGACAACAGCGGTTCCTTGTCGAGCGCCGCCAGAAGCCGCGCATGCCCTGCCTCGGCGCTGGCGTGGCCTGCGATGCAATGGTCCAGCGCGCCCGGCGCGGCCCGCGCCAGCACGGCCGCCGCCGCACAGGCGATGAAGCCATCCAGCACCACCGGAATCCGCAACTGGCGCGCCCGCAGGATCGCGCCCGCCATCGCCGCAATCTCGCGCCCGCCCAGACAGCGCAGAACCTCGAACGGCTCGCGCCCGCTGTGGCGCGCCAGTCCGGCCGTGACCGCAGCCCGCTTCCGCGCCAGACCCGCGTCATCGACGCCGGTTCCGCGTCCCACCCAATCCTCTGCGGCGCCACCGAACAGCGCACAGGCCAGCGCCGCAGCCACGGTGGTGTTGCCGATCCCCATCTCGCCGGGCACCAGAAGGTCTGCCCCAACGTCCACCGCCTGCCACCCGATCGCCATCGCAGCCATCACCTCGGCTTCGGTCATCGCCGCCTCGGTCGTGAAATCGCCCGTGGGCCGGTCCAGTTCGATCGCCTCGACCACCATCGACGCCCCCACCTGCCGCGCAAGCTGGTTCACCGCCGCCCCGCCCGCCCGGAAATTGGCCACCATCTGCGCGGTGACCGCGGGCGGAAAGGCCGATACTCCCTGCGCCACAACACCGTGATTCCCCGCAAAGATCGCGATCTGCACCCGGGTCGCCCGGACGCCCTTCCACCCTGCCAGCCAGATCGCCACCGCCTCAAGCCGCCCCAGCGCACCGGGCGGCTTGGTCAGCACCGCATCGCGCGCCCGCGCCCGCGCCATCGCGTCGGCATCGGCCTGCGGCAGCGTCCGCATCATGTCGCGCAACGCGCCGAACGTGGAAAACGGTGCTGTCATCATCAATCCCTTCGCAGCGCCCTGCATTTTCTGTCCCCAAATATCCCACGGGGGTCCGGGGGTGTGAAACCCCCGGCCTTTCCGCAAGACCGATGCCGTCAAGGCATAGCCCGCCCGGCCCCGGTCCGCCCCCTCACCCCCGACATGCAAAAGGGCGCGCCCGACGGCGCGCCCTTTCGATCCGCCCCGCGCCTGCTTACTGCAGCGCCTTGTCGGTGATCACACTCGTCCAGGCCCCCTCGGGCGCCTTGGTGATCACCGGGTCCGATCCGCCCGCCAGCAGCGTCGCCACGGTCTTTTCCGCCGCCGCCACGTCCAGCGTGCCATTCGACCCTGCGGTCAGCTTGGCCACTTCGCCCATCATCCGCTTCTGGTGCTGTTCGGTCTGCGCGCCGGTCTCGTCATTTTCCAGCACGATCATCGCAGCTTCATCGGGGTTGGCTTCGGCGTATTTCCAGCCCTTCATCGACGCGCGGACAAACCGCACCATCTTGTCCTCGAACGCCGGGTCGGCCAGATTTTCCTCCAGCACGTAAAGCCCGTCCTCCAGCGTGGCCACGCCCATGTCCTGATACTTGAACGTCACCAGTTGCTCGGGCGTGATCCCTGCGTCGATCACCTGCCAGTATTCGTTGTAGGTCATGGTCGAAATGCAGGCCGCCTGCTTTTGCAGCAGCGGATCGACGTTGAAGCCCTGCTTCAGCACCGTCACCCCACCCGCCGAACCGTCCGTCGCCAGCCCGAGTTGCGACATCCAGGACAGGAACGGATATTCGTTGCCGAAGAACCAGACGCCCAGCGTCTTGTCGGCAAAGTCGGTCGGCGCGGTGATCCCGGTTTCCGCCAGACAGGTCAGCATCAGACCCGACGAGGCAAAGGGTTGCGCGATGTTCACCAGCGGCAGACCCTTTTCCCGCGCGGCCAGCGCCGACGGCATCCAGTCGATCACCACATCCGCCCCGCCGCCCGCGATCACCTGTCCGGGTGCGATGTCGGGGCCGCCCGGCTTGATCGTCACGTTCAGGTTCTCTTCGGTGTAGAACCCCTTGGCCTGCGCCACATAGTACCCGGCGAACTGCGCCTGCGTCACCCATTTCAGCTGCAGCGTCACATCATCCGCCGCCTGCGCCGACCCGGCCGCCAGCGCCAGCGCGGCCGCCAACATCATCTTCTTCATCATGAACCTCCAAGTTGCCGCCCCGTTCCGGGGCATTGTTAAACCCGTTGCGAAGGGTGCCAGAACGTCACCCCCCGCTCGATCGCCGCAATGACACCATAGAACGCCGACCCCGCCAGCGCCGCAACCGCAATTTCAGCCCAGACCATGTCCATGCCCAGCCGCCCGACCTCGGTGCTGATGCGAAAGCCCATGCCGACCGTCGGACTGCCGAAAAATTCCGCAACGATTGCCCCGATCAGGGCAAGGGTGCTGGCGATCTTCAATCCATTGAACAGAAACGGCATCGCCGCCGGAAAGCGCAGCTTGAACAGGCTCTGCCAGTACCCCGCCCCCCAGGTCGCCATCAGGTCGCGCTGCATCCGCTCGGACGCCTGCAGCCCCGCCACCATGTTGACCAGCACCGGAAAGAACACCATCACCACCACGACCGCCGCCTTGGAATGCCAGTCGAACCCGAACCACGCCACCAGAATCGGCGCGATCCCAACGATGGGCAGGGCCGCCACGAAATTCCCCACCGGCAGAAGACCCGCCTTCAGGAACGGCGACCGGTCGATCAGAACCGCCACCACCACTGCCGCCGCGCTGCCCATCAGATAGCCGGTCAGCGCGCCCTTGATCACGGTCTGCACGAAGTCGCCCAACAGCACAGGCAGCGCCCCCGCGATCCGCACACCGATGACCGAAGGCGTCGGCAGGATCACCGCCGACACGCCGAACCCGCGCACCAGCCCCTCCCAGATCGCCAACAGCGTGACGCCGAACACCACCACGATGGCAAGCCTGCCGGCCCGCGTCGCAGACCATGCCGACCGCGCCAGCCAGACATTCACCACCCAGCCCGCTGCCCAGACAGCCAGTGCTGCCACGATCCACATCATGCCGGGGCCCCCATCCGCGCCCGCGCGAACCGCTCCACGATCCCCACCAGCAGGATCAACCCGCCCGCCAGAATCGCCGCCGCGAACAGCGCCGCCCACATGATCATGGGCTCACCGAACTGCGATCCGATCAGCATCCGCGCGCCCAAGCCTTCAATCGCCCCGGTCGGCAACTCCCCCACAATCGCGCCCACCAGACTTGCTGCAATCGCCACTTTCAGCGATGCAAAGAAATACGGCATCGACGCGGGCAGACGCAGCTTCCAGAACATCTGCGCCTCGCTCGCATACCACGTCCGCAACTGGTCGATCTGCATCTGGTCCGGGCTGCGCAGCCCCTTGACCATGCTGACCAGCACCGGAAAGAACGAAAGATAAGCCGAGATGATCGCCTTCGGCACCATCCGGTCCTCCACCCCCGCCGCATTGGACAGCACCACGATCATCGGCGCCAAAGCCACGATCGGAATCGTCTGACTGATGATTGCCCAGGGCATCACCGACAATTCCATCACCCGGAACCGCACGATGGACACTGCCAGCGCAACCCCAAGCCCGATCCCCAGCACGAACCCGTAGAACGTCGCCTGCAACGTCACCCAGCCATGATAAACCAGCGACCGTTTCGAGGTGACAGCCTGCCCCGCCACCCCTTTCCACAACTCTGCCGCCACCTGATGCGGCGCGGGCAGCACGGGCCGAGCCTGCCCCATCGTCGCGCCCACCATCTCGCCAAACGACACCGAAACCCCCGCCCGCTCCGCCTGATCATATACCCACGGCGCATTCATCCACACCGCCGCCGAATACCAGACGCAGACGATGATCCCGACCACGGCGAAAACCGGCAAAGCCCGCCTCACGCCCCCACCCCCATTTTCTGCTCAAAAATATCCGCGGGGGAGGCGGGGCTTGCCCCGACGGGGGCGGCAGCCCCCTGCGGCCTCTCCGTCTGCACAGGGGGTGCACAGGAGGTGTACCGCCGGTGCACCGCCGAAATCCCTTCAAACCCCATCGCCATGCCCCGCCCGCAGCCCTTCGCGCACCCGGTGGGCAATCTCGATGAACTCCCGGCTGTCGCGGATGTCCAGCGGCCGTTCCCGTGGCAGCGGCGAGTCGATCACATCGGTAATCCGACCCGGTCGCGGCGACATAACGACGATCTTGGTCGAAAGATACACCGCCTCGGGGATGGAATGCGTCACGAACAGGATGGTCTTCTGCGTGCGATTCCAAAGCCTTAGAACCTCCTCGTTCAGCCGGTCCCGCACGATCTCATCCAGCGCGCCAAAGGGTTCGTCCATCAGCAGGATATCCGCATCGAAGGCCAGCGCCCGGGCAATCGACGCCCGCTGCTGCATGCCCCCCGACAACTGCCAGGGATACTTGTTGCCAAACCCGCCAAGCTCCACCAACTCCAGCACGCGGGCAACCCGCTCGTCCTGCTCCGCCCGCGAAAACCCCATGATTTCAAGAGGTAAGCGGATATTCCCGCTGATGGTCCGCCACGGATACAGCCCCGCCGCCTGAAACACATACCCATAAGCCCGCGCCTTCCGCGCCGCCTCCGCCGTCATCCCGTTGACCATCAGCGTGCCCCCAGTCGGCGTCTCCAAAGCCGCCACGCAGCGCAGGAACGTCGTCTTGCCACAGCCCGAAGGCCCGATGAACGAAACAAATTCTCCCTTGCCGATCAACAGGTTGACATCCTTCAACGCCTGCACTGGGCCGTCGTTGGTCTGGAATACAAGATCGACGCCCGATGCCTCGACCACAGGACCGGCGATGTTCAGCATATCCTTCATTTCGATGTTCCGGTATTTTCGCCGCAGAACATGAGGTGACCCGATGACATCATGCCGCAAACTCCGCCCCGAAGGCCATTTCTCCGGCAAGCAGGGCTTTACCTACAACGAGGGAATATCCGCCGAGTCGGTCGGCGCGCAAGCGATCTGCATGCACCTTCTCACAATCCCCCCGGGCGGGCGGGCCCGCGCGCACAAGCATGCCACCCATGAAACCGCAATCTACTGCATCGCGGGAACCAGCCGGATGTATTGGGGGCAAGCTCTTGAAAACGTGATGGATATCGGGCCGGGTGATCTGCTTTACATCCCTGCGGACATGCCGCATCTGCCGATGAACATTGGCGATGTTCCGACCACCGCAGTCATCTCGCGCACCGACCCGAACGAGCAGGAAAGCGTCGTCCTGCTGCCCGAACTTGAACGTCTGGTGCCCTGACATCAGACCCCGCTCGCCGGAATACCCGTCCGCACCACGGGGCGCGGCGCGGTCAGGTCTTTCCACTGCGTCAGCGCCCGGTTGACCGCGCCGTTCGGCGGACGCGCCACGAACTGGCCATGCCCTTCCTGCGTCTTCACCGCCCCGTCATCCACCGACAGGTGCCCGCGCGACAGCACGAAGCGGGGCAGGCCCTTGACCGTCTTTCCCTCGAACACGTTGTAATCAATCGCCGATTGCTGCGCAGCCGCCGTGATCGTCTTTCCCTTCTCCGGGTCCAGCACCACCAGATCGGCATCCGCCCCCATCAGAACCGCGCCCTTTTTCGGATAGCAGTTCAGAATCTTGGCGATGTTGGTGCTCGTCACCGCGACGAATTCGTTCATCGTCAGCCGTCCCGTGGCAACCCCGTGCGTCCACAGCATCGACAGCCGGTCCTCCAACCCCCCGGTGCCATTCGGGATCTTCGTGAAGTCGCCCACCCCGAACCGCTTCTGCGCGGTTGTGAACGCACAATGATCCGTCGCCACCACCTGCAACGACCCCGCCGCCAACCCGGCCCAGAGCGAATCCTGATGCCGCTTGTCGCGGAAGGGTGGCGACATCACCCGCTGCGCCGCATGGTTCCAGTCGGGATTGCTGTATTCACTTTCATCCAGCGTCAGATGCTGGATGAGCGGCTCGCCGTACACGCGTTTGCCCAGCATCCGCGCCCGGCGGATCGCCTCGTGCGCCTCTTCGCAGGACGTATGGACGATGTAGACCGGCACCCCCGCCATGTCGGCGATCATGATGGCGCGGTTGGTCGCCTCGCCCTCCACCTCCGGGGGGCGTGAAAACGCATGCGCCTCCGGCCCGGAGTTGCCCGCGGCCATCAGCTTGCGCTGCAACTCGGCCACCACATCGCCGTTTTCGGCATGGACGAACGGCATCGCCCCCAGTTCGGCACAGCGGGTGAAGGACGCGAACATCTCGTCGTCGTTAACCATCAACGCGCCCTTGTAGGCCATGAAGTGCTTGAACGTATTGATCCCCGCCCCGGTGACGGCGGCCATGTCATCCCAGACCTTCTCGCCCCACCAGGTGATCGCCATATGATAGGAATAGTCGCAGGACGCGCGGCCGGATTTGTTGTGCCACATCTGCATGGCATCCATCAGCCCCTGACCCTGCCCCGGGAGGACGAAATCGACCACCATCGTCGTCCCGCCCGACAGCGCCGCCCGCGTGCCGGATTCGAAATTGTCGGCCGAGTAGGTGCCCATGAACGGCATTTCCAGATGCGTATGCGGATCAATCCCGCCGGGCATGACATAGCACCCCGTCGCATCGAGTTCGGTGCCGCCTTTGAGGTTCGGCCCGATGGCGGTGATGACGCCGTTGTCGATCTGGACATCGGCCTTGTAGGTCAGGTCGGCGGTGACGATGGTGCCGTTGCGGATGGTGGTGGTCATTTGGCCTCCTTGGCGCAGCGAAGGGTCAGATCAGACAACTCGGCAAAAAGCGCCGGATCAATCTTGCTGAAATTGAAACATGACTTTCCCTGACGCCGCTTTTCAAGTGCAGGCGACAGGGCCGCGCCCAACGCCGGGTCGCGGTAAAGGGGCATCAGATGATAGCTGACGGCACGCGCGCCGGTCTTGACCATGCCGAACCAAACCGGCTCACCAGATACCGGATCGCGGGCCGGTCCGGCCAGTTCGATATGTCCCGGATTGTTTCGCAACACCGTCGCCGCTGCTGCGTCCCGGACCATCGAAGCGCGCAACGCCTCGAAGACGGGACCCAAATCGGGTGCGGGGGACGCGGATCTGGCCATGCCGTTACCCCACCACCCCCGCCACATCCAGCACCGCGTGCAACAACACATCCGCCCCCGCCGCCGCCCAAGCCTCCGAAATCTCCTCGCCCTCGTTGTGGCTCAGCCCACCCACACAGGGGCACATCACCATCACCGTGGGCGCCACCCGGTTGATCCAGCAGGCGTCGTGCCCGGCGCCCGAGATGATGTCCATGTGGGGATGGCCCAGCCGTTCCGCCGCCGACCGCACGACCTGAACCAGCGCGGGATCGAAGGTCACCGGGTCGAAATGCCCCACATCCTCGATCGCACAGCCCAAGCCCAACTCCGCCGCCACAGCAAAAGCCGCCCGCGAAACCTCGGCCTTCATCGCGTCAAGCTTGGCCTGATCGGGGGACCGGATATCGACGGTGAACACCACCTTGCCCGGTATCACGTTGCGCGAGTTGGGAAAAACGAACACCTGCCCCACCGCGCCCACCGCGCCGGGTTGATGCGCCATGGCGATCTGGTGGACACGTTCGACCACCCGCGCCATCCCCAGCCCCGCGTTGACCCGCATGTTCATCGGGGTCGACCCGGTATGCGCGTCGCGCCCCGTCAGCGTGATCTCCAGCCACCACAGCCCCTGCCCGTGGGTCACCACGCCAATCGTCTTGCCCTCGGCCTCAAGGATCGGCCCCTGTTCGATGTGCAACTCGAACATCGCATGTATCCGACGCGCCCCCACGACTTCGGTCCCCACCCAGCCGACGCGGGCCAGCTCGTCCCCGAACGCCAGCCCCTTCGGGTCGCGGCGCGCATAGGCGTAGTCCTGCGTGTGGAGGCCCGCGAACACGCCTGACGCCAGCATCGCAGGGGCAAACCGCGCGCCTTCCTCGTTGGTCCAGTTGGTCACCACGATGGGATGGCGGGTTTTCACGCCCAGATCGTTCAGGGTCCGCACAACCTCCAGCCCGCCCAGCACCCCCAGCACCCCGTCATAGCGGCCTCCGGTCGGCTGGGTGTCCAGATGCGAGCCGATGTAGACAGGGTCCAGATCTTCGGTCCCCGCGCGGGTCGCGAACATGTTGCCCATCGTGTCGACGCCCATGGTCATGCCCGCCTCGGCGCACCAGCGGGCAAACAGGTGCCGCCCCTCGCTGTCGGCATCGGTCAGGGTCTGGCGGTTGTTGCCGCCCGCCACGCCGGGGCCGATCTGCGCCATCTGGTCCAGACTGTCCCACAGCCGCGCGCCGTTGATGCGCAGGTTTTCACCGGGTGCTGCCATGATCGTCTCCCCTTCCGGGGTCTTGCACGCCCCTTGCCGCGACTCGTTTCTGACCAGATGGTCAAGACCAGACGCTATACGGCCCACCCCCCCGGTCAACGAAAATGTGACAGGCCTGCAGCATGACAGCGCCGCATCGCAGCGGTGGCTACCCAAGAGGCGGCGTGCTTGCTAGGCTGCCCGCACCATCGACCAAGGACATCCCATGGACATCGCCGACCTGAAGGAAGAAGCCGCGCGCCTGATATTCGAGCGGTTCGATGAAGATACCGCGCTGGAACTAGGCATCGCCCTGGTCGAACTGGCCTGGGCCGACGCGCTGCCCGTGGTGATCAACATCCGCACGGCCAGCCGCACGCTGTTTCACGCCGCCCTGCCGGGCTCTGCCCCCGACAACGAGGACTGGGCGCGGCGCAAATCGGCGACAGCGCTGCAGTTTCACAAATCCTCGCTGCAGGTGGGGCTGGAGTTGCGGGCAAAGGACCGCAGCCTGGCCTATCAGGGACTGTCCATGGCGGACTATGCCGATCACGGCGGGTCTGTGCCCGTTCAGGTGGCGGGCGTTGGGGTGGTGGCCGTGGCAACGGTTTCGGGTCTGCCGCAACTTGACGATCACGCGCTGGTGGTCCGGGCCATGGACCAGATATTGGCGGCGCAGGCCGGGCAGCACGCCGAATCTCCCTGAACCGGGGCGGGTGATTGCCCCGCGCGGGGACGATTGCCCTTTGCATCCTGCCCAAATTTGCGCCAAGTCTGCGTCATACCGCAGACCGGACCGCCTGATGACACGCCCGCAAAGCCGCATCCAACTGAAGAACTCGCAGACCATCCTCGACGCGGCGCTGGAGGTGTTTTCCCAACATGGCTATCGCGGGGCGACGCTGGACCAGATCGCCGATGTGGCCGGATTGTCAAAGCCGAATCTGCTTTACTACTTTCCATCGAAAGAGGCGATCCACACCGCCCTGTTGTCCGGACTGCTGGACACCTGGCTTGATCCCCTGCGCGACATGGACCCCGACGGCGAGCCTCTGGACGAAATCCTCAGCTATGTGCGCCGCAAGCTGGACCTTGCGCGCGACTTTCCGCGCGAAAGCCGGCTGTTCGCCAATGAAATGCTGCAAGGCGCGCCCCGGATGCGCACGGTGATCGAAACCGATCTGCGTGATCTGGTAGATCAAAAGGCGCGCGTCCTGCAGATCTGGATGGATCAGGGCCGGATTGCCCGCAGCCATCCGGTGCATCTGATCTTCTCGATCTGGGCGCTGACGCAGCACTACGCCGATTTCGACGTGCAGGTCCGTGCGGTTCTCGGCCCGGGGCACGACCCCTTTGCCGAGGCGGGCGACCATCTGGAAACCCTGTTCCGCCGGATGTTGTTCCCGGCGTGAGGGGGCGCGCGTCGCTGGTCGCCGCGTGCTTGCAACGTCCTTGAGTACACCTGCCGAAAGGCGTATCCCCCGCACGTCTGGAGTCGGGGTGGACATATGTCATCGCAACCGGTCAGTACGGCCGTCGCGGCCAGGCCGCATGAGCATGGCAAGCAAAGTTTCTGGGTCCTCTTCGTCGGCTGCATCGGCGTGGTCTACGGCGACATCGGCACAAGTCCGCTTTACGCGCTGCGCGAGGCGCTGCACGCGGCGCGGGCCGGAGGTCTGACGCAGAACGAGATCATCGGCATCGTTTCGCTGTTGTGGTGGACGCTGATGCTGATCGTGACGCTGAAATATGTCGTGCTGATCCTGCGCGCCGACAACCGGGGCGAGGGTGGCACGCTGTCGCTCGTCGCGCTGACGCAACAGGCACTGGGGCGAAGGACCCTGCCGATCCTTGCCTTCGGCGTCCTCGGCTGCGCGCTGTTCTTCGGCGATGCGATCATCACGCCGGCCATCTCGGTGCTGTCTGCCGTCGAGGGTCTGAAGCTGGTCGCACCGGGGTTCGAGCCGTTCATCCTGCCGATGACGCTGGCGATCATCTTCGGGATCTTTTTCGTGCAACACAAGGGCACGGGGTCGGTCTCGACCTTCTTCGGTCCCGTCACGCTGGTGTGGTTTGCGGTGATGGCGGTGCTGGGTCTGCTGCATATCGGCGATCAGCCGATGGTCCTGCAAGCTGCCAATCCGGTCTACGCCATCGGATTCATCACCGAACACGGCATGGCGTCGCTGCCGGTGATGGGGTCGGTATTCCTTGCTGTCACCGGGGTCGAGGCGCTTTATGCCGACATGGGGCATTTCGGACGGCGTCCGATCCGGCTGGCCTGGGGATGGGTGGTGTTTCCGGCCCTGACGCTCAGCTATCTGGGCCAGGGCGCGCTGGTGCTGGCGCACCCGGAGGCGGTCGAGAACCCGTTCTTTCTGCTCGCTCCGGACTGGCTGCTGCTGCCGCTGGTGGTGCTGGCCACCGCGGCCACCGTCATTGCCAGCCAGGCGGTGATCTCGGGCGCCTTCTCGATGTCGCAGCAGGCCGTGCAAATGGGGCTGCTGCCCCGGCTTGAAATCCGGCACACCTCGGAAACCCAGGTCGGGCAGATCTACATGCCGCAGGTCAACCGCATCCTGTTCGTCGGCGTGGTCGCCCTTGTGCTGCTGTTCGGAACCTCGTCACGGCTGGCGGCGGCATACGGAATCGCCGTGACCGGAACCATGGTGATCACCACGATCCTCGCCGCAGTGGTGTTCCTGCGCTTCTGGAAATGGCCGCTCTGGCTGGTGGCGGTGATCTGCGTGCCGATGCTTTTGCTGGAACTGGTGTTCCTCGGGGCCAATCTTGCCAAGGTGGCGGATGGCGGATGGATGCCGCTGGCGCTGGCTGCGGTGGTCGTCCTGATGATCTGGACCTGGATGCGCGGCACAGCCTACGTCCAGAAGAAGGCGCGCTCGGGCTCGGTCACGCTGGAAACGCTGATCAAGTCGGTGACCGCCAGCAAGCGGTTGAGCACCGCCCCCGGTACGGCGGTGTTCCTGACCTCTGACCCCGACATCGCCCCGGCGGCGCTGACCCACAATCTCAAGCACAACCATGTGCTGCACACGCGAAACCTGATCGTGACGGTGTCCGTGGCAAACACGCCCTACGTGGCCGATGCCGACCGAGTGACGGTGGAAAAGCTGGGCGATCGGTTCTCGCGGGTTTCGCTGCTGTTTGGCTACATGGAAGAGCCGAACGTGCCCCGCGCCCTGAAACTCGCCGGGCGGCAGGGCGAGAAGTTCGACATCATGATGACCTCGTTCTTCCTGAACCGCCGAAGCTTCCGGACGGCCAGGAACGAAGGCCTGCCCGAATGGCAGGAGCGTTTGTACATCTCGATGACGAAGTCCGCGTCGAATGCCACGGACTTCTACCGCCTGCCGGTCAACCGGGTGATCGAACTCGGCCAGCAACTGGCCATCTGACCCGGTTCAGGGGCCGCCTATTCGGCGGCCACCTTCGCCCCCGGATTGTTGGGGTGCGTCGTCCAGCTTGCATAGTCGCCGACCGGAACCGACGTGCGCGGATCGACCGCGCCCTTGGGCAGTTGCACCATGGTGATGCAATCCTCGACCGGGCAGACATTGACGCACAGATTGCAGGCCACGCATTCGTCATCCATCACCTCGAACACCCGGCCCGGCTTCATGGCGATCGCCTGATGGCTGGTATCCTCGCAGGCGGCATAGCAGCGGCCGCAACTGATGCAGGAGTCGGGGTCGATGCGCGCCTTGGTGACGTAGTTCAGGTTCAGGTCTTGCCATTCGACGAAATTCGGCACCGCGCGGCCAATCAGATCGGACAGCGCCATTTCCTTTTCATCCAGGTACTGCGACAGGCCGGAAATCATTTCCTGCACGATCTTGAAGCCATAGGTCATGGCCGCCGTACAGACCTGCACGTTGCCCGCGCCAAGGGCCATGAATTCGGCAGCGTCGCGCCAGGTCGTCACGCCCCCGATGCCGGAAATCGGCAGGCCGCGCGTTTCCCGGTCGCGGGCGATCTCGGCCACCATGTTCAGCGCGATGGGTTTCACCGCGGGGCCGCAATAGCCCCCGTGGCTGCCCTTGCCGTCGATCATCGGGAAGGGCGAGAAGTGATCCAGATCGACGTTGGTGATCGACTTGACGGTGTTGATCAGGCTGACCGCATCCGCCCCGCCCCGGTGCGCCGCCTGCGCGGGCGGCAGGATCGAGGTGACGTTGGGCGTCAGTTTGACGATGCAGGGCATGCGGCTGTATTGCTTGACCCAGCGGGTCACCATCTCGATGTATTCGGGCACCTGCCCCACGGCAGACCCCATGCCGCGTTCGGCCATCCCGTGCGGGCAGCCGAAGTTCAGCTCCACCCCGTCGGCCCCGGTATCCTCGATCTGCGCAAGGATGGCCTTCCAGCTTTCCTCGTCGCAAGGCACCATCAGGCTGATGATCATTGCGCGGTCGGGGTAGTCGCGCTTGACCGACTTGATCTCGCGCAGGTTGACCTCCAGCGGGCGGTCGGTGATGAGTTCGATGTTGTTCAGGCCCAGCAGGCGGCGATCCGCGCCCCAGACCGCGCCATAGCGCGGGCCGTTGACGTTGACGATGGGCGGGCCTTCCGAGCCGAGCGTCTTCCAGACCACACCGCCCCACCCGGCCTGAAAGGCGCGGCGGACGTTGTACTCCTTGTCGGTCGGCGGGGCGCTGGCCAGCCAGAACGGGTTGGGGGACTTGATGCCGATGAAGGTCGAGGTCAGGTCAGCCATGGTTCACACCCCCGTAGGATGGGCAATCTGCCCATCGCCGCTCAGAACAAAATGAATATCCTCGGCCGCATCGCGCCCCTGCGCAACGGCCGTCACGGTCAGGTCATCGCCGCCCGTCGCGCAGTCCCCCCCGGCCCAGATGCCGGGCACCGACGTGCGCCCCGCGCCCATCACCGCGATCTTGCCGCCCTCCACCGCCAGACCTTCCGGCGCGCCCGACAGGGTCTGCCCGATGGCCTTGAACACCTGATCCGCCTTCAGGCGGAACCGCTCTGCCCCCAGCGTCAGCCCGGACGGCCCGTCCACCGTATAGGCGAACTCGACATCCGTCACGGCGCCATTGCCCAGAACCTGAACCGGCGCTGCATTGGTCACGATCCGCACACCGGCTTTGGTCGCGTGGTCCTGCTCGTATCCGCTGGCGCTCATCCTGTCCTGCCCGCGCCGGTATACGATGGTGACCGTCTCGGCCCCCAGCAGACGCGACTGCACGGCCGCATCGACCGCCGTCATACCACCGCCGATGACCACCACATCCCGCCCGATCGGCAGCGCGGAGACGTCGCGCGCCTGCCGCAGTTCTGCGATGAAATCCACGGCGTCGCGCACGCCATGCTTGTCCTCGCCCGCAACGCGCAGGGCATTGACCCCCGCCAGACCGATGCCCAGAAACACTGCATCATGGGACGCCTGCATATCCGCCAGCGCCATGTCGCGCCCCAGTGCCCGGCCCTGTTCGATCCGGATGCCCCCGATCTGCAGCAGCCAGTTCACCTCGGCCTGTGCAAAGTCATCCGTTGCCTTGTACGAGGCGATTCCGAATTCGTTCAACCCGCCCGGCTTGGACCGTGCGTCGTAGATCACCACGTCGTGCCCGTGCATCGCCAGGCGGTGCGCGCAGGCCAGCCCGGCCGGCCCCGCCCCCACCACGGCGACCGTGCGTCCCGTGGCGGCAGCGCGGCGGAAGGGGTGGATGCCCTTTGCCATGAGCCCGTCGGTGGCAAAGCGCTGCAACCGCCCGATCTCGACGGGCTTGCCTTCAGCCACCTCGCGCACGCACACCTCTTCGCACAGCGTTTCGGTGGGGCAAACGCGGGCACACATGCCGCCCAGGATGTTCTGTGCAAAGATCGTCCGCGCCGCGGCATCCGGCGTTCCGGTCGAGATCTGCCGGATGAACAGGGGGATGTCGATCGAGGTCGGGCAGGCCGTCACGCAGGGCGCGTCATAGCAGAAATAACACCGGTCCGCCGCCACCGTGGCTTCGTGCCGGTCAAGGGGCGGCGTGTGATCCGCAAAGTTCTGGTCATACGCGGCGGTGGGCAGACGCCCCGGCACGACGCCGGGCGTAAGCTGGCTGTTGGTCAAACTCGTTCTCCCGGTTGGTCTTTTGAAAAAAGCTGCCACAGGACAAAAATTTTATCAAACGGTAAATTATGCCTCGGCCCCGCCCGGCGCATCAGATGCTTTTCACCCCCGGCGCACTGACGTATAAGCGGGCAGTCGTCCTGCAGCGAACAGGCTGTCTGCAGGCCACATATCGGGCAAAAACCCACAGAGGACGCAATGAGCAAACATTCCGCCGAAGCCGACGTGGCCTTCATTTCTGCGCTGGCAGAGCTTCTGAACAAGAACGACCTGACCGAAGTGTCGGTGAAGCGCGAGTATGGCGAGAATGACAGCCTGGAAGTCCGCGTCGTCAAGCAATCGAACATCGTGCAGATGACGGCAACCGCTGCCGCCCCTGCCATTGCACACGCACCGGCCGCAACTGCAACGCCGGCAGCCGCCACGGTGGCCAACGAAGACCCTGCGCAGCACCCCGGCGCGGTAACTTCGCCGATGGTCGGCACGGTCTATCTGTCAGCCGAACCGGGCGCGACCCCGTTCGTCGGGGTCGGGGCGACCGTCACCGAAGGCCAGACGGTCCTGATCATCGAGGCGATGAAGACCATGAACCACATCCCGGCCCCCCGCGCTGGCGTGGTGAAGCGCATTCTGGTTTCGGACGGCACCCCGGTCGAGTACGGCGCACCCCTGATGATCATCGAGTGACCGGGATGTTCGAGAAAATCCTGATCGCAAACCGGGGTGAGATTGCCCTGCGCGTCATCCGGGCCTGCCGGGAAATGGGGATCAAGTCGGTCGCGGTTCATTCCACCGCCGACGCCGACGCGATGCATGTCCGGATGGCGGACGAAAGCGTGTGCATCGGCCCCGCATCTTCAAGTGCAAGCTATCTGTCCAAGGCCGCGATCATTTCGGCCTGCGAGATCACCGGGGCGCAGGCGGTGCATCCGGGCTATGGTTTCCTGTCCGAAAACGCGGCCTTTGCGCAGGCGCTGGAGGATCACGGGATCACCTTCATCGGTCCCAAGGCCGAACACATCCGCATCATGGGCGACAAGATCACCGCCAAGGAAACCGCCAAGGCATTGGGCATTCCCGTCGTGCCGGGGTCCGAGGGCGGGGTGGCCGACTTCGAAGCCGCCATTGGTGTTGCGGCAGGCATCGGCTTTCCCGTCATCATCAAGGCGACGGCGGGCGGCGGCGGACGCGGCATGAAGGTCGCCAGGAACGCGGAAGAGCTGGAAATTGCGTTCCGCACCGCCCGCGCCGAATCCAAGGCGGCGTTCGGCAATGACGAAGTCTATATCGAGAAATACCTGCAAAAGCCCCGCCACATCGAAATTCAGGTGTTCGGTGACGGCAAGGGCGGCGGCGTGCATCTGGGCGAACGGGACTGTTCGCTGCAGCGCCGCCACCAGAAGGTCTTCGAAGAGGCCCCCGGCCCGGCCATGACGCCTGCGCTGCGCAACCGGATCGGCAAGGTCTGTGCCGATGCCATCGCCAAGATCAATTACATCGGCGCGGGCACCATCGAGTTTCTTTACGAGGAGGGCGAGTTCTTCTTCATCGAGATGAACACCCGCCTTCAGGTCGAACACCCCGTCACCGAAGCCATCTTCGGCGTCGATCTGGTGCGCGAACAGATCCGCGTCGCGGCCGGGCTTGGCATGTCCTTCACGCAGGACGAACTCGAAATCAACGGCCACGCCATCGAGGTGCGGATCAACGCCGAGAAGCTGCCGAACTTCGCGCCCTGCCCCGGTCGCGTGCGCATGTTCCACGCGCCCGGCGGGTTGGGCGTCCGGATGGATTCGGCGCTGTACTCCGGCTATTCGATCCCGCCCTATTACGACAGCCTGATCGGCAAACTGATCGTGCAAGGCCGCGACCGGCCCGAGGCGCTGGCCCGCCTGCGCCGCGCGTTGGGAGAGTTGATCGTGGACGGCATCGACACCACGATGCCGCTGTTCGAGGCGCTGCTGAACGAGCCTGACATCCAGAATGGGGAATACAACATCCACTGGTTGGAAAAATGGCTGGAAACCCAGTTCGGCTGAGGTGACGGAAGACATCACCCCCGCCCTTTTGCTGCACGCCTATGCCATGGGCCTGTTCCCGATGGCCGAAACGCGCGACGACCCGAACATTCACTGGGTCGAACCGCGCTTGCGTGGCATCCTGCCACTGGAAAAATTCCATATTTCGCGCAGCCTTCGGCGCCGGTTGTTGGGGTCCGACTTCACAATTCGAACAAACACGGATTTCGCCGGGGTTCTCGACGGCTGCGCGGACCGGCCCGAAACGTGGATTTCCTCGCGCATCCGCGGCCTCTATCTGGAGTTGAACGCGCAAGGCCACGCCCACAGTCTGGAGGTGTGGGACGGTGACGATCTGGTTGGCGGCACCTATGGCGTCGCGCTGGGGTCGGCCTTTTTCGGCGAAAGCATGTTTTCGCGCTGCACCGATGCCAGCAAAGTGGCGCTGGCCTATCTGACGCACCGGCTGCTGGCAGGGGGGTTCACCCTGTTCGACACCCAGTTCCTGACACCGCATCTGGCGTCCCTGGGCGCGGTCGAGATTACGCAGGCCGATTATCTGCGACGGTTGGCGACCGCGCTGAAAAAG
Source organism: Rhodobacter sp. (assembly GCA_027487575.1). GTDB lineage: Bacteria > Pseudomonadota > Alphaproteobacteria > Rhodobacterales > Rhodobacteraceae > JAIYDJ01. The sequence continues at coordinate 3,876 of JAIYDJ010000019.1, read as the reverse complement.
CCGGCTAGTTTCGATCCGCCCGGCTACTCCGCAACCGCCTCGGGCGTGTCGCAGTGCAGGACCCAGACGTCATAGCGCGGATGGTCCAGCGCCGACAACGCAGGCGACGACGCGATCATCCAGCCGGCGAACAACGGGGTGGTCGTCGCCGAGTCGAACACCGTCAGATGCGCTTCGGCCTCGGATGCGGGATCTTCCACCGGATAGCGGCACTCGTCCAGCTGCACGGTCAGCCGGCCGTTGGACTTTGCCTCGCCCCGCGACAGGTCCAGATCGACAAGCAGGCCCGACAGCCGGTCCAGAACCCGGACCATCCCGCCGGGGGCCGATGCCATTTCCTGCGCCATCGCAGGACATGCCAAAAGCCCCAGCAGCGCCACCCATTTCATGGGGCGGTATCCTCGGATGCCTTGGAGTCGGACCCGCCGCCCACGAAGGCCATCAGCAGCGAGATCAGGCTGACCGAACCCTGCGTGTCTTCGATCTCGTCCCCCGGTGCCAGATTGTCAGGTGCGCCCCCCGGAACGATTTCGACAAAGTTGCCGCCCAGCAGTCCTTCAGACGAAATCAGGATGGCACTGTCGGTCGGCAACTGGATGGGGGTCTGCACCGCGATCACCGCATCGGCAAAAAACGTCTGCGGGTTCAGTTGCAGATCGGTGATCGTGCCCACCTTGACGCCGCCAAGCCGGACGTCGGACCCGACCGTGATCCCCTCGACCGACCGGAACGACGCGCGCAGCGGATAGCTGTCAGGCTGCCCGGTCAGACCGATGCCCTGCGTCGCGTAGATCACGAATGCCAGCGCCACGGCCAGAACGGCCGCCCCTGTCACCACCTCTGCCCGATGCTCTGCCATCACTTGGGCTGCCACGCCTCGTAATCGGCCCGGGCCACCGGCACGGCCTGCCGGATCGACCCGGGCGGCGCGTAGGCCTCGGCCGAGCCGGTCAGGTTTTCGCGGTGCGGTTTTTCCCAGATTTTGCGCGGCAGGGGCGACGTGGTCGGCGGCTGATCCCAGGTGAAGTGCAGCCAGCCATGCCAGTCCGGAGACACCCGCGACGCTTCCATCTCGCCGTTGTAGATCACCCAGCGGCGCTTGGCATCGGCGGTCTGGTAATAGAGGTTGCCCTGGGCATCCTCGCCCACCTTGACCCCGCGCCGGGCCGTGAAAATCTGGGTGCCAAGGGTCTGAGTGTTCCACCAGGTCAGCATGCGGTTCAGAAAAGACATGAGGCGCTCCGGGATCTTTGCCCTGATATGGCGGATCGGGACGGCAAGGTCCAGTACGTTGTCCCGCGCCCGGCAAAGACCGGGCAGCACGGTGGCCAACCATCTTTACCTGTTGTTCACCAATTGTTGTGCTAGTCTCGTCAGACGCAAGATGTGGAGAGCGGTTTGGATTCGGTGGAGTTGTGCGCAGGGGCTGGCGGGCAGGCCCTTGGGCTTGAGCAAGCGGGTTTCATGCATCGCGCGTTGGTCGAGATAGACGAGTCGTGTCGTGCAACCCTTCGTCTGAACCGCCCTCACTGGAACGTTCCCGATGGCAGCTCCGCCGACGTTGGTACCTTTGATGCGCAGCCCTATCGGGGCGTCGATATCGTGGCCGGTGGCCTACCCTGCCCGCCGTTTTCGGTCGCAGGCAAGCAGCTTGGCACGCGTGACGAACGCAATATGTTCCCGGACGCCTTGCGCATTATCGACGAGGCGAAGCCCCGTGCCGTCCTGATCGAAAATGTTCGCGGCTTTCTGGATGCGGTTTTCTCGGACTATCGCCAGCAACTCCGCCGCGACTTGCAGGCGATGGGGTACGAAATGGACTGGCGCCTGTTCAACGCGTCGGATTTTGGTGTGCCACAACTGCGCCCCCGCGTCATGATTGTCGCGATTCGGTCGGATTGGCGAGACCATTTTCATTGGCCGGACCCGCATATGCGACGACCGCTGACGGTCGGGCAGACCTTGTTGGATCTGATGCGAGCAAACGGCTGGCAAGGGGCCGGGGCATGGGCACAGCGCGCAGACGAGATTGCGCCCACGATTGTGGGCGGGTCCAAGAAGCACGGCGGTCCGGATTTGGGTCCGACCCGGGCGCGCGCAGCCTGGGCAACGCTGGGCGTGGACGGCAAAGGAGTGGCCGATCAGGCTCCGCCACAGGATTTTGTGGGCATGCCGAGGTTGACAGTGCGGATGGTAGCACGCCTGCAGGGGTTTCCGGATAGCTGGGCATTTTTCGGCAAGAAGACCGCTGCGTATCGGCAGGTTGGCAATGCCTTTCCCTCCCCTGTAGCAAGAGCGGTAGGAGAACGGCTTTATGCCGCTTTGGGCGTGCGGCGAAGCTATGCCGTCGTGAGTCATGTCTAGAACGCCCGGCGCGCGGGGCCTTCTTCGGCGGCATTTCCTGGACAACCTGGGTCGGGTGATGGGTTCGGATGAACTTCGCGCGGCCGCCGGAGGAATTTCCGAATGGGCGCGCCGGGTTCGGGAACTTCGAACGGAAGAAGGCTTTCCGATTCTGACGCACAATGACCGAAGCGATCTGAAACCGGGTCAGTATTTGCTGTTGACCGCCAAGCCTGAACCAGCATTCGAGCGGACAATTTCCAAGGAGACGCGAGCCTTCGTCCTCGACCGGAATGGCTTCACTTGCCAGATGTGCGGAGCTGTGGCTGGGGAGGCGCATCCCTACGATCCGGGACGCAAGACCCGGCTGCATATCGGGCACGTCATAGACAAGTCCATGGGTGGATCGGATGAGGCGACCAATCTTCGAGCGATCTGTTCTGTATGCAATGAAGGTGCAGCCAATCTCACGCTGGACCGCCCGAGTGTCCAGAAACTGCTGATCCAGATCAGGCGCGCCCCAAATGCCGATCAGATTTTGACGTTGGAATGGCTGATGCGCAAGTTTCCTGCGCAGGCCAGTAAGTTGCCCGAGAAGAAGTAAGGGCGGCAAAGCTGCCGCCCCTCTTGGCAATCCGCGCAAGGTGCCCTCACCCGGCCGTCGCTTTTTCCTTCTTTGTCTCGGTATGGACCAGCAGAGGTTGCGCGCCGTTGTTGACGGCCTCCTGATTGACCACCACTTCCTCGACCCCGATCATGCCGGGCAGTTCGAACATCGTGTCAAGCAGGATATCCTCCATGATCGAACGTAGCCCGCGCGCGCCGGTCTTGCGCTTGATCGCGCGCTTGGCGATCGCGACCAGCGCGTCGCCCGAGAACGACAGCTTGGTGCCCTCGATCTCGAACAGACGCTGATACTGCTTGACCAGCGCGTTCTTCGGCTCGGTCAGGATCGTGACCAGCGCGGCCTCGTCCAGATCGGTCAGGGTGGCGATCACCGGCAGGCGGCCGACGAATTCGGGGATCAGCCCGAATTTCAGCAGGTCTTCCGGCTCCAGTTCCTTGAACAACTCGCCAGCGCCGCGTTCCTCGGGGCCTTTCACATCGGCGCCAAAGCCAATGGCAGAGCCCTTGTTGCGATGAGCGATGATCTTTTCCAGCCCGGCGAATGCCCCGCCACAGATGAACAGGATGTTCGTCGTGTCGACCTGCAGGAATTCCTGTTGCGGATGCTTGCGCCCGCCCTGCGGCGGCACAGAGGCGATCGTGCCTTCCATGATCTTCAGCAGCGCCTGCTGGACGCCCTCGCCCGATACGTCGCGGGTGATCGAGGGATTGTCCGACTTGCGGCTGATCTTGTCGATCTCGTCGATGTAGATGATGCCCGTCTCGGCCTTCTTGACGTCGTAGTCGGCGGCCTGGATGAGCTTCAGCAGGATGTTCTCGACGTCCTCACCCACGTAGCCCGCCTCGGTGAGCGTCGTGGCGGCGGCAATCACGAAGGGAACGTTCAGGAGTCGGGCCAAGGTCTGG